>CAKPQL010000001.1 GCA_934178555.1 uncultured Clostridia bacterium
GGAGGAAATAATATGTCATTAGTTACAACAAAGGAAATGTTTGAAAAATCAATGAAAGAACATTTTGCAATAGGAGCATTTAACGTAAATAATATGGAGATAATACAAGGAATAGTAGATGCTGCAAGTGAAGAAAATTCACCAGTAATTTTACAAGCATCTTCTGGAGCGATAAAATACGCTAGACCAACATATTTGAAAAAAATGGTTGAAGCAGCAGTAGAAGAAACTAATATTCCTATAGCATTACATTTGGATCATGGACCAGATTTTGAAACATGTAAAGCTTGTGTAGATGCAGGATTTACATCAGTAATGATAGATGGTTCAAAATATGATTTTGAAGAAAATGTAAGACTTACAAAACAAGTTGTTGATTATGCACATGCACACGGCGTAGTTGTTGAAGCTGAACTTGGAAAACTAGCTGGAATAGAAGATGATGTTAATGTATCTGAAGCAGATGCAAGATATACAGATCCAGATCAAGCTGCAGAGTTTGTACAAAGAACAGGGTGTGATTCTTTAGCTATAGCAATAGGAACAAGCCATGGGGCATATAAATTTAAAGGAGAGGCTAAATTAAGATTTGATATATTGCAAAAAATAAAAGCAAAAATACCTAACACACCGATAGTATTGCATGGAGCATCAACAGTAATACCAGAACTAGTAGATATGTGCAATAAATATGGTGCAGATATACCAGGAGCAAAAGGTGTACCAGACGAAATATTACATGAGGCAAGTCTATCAGGAGTATCAAAGATAAATGTAGATACAGATTTAAGATTAGCTATGACAGCACAAATAAGAAGAGTTTTTGCAGAAGAACCTAGTGCGTTTGACCCAAGAAAATATTTAACACCAGCAAGAGAGGAAATAAAGAAAACTGTACAACATAAAATTAGAGATGTATTTGGTTCATCAAATAAAGCGTAAAGAATACAATAAAAAATTTAAGCTAATTTGAATTGTTTTCAATTAGCTTAAATTTTTTTGTATTTAACTATTAAAAATTAATTTTTCATTGCACGCCTTATTTTTAGTTCGGCGTCCTTTTTTGCAATATCTTCACGCTTATCAAAAAGTTTTTTACCTTTACCGATTCCCAATTCTAATTTTGCAAAATTATTTTTAAAATATATAGAAATAGGTACTAATGTATATCCTTTTTGATTAATTAGTCCAACCAACTTATTTAATTCTCTTTTGTTTAATAATAATTTTCTATCTCTTAATGGATTAGTGTTAAAAATATTTCCGTGCTCATAAGGGCTAATGTGCATACCATAAATATATGCTTCGCCATTTTTTATAGTAGCATATGAATCTTTTAGATTTGCACCATTTTTTCTAATAGATTTTATTTCTGTACCAGTAAGAACTATCCCAGCTTCTATAGTACCATCTATAGAATAATTATGATAAGCAACTGGATTTTTGGCAATTATCTTTTCCATATTTATGTACCTCATAAAATAAAATATATTAGATTATACCATAGATAAGACATACACGCAATGAAGAAAATTAAAAATCCCCGACAAAATATATCGGGGAAAATGTTAATTATCATTTCTATTACGATTGTTTTGGGATGCATAATACCAAATAAGCCCTATTATAACAACTGCGATAGCAGCTAATATAATCCAAGTCCAAGCATTGTTAGTAGTATTATTTGCAGTTGTTGTAGCAGTTCTAGTTGCAGTATAACCATCAGTATTATTTGTATCATTATTAGTAGCATTTTTTACTGTGTTTTGTACTGCATTTTCTGAATTTTGTATACCGTTTCTTACATCATTGCCTAAATTTTGTGCACCATTTTTTACAGTATCTCCAACATTTTCTGCGGCATTTTTTATAGTATTTCCAGCATCATTCATTGTATTATTAGCATTGTTAGCTGCAAAACAAAGAGTATTAATGCATAGTATAGAAAACAATATAGAACCTAAAATTAAAATTTTCTTTTTCATGTACAAACCTCCTATAAAATTAAGTTTACTTTATTTTAAGCTATAATTATAATAACTTAAAAAAACCTAATAATATTATTCGGCTTTAAATTACAAAATATGCATAAAAAAATAACCTCATAAAGGAAATGAAGTCATTTTTTTCTAATTTTTTATTTTAAATATTTTTTAATCTAATGAAAATTGCAATTCCTAATAATATTAAAACAACTCCAACAGAAATTAAGATAATGTTTAAAATGTTAGTTAAGCCTAATTGTGATTCTGGAGTATTATTATATGCTTCAACTATTGCATGAGAAGTGTTAAAAAAACTAGGAAATATAACTGAAAATATAAAAATAAATAATAAAAATAAACTACATAGCTTTATAAATTTTTTCATATGTTTACCTCCCATTGATATAATATGTAAAAAATATTATACAATACATATATAATATACAAAAAAAATGTAAAAGTCTATAATATTTTAAAAAAAATGAATATTATAAGTCAAAAGTTAACATAAATATTGTAAAATACGGAAATATATGTTAAAATTATAATGATTGGAGGAATTGTTGTGAAAAAATGTAAAGTTTTATCTTTAATAGTTTTAGGAATTTTATTGCTAAATTCAATTACATATGCAAGTGTACTAGAAGTAGTTGACAGTAATAGTAAAAATAATATAAAAAATGAGGATATAAAATTTACAAAAAAAATTATAAATTACGATGCAGAGATGAAAGAAGCAGAAATTGAATTATATATAGAAAATTTGAATAAAATAGAAGAAGATAAGCAAGATGTTGAAATTATGCTTATATTAGATAATTCGTATTCTATGAGCACAGTAGAAAATAATAATACAAGAAAAAGTACAACGTATAATGCTACAAAGAAGTTTGTGGATATGTTATATAGTAAAATATCTAATTTAAAAGTAGGAGTAATTCAATATTCAGATGGGGTACAATTCCTTTCAGAATTGACAGAATCTAAAACAACAGTAGATTCTGCACTTGAAAAATATAAGAATAACAATTATGGAAAAAGTACAGGAACTGATAAGGCTTTAAAATCCGTACAATCAAAATTTTCTAAGGATTGCAAAAATAAAATAGTAGTTCTATTAACTGATGGATATCCTGGAAAACCAGATGAAACAAAAAAAGAATTAAAAGTAATAGGAAATAGTGATATATCTATATTTTCATTAATAGTTTGCAAAAAAAATAATGTAAAGTCAATACAAAATGTGTTTGGAACTGAACAGGCACCTACAGCTGGAAAAGTATATTATATAGAAAATGATAATGAGATAGATAGAGTATTTAGTGAATTTACATACAATGAAATTATTAAATATTTAGATCATAGAATTACAGATATAAGTATAGAAGATATTTTTCCAGAGGATATTTTAGAATATTATGATATTGAATATTCTGGTGTACCTTCTATGGGAAAAGTAGATGATTTGCAGAATAATGGAAAATTTATATGGAAAATTGATCAATTGATAGGTCAAGAAAATGCAGTTTTTAAATATAAAATAAAAATAAAAGATAATGTAGATATAAGTAAAATAATTGGTATAGAAATGGAAACCAACGAAACAGTAAACATAAAATACAAAAATGAAACTGGAAAAGAAATACAAAAAATATTAGATAAGCAACCAATAATAAAAATAGAAGATGATGTACATATATCAGGAATAGTAGAAGATGATGATACTGTAGATAAGAATAAAATACCAGTTGAAAAAAATGAAAATGAGGTATCAATTGATGATACGGAAGAAAAACAAGAATTTGTAATTGTGGATGTAACACCACAAGAAGATAATAAGGTACAAGAAGTTCCTAAAAAAAATATACAACAAACTCAAACAAATAAAACTACTCCGGGTGAACGTTTACCACAAACTGGAAATTGGTATGAAACAGCAATTGGGATAAGTATACTGTTATCAATAATATTGGCAATAAAAATAAAGCTAAGTACGAAAGAAATACATATAATTAGAAAATAGTGAAATAAATTTTAAGAACAAGGCTATAAAGTCTTGTTTTTTTTTATTAAAAATTATATAATAATACATTATTATGAGAGGAGAGAAAAATTATGGATATAAGCAGAGAAGAGATAATTCATATAGCAAAATTAGCAAATTTGAAATTAACAGAAGAAGAGATTGAAAAGACTGTTTATAATATGAAAGACATATTAAATTTTGCAAATACAGTTAATGAAGTGAATACAGATGATGTAGATGAATCAATTGGGGCAACAAAAAATTATAATGTTTTTAGAAAAGATGAGATAAAAGAGTTCGGAGATAGAGATATATTATTATCTAATGCACCTGAACAAGAAAGTGGAATGTTCAAAATACCTAAAGTTATTTAAGATAAGGAGGAAATAAAAATGGAACTTTACGAGTTAACAGCACATGAACTTATGGACAAGTTAGCAAAAAAAGAAGTTACAATAACAGATATAACAAAAAGTTATATAGATAGGATAAAAGATAAAGATAAAGATGTTGAAGCGTTTATTACAGTTACAGAAGAACAAGCTTTAGCAAAGGCAAAAGATGTACAGGAAAGAGTGAAAAAAGGGGAAGTAAATTCAAAATATGCTGGAATTCCTATAGGAATAAAAGATAATATATGCACAAAAGGTGTAAAAACTACATGTGCTTCAAGAATGTTAGAAAATTTTGTATCACCATATGACGCTACTGTTATGAATAAAATAAACGATGAAAATATGATAATGCTAGGAAAGCTAAATATGGATGAATTTGCAATGGGTGCTTCAACAGAATATTCATATTTTAAGAAAACAAAAAATCCATGGGATTTAAACAAAGTACCAGGAGGATCAAGTGGTGGTAGTGCAGCAGCAGTTGCAGCAAATATGGTACCATGGGCTTTAGGTTCAGATACAGGTGGTTCTATTCGTCAACCATCATCATTCTGCGGTGTAGTTGGATTAAAGCCAACATATGGATTAGTATCTAGATATGGATTAGTTGCATTTGCATCATCATTAGATCAGATTGGACCAATAACAAAAGATGTTACAGATTCAGCATTATTATTAAATTTAATAACTGGTCATGATACAAAAGATACTACATCACTAGATATAGAGAAAAAAGATTATACAAAAGCATTAATAAATGACGTAAAAGGATTAAAAATTGGGTTACCAAAAGAATACTTTGGAGATGGAATTAATCCAGAAGTAAAACAAGCAATATTGGAAGTTGCAAAAAAATATGAAGAGATGGGAGCAACGGTAGAGGAATGTTCTATGGAGGTTACAGATTATGCTTTAGCAACATATTACATAATTGCTTGTGCCGAAGCTAGCTCAAATTTAGGCAGATTTGATGGAATAAGATATGGGTATAGAACTAAAAATTATACTAATTTAAAAGATATATATATAAACTCAAGAAGTGAAGGTTTTGGAGAAGAAGTAAAAAGAAGAATAATGTTAGGAACATATGTATTAAGTTCTGGATATTATGATGCTTATTACAAAAAGGCTCAAAAAGTAAGAACAGTTGTAAAAAATGAATTTGATAAATTGTTTAGTAAGTATGATGTACTATTAACACCAACATCTCCAACAGTTGCGTTTGATATAGGTACAAGATCAAGCAATCCATTAGAAATGTATTTAGCAGATATTTGTACAGTATCTGTAAATATTGGAGGATTACCTGGAATATCTGTTCCTTGCAAAACAGATTCACAAGGAATGCCAATAGGATTTCAATTAATAGGAAATCACTTTGGAGAAGAAACAATATTGAGAGCAGCATATACATATGAACAAAATAGTAATTTTAGAGAAAACAAACCAACATTCAAGAAATAGGAGGGAAATATATGTCTAGAGAAGATTATGAAATAGTAATGGGACTAGAGGTACATGCAGAATTATCAACAAAAACTAAAATATTCTGTTCTTGTCCTACAGAATTTGGTGGTGAACCAAATACACATTGTTGTCCAATCTGTATGGCAATGCCAGGAACATTACCAGTGTTAAATGAAAAAGTTGTAGAATATGCTATAAAAGCAGGAATAGCTACAAATTGTGAAATAGCAAGAAATAGCAAAAATGATAGAAAAAATTATTTCTATCCAGATTTACCAAAAGCATATCAAATATCACAATATGATATGCCACTTTGTGAAAAAGGATATGTAGAAATTGATACAGAAAATGGAAAAAAGAAAATAAGACTTACAAGAATTCATATAGAAGAAGATGCTGGAAAATTAAATCATGACGAATATGGAAGAGGAAGTTTAGTAGATTTAAATAGAGCAGGAGTACCTTTAATAGAAATAGTTTCAGAACCAGATTTAAGAAGCGCAAAAGAAGTTGAAAGCTATTTAAGAAAATTAAAATCAATATTAGAATATATAGAGGTTTCAGATTGCAAAATGCAAGAAGGTTCACTAAGAGCGGATGTAAATGTATCTGTTAGAAAAAAAGGTGCAACAGAGTTTGGTACAAGAACAGAAATGAAAAATATGAATTCATTTAGGTCAATAGTAAGAGCTATAGAGTATGAAGCTGATAGACAAATAGATGTAATAGAAGATGGTGGAAAAATAGAGCAAGAGACATTAAGATGGGATGATGTTTCTGGAAAAACATTTCCAATGAGAGATAAGGAAGATGCACAAGATTATAGATATTTCCCAGACCCAGACCTATTAGCAATAAAAATGAGTGATGAATATATAGAAGAAATAAGAAGAAACTTACCAGAATTACCAGAAAGCAGAAAGAGAAGATATATAGAAGAAATAGGTTTACCAGAATATGATGCTAATTTATTAACAGCTTCAAAGTATTTTTCAGATTTATTTGAGAAAGCTTCAAAGATATGTAATAATCCAAAAGCTGTAAGTAACTGGATAATGACAGATATAACTAAAGAATTAAATGAAAAAGAGTTAGAGCCTGATCAAATTCCATTTACAGCAGAACAATTAGGAAACTTAGTTGTTTTAATAGATAAAGGAACAATAAGCAGTAGTATTGCTAAAAAAGTATTAGTAGAACTTTTTGAAAATCCAAAAGACCCAATGAAAATTGTAGAAGAAAAGGGATGGATACAAATATCTGACGAAGGTGCAATAAAAGAAGTTGTGCTAAAAGTATTAGAAAATAATCAACAATCAATTGCAGATTACAAAGCAGGAAAAGATAAAGCTTTAGGATATTTAGTTGGTCAAGCAATGAAAGAAACTAAAGGAAAAGCAAATCCAGGAATGCTAAATAAAATGTTCTTAGAAGAATTAAATAAATAAAGATAGACAAGAAGAATAAATTGTTTTTGTCTATAAGAGAAATGAATTGTCGAGGACACTGAACCCTATAATTATAAATAAATTATGTAGGGGACTGGCGTCCTCGACAGTTTTGTTATGGTTAATTTTTTAATGAATCAATGGCAATACCACAAATAATTCCGAATACTGCAATCATTAAACTAGATTTAAACAACTTTAAGCCAGCAAGATATGTAATGTGTGATACAGGACTTGATATGTATAGAGATAATATTAATATAGAAGCCATACAAATAAAAAATGAAATTTTTAATATTATTTTTACAATTTTCACAATAGATTTATCCATATTACTAATTTTACAAATTAAATTATGAACCATAATATACCTCCGTTCTAATAATATACTAATGTCTATATATACAATGTTAACATAATTATATAGTAGAATCAAAGGTAATTTATGGAAACTAAATGATATATAGCAATTAAATTAATAAAAATATAAAAAATAGAGGTACATTAGTAATGTACCTCATAGTAGATATAAATTTAACTAGTTTTTCTTTTTATCGTCTTTCATAACATCTTTAATTGCACCTAAACTTGCAAGTGTTGATGTTGCTTCAAATGGAATGAATACTTTATTTGCTTCACCTTTTGCAACTTCTTCTAGTGCTTCTAATGATTTTAATTGAACTAATTTTTCGTCAGGATCTGCATTTTTAATTGCTTCATAAACCATTTGAATTTCTTTTGCTTTAGCATTAGCTACTTCTCTTATGGCTTGAGCTTCACCAACTGCACGTCTTATTTGAGCTTCTTTTTCTGCTTCAGCGTCTAAAATTGCTGCTTCTTTACGTCCTTCTGCAATAGTTATAGCAGATTGCTTTTCTCCTTCTGCTTGTAAGATTAAAGCTCTTTTATTTCTTTCTGCATTCATTTGTTTTTCCATTGCATCACGAATATCAGCAGGTGGTGTAATATCTTTAATTTCAACTCTGTTAACTTTACATCCCCATTTATCAGTTGCTTCATCAAGGATAACTCTTAATTTTGTATTTATTGCATCTCTTGAACTGAATGTAGAATCTAAGTCCATTTTACCAACGATGTCACGAATTGTTGTTATAGCTAAGTATTCAATACCTTTTTTTAAAGATTGAATTTCGTATACTGCTTTTGCTGGGTCTGTAATTTGATAGAATACAACAGTATCAATTGTAATAGTAACATTATCTTGAGTAATAACACCTTGTGGTGGGATATCCATAGTTTGTTCCTTTAAACTTACAACGCTTCTTACATGATCGAAAAAAGGAATTATAATTGTAAGACCAGCATCAGCTATTTTATGAAATTTACCTAATCTTTCTATAATATAAACTTCGGCTTGTCTAACAACTTTAATAGACTTAAGAGCTATAACTAAGATGATAACTAATAAAATAATTAAAAATGGCATATAAAAACCTCCTAAAAAATATATAAATTAATATTAATATCTTATAAAACTTGAGTTGTAATATTACAAGGTTGTACTAATAATTTAACTCCATCAATTTCTAAAATTTCAACTTCAGATCCTTTTGATATAATTTCTTCACTATTAGTTTTTGCAGACCAAATTTCTCCATCAACTTTAACTTGACCTGTACAATCTAAAGAATTAATATCCACTATAACTTTAGCTTTTTTTCCTATTAATGTGTTAACATTTGTAGGAATAGTTTTTTTAGTAATGTATTTATCTACTAGTGGTTTTGTAAATAAAATTAATAGCGATGAAGATATAACAAATACTGCAGTTTGTAAGATTAATGCATCTGGAGCAAATAGACTTATTACCATAGCTAATAAACTTCCAATAGCTAGCCAAAACACTAAAAAACCAATAGTAATCATTTCACCTATAATAAATAAGCCGGCAAGAATTAACCATATTTGCCACATAATGGTATACCTCCTAATTTAAAACATACAATATAATTATACTACAAAAGTAGACAAAAATAAATATATTATAAGTAAAAAATGTATTTATTTAAAAAATATTTTTTAAAATATATTCACGAATTAATTATTTTATGATATAGTATAAAAAGTAATAAAAACAAGGAGAAAATAAAATGAGTAAAAAAATAATAATATCATCAATAGTAGTCATAATATTATTAATAGCAATTCCATTAATATGGTATAATTCATCAATTTCAGCAGTAGATAAAAAGAATACGGAAAAGGTGTCTGTAGAAATACCAATAGGTTCAACATCAGAGGATATATCAAAAATATTAAAGGATAATAATTTAATAAAAAGCAATTTGGCTTTTAAGATTTATGTAAAATTAAATAAAATTAATAACTTTCAAGCAGGAAAGTATGAACTTTATCAAAATATGAATGTATTAGAATTGGTAAGAACATTACAAACAGGTAAACTATATGTTGAGAATCAAGTTGCAATAACATTTATAGAAGGAAAAACAATGAATTGGTATGCAAATAAAATAGCAGAGGAAACTAATAATACAAAAGAACAGGTATTGGAACTACTAGATGATGAAGAGTATATAGATTCCTTAATAGAAAAATATTGGTTTTTAACAGATGAAATAAAAAATAAAGATATATATTACCCATTAGAAGGTTATTTGTTCCCAGATACTTATTTTTTTGATAATAAAGATGTTACTGTAAAAGAAATTTTCGAAACATTATTAAATCAAACAGAAAAGATCTTGAATGAGTACAAAGAAGAGATTGAAGATAGTAAATATTCAATACATGAAATATTAACTATAGCTTCAATAGTAGAAACAGAAGGAATATATCCAGAAGATAGAAAAGATATAGCAAGTGTGATATATAATAGATTAAATGCAAATATGGCGATACAAAGTGATGTAACAACATATTACGCAATAAAAGTAGAAGTAGGAACAAGAGACTTATATCAATCTGAATTAAATAAATATAATCCATATAATACAAGAGGTCCAAAAATGGAAGGAAAATTACCTATAGGACCAATATCAAGTGTAAGTAAGACTGCGATAGAGGCTACACTTAATCCGAGTGATACAGATTACATATACTTTGTAGCAGATAAAAACGGAAAAGTATATTTTAATAGGACAAGTGAAGAACATTCAAAAACAATATCAGATTTACAAAGCAAAGGATTGTGGTACGAGTTTTAGAATAAAGGGGTGAACTATTAATATGGCAAGAATGAAGACATTTCTTAAGTATTTGATAATATTTATTGCAATATATGTTATTTTCGATTTTTTTACATATAGATATCTTGTGAATTCATATAAGAATATTAAAACTTATGAAATAATTAAAAAATCACCAGAAGTAAAAATTGAAGAAGCAAAGGCAACAGCGGTTAATGGATATGTTAAAGGTACTGTAAAAAATAATACAGGAGCCAAAATAGATAAGACTAATATAAAGATAGATTTATATAATTCAAGAGGCTCTAATTTAGGTACCAAATATATAAAGTTGGAAAACTTTACTGCAAATGAAGTAAGAGAATTTAATATTAATTTTAGAGCTAGTAATATATCTCATTTCGAAGTAAGCTTTACTGATGAAAATATGGATGCAGAGATACAAAGACAAGCAGAAGAATTAAAAAATACAGTGAATAAATGGTATCCAGTAGTTGGCTTAGTTGGTTTAATTTGTATGACTTAAGTTTTGAGATTTTGAAGGGAAGGATAAAAGATATGGCAAAACCAATAGTTGCAATAGTAGGAAGACCAAATGTAGGAAAATCGACATTCTTTAATTATGTAGTGGGCAAGAGAATATCTATAGTAGAAGATAAGCCAGGAGTAACAAGGGATAGGGTTTATGCAGATGCTACTTGGAGAGACAGAAATTTTACTTTAATAGATACAGGAGGAATAGAACCTGAAAGTGAAGATATAATAATATCGCAGATGAGAAATCAGGCGAATATTGCTATTAACATAGCAGATGTAATAATCTTTTTGACAGATATAAAACAAGGTGTAACAGCAGATGATAAAGAAATATCGATAATGTTAAAAAAATCAAAAAAGCCTATAATACTTGTATGTAATAAATCAGATAATATAGGAGAACCACCAGCAGAATTATATGAATTTTATAATCTTGGATTAGGTACTCCATATCCAATATCTTCTGCCAATGCTTTGGGTTTAGGAGATGTGTTAGATGAAATATATGAGAAATTACCTAGTAAAAAAGAAAATGAAGAAGATAATGAGATAATAAATGTAGCAATAATAGGAAAGCCTAATGTAGGAAAATCTTCTTTAGTAAACAAAATATTAGGAGAAAATAGAGTAATAGTAAGTGATGTCGCAGGAACTACTAGAGATGCGATAGATTCATATTTTGAGAATGAAAATGGAAAATATAATTTTATTGATACAGCAGGAATTAGAAGAAAAAGTAAAGTAACAGAATCAATAGAGAAATTTAGTATAATGCGTACATTACTTGCGATAGAAAGAGCAGATGTGTGTTTGCTAATGATAGATGCTCAAGAAGGTGTAACAGAACAAGATACTAAAATAGCAGGTGAGGCACATGAAGCAGGAAAAGGAATAATTATAGTAATCAACAAATGGGATGCTATAGAAAAAGAAACAGGTACATTAGAAAAATACAAAAAAGAAGTATATGAAAAATTATCATATATAACCTATGCACCAATATTATTTATATCTGCAAAAACAGGTCAACGAGTAGATAAACTTTTTGAAATGATAAAAAAAGTTGCAAATCAAAATGCACTTAGGGTATCTACAGCAATGTTAAATCAAGTAATAAATGAAGCTATTGCAGTAGTTCAACCGCCTACAGATAAAGGAAGAAGATTAAAAATATTGTATGCAACACAAGCTTCAACGAAACCACCAACATTTGTTATATTTGTAAACAAAAAAGAACTGTTCCATTTTTCATATGAAAGATATTTAGTAAATCAGATAAGAGCAAATTTTGGACTAGAAGGAACGCCGGTAAGAATAATATGCCGTGAAAAAGAAGAATAGAGCAAAAATAAATATGTATTGTAAAAAACATATTGTGAAATTTATAAGGAACAGGCAAGAAGTGTTCCATTAAAACAAAGGAGGAGAAAAAATGGATAGATTAACATTATTATATATAATAATAGGAATTATAGCATATTGTATAGGAAGTATAAGTTTTTCAGTAATATTTAGCAAAAAGATGGCAGGCTTTGATGTAAGAGAAAAAGGAAGTGGAAATGCAGGAAGTACAAATGTTTTAAGAACAGTAGGAAAAAAGGCTGCTGCTTTAACACTAATATGCGATATATTAAAAGGAGTTGTAGCGATATTGTTAGCATATGCATTTAGTAAAATTGTAGAGGATGCTAATGGCGCTTTGATGATTCAAATAGCAGGAATTGCGGTTATATTGGGACATACCTTTCCAGTATTCTTTGGCTTTAAAGGTGGTAAAGGAGTGGCAACATCACTTGGAATTATATTATTAATAAATTATGAAATTGGTCTAATATGTTTGATATTTGCTTTATTAGTAATGTTTCTTACAAAAACAGTATCAATAGGGTCAATAATGGCAGCTATTTTATTCCCAGTATTAACATTGGTAATACATGACAACTATATATTGGGAGATAATTATATAATATTTGGTATAATTCTTGCATTAATAGTAATATACAATCATAGAAGTAATATAAAAAGAATAATGAATGGCGAAGAAAAGAAATTAAGCATAAAGAAATAATATTGTAGTTGTTGGCATATTCGACAACTCACAATACTAAAACAAGTATAAAGGAGAAAGTAGACATGAAAAATATAGCGATAATAGGAAGTGGAAGCTGGGGCGTTGCTCTAGCAATACATCTTGCTAAAATGGGACACAATATAAAAATATGGTCATTTGCACAAGATGAAACAGATTTAATAAATAATGAAAGAAAGTGTAAATTTTTACCAAATGCAGTAATACCAAATAATGTACGATGCAGTTTGGATTTTAAGGAAGTAATAGAAGGTTCAGAAATAGTATTGGTTGTAACACCATCAAAATTTACAAGAACTACAGTAAGTCAATTTAAACAATACATAACAAATCAGCAAGTAATATTGTGCTCTAAAGGATTTGAACAGGGAAGTTTAAAAACATTAACAGAAGTATTAGAAGATGAGCTACCAAATAATATGATAGGTGCTTTATCTGGTCCAAGTCATGCAGAAGAAGTATCTTTAGCAATTCCAACAGCAATAGTAATAGCATCAAAATATGAGGAAGTGTTAAAAAATATACAATCATCATTTATGAGTGAAACAATGAGAATATATACGTCGCATGATGTAAAAGGTGTAGAATTAGGAGGAGCATTAAAAAATATAATAGCATTTTGCGCGGGAATTGCTGCAGGATTAAATCTAGGAGATAATTCATTTGCAGCATTAGCTACAAGAGGATTAGTGGAAATAACAAGATTAGGAACAAAAATGGGAGCAGAAAAAGATACTTTTTATGGTTTAACAGGATTAGGGGATTTGATTGTTACTTGTTTAAGTGAGCATAGTAGAAACAGAAAAGCAGGTTACTTAATAGGTCAAGGAAAAACAATAGAAGAAGCCAAGCAAGAAGTTGGAATGACAATAGAAAGTATAGATAACATAGAAGTAGCATATGAACTTGCAAAAAAATATAATGTAGAAATGCCAATAGTAGAAGCTGTATACGATGTATTATATAATGGGTTAGAACCTAAAAAAGCAGTAACAATGCTTATGACAAGAGAAGCCAAAAGTGAAGATATAAGATAAAAGAAGGATGCGAAGCATCCTTCTTTTATCTATTGTAATGCCACCATAATAAACTTCAATTCTATGAACAAAAGAATTTGACGAATTTATTTATTCAATTTGATTTTTCTATTGCAATATTTTTTGTGTTGTAGTAAAGTATAAACAGATAAAATGTGAAAGGAAGGATTTTTTATGGAACCAATTGTATTAAATCATCCAATAGTTGAACATAAACTTACAATACTTAGAAACAAAAATACAGGAACAAAGGAATTTAGAGAAATAGCAGGAGAATTAGCTACGTTTTTATGCTATGAAGCAATGAAAGACGCACAATTAGAAGATGTTGAAATAGAAACACCATTAGCAAAAATGAAAACTAAGAAATTAAATGAACAAAAATATGCATTTGTACCAATATTAAGAGCTGGATTAAGTATGATAGATGGTATATTAAAGGTTGTGCCTAATGCGAAAATAGGACATATTGGAATGTATAGAAATGAAGAAACATTAGAGCCAGTAGAATATTACTTCAAAGTACCAAAAGAAGTAGAAACAAGAGAGGTAATTTTATTAGATCCAATGCTTGCAACAGGAGGTACAGCTGTAGATGCAATTACACAATTAAAGAAACGTGGAGTTAAAAAAATAAAATTTTTATCAATTATAGCTGCACCAGAAGGAATAAAAAAAATTCAACAAATTCATCCTGATGTACAAATTTATTGTGCAACAGTAGATGACCATTTGAATGAGGTTGGATACATTGTACCAGGTTTAGGAGATGCTGGAGATAGAATTTATGGAACAAAATAGTGAAAAATAAATATAATCTAATATCAATATAATATATAATAAAAATCTGATACACCTTTAAATGTGGCGTAGACAAAAAGCTCGTGTTTAAATTTTTATTATAACTATTTTGCATAACTATATTGATGAAAATAAATTTGTTATTTTTCGAAAGGAGAATTATTTTGAAAATAACTGATATAAAAGAATTAGAAAATATTGCAAAACGAATAAGAAGAGGAATCGTTGAACAGGTATATTACGGAAAGTCTGGACATCCAGGAGGCTCACTATCTTGTGCTGATATTCTAACAGTATTGTATTTTAACCAGATGAATATCAATCCGGAGCAGCCTAAGGCAAGTGGAAGGGATAGGTTTGTACTATCAAAGGGACATGCTTCACCAGCATTATATAGTACATTAGCTAATAGAGGCTATTTTGAGGTATCAGAGCTAAAAACATTTAGAAATATAGATGGAAAATTACAAGGACATCCAGATATGAATAAAGTTGCTGGTGTTGATATGACAACAGGTTCGTTAGGTCAAGGTTTATCAGTTGCTAATGGAATGGCTCTTTCTTCTAAATTAAATAGTGATGGGCTAAGAGTATATTGTTTAGTTGGAGATGGAGAAATTCAGGAAGGACAAATTTGGGAAGCTGCAATGAGTTCATCTCATTATAAATTAGATAATTTGTGTTTGATAGTAGATAATAATAATTTACAAATAGATGGAGAAATTGATAAAGTTAAAAATGTATATCCGATAGATGAAAAATTTAAAAGCTTTGGCTTTGCAGTTATAAAAATAGATGGACATAATATTAGTCAAATAATAGAAGCATTTGAAACAGCTAAAAAAACTAAGGAAAAGCCAACAGTAATAATAGCAAATACAATAAAAGGTAAAGGGGTATCTTTTATGGAGAACAAACCTGGTTGGCATGGAAAAGCACCAAATGAAGAAGAATATAATCAAGCTATGGAGGAATTAAGATGATAGATTTGCATATGCATAGTAATCATTCAGATGGCTCAAATACAGTAACAGAAATACTACAAAAAGCTCAAAAATTAGGCTTAAAAGCAATATCAATTACTGACCATGATACATGTGCAGGTCATATAGAGTTAAGAAATATAGATGTAAATAAATTATATTCAGGAATAATTATACCAGGTGTAGAATTAAGATGTTTTTATAAGCAAAGAATAATAGAAGTATTAGCATATAATATAGATGTTGATAAAATGCAAGAATGGCTAGATAAGTTTTACGAAGGAAAAGGGCATGCAGAGGTACAAAAGAAATATTTAAGACAATTATATAAAACATGTATGGAATTAAATTTATATATGGTACCAATAGAGGAAATAAAATGGAATCCAGAAGGAGAATGGGCAGCTAGAACTATATATAGAGAAATGAAAGCAGACGAAAGAAATAAAGAGAAATTGCCAGAAGATTTATGGAATGATTATGAAAATTTTAGACATAAATATTGCTACAACTTAGAAAATATATTTTATATAGATAAATCAGAAGATTTACCATCTATAACAGAATTATTAAAAGCAATAAAGGATGCTGGAGGATTAGCATTCTTACCACATATATATGTATATAAATGGGCACCAGACATTAAAGAATTTATAAATGAATTAGTGGACAATTATGATATAAATGGGCTAGAGTGTTACTATAATAACTTCACAAATGAGCAAACAGAATATTTAAAAGAATTATGCGACCGAAAAGGATTATTCAAAAGTGGTGGAAGTGATTATCACGGAACTAAGAGACCGGAAGTGGAAATGGGAATAGGAATAGGATCATTATGCGTTCCAGATGAAATATTATTAGAATGGAAAGATAAAACATTATTGGAAGTATTATAATACAAGGAACACATAATATTGATAATAGTGAATAGTACAAAATTCAATTTACGAATTTTGAGGAGGTAAACATGAATATAGATACCAAAATTGCTACACGACAAAGTTATGGAGAAACATTAGTAGAATTGGGAAAAGAAAATGAAAAAATAGTTGTATTAGATGCTGATTTATCAGAAGCAACAAAAACTAGTTTGTTTAAGAAAGCATTCCCAAATAGATTTTTTGATATGGGAATAGCAGAACAAGATATGATGTCAACAGCTGCTGGTATGGCTACTTGTAATCAGATACCATTTGTGAGTACATTTGCAATGTTTGCAGCAGGAAGAGCATATGATCAGATAAGAAATAGTATATGTTATCCTAAATTAAACGTAAAAATTTGTGCTACCCATGCGGGAGTTACTGTTGGAGAAGATGGAGCAACACATCAGATGTTAGAAGATATTAGCATGATGAGAACATTGCCTAATATGACAGTAATGTGCACATCAGATGATACGCAAACAAGATGGGCTGTTAGAGAGATTTCAAAGTATAGTGGACCAGTATATTTAAGGCTATGTAGATTGGCAACACCAATAATATATGATGAAAATCAAAAATTTGAGCTTGGCAAAGCTGTACAAATTGGAAACGGAACAGATGCAACAGTAATTGCAACTGGAGTAACTGTAATAGAGGCAATAAAAGCAAAGGAAGAATTAGAAAAGCAAGGAATAAATATTAGAGTATTAGATATGCATACAATAAAACCAATAGATAAAGAGATAATTATAAAAAGTGCCAAAGAAACAAAGAAAATAATAACAATAGAAGATCATAATATAATAGGAGGATTGGGTTCTGCAGTATGCGAAGTACTAGCCGAAAATTATCCAACAAAAGTGATAAGAATGGGTGTAAATGATGAGTTCGGTAAATCAGGAAAAGCAGAATTGCTATTAAAATATTTTAAATTAACAGCAGAAGACATAGAAAAACTAATTATCAATAACGATTAATGTTATATTATATAAGAACATTAATGAAATAATTGAAAATAGCAAAATAAACATATAATATAGCAAAGGAAATGAATTGAATGAAAAAAACAAATGTAGAAAATAAAATATTAGTAATGTTAGCATTTTTTAGTATATCAGTTGGACTATGGGGAAATTTTAGACAGTTATGGTTAAAAGATAATAATTTTGCAATAACACAAATAAGTAATATATTAAGTATAGGAACATTTATTAGTATATTAGGAATAATGCTAATAGGAAAACATATTAGTTTAAATAAATTGAAAACTTGTATAACATATATTATCATCATTAAATTTATAAATTTATTAGTGTTATATTTTGTAAATGGAACAAATTTAAAAAGTTTAATAATAGCATTAATATTAATAGACATTGTTATGGAGTATATAATAATAACAAGCATATACCCATTAATTACAAATATAGTAAAAAATGATAAAATATATAGTAAAAGAAAATTGACAGAGTATTTGTTTAGAGATATAGGAATTTTAATTGGTGGATTATTTATAGGAAAAAATATTTTAGGTACATATGTAAATTATAATATTTGTTTAATTATATCAAATGTGTTTTTATTGATAGCAGTTTTTGTAATGTTGAGAATTGATACAACAGAAACTACAAAAAAAGAACAAAACAAAGTGAATATTGTAAAATATATAGTTAAAAATAAAATATTGGTTATATATATGATTTATGTAGTTTTAGCACATTCTGCAATGTCAACTGCATTAGGGTTAAAAATATTAACGTTAACAAATTATTTTAACTTCTCAGATAGTTATGCAACTAATTATTTATTGTTAGTTGGATTGGCTGCAGATGTAATAGGTATATTAGCACTAAAGTTTTTAACTCCAAAAAATGATTATGTAACAATAACAATTAAATTTGGAGTAAGATTTATATGGTATATTATAGCATTTTTATCTAACAACATAATAATAATGTTAATTGCAATAACTTGGTCAATATTGATATCAACTTCATATGAAAATGTTTGTGATGCTCCATATATAAATTGTGTTGAAAATGAATATCAATTGTCTTTTACAAATATACGATATATTGCAAAGTTATTTGGAGAAGCAATTGGAGTATTTTTATGTGGAGTAATGTATGAATTAGGGTTAAGATATATGTTGGGATTATCTGCATTTATTATGATTTTTCAAATAGCCCTTGCATACAGGTTAATTTATATGAAACATAATAAGACAATGAGTGATATAACTAAAAATTATTAAGGGAAGAAAATGGAACAGAATTTATATTTAAAAAAATTTAATAAAGTTTTTCTAATTTTTTATATTTTATCTAGTGATTTGCTATTCTATGTTGCGATAGACACGTTATTTTATACAATGGTAAAAGGATTCACACCAGACAAAATAGTTTTTTTGACAACAATATCATCAATATCGTCAATATTACTAGGAAAAATAATAATAAAAATTATACAAAAAATAGGAAATACAAAATCAGTAAGACTAGCAACAGGTTTACTAATAATTGCAAGTACAATAATAACTTTTGCAAACAACTATGTTTTAATAGTATTTGCTGAATTTATATATAATATAGCTTTTATGTTTAAAAGTACAGAAAATGCAATGCTAAAAAACAATTTAGAAATTCAAAACAATGAAGAACAGTTTACAAAGATTCTAAATAACGGAAATACTGGGTATGCAGTTATAACAATGATAATTTCATTTGTAGCAGGTTATTTATTTAATATAAACAATTATTTACCAATGTATTTGTGTATAATGTTTTGTATAGTAACTTTTATCTTATCTTTATATATGAAAGATTTATCTCCAAATGACGTTGTTACAATTAAAACTAATGAAACAAAAGAAAAAATAAAAATTTCTAAAATGATTTGGATAATACTAATTTTTTATGGAATGTTTTTTTCTGTAATAGCTGTAGGTCAGTCAAATGGAAAGTTATTGATACAATGTGAATTAGCTAAAATTTATGATATGGCTAAAACTGCTACATATTTAAGCTTAATTGTTGCAGTATCACGTATATTTAGAGTAATAGGCAATATAAGTTTTAATAAAGCATATGATAAATTTAAAAATAAAGTAAGTGTTATACTATGTACATTGTTGACACTTGCATGTGTGTTATTGGTATTAGGATATTTTATAAGCATAAATACAATTTTAAAATTTACGATAATGGCAATTGGATTTTGCATAATATTAGCAATAAGGGATCCTTTTAGAGTATATATTTATGATTTATCATTAAACATATCAAGCGAAAGTGAAAGACAATCTATATCTGTATATTTAGATTTAGCAAGGAAAATAGGTACAACAATAGTTAGTTTAGTTGCAACAGCAATACTTATAAAAGTTACACTTATATATGTGATAAGTTGCTTAATAGTATTGTCTGTAATAGAATTAATGTTATCAATAAAAATATATAGAATGGTAAAGAAAAGAGTTAATATATTATAAAATAAAAGTTGTAAAAGTGCATCAATGTGCTTTTACAACTTTTATTTTATAAGTATTTTTTTAATGTTTCTACACTATCTTCTTGCATAACAACAAAATCATTTAAAATATTTTTTACATCTGGTTCAATTTTATTATTTTGGTTAATTAAGCGTCTTCCTTCAATAATTCCCATATTAGTACCTTGCATTAATAATTCAGATAGCTTAGAAGTAGTATCGTCTGTTATAGTTTTCATTTGAATTCCATACCATGTCATCATTTTTGTCATAGCATTAGTTTCATGAGGTTCTTTAGTAGAGTAATTTGAATATAAAGCGTTTACTCTATTTGATATATCTTTATATTTGTTATATTCGGTATCTAAAACTTTTTTAAATTGATTATCCTTAACTTTTTCAGATACATAAGAAATGGCATCCATTCCCATAGTGGCTCCTTTATTAACTTCGTCTAGTATATTTAAATTTTGATTTTCCATAAATATTCCTCCAAATTCAAATAATGTATAAAAGTAGTATGCACGATAAAATAAAAAATATTACAAAAAAAGTTTTGATTTTTATAGTATTTATGGTACAATAAAAATATTAAAATTGGAAAGTGAGTACAAAAGTGAAAGAAAAGCAAAACAAAATATTTGTAGAAGAACTAAAGAGAACAGTACCTATATATATATTAGGAATGGTATTTCATGGAATAGTAATATATATATTATATAAAATACCACAAATAATAGGAAACATATTAGATTTGCTAATGAAAGCCGATGTTAGCAAAGAAGTAATAATGAAAGAAGTAAATAGTTTAATATTCTATTCAGTAATAATGATTTTCCCAAGAATTATGTATAGAATATTATTGTTTAGAGTAGCAAGAACATCAGATACATATTTAAGGAAAAAAGTATTAGAACATTTGCAATATGTTAAACCAGAATATTATGATAAGGAAGAAAAAGGCGTTTTCTTAGCATATTTATCAAAAGAAATATTGATGATAAGAAAATTTTTAGGAAATGCATTTTTTAATGTAGCTAGAATGATTATAGCTCCTATTATTGGACTAATAATTATAGGTAAAAATTTTAATTTAATATTAGCGATACCGCTAATACCGATATTTATATTATTTATATTACAAACAATTAGATTATATAAAAAGCAAAACCAAGCAATAGAAAAATCAAGAAATGCATATATTGATTTATCAAATATTATAGAACAAAACACGTCTGGATTTAGTTTAATAAAGTTGTATAACCAACAAAAAAATCAAGTAGAAAAATTTAAGAAGATTAATGACAAAATGTATGAAGCAGATTACAAAGTAGGAGTAGTTGATAATAAAATAAAAAATACTAGAGATGTTTTATATGCGCTATGTTACATAGTTGGATTTTCGTTAGGATTACTCCTAATAAATAAAAATGTATTAACAGTAGGAGAATTAACGGCCTACATATCTTGCATATCTATTGCAATAAATGAAATAGTAAATTCAATACAAAAATTATTGAATGGATTTGCGTATTTTAAGCAAGCTAGCAGAAGATACAATTACTTTTTCAATTTAGAGACATATGACAATTCTGGAAAAAAATTAGAAAAAATTCAGAAAATAGAAATAAAAAATTTAACATATTCATATAACGAGTTACAAAAACCAGCAATAGAAAATATAAATCTAAAAATAAACAAAGGTGAAAAAGTTGGAATTATAGGACAGGTTGGGAGCGGAAAAACAACATTAATGAACATAATAGCAGGATTTTATGAAGTACCAAGAGGAACAATTTTTATAAATAATATTGATATAAATGATTATTCAAGAGATAGCATTTTTGAAAATATAGGATATTCAATGCAAAAAAATATAATTATAGATGATACCATAAAAAGCAATATAGATATAAAGAAAAAATCTGAAAAAGATGACATTTATGATATAACTAGAAAAGCGGATATATATGAAGATATACAATTAATGAAAGATGGTATGGATACAAGAATAGGAGAAAATGGAGAAAGAATATCTGGTGGACAAAAGCAAAGAATTCAAATTGCAAGAAACTTGCTAAATATAAGAAAAGTAAATATATTTGATGATTCTTTATCTGCATTAGATATAGAAACCGAGACAAAAGTGTTAGAACAAATTGAAAAAGCAGTTGGTGACGATATTTTAATTATAGTTTCTAATAAAATAAGTATGATGGAAAAGATGGATAAAGTATATTTATTAATAGATGGCAAAATTTGTGACGAAGGAACACATAAGGAATTGTTAGAAAGAAATAAACTATATAAAGAGCTAAGTTCATACGAAAGAGAAGGTGATTTAATATGAAAAAAATAATCAAGAAACGTATTAAATCATTAGTATTTATAGCAATCTTATTAATAGTTTGTAATTTGTTAAGTACTTTACATCCATATGTAATGAAACAGATTGTTGATATAGATTTCAAAGCCAAAAACATAGAACAAACAATTATAAAATTTATAATTTTATATTGCAGTATACATTTTTTACTTGTAATATGCAAAAATTTTAAAAATATAGTTGTAAATAATACAATGACAGTGTTTCTAAGAGATATAAGAGAAAAACTATTTAGTAAAGTGTTGAATTTTAAAATGACTACATTTAGCAAATATAATTCAGCAGAGTTATATACAAGATTAACTGCTGATGTAGATAATTTATTGACAATGTTGTCTGGATTGCTAGAAATTATACTAAATAATATAACATATATAGTTTTTATGGTCATAATGATGTTTGTGGCAAATATACAGTTGGCTATTATAGGAGCGTTTTCGGTTTTTGTTACAGCAGTGGTAGCATATAATTCGTCAAGAATTTTAAGTAGGTTAGATAATGAAATCCTAAAAAAGAGAGATATGGAAAATAAAGAATTTTCAGAATTATATAACAAAAATAAATTAACATATCTGTTTAACCTGCAAAAAAATAATATAAATAAAACTAATGAATTATTTGATTCTGAATTAGATACAAGGAAAAAGTATATATTTGTACATACTTTCCCATATTGGCTATTAACGTTAATTCAAGCACTTGGAATATATGCACTAATATATTATGCATTAAACATAAATTTAGATATAAGTTTAGGAAGTATATATTTAGTTTTGTTTTATACAAAGGGATGCAAAAGTCCATTAGAAGAAATATTTAATAACCTAGAAGATATGCAAACTTGCATAAATTCATATAGAAAAATTAAAGTGTTATTAGATGAAAAAAATGATGAGAACATTGATGATGGAGAATATGTAGAAGATTTAAGTGGGGACATAGAATTCCAAAATGTTTATATGAATTATGGGAAAGAACCAATATTAAAAAACTTATCATTTATAATAAAAAATGGTGCAAAGGTAACAATTGTAGGAAGAACAGGTGTAGGTAAAACAACACTTACAAATGCTTTAATGAAAATATACGATATTCAAAGTGGAAAAATTTTAATAAATGGATATGACATTTCAAAAATTTCCAATAAATGCCTAAGAGATAATATCTCATATATATCACAAAACCCATATATTTTTTCAGACACAGTAAGAAACAATATAATATTAGGAAATACCAAAATAGCAAATGATCAAATATACGAATTAATTCACGAGATGAAAGTAGAAAATGTATTTGAAAAACTACCTGAAGGATTAGATACACAAATAAAATTATCTAAATTATCATATGGAGAACTCCAAATAATTGCTTTTATAAGAGCAATTTTACATAAAACATCAATTTACATATTTGATGAACCAACTTCTAATATAGACTTAAAAACAGAAAAATTAATACAAAATGTAATAGATAAAATATCTAAACAAAGTACTGTAATAATAATAGCGCACAGAAAATCAACAATAGCAAGCTCGAACAAAATTATATACCTAAAAGATGGGCAGATTGATATGATAGTAAACAAATAATACTGCATATACTGAAAATAAAAGATATAAAGAAAGTTTAAAAATAAATTTTTATGAATTTGCATAAAAATTTATTTTTTTTATATTATTTATATTGAATATAGATAAATACTGAAAGGGCATTGAGTGCAGTGCCATTAGTAATGGTATGAAATTTCCATACAATAAATTTAAAGGAGATAAGGCATATGTATTCAGAAAAAGTGATTGAACATTATTCTAATCCACGAAATGTTGGAATTATAGAAAATGCATCTGGAATTGGAGAAGTTGGAAATCCTGTATGTGGAGATGTGATAAAAATTTATTTAAAAATAGATAGTGAAATAATAACCGATGTAAAATTTAAAACTTATGGGTGTGGCGCAGCGATAGCTGCAAGCAGTGTTACAACAGAACTAGTAAAAGGCAAAAGCATAAAAGAAGCATTAGAAATAACTAATGAAGAAGTTGTAAAAGAATTAGGAGGATTACCTACAATAAAATTACATTGTTCAGTTTTGGCAGAAGAAGCAATAAAGGTAGCAATAGCAGACTATTATAAAAAACAAGGTGTTTTATCAGACGAAGAGATAAAAAAAATATGTAAAATATCAGAAACAAGTGCATGCTCACATTGTTGTAATATGAAAAGTTAGCATAAAAACGTTTACATAATTTGTGAAAAGTGGTAGAATAGAACATATAAAAAGTGATATTTATATTTATGGAGATGAGCAGTTATGGAAGAAAAAATAGAAATGGTACCTGACGAAGTTGCAAAATCAGCTGAAAGGCAATTAATAAATTTAAAAAAAGCACAAGATGATAAAATGAAGGAAGTAATGGATCAAAGAGAATATATTGTAGAATTAAAAAGGACAATTCAAGCATTGATATACGCAGCAGGAAATACATATAAAACCGTATATCCGGGTGCTGAAGGATTTGTTGAAGGCAGAATAAAAACACCAGATAGTATTGCAACTAAAACTAGAAATGAATTTACAGAAATTTTAAGTGAAATTAAGGAAAACCCTAATATAGACCAAAAATCTATTTTAGAAAAAATATCAAAAATAGATTTTAAAGATATTGTTGCATTTAGTGTAATAACAACTATTCCACCTAAAAAATTCAGAACAGGTAGTGATGAATTAAATTCAAAGCTTAGTGATTTGGCAGAAGAACTAGAAAGAACGTCCAATAGAATAAAAGAGCATAAAAATTTTATACAAGCAAATGAACAAAGAATGTTAAGTTTAAGTAATGAAATAAATGAGATAAAAGCTAATTTAAATAGGGGAGAAATAGAATATAAAAATGATGAAAAAATTTATGAAATAAAAAATCTGCTAAATAATTCATTAAGCTTGAAAAATCAGGAAGTTTTAACTGAAATAATAGATAAAGTTGGTTCTTTAATAATAGATGAATCAAGTAAACAAAATAATGAAAAAGAACTAGAAAGTAAAACTAATCAATTCAATTATGCTAAAGAAAATGTAGAATATGGACAAGGCAATTTGTCAAGAACAAATGATGTTTATACAAGGACATTACGAGAACTACAATATGAAATGAGTGCATATTTTGTATCAAATTTAGCAAAATTTTCAAGTTTTAAATTTTGGGGAACAGAAGAAATAAGACAACCCAAACTAATTAAGAAACCTGGTTTTAGAGCTGTAAACACAGGATATAGTGTAATATTTTCTAATGATAAAAAGAAATATAAAGTTAAGTTTGAAGCTCAAGGAAAAGGACATTTAGACTATAATGATGCAGAATTTACAGCCCTTGGAGCTGGATACCATGAAGAACAGAAAACAAAAGACGGATTGATTTCTAAGAAAACTGATATGCCAGATTTGACTATAATTGGAGCAGAACAAACGGCAAGAATAGAAAAGGAAGTAAGGAGAAAATATCAAGATTTAAGTTATTTAGAAGATTTTGCAGATAATTTAGAGGAAGGAAATATAAAAGAAGAATATGAGGCTTTAGGAGAGTATGAAAAAAGAATAAGAGAAGAAATACAAACTAAATTCGGCGATAATTTGTTAAGTAAAAAGAAGCTAAAAAGAAAGATGCACGAAGCATTTATAGCAGCAAAAGAAAGCTTAATTCAGAAAGAAATAGAAACTAGAATAGATAAACAGATATATGATTTTGCAAATTCAGATTTTGTAAAAAGAAAAATACAAAATAGTGAAGAATTAACGAAAATATATGATACGGAGAAAACTAAAATAAGTGCATCTAATAATGAAGGATTGTCAAAAGAAGAAATTGAGCAAAGAGCAAGGACAAGGGTTGTATATTATACAAAAGAGAAGGAAATAGAAAATTATGCCAAAAGCTCAATACCTATGTTTTTCAGAGCTAATTTATCTAGCAATCAAATGGAAGAAGTTATGGTATATTGGTTTTCTACAGGTGAATCAATTTATAGGTATTTTATAAATAAACTTAATGGATTAAAAGACGAAAATGGAAAGTATAAATATGAGCCTCAAGAACAACAGAAAAAAGCATTGCTAAAGTTAACTGGATTATTTAAAGAAGATGAAAAAAATTTTTATACATACAATAAAACTAATGAATCTTTTGGTGGATTAGAAAAACACAATGGCATAGATGAAAGATAATATATATAAATACAAATGTACGGAACTTTTATCTTATTTTTTATTATAAATTATTACTTATTATTGAGATAAAGGCTCCGTTTATATATTTATAAAAAAATTATTATTTTATTATTTACAAGCAAAAATATATATGATATTATCAACTAATACTGACGAACATAAGAAAACAAAGGAGGAAAGTTATGAATTTTATAATTAATGCATTTAGAGGATTTTGTATGGCTTTAGCTGATAGTGTTCCAGGTGTATCAGGAGGTACAGTAGCATTTATATTAGGCTTTTATGACAAATTTGTTAATTCACTTAATGATATAATATATGGCAAAAAAGAAGAAAAAAAGGAAGCTGCCAAGTTTTTAATAAAATGGGGATGTGGTTGGGCTATAGGTATGGCAATTGCATCATTGCTACTTGCTAGTCTGTTCGAAGAACATATATATAGTGTAAGTTCATTGTTTTTAGGATTTATAATTTTTGCTATACCAGTAATAATAAAAGAAGAAAAAAACGAATTAAAAGGAAAGTATAAAAATTTAATATTTACATTAATAGGAATAGTAATTGTTGCTCTTATTACATATTTCAATCCTGTTGCTGGGTCAGAAGGTTCAATAGATATAACAAATCTAAATTTAGGATTAATAATTTATATATTAGTTGCGGCAATGATAGCAATATCAGCAATGATATTGCCAGGAATTTCAGGCTCAACACTATTATTAATATTTGGACTGTATATTCCAATAATATCTGCAATAAAAGAGCTACTTCATTTTAAATTAAACTATATACCAGTTGTATTTATTTTTGGTGTAGGAATAATTATAGGAATATTGATAGTTATAAAATTAATAAAGAAAGCATTAGAAAAATATAGAAGCCAAACAATTTATACTATAATAGGATTAATGGTGGGATCGCTATATGCAATAGTTATGGGACCAACTACATTGAGTGTTCCTAAAAGTCCGATGAATTTTGATAATTTTAGTATAGTGGCTTTTGTAATTGGTGCTATTATAATTTTAGGATTACAAGGAATTCAAGTAATAATAAAAAAGAAAGAAAAAATAGATTAAAATATCAAGGAGCGATTTTGTATCGCTCCTTGATGCTTTTAGAAATAATTTTTTCCTTATATTTTAGCCAAAAGGCTTGACAAAAGCAAAAAAATGGTGTAAAGTATATTGGCATTACAGAAGAAAGGTAGTTATTTATATGGAGAAAAATGTAAAAGTAGGAATGCTATTAAATATATATGGCAAGCTTTTAACTGAAAAACAATATGATTTTTTAGATAACTACTATAATAGCGACTTATCTCTATCAGAAATTGCAGAAAATATGAATATTACGAGACAGGCTGTTAGAGATAATATAAAGAAGGGGGAAAATAAGCTTTTCGAATTTGAAGAAAAGTTGGGAATCATGAAAAAAACATTACAACAAGATAAGAAAATAAGCGAAGTATTATCTGAACTAACAAAATTACAAACAAACTCATCGGACAAACAAGTTCAAAAAGTATTAAACCACATAATGCAAGAACTAAATTGTTTAGTTTAAAAAAACTATTTTGGAGGTGCTAAAAATGGCTTTTGAAGGACTTTCATCAAGATTACAAGAAATAACAAGAAAGTTAAGCGGTAAAGCTAGAATTACAGAATCAGATTTAAAAGAAGTATTAAGAGAAGTAAAATTAGCACTTTTAGAAGCAGATGTTAACTACAAAATAGTAAAAGAATTTATTTCAATAGTGGAGCAAAAAGCATTAGGGCAAGATGTGTTAAAATCATTAACTCCAGGTCAACAAGTAATAAAAATAGTAAAAGATGAAATGATTGAATTACTAGGTGGAACAGAAAGTAAAATAAATATTACACCTAATCCACCAACAGTAATAATGTTGGTCGGCTTGCAGGGTTCAGGAAAAACTACAACAGCAGGGAAACTTGCAAACTTGCTAAGAAAAAAAGGAAAAAATCCTTTGCTAGTAGCATGTGATGTGTATAGACCAGCAGCTATACAACAATTACAAGTAGTTGGTAAACAATTAAATATACCAGTATATTCAAACGAAACAACAAAAGATGTTGTTCAAATTGCAAAACAAGCAATGAATACTGCTATGTCAAAGTTAAACGATATAGTAATAATAGATACAGCTGGTAGACTTCACATAGATGAAGAACTTATGCAAGAATTAAAAAACTTGAAGATAAGTATAAAACCACATGAAATACTTTTAGTTGTAGATTCAATGACTGGTCAAGATGCTGTAAATGTAGCAACAACATTTAATGAAAAATTAGGAATTGATGGAGTAGTTTTAACAAAGCTAGATGGAGATACACGTGGTGGTGCTGCATTATCAGTAAAAAAAGTTACAAACAGACCAATAAAATTTGTTGCAACAGGTGAAAAATTAAATGATATAGAAGAATTTCATCCAGATAGAATGGCTTCAAGAATACTTGGAATGGGTGATGTGCTTTCTATAATAGAAAAAGCTGAAGAAGCATTTGATGAAGAAGAAGCTATAAAATTGGAAAAGAAAATCAAAAAACAAGAATTTGATTTGAATGATTATTTGGCTCAACTAAAGCAAATGAAAAAAATGGGTTCATTTTCTTCAATCCTAAAAATGATACCCGGAATGAACAAACTAAAAGATGTAAAAGTAGATGATAAAGAATTTGTGAAAATAGAAGCAATTATTTGTTCTATGACTGCAAAAGAAAGAAAAAATCCAAAATTATTAAATGCTAGTAGAAGAATAAGAATTGCAAAAGGTAGTGGAACAACAGTACAGGCTATAAATAAGTTTATGGAAACATTTGAGATGACACAAAAAATGATTAAGAAAATGAAAGACGAAAAGGGAATTCGAAATGTAATGAAAAGTTTAAATATTGATAAAATACAGTAGGATTTGCAGATGATTATAGATGTGTCATAATAATTTTGTTATTAAATTTTAAATATATATACTTCATTATCAGGAGGTGAAAATAATGGTAAAAATAAGATTACAAAGAGTAGGTGCGAAAAAAGCTCCTTTCTATCACATAGTTGTTGCTGATTCTAGATCTCCAAGAGATGGTAAAATAATAGAAAAAATTGGAACATACAATCCAATGGTAGAACCATCTGAAATAAAATTAGATAAAGAAAAAGTAGAACAATGGATAAAAAATGGTGCTAAACCAACAGACACAGTTAAAAATTTAATTGAAAAAGCTAACTAGGAGGACACAAAATGAAAGACATATTAGAACTAATTATTAAGAATTTAGTTACAGATACTGATGCAGTATCAATTAATGAAATTACAGGAGAGAAATCAATTGTAATAGAAGTAAAAGTTGCTGAAGCCGACATGGGAAAAGTAATTGGAAAACAAGGTAGAATTGCTAAGGCAATAAGAGAAATAATAAGAGCTGTAGCATCAAAAGAACAAAAAAGAGTTACAGTAGAATTTATTGATTAGGTTAAATATATATGAAAGATTATTTGGAAATAGGTCAAATTGTAAACACATATGGAATAAAAGGTTTTGTTAAAGTAGTTCCTTTTACAGATGATATTAGTAGGTTTGAAAAGCTAAAAAAAATATATATTGATATAAAAGGAACTCTAAAAGAGTTTACAGTACAAGAAGTTAAATATAGCAAAAATATGGTATTGATAAAATTTAAAGAAATACCAGATATAAATGAAGCAGAAAAATATAGAAATTACTATTTAAAAATTAATAGAGAAGATGCTATAAAACTTCCTAAAGATACATACTTCATTGCAGACCTAATTGGCTTAGAAGTTTATATTGAAACAACAAATGAGCTGTTAGGCACAGTTGATGATATATTTTCAACAGGAAGTAATGATGTATATGTTATAAAAGATGAATTAGGAAAACAAGTATTATTGCCAGGAATTAAAGACGTTATAAAAAAAGTAGATATTGAAAATGGCAAAATATATGTGAACATAATTCAGGGATTATTGTAAAATGAAATTTAACATATTAACACTTTTTCCAGAAATGTTTGAACCTATAAAAGAAAGCATATTAAAAAGAGCACAAGAAAATAATTTGATAGAAATAAACTTAATAAATATTAGAGATTTCTCTAAAAACAAGCATAAAAAAGTTGATGATTATCCTTATGGTGGAGGAGCTGGTATGTTAATTAGACCAGATGTAGTTTATGATGCATATCAATCAATTACAGATAAAGAAAATGCAAAAGTAATTTATTTATCTCCACAGGGAAAAGTATTAACTCAAAACAAAGTAAAAGAATTAAGCAAAGAAAAAAATTTAATATTGTTGTGTGGACATTATGAGGGAATTGACGAAAGAGTATTAGAAGAAATAGTAGATGAGGAAATATCTATTGGAGATTATGTATTAACTGGTGGAGAAATACCAGCAATGGTATTAATTGATGCAGTTAGTAGATATGTAGAAGGTGTAATTAATGCAAATTCAGTAGATGAAGAATCTTTTAGTAAAGGATTATTAGAATATCCGCAATATACTCGACCAGAAGTATTCCTAAATAAAAAAGTGCCAGAAGTTTTGTTATCTGGTCATCATAGCAATATAGAAAAATGGAGAAAAGAACAATCCATAAAAAATACACAAAATAAACGTCCTGAGTTGTTAGAAAACAACGAATTTATTAAGAAAGGAGAATAAAAATGGACATAATAAAATCAATCGAACATGAACAAATGAAAAATAAAATACCAACATTAAAAGTTGGAGATACAGTAAAAGTTCATGTTAGAGTAAAAGAAGGAAACAGAGAAAGAATACAAGTATTCGAAGGAATAATAATAAAAATACAAGGTGGAGGAGTAAATCAAACATTTACAGTAAGAAGAATTTCTTATGGAGTAGGTGTTGAAAAAACATTCTTAATTCATTCACCAGCAGTAGAGAAAGTAGAAGTAGTAAGAGTTGGAAAGGCTAGAAGAGCTAAATTATTCTATTTAAGAGATAGATTAGGTAAATCTGCTAAGACAAAAGAACAAGTAGGAGCAAGAATTGAAACATTAGAAACAATAATAAAAGAAGAAGTATCAGAAGCAGAAGCTCCAGAAGAAGCACCAGCTATTGAAACAACAGAAGTAACAACACAAGAAGTTGTTGATACAGTTTCAGAAGAACCAGTTGAAGAAGTAAAACCAGAAACAGCTGAATAATCAAAATAATTATAATATATTATTAAATGGGTCGACGTAGCTGTCGACCTCTACATTTATATCACAAATTATGTAGAGGTTGAGCTGGCGTCGACTTCTATAATAAATAATTATAAAAACAGTACTAATTACTTGACAAAAAACATATAGTGGTTTAATATATAAAACAGTACAAAATTATATACAATACATAAAACCAAAGGAGAGATTCAAAATGGAAGAAAAAGAAATTTTATTAACACAAGAAGGATATGACAATTTAGAAAAAGAATTAGAGTACTTAAAAACAGAAAAGAGAACAGAAATATCAGAAAGAATTAAAGTTGCATTAGGATTTGGAGATTTATCAGAAAATTCTGAATATGATGAAGCAAAAAACGCACAAGCTGCAAACGAAAACAAAATAGCTGAATTAGAAAACAAAATTAGATATGCAAGAGTAATAGATGAATCAGAAATAGATACAAAAACAGTTCAAGTAGGAAATACAGTTAAAATATTAGATATGGAATATGATGAAGAAGTTGAATATACAATAGTAGGTTCTACAGAAGTTGACTTATCACAAAATAAGATATCAAATGAATCACCAATCGGTGCAGCATTACTTGGTGCAAAGAAAAATCAAATAATAGAGGCACAGGTGCCAGCAGGTGTAGTAAAATATAAAATATTGGCAATAAAAAAATAATAAAATAGTAAATAAATAAAAGAAAAAGAACATCTAAACTTATATTGGATGTTCTTTTTCTATAAGACCTCTTCCATATGACCTCCTTTGTTAAATATTATCTGTTAACTTCTATTCGAATCAACCTTAGCTCTAAAGCGATGATTGGAATGATGTGTATAACAGATTTAGAAGAGTAAGATTAAAGTGGTAAACTTCTTTACCTGAATTAATCTTTTATTAAATTTATTATATCATACTTTACATAAAATGTAAATACTTAAAGAAAAATTTTTTCGCTAAGCAAAAAGCAGTTGCATTGCAGCTGTTTAAACCTGCCTAGAATGGAAAAAACCCATTAGTAGACTAGCTGCCGATAATTATAGCATAATATGTATATTTTTTTCAAATAATAAATTCTATAAAGAGAATAAGAAAATATTAGGAATAACTATTGCAAAGTAAATAGTATAATGATAAAATGAACACAGTTTAAAAGGGAGTAGCTTATAAATTACTAATCAACAATCTCGAAAAATTTTTCTGGTTAGTGACCTTACAAGGTAAGCAAGACTTTTAAAGAGACTTGATGTTTGCAAAATAGTGGGTTTCTTTAATAGTCTTATTTTATGTGTAAAGGAGAGTGTTTTTTAGTGGCAGAAAATTGGTTTAATAAATCTGCAGAAGAAACTAGCAAAGTACTAGAAACAGATTTGCAAAAAGGGTTAGAAGATAGTGAGATTCAAAAAAGAAAAGAAAAGTATGGATTAAATGAATTAAAAGAGGGAAAAAAGAAAAGTTTATTACAAAAATTTTTAGCACAATTTAAGGATTTTATGATAATTGTACTTATTATTTCTGCTATAGTTTCTGGAATTGTGGGAATAAATGAAGGAGAAGGAATTACAGATACAATAATAATTCTTATAGTTATTTTAGTAAATGCAATTATAGGAGTTGCACAGGAAAGCAAAGCAGAAAAATCATTAGAAGCATTACAGAAGTTAAGTAGTCATGCGGCGAAAGTAATTAGAAACGGTGCTTTACAAGTAATTCCATCTAAAGAACTTGTTCCGGGAGATATTGTAGTATTGGAAACAGGAGATTATGTTCCAGCAGATATAAGATTAACTGAAAGCTTTAATTTAAAAGTACAAGAATCAGCCTTAACAGGAGAATCTGTACCAGTTGAAAAAAATGTTGAAACTATTGATGAAAAAAATATTGGTATTGGTGATAGAGTAAATATGATGTTTTCATCTAGTTTAATAACTTATGGTAGAGGTAAAGGTATAGTAGTAGAAACTGCAATGAATACAGAGGTTGGTAAAATAGCAGATATGATAAATTCTACAACAGAGACACAAACACCTCTACAAGTAAAATTGGACAAATTAGGTAAAACATTGGGAATAGCAGCCTTAATTATATGTGCAATAATATTTGCAATAGGATTATTATATGGAAAAGAACCTATCCATATGTTTATGACTGCTGTAAGCTTAGCTGTTGCAGCAATTCCAGAGGGGTTGCCAGCTGTATCAACAATAGTGCTAGCTATTGGTGTACAACGAATGGTAAAAAGACATGCAATTGTAAAGAAATTGCCAGCTGTTGAAACATTGGGAAGTGCAACTGTAATTTGTTCAGACAAAACAGGTACATTAACGCAAAATAAAATGACAGTAGAAAAATTATTTTATAATAATAAAGTCGTAGAAGCAACGGCAGAATTAACAAAAGAGCACGATGAAGATTTGGAGAAATTAATATATGCAAGTATGTTATGCAATGATACACAAATATCAGTAGACAACAAACTTACAGGAGACCCTACTGAAACAGCTTTAATAGATTTGGGATTTAAACTGGATTTTGATCCATCTATATATGACAGTATGCCAAGAATCGCAGAAATACCATTCGATTCTGACAGAAAGTTGATGACTACTGTACATGAAGTAAATGGAAAATATATAGTGTATACAAAAGGTGCTGTTGATGAGTTATTAAAAAGATGTAATAAATATGTATATAAAGAAGATATAAAAACAGATTTAGAAAAATACAAAATAAGCATAGATGAACAAAATGAAAAAATGGCCAAGAATGCACTAAGAGTTTTAGCAATGGCATACAAAGAGTTAGACCATAAGCCAACTGATGAAGAAGTAAAAGAATTAGAAAAAGATTTGATATATATAGGTATGGTTGGAATGATAGATCCTCCTAGATTGGAAGCAAAAGAAGCAGTAGAAAAATGTAAATCTGCAGGAATAAAACCTGTAATGATTACAGGAGATCATAAAATAACTGCTATTGCTATTGCAAAATCATTAGGTATATTAGAAGATGAAACAGAAGCTATATCTGGAGCAGAATTAGAAAAGATGACAGATGAAGATCTTATTAAGAATGTAAGAAAGTATTCTGTATATGCAAGAGTGTCTCCAGAACATAAAGTAAGAATTGTAAAGGCGTGGCAAGAAAATGGTGAAATTGTTGCAATGACTGGAGATGGTGTTAATGATGCACCAGCATTAAAAAAGGCAGATATTGGATGTGCTATGGGAATGGTAGGTACGGATGTGGCAAAAGAAGCTGCAGATGTAATATTAACTGATGATAATTTTGCAACAGTAGTATCTGCTGTAGAAGAAGGAAGAAGAATATATGATAATATTTTAAAAGCAATACAATTTTTACTATCAAGCAATGTAGGAGAAATAATTACTTTATTTGTAGCAATATTAATAACACCATTATTGGCGAATTGGTTTGGAATAGTAGATATAGCACATTTAGAACCATTGTTACCAATACACATTTTATGGATAAATTTAGTTACTGATTCACTTCCAGCTTTGGCTTTAGCAGTTGACCCAGCAGCAAAAGATGTTATGAAGAGAAAACCAATAAAGCCAGGTAAAGGAATTTTTACTGGAGGAATGACAAGAAGAATAGTATATCAAGGTATTATGATAGGAACAATCACATTGTTGGCATTTATAATAGGACTTTCAACTCCAAATGTAAGTGAAACAGAAAGAATACAAATAGCTCAAACAATGGCGTTCTGTGTATTAGCTTTATCTCAGTTAGTTCATGTTTACAATGTTAGAGATAATAAAAATTCTATATTTAAAACAGGAATATTTAATAATAAAATGTTAATATTAGCAACAATAATATCTGCGTGCATGATGTTTGTAATTCTATTTATACCTGCAATAAGAAATATATTTGATTTGGCAGTTTTACCAACAATGCATATTGTAGAAGTGATATTATTAGTGTTTTCACCAATACTGATAGTAGAATTAGTAAAATTATTAAAATTAAATACAGCAAAAGGTGAATAAAATAAATGAATAAGGGGTTAGATAACACTGACCCCCTACAATAATATATGGCAAATAATAAATCAACCAGTAAAAAAATGTTAGGAGGTTCTAAATGGTAGAAACAATAGAAGAAAAATTAAAGTATATAGGACTTGATTTGAATGATATACCAGAATTTTTAAAAAAATTTGAGCCTTTAGATTTTAGACCTTCAAAAATAAAAGAAGACAATAAACACATTGTCTACAAATATATCCCAATTGATAAAATACAGATATTTATTACACCTAAAAATAGATTAGAAAGTATTGAAGATAAATATGCAAAAGCAGCTCCAATAAGTGCTTATTTAGAGCCAGATACTCAAGATAATATAGAAAGGCATATAAAGTTCCTTTCTATGTTAAAGCAAGTTACAATAGATGAAATAGAACAGGCAATGGAGGAACAAAAGCTCTTAATTAAAAATATACCATTTAATGTGAAATATTATAAAAGTTATGCATGGCAAATATATTATTCAGAATCTGCTAATCAATACTTTATGATGTTGCCAAGTGAAGATGCAGAATATGATAAATTATTTTTGCTTTTAAAAATGCAAATAGAATTTAATAAAAGCAAATCTAAAAAAACACCTCAAATATTTGCACCTATAAATTATATGGATTATTCTGAAATGATTTTAAAAAAATCTGAAATAAATGATATAGAAAACTATTTATGGCTATTTACAAAAGATTGGCCTAATATATATGAAGTGTATGATAAAAATAATGATATAAGTATACAAATAGTTGGGGAAACAGAGGTTTATGAAGGAATAAAAAGTAAATATAGAATTAAGTTATCCTCTAAAGAAGAGGCAATTGAATTTTACCAATATATTAAAGCATTATTTATATTGCAAACAGAATTAGCTGCACATTATAAATTTAAAACTAAAGTGAATTTTAAAAACGAATTAGAGTTTGAGTATAATGGAACAAAAATTAAATATGAAAATTTATCTAAATTTATAGAAGATGAGTATATTGCTTTAAAAAAGAATGATATAGAGCAAGATAAAGAAATTATAAATCAGAAAAAGAAGCTAGATGAATTAAAAAACACAGAAAAAACAAAAGAAAATGAATATTTAGATAAACAAAGACAAATTGCATTATATCTAGAATGTAAAAAGACATTCTTTGGAAAAGTAAAATACTTCTTTAAACGCAAAAAAAGTAATGCAAAAACTATAGATAACAATTCTCTTGTCAGCTCACCAATTGTTACTGATGCTACAGAAATTCTAAAAAATTCTACAGAAAGCAAAACATATTATACAATAGAGGATTTGGTAACTTTACATTATAAAACAGATAAAAAAGATAGAGAATTAACTAATATAAATATGGATATAGAAGCATTAAAAAACAAAATTAATAATTTAGATCAAAAAGTAAAAAATGCAACATTATACATAGAAGAGATAGATAACCATAAAAAGAGTATTTTTGAATTTTGGAAATTTGCCAATAAAGATGAACTAAAAGCATTAGAAGTTGGAAGTGCAGACAATGGTAATAGTTCAAAACATATAAAAAAAGTATTTAGATACGAATTTGATTTTGATGACTTTTCAATTCGAATGGATAATCTACAAAGAGTAAGATTATCAAAAGAAGAGCAAGATAGTGCATTTATAGCAACAACAGAATTAATAGATGTAATAAATAATGAAGAGTTACTTGAGAGTTCTTTAGATAATCTAAAAAATATTCAGGAAAATGAATCAAAAGTATACAATTTTCAAAATTTTGATATATTTGGAAATATGCAAGATAGTAGAGCAAAAACAAAAAATTTAGGAAATCAGAAACATAGAGAAAATAAAAAAGATAAGTTAAAAATATTGGGAATAACAAAAAATACAACGTTAGAAGAATATAAAAATAAAATCAACAGTGTTAGAAATAATTTAAACGATAGTTTAAAAAAAATAAAGTCACAATATGATATGAGCATATATATTGTAGCAGATAAGGAAAATATATTAGAAAATGAATATGGTAAGTATTATATAAATCTAGAGTCTGCATTAAGAAATGCTAATTCAAATGAAAAAGAAATAAAAGTGTATAAAATAAATTTGAAAGAGGATATGCCATTAATATGTTGTACAAACATAATATTTTATGACAATTTCAATAAAACATTACCAGAAGGAATGAACGAAGAGAAATCTGTAATAATAAAAAACAGTATGTATTATTCGGAACTAATCTCAAAAGATGAGTTTAGAACTAATATGTATATAAGTGAAACAGAAGAGAATCCTCTAGCACGAAAAATAACAGTATATGAATACAATATGAACTTAAAATAAATATAAAAAACATATAACGAAATGAAACAATTTGTATGGTATGTAAATACGTAAAATTTAATTGACATTAGCAATCGAAAAATATATAATAAATTTAAAATTTAAAGTATAGGGTACAACATTAATGTACCCTATATGTTTTGTGATGACTTATATTTATATTTGCGCAAGGTTGGAATATTTGTCTTGAATTGTAAAATTTATAAAGGAGATAATGAAAATGAATTTAGCAAATAAACTTACAGTATTTAGAATTATATTAGTACCAATAATGGTTGTTATACCATTTATTCATATACAAGGTGAATGGTTTAATATACCTATTGAATTTTGGTTAATAAATTTAATATTTATTATTGCTTCAATAACAGATAAATTAGATGGATATATTGCAAGGTCAAGAAACCAAATTACTACATTTGGTAAGTTCTTAGATCCATTAGCAGATAAAATATTAGTTTTATCTGCAATGATGCTATTAGTAGAAAAAAATTTATTGCCAGCAATTATTCCAATAATAGTAATTACGAGAGAGTTTATAGTTTCTGGATATAGGTTGGTTGCAGTGCAAAAAGGCGGAGAGGTAATTGCTGCAAGCATTTGGGGAAAACTAAAAACTGTAACACAAATGATAGCGGTTATTTTAGCATTTATAAATATTAATAATACTAACAATTTTGGTTATTTTATAAATGGAAACTTAAACGGAATAGAATTAGTTATAAATGTGCTAACAACAGTTTTTATGATTATTTCAACTATTGCTACAATTTTTTCTGGTTGGGATTATTTAAAAGATAGCAAAAAATTATTTGTAGAATAAGTAATTTTTATTGTTTAAATACGAAAAATAACAATTTGAATTTTTAAGGGTGTTTAGAATGATTGATAAAACAAAAGCCGAAAAAAGAATAAAAGAATTAAGAGATTTAACAGAATATTATGCAAAAAAATATTATGATGATGATGCTCCAGAAATAAGTGATTTTGAATATGATATGTTAATGAATGAGTTAAAAGCATTAGAAAAGGAATTTCCAGATCTTATAACAAAGGACTCTTTAACACAAAAAGTTGGAGGAACAGTAAAGGAAGGATTTAATAAAATAGAGCATGAAGTTCCTCTTCAAAGTTTGCAAGATGTTTTTTCCATTGATGAAGTAGAAGAGTTTGATGTTAGAATGAAAAAAATAGCATCTGAAAATAACAAAACAGTTTCTTATGTTGTAGAAACAAAGATAGATGGTTTATCTGTAGCATTAGAATATAAAAATGGATTATTTGTAAGAGGAGCAACAAGAGGAAATGGACAGATTGGAGAAGATATAACAAATAATTTAAAAACTATAAAATCAATACCTCAAAAATTAAACAAAGATATAGATATAATAGTTCGTGGAGAAGTTTTTATAGGTAAAAAAGAATTTGAAAAATTAAATGAAGAAAGAGAAATTCTTGATGAACCATTATTTGCAAATGCTAGAAATGCAGCAGCAGGTTCTTTAAGACAATTAGATAGTACAATTACAGGAAAAAGACCACTAGATATATTTATATTCAATGTGCAAAAGTGTGACAGTAAGAAATTTAAAACGCATCATGAATCTTTGAACTATCTAGAAGAATTAGGTTTTAATGTTATACCTGTGAGAGCTTATTGTAAAACTATAAATGAGGCAATATCAGAAATAAATAAAATTGGAGAAAAAAGAGAAAATTTAGAATTTGGTATAGATGGTGCAGTGGTAAAAATAGATGATCTAGAGTTTAGAGAAATTTTAGGTAGTACAGCAAAAGTACCAAGATGGGCTGTTGCATATAAATATCCGCCTGAGAAGAAAGAAACAAAATTGAAAGATATAATTTGCCAGGTTGGAAGAACAGGAGCAATAACTCCAATGGCAATATTGGAGCCAGTAAGATTGGCTGGTTCAACAATTTCAAAGACTACACTTCATAATGAAGATTTTATTAAGGAAAAGGATTTGAAGATAGGAGATACTGTAGTAATACAAAAAGCAGGAGATGTAATACCAGAGGTTGTAGAAGTTGTAAAAGAAAAAAGAACAGGAAATGAACTTGAATTTACAATGCCAGAATTTTGCCCAGTGTGTGGTGCACCAGCTATTAGAGAACAGGGAGAGGCGGTTAGAAGATGTATTAATATTGAGTGTAGTGCTGTATTACTTAGAAGTATAGTTCATTTTGTATCAAAAGAAGGTATGAATATAACTGGTCTTGGATATTCAATAATAGAGCAACTAGTAGATAAAGGATTGATAAAAGATATTTCAGATATATATAAATTAAGTTTGGATGAAATAGCTTCATTAAAGAAAAATGGTAAAAAATTTGCTACTAATTTAATTGAAGCAATTGAAAAAAGTAAAAGTAATGATTTAAGTAAATTAATAACTGCATTAGGAATAAGGCACATAGGAGGAAAATCTGCTAAGGTTTTGGCAAAAAAATATAAAACAATGAATAAGTTAATGGATGCAAGTTATGAAGAGTTAAGTTTTATGGAAGATATAGGAGAAATAACTGCTAACTCTGTAAGAAACTTTTTTATGGAAGAGCAAAATAGAGCATTAATAAAAAGACTAAAAGATTATGGTGTTAACATGGAGTATGTAAGTGATGAGAATGCAGATGATAGATTCTTTGGAAAAAGCTTTGTATTAACTGGAACATTAGATAAATATACAAGAGATGAAGCAAGTACCATAATAGAAAAATTTGGAGGGAAAATTACATCTTCAGTTTCAAAGAAAACAGATTATGTGTTAGCTGGAGCTGATGCTGGAAGCAAATTAACTAAAGCACAAAATTTGGAAGTTACAATTATTTCAGAACAGGAATTTGATGAAATGATAAAAATTTAACAATAATAGGCATAAGAAAGGAAGAAGTTTATGGAGGAGTATACTTTTGAAAGATTATGGTATGACCTAAGCCAAGGATATCAAATACAGTACACATATATGAATAATAGATATCAAATATCTAAAGTGGCAAAAAATTGTTATTCACAAGAATTACTAACTATAAAAGAAAAAAATCCACATCCTAAGTTTTCAATGCTTACATTAAAGAGAGTTAAAGAATTGTTTCCATATATGGAGGATATAGAATACAAAGTACGGTATATAATATATAAGGAGATGTTTTATATGAAAGTTGCAATTGGGCAGGATAGCCATAAATTTGATTTTGAAGACAAAGAAAAAAAACTAATACTTGGAGGGGTTGTATTTGAAAATGAACCACCTTGTATGGGAAATAGTGATGCGGATGTTGTTTTACATGCATTAACAAATGCTGTTTCAGGGATAACAGGAAAAAATATTTTGGGAAAAGTTGCAGACACGATGTGCAAAAGTGGACTAAAAAATAGTGAGATATATCTAAAAGAGGCACTAAAATACTTAAATGAAAAAATAGTACATGTATCTATATCAATAGAATGTAAGAAACCAAAAATAGAGCCTAAAAGAGATGAAATGGTAAAAAATATAGCAAGAATATTATGTATAAGTGAACAAGCAGTGGGAATTACAGCAACAACAGGAGAGGAACTAACAGAATTTGGAAAAGGAAATGGAGTAAGTGTATTTGCATGTATAACAGTAGAATGAGTAATGAAACTATATTTATAAAAGCGAGAGCAAAAATTAATTTGAATTTACAAGTTTTAGAAAAAAGAGAAGATAATTATCACAATTTAGAATCTGTATTTCAAAAAATAAATTTGTATGACGAACTATTTATAAGTAAAAATGAACAAAATGATTTAATCATTAATACAAATATTAAGGAATTAAATGGAAAAGATAATATAATATACAAAGCATACATAAAACTAAAAGAAAAATATAGTCAAATAAAAGGGGTAACAGTAAATTTAGATAAGAAAATACCTATGCAAGCAGGAATGGCTGGTGGTAGCACAGACTGTGCTGCATTTATTTTAGCTATTAATAAACTTTACAACCTAAATATGAGCAAAGATGAACTAGAAACTATTGGTGCTAGTTTAGGTGCAGATGTTGTTCCTTGTTTTTATAATAGGGCAATTAAGGCAAATGGAATAGGAGAAAAAATAACAGAAATCAATACAGACTTTATATATTACATATTAATAATAAAACCTCAATTATCATTTAGCACGAAAGAGATGTATAATAAGATAGATAATAACATAAAAAATAGAAGCATGGATTTACAAAATATAAATAATGTAGTTAAAGCACTAGAAACTAGCAATATAAATTTATTAAGTAACAATTTATATAATACTTTTGAAAAAGTTGTTCCAAGTAAAATACAAGAAATAAAACAAGAATTATTAGATAATGGAGCAGTTGGAGCATTAATGACAGGTTCTGGTTCATGCGTATTTGGAATATTTGAAAATAGAGAGGCTATAAAAAAGGCATATAATAAATTAAAATATAAATATGAAGTATATTTAACAAATTCATATAACAAATATAGGAGGAATTATTGATGATAAATAACAAAACAGTTACAGCAATAATATTGGTTGCTGGAAATAGTACAAGATATGGTCAAAATAGAAACAAAAATTTTGAATTGTTAAATGAAGATATGGTTGTATGTTATAGTTTAAAGGCTTTTAATAATAACGAATATATAGATAATATATTTATTGTTATTAAAGAAGATGAAAAAGAGATAGTACAAAAACTGGTAAAAGAGCAGAAATTAGAAAATAAAGTAAGTATTGTTATTGGAGGAAAAACAAGACAGCAATCTGTATATAATGCTATAATAAAAACTGATTCAGATATTGTAATAATACATGATGGAGCAAGACCTGCTATAAAACAAAGATACATAAGTGAATGTATAGAGAGTATGGAATATGTAAAGGGAGCAACAATCGGAGTAAAAACTAAAGATACAATAAAGATAGCGGATAATAATAATATAGTAATCACTACTACACCAAGACAAAATACTTGGATAATTCAAACACCACAATGCTTTGACAGAACAGTATTATTGGATATGCATAAAAAATATGAAAATGAGGAGTGCACAGATGATTGCATGTTATTAGAAAAATCTAATGAGAAAGTAAAAGTAATAGAAGGAGATTATACAAACATAAAAATAACAACATATGAAGATATAAAAATACTCTCAGAACTAATGAAAGAAAATTAAAGGATTACAAATTTTATAAAATACACGGAATATATTAGAAGGAGAAAATAACCATGAAACTTGTGATACAAAGAGTTGCAAATGCAACAGTTAAAGTAGAAGGAGAAACAATAGGAGAAATCGAAAAAGGATTTTTGGTATTTGTGGGAATAAAGAAAGGAGACACTACAAAAGAAGCAGATATTCTTATAAAAAAATTATGTAATTTGAGAGTTTTTGAGGATGAAAATAATAAAATGAATTTAGCTCTAAAAGATATAAAAGGTAAATTATTAATTGTTTCTCAATTTACATTGTATGCAGATTGCAGAAAAGGGAACAGACCAAGCTTTATAGAAGCCGAAAGACCTGAAATTGCAGAACCATTGTATGAATATTTTAAGCAGGGATGTAAAAATGAAGGAATACAAGTAGAGTCAGGAAAATTTGGAGCAGATATGAAAATTTCTTTATTAAATGATGGACCAATAACAATAATTTTGGAAGCATAAAAGTATATATATTAAATAAACAATAAAACAATTAAATATTAAGTTTGTTCAAGCTAAAATTCAATTCACTATAATATTTAATTGTTTTATTGTTCTCTATACATATAATGTTTTATAATTGGTATAGACTACCATACCTGGTTTTGCAGAACTAGGTTTTTTTACAAATTTTACTAAGGTATAGTCGACAGGTACATTAGATGATAAATTTGCCTTACTGTATTTTACGGCAAGTTTGGCACATTCATATAATATGTTTTCATCAACTTCTTTTCCTTCTGTTCTAAGAATCACATGACTGCCGTGAATTTGTTGAGTATGAAACCAGTAATCTTCTTTAGAAGCTATTTTTAATGTAAGTTCATCATTTTGACGATTATTTTTGCCAACTAAAACAGTAAACCCATTAATATTATATTTCATAGGAGTATTCTTTACATTAACTTTTCTTGTGTTTTTTTGCTTTTTATCTTTGACCCTTGAAGAAAAAGTTATGTTTTCTGATATTTCGTCAAAAATATCTTCTAAGTCTGATATAGTTCGTGAATTTTCTATTGAAAAGACAATACTTTCTATATAGTTTAATTCTTGTTGAGTTTCTTGCTTTTGTTTAGATACAATCTCTAAAGTATTTTTTAATTTATTATATTTTTTAAAATATTTCTCTGCATTTTTATTAGGAGAAGTCGATTTATCCATAGGAATTGTAATAAGTGAATTATTATCATAATAATTTTCTAGTGTTACACTGTCAGTGTTTTCTTTAAGTTTATATAAATTTGCAGTTATTAATTCGCCAAATAATTTGTACTCATCCATTTTATTACATTCGTGCAGTTTATTATTAATATTATCTAATTTCTTTGTACACTTTTTTAATTGAGAAAGCACGATTTTTAAAATATCATTTCTAAAATTTACGAAGGCATTTTCAATTTCTTTATCATAATAAAAATCATCAATAAAAAAATTGGTGCTTAAGTTTTCAGAAGAGTTGTTATTAGTAAAATCTATAACATAATCATTTTTTGTATTTATGCACATTAATTTATTACTTCCTATATTAGAAATAATATTTTTTATATAATTAAATGAATTTTGTAAATTATTATCATTTTTTTGCAATACATATTGTATAAAAGGTCGACAAAGACCATTAAATGAATCAGATATTTTCTTGTCTAATGGCTCATTCTTAGAGATAGATGATAGAATTTTATTAAATTCATCAAAAGTGTCTGTTTTTAGAATACTTTGCTTATTAGTTATAGGTAGTTCATATTCCCTTGCAGGCATAATTTCTCTATTACAGCTAATATGTTTTATTGCATCTATAATAATATTGTTAGCATTGGTTAAAATGATATTGCTACAACTTCCCATAATTTCAACAAATAATTTTTTTATAATTTTATCATTTAATTCATTGTAGCATTCAAAATTTATTTCTATAATTCGATCTAAATCAAAGCTAGAAATAGAAATAATTTTTGAACCAATTAAATGCTTTCTAAGCAAAATACAAAAATTAGGGGCAGATATAGGATTAGGTTTACTGTGAGTTGTAAGATGTATTCTACAAGTACTAGGGTTAATACATATATGTAAACAATAATTTATACCAGAATTGTATAATCCTATCATTATATCATTCTTAGTTGGTTCAAAAATTTTATTAACTTTTGAATTTATAATTGATTTATTTAATTCAGAAATAATACATTTAGTAATGATTCCATCAAATGCCATAAAAACTCCAATCTGGCAATAAATATGCCTTGTTTTTATATAAAAAATTAATTAAAATGATTATATATTAAAAATATGTTACATGCAATAAAAAACATAGAAAAATGCGTAAAAGTATTGACATACGTGTATATTATAAATATAATTAAGCAAAAGCATAAAAAACATCAAAGGAGCATAAAGAAATGTCTAAAAACAACATAATTTATTATAATCAAGACCTTAAGAATAAAACAGATGAAGAGGTAGCTTCAATTGCTAAAACTGGAAATGAAAATGCTTTAGAATACTTATTATTAAAATATAAAGATTTAGTAAATAGCAAAGTAAATAAATATTTTATAATAGGTGCAGAGAAAGAGGACATAGTTCAAGAAGGAATGATTGGACTATATAAAGCCATAAAATGTTTTGATGGTGAAAAACAGAATTCATTTAAATCATTTGCTAATTTATGCATAGAAAGGCAATTAATAACGGCAATAAAAACATCTACGCGCCAAAAACATCTGGCATTAAACTCATATCTATCATTAAATATGTCTGCATATGATGAAGATGATGATACATCTTTAATGGAGGTATTTAATTCTAAAACTGTAGAAGATCCATTGGATACTATAACAAAGAAAGAATATTATAAGTTTGTAGAAAATAAGATAGATAAAACACTTAGTGATTTTGAAAAACAAGTATTACAAAGATTTGCAGCAGGAGATAGTTATGTAAAAATTGCTGAAAAACTAGATGCACAAGTAAAATCAGTAGATAATGCTATACAAAGGATTAGAAAGAAGGCAATGAAGAATATAACCGAAGAATAGATATTGTTTAAAAGATACAAAAAAATATTAAAGGGCACGGTACTCCGTGCCCAAATGTTACAAAAGTATTATGCTTTCATAGCTCAGTTGGTAGAGCACTACCTTGGTAAGGTAGAGGTCGCGGGTTCGATTCCCGCTGTAAGCTCCATTTGAAATCAACTTACGGACTTAATCGTTCGTAAGTTTTTATTTATATAATATGTTTTTATATAAATAATTTTCTATTATAATTCAATATATAAATTGCCGAGATACTTTTTTATCTCCGTTTATTTATAGGATTTTTCATAGTTTCTTCCATTTGCTGTACTACAGAATTTATAGCTATTTGATGATTAATGTCATAATTATCTTGTTTTTCAGTATCCAATTTATAATCAATTTGTTTGTCAACAAAATCTTGTATTATAGTTGCATCATATCTATCTTTAGGTCTAGAATTTTTCTTAGAATTATATATACTTTCTAATGTTTGCATTTTATAAAAAGTTCCATTATGTTCTCTTATTTGATTTGAAAACATCATAGATGCGTATTTAGCAGAAAGGTGATGTTCATCAACATACAAATCTTGATTTGAATCCTGATTTGGATAATAATATTCTTTTAATACAATTTCATGATTAGGTAATCTGCTAAATAAAAATAATCCAATGCTCATAGGTGTATCTTTATATGTAACTTTATATTCATGACCATTAACTTCTTTATGATTCATATTACTTACAAATTCGAAGTCATCGCTATTTTGTACTAATTCATATAAAGCAAATAATTGATCTTCATTTATAAACAAATCTAAATCTCCGTGATACCTTTCTAAAGGATGTTCAGTTGCTAGATATCCCATCAAACCACCAGTATAAAAACAATCAAAGTTAGTCTTAATTAATTCATTAAATCTATCAAAGACTTCAATTACTAATTTATGATTTTCTGCTAATGGCATTTTAGGATACTCTAAATTCATACTTTTAATCCAGTTTAATCTTGCAATTAAATCATCTGCTGAATGATATTTATCGGGATTCAAAGATAATATTAGGTTAACATTTGAAAGGATATCATCAACAGATAAGATTTTTCTATTTAATAAGCTATTTAGAGAAACTAATATAGTATCAATAGAATCATCGGTATCAAGATTCAATAGCTTTTCAACTAAATTATCACACATTTTTGTATCCGTTATTTTAGATAACTCAGCAAACTTATATACAATATCTTTTACTAATTCTTTTTTTGTTTTATCCATAACCCAAAACCTCTTATTAAATTTTTCTTCATCAATTAAACTTCTATCTTAATTATGATTATTATACTATAAAATAACAAAATTCTCTATACTTTCATTGCAATTTAATAACAATTCATATATAGTATTTTAGAAAGAGAACTTAGTTTGTAACCTGTTGTTTATTTGCTCCATTTGAAATCAACTTGCAGAGACTTATAAAAGTTCGTGAGTTTTTATTATTTTACTTCTGATGTAAATTAGCCATTATAATTAATAAGCTCATCTTTACATTTTTTGTAAATTATATTATAATTTTGTACAGATGCTTTTAGTTTACCCAAAAAGGTTTATTGAATCTTGGAGGGTAAAAACCTCCAAGTAATACAAGGAGGAATTGGTATGGAATTATTAAAACTATTTAATCAAAAATTAAAAAACTTACCAGACATTTCAAAAAGTTTGCAAGAGTTGATAATTCTGCAAGAATGGCCTGAAGAAAAGACTCGGCAAGCTGTTGAAATTGTTCAGCAGATTGATAAGTGTAAGCCTGTTGTAAATGAAGTATTAGGTTACCGCTTTATATGCATGACTCAGATAACAATTACCTGTTGTACAACTGAATTGGGCATAGATGCTGAAAAATTTGGACCTAAAAATATACTCAAAGCAGTTAGATATATTGATGATTTGCTGAGTGATATAAACCAAATTTCTAAAGAGGTCCAATTTTCTTTTGGAGGATATCACTATGATGAGTATGATATTGATATGAACAGCTGCATATTTGCCATAAGTTTGGAGTTTTAAATAGTAATTAACAAAAAAATAAATAAGTCCATATACTATAAATATAGGGCTTATTTATTTTTTTATAGTAATATATTCTATATTTTTCTATAAAATGTTCATTTTTCTGTGAAGATTTCATAAAGTAAATTATTGCACCAATGTGACATTGATGATTAAATCAATCTGAAAAGATTGATTTTTTTGTGCTAAAAAATAAGAAATCTACAGTTAATAAATTGTGCAGAGAACGTGTGTGGTTGATTTTTTATGTAAATAATGATATAATACAAATTATAACTTTTATTACATCAATCAAACCTTACTAAGGAGGAATTCTTTTATGTTATACAAAGCGGAAGGACACATTGATTCAGTACCTTCAAGTTATGAGGTATATGTTGACAATGGAAAAGTTTCAAAAGTAATGGTTACTATTGGAAAAAACAAAAAAGAGCAGGAAAGAGCAAATAGCCAAAGCTTCACAGATATCGTTAAGAGTGCTTTTAAAGGAATTATGCTCAGAAACATATCTGTTTACAAAACAATGCTCAAAGATATCGAATACGGCGATTGTGAAATGTTTGTCATTGGAAAGAAAATTCTTGATGATGAACGTAAAAAATACGAATTATAACGAATATAAACTTTGGTTGATGTAAAGAAGGATATTACTTTATTTTTCTAAGTTTGGCAAGATACAAAATCTTGCCAATTTTCTTTTTGTTAAATTTATTAAAATATATTGCAAAAGAATACACAATAATATAAAATAATTAAATAATACTTTTTAGTAAAAGGAGAATGAATTGAAATGAAAATAGGAATAGTAGGACTTCCAAATGTAGGAAAGAGTACAATGTTTAATGCAATAACTAATGCTGGAGCAGAATGTGCAAATTACCCATTTTGTACAATAGAGCCAAATGTTGGCGTAGTTCCAGTACCAGATGAAAGATTAGATGCTCTTACTAAAATGTATAATCCTGAAAAAACTACACATGCTGTAATTGAATTTGTAGATATTGCAGGATTAGTAAAAGGTGCAAGTAAGGGAGAAGGATTAGGAAACAAATTTTTATCACATATAAGAGAAGTAGACAGTATTGTAGAAGTAGTAAGATGCTTTGAAGATCCAAATGTTGTACATGTAGATGGAAACATAAATCCTTTAAGGGATATAGAAACTATAAATTTAGAACTTATATTTGCTGATATGGAAACAATTGACAAAAAAATAGAAAAAACAATAAAAATGTTAAAAGCAGATAAAAAATATCAAGAAGAATTAGATTTATTAAATAAAATTAAATCTGTATTAGAACAAGGTAAGTCTGCAAGAACAATAGATTTTACAGAAGAAGAAAAAGAATTATTAAAAGATACATATTTACTTACTACAAAGCCAATACTATATATAGCCAATGTATCAGAAGAGCAATTAGCTAATGCTCAAAACGATGAAAATGTAAAAAAAGTTGTAGAATATGCTAAGACCGAAAATAGTAAAGCAATACCTTTATGTGTAAAAATAGAAGAAGAACTTAGTGGATTAGAACCAGAAGATAAGAAAGAAATGCTAGAAGCATTAGGCTTAGACGAGTCTGGACTAGATAAAGTAATAAAAGAAAGTTATGATTTATTAGGCTTAATGTCATTTTTAACAGCTGGAGAACCAGAAGTTAGAGCTTGGACAATAAAAAAAGGAACAAAGGCACCACAAGCTGCAGGTAAGATACACTCTGATATAGAAAGAGGGTTTATAAAAGCAGAAGTTGTTTCTTATGATGATTTAATGAGAGAAGGATCAATGGTGGCAGCAAAAGAAAAAGGCTTAGTTCGCTCAGAAGGAAAAGAATATGTAATGCAAGATGGAGATATTGTATTATTTAGATTTAATGTATAAAGTTTACATAAACGTGATAAATTTCCAAAAAATCTATTGCATATATTTTAAAAATATGGTATAAATAATAATAGATGTTTAAAAATAATAATATAAGGAGAGTAAAAATGGTAAATTTAAAAAAGAATATTTTAAAGATAATTACAGTAATGCTAATAGTACTAGCAATTATAATTCCAACTACGGTACGTGCTACAGATGGTTCAATAAATGTCATTGCTCCAAAAACAACACCATCACCAACAACAGCCGCAACAGCATCACCAAAGCCAACACCATCTCCATCTCCAAAAGTTACTCCAACTCCTAACACAAATAAACTACCTCAAACTGGAATTGAAGATTATACAGGATTAATAATAGCAACAATTGTACTTGGAGGATCAGCATTATTTGCATATAAGAAAATAAAAGATTATGATAGATTTTAACAATAAAAAAACAAATCGTATAAAGTGCGATTTGTTTTTTTATTGTAGGAGATATTAAAATTATATATAAATAAATTAATAGTGCCGCATAATATGCGACACTATTAATTTTATTCTTCTTGTAAAGTGACTGTTATTGTTTTTTCTTTTCCGTCTCTAATTAATTTTAATTTTAATTCGTCACCTATATTTTTTGAATTTTTTATATCTATTAATTCTTCTTTAGTAGTAACTTTTTTATCATCTACTTCTATTATAACATCACCAGTTTTAAGTCCTGCTTTTTCAGCTGCACTAAATTCTGTAACAGATTTAACATAAACACCTACAGATAAATTATTTTGTTTTGCTGTTTTTTCGTCAATAGTTATACATTCAATTCCAATAGAAGGTCTTTTTACTTTATTATACTCAATTAATTGATTGTATATATCAACGGTATCATTTATAGGAATTGCAAATCCCATATTTTCAACACCAGTTGCAGATATTTTTAAAGTATTTATACCAATTACTTGTCCTTGAGAATTAACTAATGCTCCACCACTGTTACCGGCATTTATTGCGGCATCAGTTTGAATAAGAACATATTTAGTTCCATCACTGCTTGTAACTTCTCTATTAACTGCACTAATTATTCCACTTGTTACTGTACTTTTTAAGCCTAAAGGATTTCCTATTGCCATTGCAAATTCTCCAACTTTTACAGAAGATGAATTACCAAGTTCTGCAGGCGTTAAACCGTTTTTATCTATTTTAATAACTGCTAAATCTGTTTGCTTGTCAGTTCCAATTATTTTTGCTTCATAAGGTGTTTCGTCATTGTATAAATATACTGTAACACTTGTAGCTTCACTTACTTCATAGAATGAAGAAGATGATGTTGAATTTACTATATGATTATTTGTTAAAATATAACCATCTTCACTAATAATTATACCAGAACCTGATGCAGCACTTTCTGAAGAATACGGCATTCCGTAATAACCTAAATTAGTAGTGACATTGAATTTTACATTAATACCAACAATAGAAGGTAATACTTTACTTGCAACTCCTACAGCTGTATCAGAAAATTTTTCTAAAGAAACTATATCGACAATTCCCGAATTGACTTGTGTAGGTTGTGAAATAGAAGATGTTTCCTTTGTTTCTCCTTTTTGGTCTCCTATTAATTTTGTTCTAATAGTTGAATTTCCAAAACAAACTCCAACAACTAAAGAAGCTCCTAAAATTCCACTTACGAAAGGCGCAACAATACTATTTTTTACATTAGATTTTGGCTTTTTTGGTGGAGTATTATTAAAATAATCATTAATATCGTCCATAACAATTCCTCCTATATTTAATCTTTATATATAATATAATATTTTTGCAAAAAAATAAATATATATGTACAATTTGTAATTAAAATGTAATATAAATATTGCATTGCAAAATTAATAAATATATAATAATAAAAAAGTATTAAATAAAACTTAAAATTTAATACATATTTCAATAAAATTAGTAAGCAATATTTAATTATTATAAAGCAAGAAAGGAATCTCACAATGAAAGAAAAAGAAATAGATAGATTAAAATTACTGAAAAAATATGAAGAAGAATTATATAATGAGGGATTAGAATATATTGCAGGAATAGACGAAGCTGGAAGAGGACCGCTAGCAGGACCTGTTGTAGTTGGTTGTGTGATTTTACCAAAAGATTCTTTCATAGAAGGAGTAAATGATTCTAAAAAGATTTCTGAAAAGAAAAGAGAAAAATTATATGAAGAAATAACAAAAGAAGCAATAGCATGGGGAGTGGGGATAGTAGATCAAAATGAAATTGATGAGATAAATATATTAAATGCAACTAAAAAAGCCTTAACAATATCAATAAAAAGTTTGAAAGTAAAACCAGATAGGATTTTGGTAGATGCGTTAGAACATATAGATACATGTGGTATACCATATACATCGATCGTAAAAGGCGATGCTAAAAATTATTCTATTGCTGCAGCATCGATAATAGCAAAGGTTACAAGGGATAGAATTATGTATGAATGGGATAAAGTATATCCTCAATATGGATTTGCAAGTCATAAAGGATATGGAACAGCAAAGCATATACAAGCTATTAAAGAAAACGGAATATGTATGTTACATAGAAAAAGTTTCGTAAAAAATATAATAAATAATTAAAGTAATATAATATATAATAAAAAAATCTGCCACACTTTTTTATTATATTGCTAACAAAGAATTTAGTATAAATAAGGGAGGAATTTATGAATATATTAGATATAATTGCTAAAAAAAGAGATAAACAAGAATTATCAACAGAAGAAATAAATTTTTTTATAAATGAATATACAAAAGGAATGATTACAGATTATCAGGCAGCAGCTTTGGTAATGGCGATTTATATTAATGGAATGAATTCAAGAGAAACAACAGATATTGCACTTGCAATGGCAAATTCAGGAGAAACTCTAGATTTATCTTCTATATCAGATGTCGTTATAGATAAGCATAGCACAGGGGGAGTGGGCGATAAAATAACGATAATTCTTATGCCGATAATAGCATCTTTAGGAATACCAGTGGCAAAGATGTCTGGAAGAGGATTAGGTTTTACAGGAGGAACTGTTGATAAATTAGAATCAATACCTGGATATAATACAAGTTTATCTATTGATGATTTTATAAAAAATGTAAAAGAAATTGGGATTAGTTTGATTGGCCAAACCATGAATTTAGCACCAGCAGATAAAAAGTTGTATGCATTAAGGGATACTATTTCTTGTGTTGAGAGCTTACCATTAATTGCTTCAAGCATAATGAGCAAAAAAATTGCTGCAGGCGCAAATAAAGTTGTTTTAGAGGTTACTTGTGGTAATGGTGCTTTTATGAAGAATAAAGAAGATGCTATAAAGTTAGCTGAAGAAATGCGTGAAATAGGTAAATTAGCTAATAAAGAAACTATCAGTGTTTTAACTAACATGAGTGAACCAATAGGGAAAACTATTGGTAATACATTAGAGATAATAGAAGCAGTTGAGGCTTTAAAAGGTAATATAACAGATGATGTAAAAGAAATAATTACTACTATAGGTGCTTATATTATTAAATTATCAGGAAATGGAAATGATTTAGAGAAAAATAAAGCTAAAATATTAGAAAATATAGGAAATGGAAAAGCATATAATAAATTTATTGAGTTAGTAGCAAAACAAGGTGGAGATATATCTTATATTGAAAATACTGAAAAGTTTCAAAAAGCTAAATATATAATTCAAGTAAAGTCTAAACAGGATGGATTTATAAGTAAATTAAATGCCCTTGATGTTGGAAAAATATCTGTAAATTTAGGAGCTGGAAGAATGAAAAAAGAAGATGGGATAGACAATGCTGTAGGAATAGTACTAAATAAAAAAATATCAGATAGAGTTAATGTTGGAGATATTTTAGCTTACGTATATGCAAATGATCAAGAAAAAGGAAATAAAGCTGTAGAAGATTTATATGATGCATATGAATTTTCAAATGTAGAAACAGAAAAGCAATCACATATATTAGGAATAGTTGAATAGAAAATAAATTGCTTTTAAAGATATTGCTCTGGAAAAAGTTTTTCCCAGAGCAATATCTTTATGTTTTTTATTATATTTCTATTTTTGGTTTATACATTTCAAGCCACATATTTACTTGAATTAAATAGGCCATAAGCTGAGGACCTGTCATTAATTGCCCAAACCAAGGGCGAGCAAATGCAGTGCCATCAGTTTTTATGATTTCTGAAATATATGTTTTATCTAATAAAGAGTATATTGGTGCGTTATTATCTTTTAATATTTCTGTTAAGATTCCTTTAACCTTTGCTAAATAATTAGGGTTGTGGGTTTTAGGATATGGACTCTTTTTTCTCTCTACAATTTCTTTAGGTAATAAATCTTTTACAACATAACGTAATAGTCCTTTTTCTCTACCGTTTAAAGCCTTCATTTCCCAAGGAACATTCCATAAATATTCTACCAGCCTGTAATCACAAAACGGAACACGAAGTTCCAAGCCGTTATACATAGACATTCTATCAGAACGGTCTAACAAGGTTTGCATAAACCAATTCATGGTTAGATATGAAATTTTTCTTTTTTCAGCGGTTTCAATAGTATCACTATTTAAAGTACTCATTTGAGATAGACTGCGTAAATATTGATAGTCAATATATTCTTTTAAATCTATATGTTTTGCAATATCTTTGTTTAATAAATTTTGCCTTTCTGTTATTGCAATAGACCAAGGAAAAGTATTACTATTTAATGCATCATCCCTAAAGAACCAAGGGTAACCAGCAAAAATTTCATCAGAACATTCTCCAGAAAGAACTACAGTTGCATCTTCTTTTATGTGTCTACAAAATAAGAGCATAGAAGAATCCACATCTGCCATACCTGGAGCATCTCTTGCTATAACAGCATCTTTTAAACAGTCAGCAAGTTCAGGAGTATCTATTATAATATTATGATGTTTGGTTCTAAATGTTTTTCGCATTATATCTATATAATAGTTATCTGAGTTAGGCTGAAAGTCACTTTTAACAAAATTTTTATCATTATCAACATAATCAACAGAATATGTGTCTAGAGGAGGGAGATTATTTCTTTTACAATAATTGCTTGCATAAGCAGTTATTATACTCGAGTCCAATCCGCCAGACAGCATTAAACAAAGAGAAACGTCGGAAACTAGTTGCCTTTGAATAGCATCATCTAGTAGAAATTTTACCTTTTGACAGGTTTCATTGAAATTATCACTGTGAGGTTTACTAACAAGTTCCCAATATTTTTCAAAATGTAATCCAGATTTATTGTATACAACAAAATGGGCAGGTTTTATTTCTTTTATATTTTTAAAAACAGAAGTACCTGGAGTGTGAGCTGGACCAATTCCGAAATAATTCACAAACACTTGTGGAATCTAAACAAGCTTCAACATGAGGATGCTTTAAAATTGCTTTTATTTCAGATGCAAATATAAAATTGTCATCATTAAATGTGTAATATAATGGCTTTATTCCAAAATGGTCACGTGCTAAATATAATTCCTCTTTTTTAGAGTCCCATATAGCAAAAGCAAAAATTCCATTAAGCTTTCTTACAACGTCGTATCCCCAATATATATAACTTTTAAGAAGAACTTCGGTATCACAATGACCATTAAAAGTAAAACCTTTTTCTATTAATTCTTTTCTAAGTTCATTAGTATTATAAATTTGACCGATTATAAACTATAGTATAAGTGTTTTCATTATAAGTAGCTTGCATTGGTTGCTTACCATTGTGGGGGTCAATAACGATTAATCGTTTATGCCCTAAATTAACATGCTTATCAATAAAAAAACCTTCTTCATCAGGACCACGTTTAGATAAAGTTTGATTCATATCCTCTATGATATGCTTATAATTACTTATATCTTTAGTATAGTTAACATAGCCTACAAGACCACACATAAAAACCTCCATTTCTTTTACCTAAAAAAGTAACATATAAATTGCTTATATTTATTATATGCAAAAAAATTAGGTATTGACAAAATTTTAAAAAACTAGTATACTTTTATAGTCACATAAATGTGTAAAAAGAAAAATATATAGATAACTATGTAAAACTAAGGGAGGGAATAGCAATGGCACAACCAAAAAGAAGATGGTCAAAAGCAAGAACAGGAGCCAAAAGATCAACTTGGAAATTAGATAAACCAAATTTAGCTACTTGTAAACACTGTAATGAACCAGTAATGCCACACAGAGTTTGTCCAAATTGTGGATATTATGATGGAAAAGAAGTAGTTAGCAAAAAAGAAGATTAGTAACGATAAAGTGGTGAATATAATTTTTATTCATCATTTTTTTCTTATTATAAAGTAAAGGAGCTTTTATGGAAACTAGAGTGGATAAAATTAATTATTATTTAGATATAGCAGAAGCTGTTGCAAGTAGGAGTACTTGCTTAAGGAAAAAATATGGAACTGTTATTGTAAACAATGATGAAATAATTTCTACTGGATATAGTGGAGCACCAAGAGGAAGGATAAACTGTATTGATTTAGGATACTGCACTAAGAAAAAAATGTTTCCAGAAATAAGACATGCAGGTTATGATGCTTGTAGGTCTGTACATAGCGAACAAAATGCGATTATAAGTGCATCTAGAAAAGATATGTTAGGTAGTACATTGTATTTAGTGGGATATAGAACAGATACTAATGACTACGAAAATGGAGCCTCTCCTTGCTTGATGTGTAGAAAAATGATTATAAATTCAGGAATAAATACTGTTGTTGTAAGAGTAAATAAAACAGAGTATAAAACAATAGAAGTAAAAGAATGGATAAATAATGATGAAATACTAAATGGTGAAATATCATATTAACTAATAAACGTATTATAAACATTAATAGAAAGGGACGTTAAACAATGAATTTTTTAGTAATTATAGGAATTTTATTAGCTACGATAGGAGTAATATCTGTGTATGATGCACGATTATTAACTAAAAAGTTATTTGGATTTGGAGATCAGAATGAGGCTAGTATGGGATTAAAAATATTAGGATTTATATTAGCTATTATAGGTGGATTAATGGTGTATTTAAATATGTAATATCAGCAAAAACGAATGGAGAGAGAATAATGTTAGAGAAAATTAATAGTCCAGAGAATCTAAAAAAGCTAAATATAAGCGAAAAGAAAGAACTGGCTAAAGATATAAGAAATATGCTTATAAATACAGTATCAAATACAGGTGGACACTTAGCATCAAATTTGGGAGTAGTAGAATTAACAATAGCATTGCATTCTATTTTTAATACTCCAGAAGATAAAATAGTTTGGGATGTAGGACATCAGACTTATGTCCATAAGATATTAACAGGAAGAAAAGAGAAAATGAATACACTAAGAAAAATGGGCGGAATTGCAGGATTTCCTAAAACAGTAGAATCAGAGTATGATGCTTTTGATACAGGACATAGCAGTACTTCTGTTTCTGTTGCGCTTGGTATGGCAAGAGCAAGAGACATTCAGAAAAAAAATAACAAAGTAATAGCGGTAATAGGAGATGGAGCTTTAACTGGAGGAATGGCACTAGAAGCCCTAAACGATGCGGGAAGTAGCAAAAGCAACATAATGATTATATTAAATGATAATGAAATGAGTATATCTAAAAATGTAGGGGGAATGGCACAATTATTAGGAAAACTTAGAACAAGGAGAGTATATAAGAAAACTAATATAGGGGCTAAAAAAATATTAGCGAGAATACCTTTAATAGGTAATACGTTAGTAAGTGTAATTAGAAATGTTAAGAGAGGATTAAAGCAATTACTAATACAAAATATGTATTTTGAAGATATAGGCTTTACATATTTTGGCCCAGTAGATGGAAATGATATAGAAAAGTTAGAGAGTATACTACAGCTAGCAAAGCAACAAGATGGACCAGTACTTGTGCATATTATTACTAAAAAAGGAAAGGGATATGAATTAGCAGAAAAAAATCCTGATATGTTTCATAGTATATCAAGTTTTGATATACAAACAGGTATACCAATAAAGAAAAAAGGAATAGATTATTCTAAAGTTTTTGGAGATAAATTAGTAAATTTAGCTGATAAAGATGAAAGAATTGTTGCTGTGACTGCTGCAATGTGTGATGGAACAGGATTAACAGAATTTGCAAAGAAATATCCTGAAAGATTTTTTGATGTAGGTATAGCAGAACAACATGCTGTTGGAATGGTAGCAGGAATGGCAAAAGAAGGTCTAAAGCCAGTAATTCCTTTATATTCTTCTTTTTTACAAAGAGCTTATGATCAAGTTATACATGACGTGTGTATACAAAACTTACCAGTTACAATATGTGTAGATAGAGCTGGTATTGTTGGAAATGATGGAGAAACACATCAAGGATTATTTGATTTATGTTTCTTAGATTCTATACCCAACATAAATATATTAGCACCAAAAGATTTTAAAGAGTTAGAAACTATGTTAGAGTTTTGTGTAAATTCTGATAAACCAATGGCTATAAGATACCCAAGAGGTAGTGAAGATGATTATAACTTTGGTAAGCATGAAACGATTGAACTTGGAAAAGCGGAAGTTTTAAGAGAAGGAAAAGATATTACAATAATTGCTTTTGGAAAAACAGTTGCTAAAGCAATGAAAATAGCAGATTTGTTTGATGAAAAAGGTGTATCTATAGAAGTTATTAATTTGAGATTTTTAAAACCATTGGATAAAAGAACTATAATAAAATCTGTACTTAAAACTCAAAATGTAATAACTATAGAAGACGGATATGTAACAAGTGGAATGGGAAGTACAATATTAAACTTGTTAAATGACCAACAGGTCAAAAATATAAAAATAAAAAATTTAGGTTATCCTGATAAATTTATAAAGCATGGAAATGTCGAAGAAATAGAGAAAAAATATAAATTAGATCTAGATGGAATAGAAGAAATTATTGATGAAGAATTTATAAAAAATAAAAATGTGTTGCATGAGTAATAACAAATATTATATAATGTTATAAAAGTTTTAAAGAGGTGTCTAATGAATAAAACAAAAAGAAAAATATTTGAAGCATCTATGAAATTATTCGCTGAAAAAGGATACGATGCTACCAGCATAGAAGAAATAACTTCAACTGTTGGAGTTGCAAAAGGTACTTTATATTATCATTTTTCTAGTAAAGAAGAGATATTTAATTTCTTAGTAGAAGAAGGAGTAAAATTATTAAAAAACAGCATAGAAATAAAAACCCAAAAACTAGAAAAAACAATGGATAAATTAAAAGCAATAGTATTAATAGAAATAAAGATAATGGTAAAGTATGAAGATTTTATGACAATACTATTAAGTCAAATATGGGGAAATGAGCCTAGAAATATTGCATGTAAAAAATATGTATTGGAATATATAAAAATAGTAGAAAAAATAGTTGATGAGGGAATAAAAAAAGGTGAAGTAATACAAGGTGATGCTGAATTAATTGCTACAGAAATATTTGGCACTACATGTTCTAGCTTAGTGTATAAATTAAAAACAGGAAGAAGCATAGACACAAAACAAATATATTTAGAGTATGAAAAAACACTTTTAAGAGGATTACAAAAATAGAGGGGATGGATTTTAGTGGAAAAGAGATTACACAAATATGTAGAAATAACTGATATAAAAGATATGCTAAAAAAATCTGGAGAATTATACGGAGAAAGACCTGCGTTTAAATTCAAAACAGATAAAGAGAATGAATTTAGAATAATTACGCATAAAGAGTTTAGAAATCAAGTGGATTCTCTAGGTACAAAATTAATAGAAATGGGATTCAAGGATAAAAGAATTGCAGTTATATCTGAAAATAGATATGAATGGGCATTAGCATATTTGGCAATCGTATGTGGTACTGGAATGGTTGTTCCACTAGATAAATCTTTACCAGAAAATGAAATTGAAAGTTTAATACAGCGTTCTGAAGTAGAGGCAATATTTTATTCAAACAAATATGATGACATAATGAAAAAAATACAAGAAAATAAAAAAACAAAGCTTAAATATTTAATATCAATGGATTTAGAAAAAAATGAAAATGATGTATATTCAGAAAAACAATTACTAATTGAAGGAAAAAAACTATTAGAAGAAGGAAATACAAAATTTATTGATGCAAAAATTGATAATAAAAAGATGGGGATAATGCTGTTTACTTCTGGAACAACTGCTATGTCTAAGGCTGTTGCATTATCACATAAAAATATATGTACAAATTTAATGGATATAGCATCAGTAATAGAAATACATGAAAGAGACACAATGCTTTCGTTCTTACCTTTACATCATACATTTGAATGTACAGTTGGATTTTTATATCCAGTCTATAAAGGTGCATGTATTGCATACTGTGATGGAATAAGGCATATTGCTGAAAATATAAAGGAATATCAAGTTACAGCTATGATTTCGGTTCCTATTTTATTTGAAAATATGTATAAAAAAGTAATGAAAGGAATTGCTAAAAAAGGAAAACTTGAAAAAGTAAAAAAAGGAATAAAAATAAGTAATGTATTATTAAGACTTGGGATAGATATAAGGAAAAAATTATTTAAAGAAATACATGATATACTTGGAGGAAAAGTAAGACTATTTGTTAATGGGGCTGCTGCATTAGACAAAGAAGTGGAAAAAGGATTTAATGAATTAGGATTTAAAATAGTACAAGGATATGGACTAACAGAAACTTCTCCTGTTCTTGCTGCAGGAAATGATAAATATACAAAATTGGGTTCTGTAGGAAAGGTATTTCCAAGTGTTGAAATAAAAATAGACAATCCAAACGAACATGGAATTGGAGAAATAGTTGCTAAAGGACCTAATGTAATGCTAGGATATTACCAAAATGAAGAAGCAACAAATGCAGTTTTAAAAGATGGATGGTTTTATACAGGTGATTTAGGATATTTAGATAAACAAAATTATTTATTTATTACAGGAAGAAAAAAAGATGTAATAGTACTAAAAAATGGTAAAAACATATATCCAGAGGAATTGGAGACAAATATTAATAGAATAGAAGGCGTAAAAGAATCTTTGGTTTTTGGAAAACCAGAAAATGATGATAAAGATGATTTAAAAATATGTGCCAAAATTGTTTATGATGCTAATGCAATGAAAGAAGAATATGGAATAGAAGGCGAAGAAGAGATTTCAAAAAAATTATGGGAAAAAGTAAAAGAAATAAATAAAGAAATGCCAACCTATAAGTACATACGAGAAATTATATTTACGCAAGATGACTTAATAAAGACGACAACTCAAAAAGTAAAAAGACATGAGGAGTTGAAAAAAATATTGCAAAAATAATGTAAAAAAAACTTGACTTTTGTAATAATTTTGTAATATTATTGTAACGAAAAAGAAAAGTAAATTTTTAAAAACCCTATTGTAGTATTTTAAAAATAATTGTATAATTAAAACTAAAGAATACTAAAAAACATAGGACGAAGGAGGGGAGTTTACGTGTCATTTTTTTCAAAATCAGGCATAGTAAACGTGAAGATGGTAATCACAGAAGAAAAGATTTTATCAAATATTGACAAAGTTCAAAAAATGATAAATCCAAATAGTAAAAAACAAATTATTCAATTAGAAGATGATGCTTTTTTTAAGGATTTAATAGGCTCAATAAAAACATATTTAGTTGAATATCCTAAAAAGAAAAATTTTCCATCATCTGTATATAAAGCTGCATATGAACTTGTTGAATATGCAACAAATCAATTTGAAGATAATACAAAACAAATTGAAGAATTGATTAGACAAAGAGAAAAGAATATATGTTTAGCTGCTAAATTAAAAACTGTGTTAGAATCTGCACAAAATAAAGATAAAGAATGGAAAGAAAATGTAAAAGAAATTTCAGGAGAATTATCTGAAGATATAGTTGATGCATTAAATACAATAGGAAGAAGTAAAACAGATAAAACAGAAAATTATACAAATTCAGTAAAACTAGTTAATGCAAGAGTAGCTAATTTAGAAAGCAATTTACATATTGAAATAGATATGGAAAGAATAGAGGATAGATCAAAAGCATTAAGTTATATAGGAATCGAAGTAGCAGAAGCATTAAAAGAAATTCCTGCTCCTGTAGAAAATGCAATAGAAGAAACACCAGTAGTATCTGTTGTAGAAGATGATTATTTAGCTGATACAAGAATAGATGTAAAACCATCATTATGGCAAAGATTTAAAAATACAAAATTTGTTAGAATAATTAGAAATATTACAAAGATAAGAATTAGAATAGATATTCCAGCACTTCCAGAAGGTAGAGGAGAGAATAATTAAAAAAAGAAGGGCTTTACCCCTTCTTTTTTTGTAAAAGGAGAAATAGTTATGAGTAAATATGATGAAATTTATTTGGATATGGTAGAAAACATATTAAACAACGGATATTATGATCAAAATAGAACAGGTATAGCAACATATAAACTTCCACATCAAATATTACAATTTAACTTAGAAGAGGAATTTCCTATATTAACAACTAAATATGTTGCATTTGGTGTAGCCGTAAAAGAATTATTATGGATATTTCAAAAACAATCAAATAAAATAAGTGATTTACATGAACAAAATGTGCATATATGGGACGAATGGGAAATGGAGGACGGAACAATAGGAACTTCTTACGGCTGGATAGTAAAAGAATTTAATCAAGTAGATAAATTAATTCATCAATTAAAAACTAATCCACAAGATAGAAGAATGGTAATTAATTTGTGGCAAATACCATATTTAGATACAGGTGCATTATATCCTTGTGTATTTAATAGCTGTTGGGATGTTACGGATGGAAAATTAAATTGCCTTTTGACAATTAGATCAAATGATATACCTTTGGGACATCCATTTAACGTAGTACAATATTCTGTATTTGTACATTTATTAGCTCAAGTTACTGGATTAAAGCCAGGAATGCTTACAGTATGTATAAGCAATGCACATATATATGAAAATCAAGTAGAAGGAATGAAATTACAATTATCTAGAAGAGAACAAGCATTGCCAGCACCAAAACTTTGGATAAATCCTGAAATAAAAGATTTCTATGATTTTACACCTGATGATATAAAATTAATAGATTATAATCATTTAGGAAAAATACAGATGGATGTAGCGGTTTAAAAAAGAGGTGAAGTAAATGTTAAGTATGATAGTTGCATGTGCAAACGGAAATGTAATAGGAAAAGATAATAAATTATTATGGCATTTGCCAGAGGATTTGAAAAGATTTAAAGAATTAACAACAGGAAAGACAATAATAATGGGGAGAAAAACATTTGATTCGTTAGGAAGAGTATTACCTAACAGAAAGCACATAGTACTAACTCGAGATATAAATTGGAAATATGATGACGAAAATGTAGAAGTAATAAACGATGTATCTCAATTAGATAAATATATAAACTCAGAAGAAGAAAATTTTGTTATAGGTGGTGCAATGATATATAGCCTATTATTAAAAAATACAAATAAAATATATTTAACTAGAATACATAAAGATTTTGTAGGAGATGCATTTTTCCCAAAAGTAAAAGAAGAAGAATGGGATATAATAGATAGTCAAAAAGGAATAAAAAACGAAGAAAATCCTTATGATTACGAGTATATAACATATTTAAGAAAATAAAAAATGTTGTAAGCTAAGGGTGTGATTAAGCACCCTTACAATAATTTAAAAAAAATTTCAAAAATTTTAAAAAAGATATTGACAAGCATAAAAAAATATATTATACTAGGTCATGCAGTTGAGAGATGCGCCCTTAGCTCAGTTGGTCAGAGCAACCGGCTCATAACCGGTGGGTCCAAGGTTCGAATCCTTGAGGGCGCACCATTTTTTTTTGAAAATTTAATATATATGGGTAGGTGGCCGAGTGGCTAAAGGCGGCAGACTGTAAATCTGTTCTCATTTGAGTACGATGGTTCGAATCCATCCCTGCCCACCAAGGAGTAGAATGTTATCTTCTACTTCTTTTTTTATTGCATAGGAAAAACTAAATGATATAAAGGAGTAGTATAATGAAAAAAACATTAATTGTGTCTGGTGGGGAAATAGATTTAGAATTTTTAATGAATACATTAAATGAAGGGGTTAACAATATTATTGCTGTAGACAAAGGCTTAGAAGCGCTAAATAAAATAAATTTATCTCCAAATTACATAATAGGAGATTTTGATTCTGTAAGAAAAGAAATTTTAGAAAAATATAACAGAGATGATATAAAAATTATAAAATTAAATCCTGAGAAAGACTATTCTGATACACATATGGCATTGAAGTTAGCAATTGAACTGAAAAGTAATGAAGTATATATAGTAGGAGCATTAGGCAATAGAATAGATCATGCTATAGCTAATATTCATGTAATGAAAGAAGCGTTAGATATCGGTATAAAATGTAAGATAATTGATAAAAATAATAATATAGAACTGATAACTACAGGAGAAAATCAGGTTCAAAAGACAGAATATAAATATGTATCATTAATTCCTTTAACAACACAAGTTACAGGAATAACATTAAAGGGATTTAAGTATCCATTAGTTAATGCGCAATTAAGTATAGGACATAGTATAGGAGTAAGTAATGAAATAATTAAGCAAAAAGCTACAATAGTAATAAAAGAAGGTATATTAATTCAAATAAGTTCTAAAGATTGAAAGACCCCAGCTTAATGCTAGGGCTTTTCAATTAAAGATGTCGTTTTTTAATACTGAATGCCAAGAATTAAACATTCTGATCCTTCGTAGTTGTAATTTTTAACAAAAAAAGAATTTTCAGGTGCAAAATGTTTAATATACTTGTAAATTAAATCAATATCTTTTGTTGAATTAAATTGAAAGATCTGCAAGTCTTTTCCAAAATACTGAGTATCTGCATCGTGCAGCAGGTAAACTTTGCCGAAGGTGCTTATATGAATTGTAAATTCAAATGTGTTGATGAACTTTTTCTGAGATTCAGAAATTAAATATTCATTAATCTTTTCCTCAAGAGCGGGCGAAATGATGGAGTTGATGAATGCATAGGTTTCTGCTACAAGAGAAATGTTGTCAAAGCTTTTCTTCGACTCATCCTGGGGTACATGATGGACAAGTTTCAAAGTGTCAAAAACATTTGAGTATTTTTCTTTTAACGACATAATGTTACCTCCTTTAAGGTAAATAAAATGATATTTACTTTTCGGAGACTGCCCTCCGAAAAAGTTGTGTTCGGAAGGCAAAATAACCTTCATAAATATGAGTATACCATAGATTACATAATATGTAAATAGGACTTGACAACTTATGACTTTAATAATATTATATATAAATATAAAAATAAGGACACGGAGATACCGTGCCTTTAAGATTATAATACAAAAGGGGTGCTGAAAATGGAAAATAATGATGTTCAAGAAAAAATTGTTGATTTATTAAAAAATAAAAGATTTGGTGATTTAAGAAAGATGTTAGAAGATATAAATAGTACTGACTTGTCGTCATTATTAAATGAACTTTCAGTAGAAAATATGATAATAGCATTTAGATTATTAAGAAAAGATCAAGCAGCAGAAGCATTTTCATATATGGAACCAGAATTACAAGAAAAATTGATATTAGTTTTAACAGATAAAGAATTAAAAGAAGTAGTGGATGAGTTATTTTTGGATGATACTGTAGATTTGATAGAAGAAATGCCTTCAAATGTAGTTAAACGTATATTAAGAAGTATTAGTCCAGAAGAAAGAAAAATTGTAAATGAATTTTTAAATTATCCGTCTGATAGTGCGCGGAAGTATAATGACAAACGAATTTATCGACTTAAAAGAAAATATGACAGTTGATGCTGCTTTTGACAAAATAAGAAAGATAGGAATAGATAAAGAAACTATTTATACATGTTATGTTTTAGATATGAGTAGGAAACTAATTGGAGTTGTTACAGCAAAAGATTTATTATTAGCAGACAGAAATAAATTGATAAAAGATATAATGGATACCAATATAATATCTGTAAATACATTAGAAGATAAAGAGTTGGTTGCTAAAACTTTTGATAAGTATGATATTTTGGTTTTGCCAGTAGTAGATATGGAAAATAGGTTAGTTGGAATTATAACTATAGATGATGCTATAGATGTAATCCAGGATGAAAATACAGAGGATTTTGAAAAGATGGCAGCTATTACTCCAACAGATGATAGTTATTTCAAAACGTCAGTATTAGCACATGCTAAGCATAGAATAATATGGTTGTTAATACTTATGGTTTCAGCAATGATAACAGGAGGAATAATTACAAACTATGAAAATGCTTTTGCTGCAGTACCAATTTTAGTTTCATTTATTCCTATGCTAATGGACACAGGAGGAAATTGTGGTTCACAAACTTCAACTTTAATAATACGTGGTCTTGCTATGGAAGAAATAAAAACAAAGGACTTTTTAAAAGCACTATGGAAGGAAATAAGAGTTGCATTAATTGTAGGTGTGGTTTTAGCTATAATTAATGCTATTAGAATAATTATACAATATCATAATGTAAATTTGGCATTAACTGTAGGTTTAACTTTAATTACGACAGTTATACTTTCAAAAGCATTAGGCTGTGCATTACCAATGTTGGCAAAAAAGTTAAAGTTAGATCCAGCAATTATGGCAGCACCATTGATTACAACAATAGTAGATACATGTTCTGTATTAATATTTTTTAATGTAGCTATAATGATAATGAATATATAGGAGGAACTAATGCTAGATGAATGCACTTTATGTGCCCATAGATGTAAGGTAAATAGATTAAATGGAAAAGTTGGAAGATGTAGGGCAAATGACAAAGTAAAAATAGCTCTAGCATCTTTACATATGTACGAGGAACCATGTATAAGTGGAGAGAATGGTTCTGGAACAGTATTTTTCTCTAATTGCAATCTAAATTGTAAGTTTTGCCAAAATTATGAAATAAGTCAAATGGGAAAAGGAAGAGAGATTACAATTGAAGAATTATCCGAGATATTTTTGGAACAGCAAGAAAAAAGGGCAGAAAATATAAACTTGGTTACTCCTACAATGTATGTGTATCAAATAATAGAAGCGATAAAAATTGCAAAAAATAAAGGATTACATATACCAATAGTATATAACACAAATTCATATGAAACGGTAGAAACAATAAAGTTACTGAATGGATATATTGATATATATTTACCAGATTTAAAGTATTTTTATGATGATGTTGCTTATAAATATTCTAAAATTAATAATTATTTTGCTACTGCAACAAGTGCTATACAGGAAATGTATAATCAAGTTGGAATACCAATATTAGATAAAAATGGTATGATGAAAAAAGGATTAATGATAAGACATTTGGTATTACCAAATAATATTGATAATTCAAAGCAGGTTTTAAAATGGATAAAGGAAAATATGGACAATGATATATATGTAAGTGTAATGGCTCAGTATTTTCCTACATATTTAGCTAAAGAAGATAATACAATAAATAGAAAACTTACTAAAAGTGAATATGACGAAATAGAAAATTATTTATATAGCTTAGACTTAGACAATGGATATATTCAAGAATTGGGTGAGCATGAAGAAGAATACGTACCCAACTTTTGAAAAATTTGCCAAAAGATGTAGAATATGTTATAATAAATTTATATTACCTAAGAAAAGGGTGTGAGTAATATGAGTTTATTTTATTTAATATATATATTAATTTTTTTAATATTTGCATTAATTGTATTGGCAGTAGCACAGATAAGGATGGCTGGCATTAAAGTAAAAGATTTTTATGAATTTATAGAAGCAAATCAAAAGTTAGATAAATTATATGCGTTTGCAAAGAAATACGAAAAGCTATCATCTCAGCAACAGATAATATTTTTAATGGAAGCAGAAAGCGTATTTAATGCATTTGATAAAGTTCCAGATGTATTATGGGAAGAAGATTATGATAAATATATGAAAGTTTTGGATACATATAAAGATATAAAAGTTGTTAGATGGGCATCAAACTAATATGATTAGAAGATGAATAGTTCACTTGAACAAAACTATTCATCTTTTTTTTGCAAAATAGGCTTGTTAGAATATGCTAATTGTAATATAATATTGTAAAATATTGTAACATTTATGAAGTTAGTTTAGACGTTTTTTCCTATTTAATATTAGATAATATTAATAATTTTTTTAATAGAGAAGATGTGTTTATACCTAAATATAATAAAAATTAAGGATATAATAAGGAGTATATGTAATGGATGAAAATTTACTGATTCCAAAAATACAAGATGAAGCAGAAGAAAAAGTTGAAAATAACTTAAGACCTAAAGTTTTAGATGAATATATAGGACAAACTAAAGTAAAAGAAAGTATGAAAATATATATAGAATCTGCAAAAAAAAGAAATGAAACATTAGATCATGTGCTATTATATGGACCTCCAGGGTTAGGAAAAACTACATTGTCTAACATTATAGCAAATGAAATGAATTCTAATATAAGAATAACGTCAGGTCCAGCAATAGAAAAACCAGGAGATTTAGCAGCACTATTGACAAACTTGTCAGAAAACGATGTTTTGTTTATAGATGAGATACATAGATTAAACAAAAGTATAGAAGAAATATTGTATCCTGCAATGGAGGATTTTTCGCTTGATATAATAATTGGTAAAGGACCAAGTGCTAGATCTATTAGACTAGATTTGCCTAAATTTACTTTAATAGGTGCAACAACTAAAGCTGGTTCTCTAACTACACCTTTAAGAGATAGATTTGGAATAGTTTGTAGATTAGAACTTTATAATGAAGACGAATTAAAAATTATAGTAGAACGATCTGCAAGAATTTTAAATATAAAAATAGATGAACAAGGTGCAGCTGAAATTGCAAGACGTTCTAGAGGGACTCCAAGGATTGCTAACAGATTATTAAAAAGAGTAAGAGATTATGCTTCTGTATTAGGAGATGGAAATATTTCATTGGATATAGCAAGGGTTGCTCTTGGTAAATTGGAAATAGACGAATTAGGGCTAGATGAGATAGATAGAAAAATGTTAAAATCAATTATACTAAATTATTCTGGAGGACCAGTAGGATTAGATACTTTGGCGGCTACAATAGGGGAAGAAACAGAAACAATTGAAGATGTATATGAACCATATTTGATGCAGATTGGATTCCTTACAAGAACTCCAAGAGGAAGAATGGCAACAGCTTTAGCATATAAACATTTAGGAATACAAATGTAAAAGTAATATATTAGTAAAAGGTAATTTTAAATAACTATTAGGAGGAGTAATAATGAATAGGATTTCTGTTATTGTTTCTTGTTATAATGAGCAAGAAGCATTACCATTATTTTATGAAGAAATAACAAAAGTTGCAAGTAAAATTATTGATGCAGAATTTGAATTTATATTTGTAAATGATGGTTCAAAAGATAAGACGTTAGATATAATAAAATCAATTAGGGAAAAAGATGAAAGAGTTAAATACATATCTTTTTCAAGAAATTTTGGAAAAGAAGCTGCTATGTATGCTGGTTTAAAAAAGGCAACTGGAGACTATGTATCAATAATGGATGCAGATTTACAAGATCCACCAAAGTTATTAATTGAAATGTATGATATATTAAAACAAAAAGAATATGACTGTGTTGCAACAAGAAGAGTAACAAGGAAGGGAGAACCACCAATACGTTCTTTTTTTGCTAGATTATTTTATAAATTGATAAATAAAATTTCTAAAACGGAAATTGTAGATGGAGCAAGAGATTTTAGATTAATGACTCGACAAATGGTAGATGCTATAATTTCTATGGAGGAATATAATAGATTTTCAAAAGGAATTTTTGGCTGGGTTGGATTTAACACCAAATGGTTGGAGTATGAAAATGTTGAGAGGGCTGCAGGAGAAACAAAATGGTCATTCTGGAAATTGTTTAAATATTCTATAGATGGAATAATTGCTTTTTCTACTGCACCACTTGTTATATCTACAATAATGGGAATATTGTTCTGCTTTATAGCATTTTTATTAATTATATTTGTTGTAGTAAAAACTTTAATTTATGGGGACCCTGTATCAGGATGGCCATCAATGATATGTATAATACTATTTGTTGGAGGAATTCAATTGTTTTGCATAGGAATAATTGGACAGTATTTGTCAAAAACATATCTAGAGGTAAAGAAAAGACCAGTTTATATCGTAAAGGAAACAGAAGAGGAATTTGTTAAGAAAGAAAATTAAAAAGGGGATTTTAAATTGAAAGAGATATTATATTCTAAAAAAGAATACATCATATTATTCTTTATAACAATTCTAATATGTTTACCATTTTTAACATCATTACAGTATATTGAAGGAAATGATACAAATTATCATATGAGTAATATATATGCAATGTATACTAAAATGTGCGATGGCGATTTTAGCTGTAATAAAATATTACCAATAATTGCAAATAACTATGGCTATGGTTCTGGAATTTTTTATCCCAGCTTGTCACATATGTTACCTGCATATTTAACATATATTTTACAAGGGAATATTGTATTGGCAATAAAGATAGTTCACTTTATAGTTTACTACATATCTGCCATAATGATGTTTAAACTAGTAAAAAAAATATTCAAGAGTAAATATGTTGCATTGATATCGGCAATATTTTATATTACTTTTCCATATGCAATATGTGAGGTATTTACACGTGATGCACTGGCAGAATCTTTTATATTTATGTTTATGCCAATGGTATTTTTAGGTTTATATGAATTATTTGAAGGAAGTAAAAGAAACTTTTACATATGGTTTATTATTGGATATATAGGATTAATTAATTCCCATTTAGTAATGACTGTTTATTTTACATTTTTTGTGTTTATATATTTATTAATAAACATAAAAAAAGTATTTTCATCACATACATTTAGAAGCTTAGTGGGAGCAAGTATATTAATATTACTTTTAACTTTACCATTTACATCATCATTAATAGAACATAAGTTTATAGGAGAATACTATGTATTTGAAGGAGAAACGATGGCAACAACGGGACTAGTTAGATCTGCTACATTTTTTCCATGGGAATTTTTAGTACAAAAGTCAAATGAAAGATATCTTTCTATCAAACAATACTTAAATTTATTGGCTGTTGCATTGATGATATTAACAATAATTAGAAGAAAAGAAATAATAAAAAATGATGCCGAAAAGAAAATTTATAAATGCTTATGTGCTTTTGTAGTACTTGCATTATTTATGATGACTGCATTCCCTTGGGAGTTTATGCCACAATTTATGATAATGATACAATTTGCATGGAGAATAGAAACAATGCTAATTTTTGCATTAAGTATTTTAGCTGCATTAGCATTAAGAAATTTGGATACAAGAAAGGGAAAAATTATTTGTTTATTAATAGTAATCGTATTTAATATGTTTACAGTGTCTTATTCATATATTCCAAGTATGTTTAAGGATTATAACATTAAAGATATTGATATGTCTTATTATGGAATGGGATGGGAAAAAGAATATTTACCATTGAGAACAACTCAAAATATGGATTATTTTTGGAGCAGAGGTAATGAAATATTAATAAGGAGAGGAAGAGCTGACATAGAGAAAAACTATGATAATGCTCCAGATTTAGAATTTAAAGTAACAAACAACGAGGAATCAATAGTTGTAGAATTACCAAGAATATATTATTTAGGGTATAATATAACATTTATGAATGAAAACAATGAAACAAAAGAATTACAATGTTATATGAATGAGAATGGTTTCATAGATGTTAAAATTATAGGGAACGGAACGGTAAAAGTAAAATATACAGGTACTGTAGTGGAAAACACTTCAAAAAAAATAACATTAGTAACAACTAGTTTAATAGTAATTTACATTGTATTTGATAGAATAAAATATATAATATTTAAAAATAGGCATATAGGAAAAACAAAATTATTATCATCAGGAAAATAATAATCACTGTAAGCTATATTGTACGATAATTGTATTTACATATCATAATAAAAGGAGAGAGATAAAAAATGAAACTATTAATGCATACATGTTGTGCACCTTGTAGTGTGTATTGTATAGATTCTTTAAGAGAAGAAGGAATAGAACCAACATTATATTGGTATAATCCTAATATACACCCATACAAAGAATATGAAGCAAGATTAAACACATTAAGAGAATATTCAAAAATGATAAATGTAAATTTAATAGAGGAAAACGTATATGGATTAAGAGAATTTTGCAAAAATGTTATAGGTGATTTAGAGAATAGATGTGTAAATTATTGCTATAAAGTACGTTTAGAGAAAACAGTAGAGTATGCTAAAGAAAATGGTTATGATAGTTTTACAACGACATTGTTAGTAAGTCCATATCAAAAACATGATGAAATAATAAAACTATGCAATGAACTTGCTGAGAAATATGGAATAAATTTTGTATACAGGGATTTTAGAATAGGTTTTAGACAAGGACAATCAAAAGCAAGAGAATTAGGTTTATATATGCAGAAATATTGTGGATGTGTGTTTTCAGAGGAGGATAGATACGCTAAGCAAATAAAACAAGATATAGAAAATAATTTAATAAAAAATAGATAATAGGGATATGTAGGAAGAAAAAATAAATAAAAAGTTAAAATTTAAAAATTTGCATTTTTTATGGCTGCTGGCAAAAAATATGACGGATATATAGACTCAATTTGTTTAAATAAAATTGAAATAGGAAGAGTAGATGGTAAAGATATAAGTAATGAATTTATAAAATCTATATTTAAGGAAACAAAAATAAAAGTAACTATAGAAAATAAAATGAATGATTATCTTAAAACACATGCGTGTGCTGTTCTTCCACTTGTATTTGCTAGTTATAAAGTAAATGGCAATTTAAAATTACTAAAAAAAGATAAAGAATATTCTCTATTAATTATGGATGCAATTATTGAAGGGTATGATGTCTTGAAAGAACTAGGATACGAAATACTTCCTAAAGGTGAATATGAAAACTGTGTTAATAAAAAGAATTTATGTGCATTTATTTATAGATTTATGTTTTCTAATTTTATAGGGAAATTGTGTATATCAGATCATGCAATGAGTGCAAGAGAAGAATTTATACTTTTGGAAGATGAATTTGAAAAACTAAAGAAAAAATCAAAACTTGAAACTAAAGTATATGATAGGTTAAAAATGGAGTTGTTAAATTATAAAGATTAGTTTAAAAAAATGAACAAATATATAAAATTAACTTTAAGAAATATCAATTATATGTTATAACCATAAAAATGAAAATTTAAAAGCTTTATAATATGAGTAGAGAGGAGAATACAGATTATTATGGATTTTACTTTTGAAAGAAAAATAAATTATTATGAAACAGATAAAATGGGTATTGTACATCATTCTAACTATATTAGATATATGGAAGAAACAAGATGTGCTTGGATGGAAAGTATAGAAATGCCATTTTCACTTTTAGAAGAAAATGGCATAACAATTCCAATATTAGGGGTAAATTGCGAATATAAACACCATGTTACATTTGGAGATACTATAATAATTAAACCTTTTCAAAAAGAATATACAGGAGTAAGAATGACAGTGGGGTATGAAATAAGAGATAAAAAAACAGGAAAAATAGTCTTAGTTGGAGAAACTAAACACTGTTTTACTAATAAAGATTTAAAACCAATTAATTTAAAAAAACATGCTCCAGAATTTAGTAACAAATTTCAAAGTTTACTAGAAAATTAATTTGTGTACAAAAGTAAAAGTAATTTGGAGGCATAAAATGGAAAAATTATTATTAATAGATGGAAATAGTATTATAAATAGAGCATTTTATGGAATAATGAATTCTAAAATGTTAATGACAGAAGACCGGAACATATACGAATGCTGTGTATGGCTTTTTGGCAATAATGTTTAAAACTTTAGACGATATAAAACCAGATTATTTAGCTGTAGCATTTGATTTAAAAGCTCCTACACATAGGCATAAATTGTACGACCAGTACAAGGCAACAAGAAAAGGGATGCCTAATGAATTGGCAAGCCAAATGCCTATATTAAAAGACATTTTAAGAGCAATGAATATAAAAATTGTAGAACTAGAAGGTTATGAGGCAGATGATATATTAGGTACTTTGGCTAAATGGGGAGAAAGTAAAAAATTAAACGTAACGGTACTTACTGGTGATAGAGATTACTTTCAATTGGCAAGTGAAAATATAACTATAAAAATACCTAGGACCAAAATGGGAAAGACTGAAACAGAAGATTTTGATGCAAACAAAGTAATTGAAACTTATGGATTAGAACCACAAAAACTTATAGAAGTAAAAGGTTTGATGGGGGATACATCGGACAATATACCAGGTGTTCCAGGTATAGGAGAAAAAACGGCAATTACCTTGGTAAAAGATTATTCGACTATAGAAAATCTATACAATCAACTAGAAAATAATACAGATAAACTAAAAGGAAAACTAAGAGAAAATTTAATAAATAACAAAGAATTGGCAATACTTTCTAAGACATTAGGAACAATAGATATAAATTCTCCTATAGATAAAGATTTAGAAGATATAAAAGCAAAAGAATGGAATAACGAAAAAGTATTAGAATTATTTAAAAAACTTAAATTTAACAGATTTATAGAGAGATTTAATTTATCATCTTTTAGTGATTCAAGTAGCAATAAATTAGAAAAAATTGAATGTGAAGAAATTGATAATGTTCAGGAAATAATAAATAGTATAAATAAAGAAAAAAATATGTACTATTATTTTGAAACAAAAAAAGTAGAAAACAATGATTATATTATAGATGAATCAATAACAAGCACATACATTTATATAGAAAGCAAGAATAAATGTTATTGCACAAAGAATATATTTGATTTAAAAGAGCTGTTTGAAAATCCTAAAATTTTGAAACACGGATATAAGCAAAAACAAGATTATATATTATTAAAACAAATAGGAATAAGACCAACTAATATGATGTTTGATGTAGAAATTGCAGCCTATTTGTTAAATTCTACAATAACTAAGTATACAATAGATTATTTGGCATTAGAGTATTTAGCTTTTGACACAAATGAATATTTAAGTACGTTTAATATAAAACAAGATAATATGCAAAAACAAATGAATTTATTTGAAACGGAATCAAATATTGAAAATTCTAATAATGAATTAAATACAGTTTATGCTTATCTAATAAAAAAATTATCAGATAAATTATATGAAAAAATGAAAGAACTAGATTTACTTGATTTGTTTCAAAATATTGAAATGCCAGTAAGTGAAGTGCTTGCTGAAATGCAGTATGAAGGAATGTATGTAGACAAAAATGAGTTAATGGAATATGGAAAAGAATTACAAAAAAGCAAAGATGAACTAACTACTGAAATTTATGAATTATGTGGACAAGAATTCAATATAAATTCTCCAAAACAATTAGGAGATATATTATTTGAAAAAATTGGATTAAAAGGTGGAAAGAAAAATAAAAATGGATATTCTACAGATGTTGATGTGTTAGAAAAATTAAAAAATGAGCATCCTGTAATAAAAAAAATTCTAGACTATAGACAAGTAGCAAAACTTATTACAACGTATGTAGATGGACTTATGCCATATATTAATAAAAACACAGGGAAAATACATTCCTATTTTCATCAAACAGTAACAGCAACAGGAAGAATAAGTAGCTCAGATCCTAATTTGCAAAATATACCTACAAGAATAGAATTGGGAAAAAACTTAAGAAAAGTATTTAAACCAGAAAATGGGAAAATTTTTATAGATGCAGATTATTCACAAATAGAATTAAGAGTACTAGCTCATATATGTAATGATACGCATATGGTAACGGCATTTAACAATGATGAAGACATACATGCACAGGCTGCTTCTAAAATATTTAATATAGATATAAATAATGTAACCAAACAACAAAGAGGAGAAGCAAAGGCTGTAAATTTTGGTATAGTATATGGAATAAGCGATTTTGGATTAGGAGAACAATTAGGAATAGGAAGAAAACAAGCAAAGCAATATATTGATGAGTATCTAAATGAGTATAAAGGTATAAAAAAATTTATGAATGATATAGTAGAAAATACAAAGGAAAAGGGGTATGTAGAAACTTTGTATAAAAGAAGAAGATATGTACCAGAACTAAATTCAAATAACTATATAGTTAGACAATTTGGCACAAGAGTTGCCATGAATACTCCAATTCAAGGGACTGCAGCAGATATAATGAAAATAGCAATGATAGATGTGTATAAGAAACTTAAAGAGAACAATTTAAAATCAAAGATAATATTACAAGTACATGATGAATTAATATTGGAGTCTCCAATAGAAGAGAAAGAAATTGCAGAAAAACTATTGAAAAATTGTATGGAAAATGCTATAAAATTAAGAGTACCTTTAAAAGCTGAACTTTCAGATGGATATAACTGGTATGAACTTAAATAACTAAAGATTAGGAGATTGAAAATTGGAGAATACAATAAAAGAAACAGAAGAATCGAGTATAAATAATTTAAAAATAATTAAGAAATGCATAATTCCAGTATTAGCATTGATAATAATTTTAATAATATTATTTAGTGTAATACGTATACAAGATATTGTGATAAAGCAAATATATCCACAAAAATATTCAGAATATGTTACAAAATATTCTGATGAGTATGGCATAGATAGTATGCTAATATATGCAATTATAAAAGCAGAAAGTAATTTTAATCCTAATATAAAATCTAGTAGTAATGCAATGGGTCTTATGCAATTAATTGAAGATACTGCAAAAGAAACAGCTTCTAAAGTTGGAATACAATATACTGAAGGATGTTTATATGATCCTGAAACGAATATAAATTTAGGAATAAGATATTATTCAGAATTATTAGAAGAATATGATAATAATTATTTACTTGCATTAACTGCATACAATGCTGGAACAGGTAATCTAAAAAAATGGATAGAACAAGGAATAATTAAGCCAGATGGAAGTAATATAGAAGATATACCGTATAAGGAAACCAACAATTATGTGAGGAAAATAGTAAGAGATTATAACATATATAAGGATTTATATAACTAAATGTATTTACAAAATATGTGGAAACATAAAAAAGAATAATAACTAAATTATAGGAGGATAATATGGCAGTATTGGTAACAGGTGGAGCTGGATTTATAGGAAGTCATACAGCAGTTGAATTATTAGAAAGTGGAAGAGAAATAGTTGTATTAGATAATTTCTCAAATAGTAAACCAGAAGCAATAGAAGCAATCAAAAAGATAACTGGAAAGAATTTTAAATTTTATGAAGTAGATTATTTAGATAGAAGATCGCTAGAAAAAGTATTTGAAGAAAATAAAATAGATTCTGTAATAAATTTCGCAGGATATAAGGCGGTTGGGGAATCTGTACAAAAACCAATTGAATATTATACCAATAATGTATCAGGAGCATTAATTTTATTAGATACAATGAGAAAATATGGTGTGAAAAAATTTATATTCAGTTCATCAGCAACAGTATATGGTGATCCAGAGCGTATACCAATTACAGAAGATTGCAAAACTGGTGGAACTACTAATCCATATGGAACAAGCAAATTGTTTATAGAACAGATATTAAAAGATACATATATATCAGATAATACTTGGGATATAGCAATATTAAGATATTTTAATCCAGTAGGAGCACATAAGACCGGATTAATTGGAGAAGAACCTCAAGGAATACCTAACAATTTGATGCCATATGTAGCTAGAGTAGCAGCAGGAACATTAAAAGAATTATCTGTATTTGGAAATGATTATGATACGCCAGATGGAACAGGTGTTAGAGACTACATACATGTTGTTGATTTAGCAAAAGGACATATTAAGGCTCTAGAAAAATTAGAGAAAGAAAAAACAGGATTATATATATACAATTTGGGAACAGGAACTGGTTATAGCGTATTAGATATGGTAAAAGCATTTGAAAAGACTACTGGAAAGAAAGTGCCATATAAAATTGCTGAAAGAAGAGCAGGAGACATTGCAACATGTTATTCAGATCCAAGTAAAGCAAGAAGTGAACTTGGATGGGTAGCTGAAATGGGAATAGAAGAAATGTGTAGAGATTCATGGAATTTTATAAAAACTAAAAGTAAATAAAAATTAAATGGTCGTATTTTATGCGACCATTTAATTTTTATAATTGATTTATGTATGATTATTTCAAATAATCTTTTTTTGTTTGTGATGTTACAATTTTTTGAGTATAATCTAAATTAGCTTGTGAATCATTAAGATATTCAAGAGTATATATATTGGTTGCTAGAATATCTAAGTTTAACATTCTAGATAATATTCTATTATTTGAATTTTTATAAAAATCTTTTACAGAAGTAATTACTTGTAATTTAGGATTAGACCTTGATAATTCAGATAATAATTCTTTTCCTTTATCATCTATTCCTAATACACGGACATATGGTTTGACTTTTCGAGATTCATCCATATCCTGTTTAGTAATTCCTAATAGAGCATACAATAAAATTCTTTGTATTCTTGTTAAGGTATATGATTTACATTTTATTTTTTCAATTAATTCATCATAGGAATTACAAGAACTTACTGCAGACAATATAGAATTAGCTAATCCTTCAGTAACATCTGGCAAGTTTCTTATTTCGTTAAGCGTCATTCTTCGTAACGCGTATAATATTTCTCTTTCAAAAGCAGCAATATCTAAGACAGATTTTCCACTATTTATTTGTCTTGCAAGAATTTCATAAGTATAGTCTGGTACTAATTTAGATATATTTTTATTTTCACAAAGTAATTCCCTTATATGAGAAGCACTAGTAAAAGAATCAACGATATCATTACTATTATGTGTAACACCATATCTTTTAAAAGTAATAGGTAAAATATTACTTTTAAATTTCTTTATTGCCTTCATATATTCTATACCTAATATATTATTAGGACAAGAAAGTGTATTGGCATATTTCCTAATATCATTCACATACATAAGAAGAGCATTTTCTCTAGCTTTTGGATAAGAAATTCCGGTTTGTATTTCATGATTCAATAATGATTTATATTCAGGAGGTTCTCTATATAATATATCCGCAAATCTTTCTAATATATTTATATCTCCACATTCACTTCCAAAAGATAAAACAGTATTTAGCTTAAATGAATCTAATATTTTAATGCAACCTTCAGAAAAGTTTTCTGCACTAGAAATACTATATATTGTGGGTAATTCTATTACTAAGTTAGCACCAGCATTAATTGCCATTTCTGCTTTTGACCATTTATCTATAATGGATACATTTCCTCTTTGGACAAAATTACCTGAAATAATACATACGGTATAATCAGGATGTACTAGCTCTTTTGATTGATTAATATGATATAAGTGCCCATTATGAAATGGATTATATTCTGCAATGATACCTAAAACTTTTTCCATAATTTGAATTCCTTCCTCAAGATTTAATTAAACATAAAAATAAAGTATTGTTTATTATATAATTAATTGATATAATATCACAAAAAAATAAAAATTACAATATATAAGGAGGAAGGTTCTTTGGATAAAGTTATAATATACACAGATGGCGCATGTTCTGGAAATCCGGGACCAGGTGGTTGGGGCACAATATTAATGTATAAAGATTGCAAAAAAGAAATTAGTGGAGGAAGCAAGAATACAACTAATAACATAATGGAAATAACAGCGGTAATAGAAGGGTTGAAAATTCTTAAACATAAATGTGAAGTAGAAATATATAGTGATAGTGCATATGTTGTAAATGCATTTAATCAAGGATGGATTTATAACTGGAGAAGAAATAATTGGAAAACATCAGGAAAAGAACCAGTAAAAAACAAAGAATTGTGGGAAGAATTATACGAATTAACCAAAATGCATAATGTAACATTTATAAAAGTAAAGGGACATGCAGAGAATATTTATAATAATAGATGTGACGAGCTTGCAAGGAACGCAATACAATAATTTTAATTACAGTAATATTACACTAGTGTTAAGATTATGTTACAATTGTTGAAAAATAGCTAATTATGACATATAATTCAAATGAGTATTGGAAATTAAAAAACTAAAGAAAAATAGGAGGTAGAAAATATGGAAACTTTTGCTGATTATATTTTATCAGAGCAAGATTATATGAAAAAAATGGAGATAGTATATTATCTAAAAAAGAAGGCAAATATTTTCTACGATAATTCTGTAATATTAAAAACTGAATTAGCAAAAATGTTTATGGATACGATGGAAATAGATGTAGATAGAAATTTAGTTCTCACAGCAAGTTTATTATGTGCTTGTAAAAAAAGTGATAACCCTCAAGATTTAAGTAAAGTTAAATCTTATGCAAAAGAGAGCGCAAAATTTTTAAAAACGTTAGGATTTTCAAATAGATTTTGCAAAATTTGTGAAGAACAAAATAGATATAGCGGAAGTATGCCAAGAGAAAAGGAAAGTGATATATTAGAATTAGTAGATAATTTTGGCGGAATGCTTATGCATAGACCTGAAAGAATAGGCTTTACAGTAGACGAAGCAATATGCTTATTACAATATAGAAATTTAAAAGGAAAAAATAATATATATTTAGATAAATTTGTTAGATTTGTTGAAACAATGAAAGAAGTAAAAGTAAGTGAATATATGGTAATAAATGAGAGCACACCATATATAGCTCATTTAGGTAAAATAATAAATGATGCTGGAGATATTAACAAATGTTTAGATGGTATATTAGAATCAAGAGAATTATTAGTTAATGCAAAAAAGAAAAATAAGATAAAACAAGAGCAAGAAGAAAAAAATAATGTTATACCAGAAAAATTAGTAGAAGAAATAAAGCAAAATATGCAACAAGGCAAAGAAATATCAAGTGCAATAATATATGATAACAGTTTTGAAGTAAATGTAAAAGAAGATAATTAACAGAAAATAATATATTTTATTATAAAGGTTGCACATTTTGCAACCTTTATATAAAGAGAGGGGGATTTTTAAATGTACGAAATTTTTGCAGATTTACATGTACATATAGGAAGAAGTGAAAAAAACAAACCAATAAAGATTACCGCAGCAAGATCATTAAATTTTGCAAACATTGCTAAGGAATGCGTTAATAGAAAAGGAATTAATGTTGTAGGAATTATAGATTGTGCTTCACCATATGTAATAGAAGATATAGAAAACTTCTTAGCACAAGGAGAAGCTTATGAAATAAAAGAAGGTGGAATTATATATAAAGACAAAGTATGTATAATTTTAGGAAGTGAAATCGAAACATCTGAAGTAAACGAATATGGAAAAACTGGAAGCGCACATAATTTATGCTATTTTCCATCTTTGAATGACATAAAAGGATTTTCTAATGAAATGAGTAAGCACATAAGAAATATAACTTTAAGTTCACAAAGAGCGAACATTTCTGCGTACCAACTAGTAGATATTGTAGAAAAATATAATGGAATATTAGTTCCGGCTCATGCTTTTACACCACATAAAAGTTTTTATGGAAATTGTACTGATAGATTAGAAAAAATATTTAAAGAAAAATATAATAAAATACCTGCAATAGAATTAGGATTAAGTTCTGATACTTTTTTAGCAGACACTATTTCAGAACTAGAGCATAAAACTTTTTTAACTAATTCAGATGCACATTCTTTACCTAAAATTGCAAGAGAGTATAATAAAATACTAGTGGGAGATATAAGTTTTAAAGAAATAGTTATGGCTTTAAAAAAAGAAAACGGAAGAAAAATTATTGCAAATTATGGCTTAGATCCAAAGCTTGGAAAATATCATAGAACATATTGCGAGGTTTGTGAAAAAAATATTGTGGGTGATGCACCAGTTACAAAATGCGATACATGTGATAGCAGAAATATAACAATGGGAGTTTTTGATAGGATAGAACAAATAAAAGATAAGCCAACAACACTTAGCCCTGAAGATAGACCGCCATATTATTATCAAATTCCACTTACTTTTATACCAGGGTTAGGAAACAAAACTATAGATAAATTATTAAATAACTTTGAGACAGAAATGAATATATTACATAAATTATCTTTTGATGATATAGAAGCTGTTGTAGGAGAAAAAATTGCAAGAAATATAATAAATGCAAGAAATGGAAATGTTAATATACAAGCTGGTGGCGGCGGAATATATGGACATATAGAAGTTAATAAGTGATGATATGGATGCACGTTATAACGTGCATCTTTTTATTGATAACATATTTTTTGTTCTTTTTTTTTATTTATTGCATAGATATTATGTGTAGGAGTGTGATAACATATGAAAAAAGTCAGAAGAAGAACAGAAGCTAAAAATGTTATATACAATCATGTAGTAAATAATATAAGAGAATACACAATAGTAATTTTGATATTTATAATTGGCATTGTATTAGGTGTTATATTTGTTAATAATTCTAATGATACACAAAAGAATGAAATAAGTTTATATATAAGTAATTTTATAAATTCATTGAAAGATAATGCAAATACAATAGATAAAACAGCTTTGTTAAAAGATACTATAAAAAATAACGTATTACTAGCACTTTTACTGTGGTTTATGGGATGTACTGTAGTAGGTGTTCCAATTGTATATCTTATAGTAGCTTATAGGGGATTTGCAATGAGTTATACTATATCATCATTGATGGCAACATTAGGAGGAAAAGGAATAGGTGCTTCAATTGCAACATTATTGCTACATAATATAATATTTATACCAGCTGTATTTGCTTTAGCTGTTAGCGGAATAAGATTATATAAATCTATAATGAAGGATAAAAGAAAAGAGAATATAAAATTGGAAATTTGTAGACATACTATTTTTTCTATATTCTTTTGCTTAATTCTAGTATGTGCAGCTTTTATAGAAGTATATTGTTCAACAATGTTTATGCAAAATTATGTAAAATATATTTAGAAAAAATGTAAAATTTTATGTAAAAACTATTTACAATTATGTCGTATTTTGATATAACAATAGAGGTTAATTTATGTAAATACATTTTGTTTTATAATTACATAAATAATTAAAATTTATGCTAGAGGTGCTTAAAAAATGGAAAAACAAATCAATAATTTTTTAGAATTTTTAAAAAATGATAAGAAGTTATCAGAGAATACTTTACAATCATACAGAAGAGATGTTATACAATATGAAGAATATGTTGATAAAAAAAATGTTGATTATTTAAATGTTGAAGCAGAAGAAATAAACTCATATTTAAAATATTTACAAAAAAATAATAAAAAATCATCTACAATATCAAGAAGTCTAGCTTCAATAAGATCTTTTTATCAATATTTATTAAGAACAAAAGTAGTTACAAAAGATCCAACTGATGGAATTCAATCTCCAAAAATAGAAAAAAAGGCACCAAGTGTATTATCTTCACAAGAAGTAGAGTTATTGCTAGAACAACCAAGTTCAGAAGACTTAAAAGGTATGAGAGATAAAGCTATGTTAGAATTTGCATATGCAACAGGAATGAGAGTTACAGAAATAATCTCATTGGATGTAGATGCTGTCAATTTCGAACAAGGATATGTAGTATGTAAAAATGGCTCAAAACAAAGAAATATACCTTTAGGCACAATGTCATTAAAGGCATTGAAAGATTATATGGAAAAGGCAAGACCTATAATAATAAAGGACGATTCAATAAAAGCGTTATTTGTAAATATTAATGGAAAAAGACTAACAAGACAAGGATTCTGGAAAATTGTTAAATATTACAAAGAACAAGCACATATATCAAAAGATATAACTCCACATGTATTAAGACATTCGTTTGCAACACATCTATTACAGAATGGAGCTGATTTAAAGGCAATACAAACAATGCTGGGACATTCAGATATATCTTCTACACAAGTATATATGCAGTTTCAAGATGAAAGTATAAAAAATGTATATAGAAAAGCTCATCCAAGAGCATAATATAAGAGCGTATGATTTACGCTCTTTTTTATTAGGAAGATAACACATATTTATTTGCCTAGAAAAAGGCACATTTTTTATTGACAAAAATAATCTATAATATATAATAATAATGTTTAAAATAACAAAAACAAAGGAGGTTTTTTGATGGCTAAAGAAGTAACTGAAGAAGAACAACAAAAAGTTAAAAAAATGATTGATGATTTAGTAGAAAGGGCAAAAATTGCTTCAAAAAAGTATATGGAACTAAATCAAGAACAAGTTGATAGGATTATAAAAGCTATGTCAATGGCTGGTTTGGATAATCATATGAGACTTGCAAAAATGGCAGTTGAAGAAACAAAAAGAGGAATATATGAGGATAAAATTATAAAGAACATGTTTGCTACAGAATATGTATATCATAATATAAAATACGATAAAACGGTTGGAATAATTGCAGAAAGTGATTCTGAAGGCTATGCACAAGTGGCAGAACCAGTTGGAATAATTGCTGGAGTTACACCTGTTACGAACCCAACATCAACAACAATGTTTAAATCAATAATATCAGCAAAAACAAGAAACGTAATAATATTTGGGTTCCACCCATCAGCACAAAAATGTAGTGTTGAAGCTGCAAAAGTAGTAAGAGATGCTGCAATAAAAGCAGGTGCACCAGAAGATTGTATATTATGGATTGAAGAGCCTTCAATCCTTGCGACGCAATTATTAATGAATCACCCAGGAGTAAATTTAATATTAGCTACAGGTGGACCTGGAATGGTAAAATCAGCATATTCTTGTGGAAAACCAGCTTTAGGAGTTGGACCAGGAAATGTACCATGTTATATAGATAAAACAGCAAAATTAAAAACATCTGTAAATGATTTAGTATTATCAAAATCATTTGATAATGGAATGATTTGCGCATCAGAACAAGCAGTTATAGTAGATAAAGAAATTAGTAAAGAATTTGAAAAATTGATGAAAGAAGCTGGATGTTATTTTCTAAGTGAAGAAGAAACTGCAAAATTGGAAAAGAGTATGTTTATAGCAGAAAAGGGATGTGCTCTAAATGCAGATATAGTTGGGCAAAAACCTGTTGATATTGCTGCAAGAGCTGGAATATCAATACCAGAAGATATAAAAGTAATTGTTGTAAAACAAACAGGAGTAGGTGCAGATTTCCCACTATCTAAAGAAAAATTAAGTCCAGTATTAGCATACTATATTTCTAATAATGATGAAGAAGGAATTGCTTTAGCAGAAAAATTAATCGAGTTTGGTGGACTTGGACACTCTGCTGTAATTCATTCAGAAAATAAAGAAACTATAAGAAAATTCTCAGAAAGAATAAAAGCAGGAAGGATAATTGTAAATTCTCCATCAACACATGGTGCAATTGGCGATATTTATAATACTAATATGCCATCATTAACTCTAGGATGCGGTACTTTTGGTGGAAATTCTACAACAGCCAATGTATCTTCAGTAAACTTAATAAATATAAAAAGAGTTGCAAAGAGGAGGGTTAATATGCAATGGTTTAAAGTACCAAAGAAAATATATTTTGAAGCAGGTTCTATAGAATATTTACAAAAAATGCCTGATATAACAAAAGCATTTATTGTAACAGATGAATCAATGGTTAAATTTGGTTATGTAGATAAAATATTGGAACAATTAAGAAAAAGAAGACAATATGTGCATTCAGAAATATTTTCAGCAGTTGAGCCAGACCCATCTTTTGATACAATAAAAAATGGTGTTGCTGCAATGAATGCATTTCAACCTGATGTAATTATAGCTTTAGGTGGAGGAAGTGCAATAGATGCAGCAAAAGGAATGTGGTTATTCTACGAACAACCTGAGGCAGATGTTGAAGGGTTAAAATTAAAATTTATGGATATTAGAAAAAGAACATATAAATTCCCTAAATTAGGTCAAAAAGCTCAAATGGTAGCAATACCAACGACATCAGGAACAGGTTCAGAAGTAACATCATTTGCTGTAATAACAGATAAAAAGAAAAATATAAAATATCCATTAGCAGATTATGAATTAACTCCAGATGTTGCAATAATAGATCCTAATTTGGTAATGACTTTACCAAAAAGATTAACTGCAGATACAGGAATGGACGTATTAACGCATGCAATAGAATCCTATGTTTCTGTTATGGCATCTGATTATACAGATGGATTATCTGAAAAAGCTGTTGAATTAGTATTTGAATACTTACCAAAAGCATATGAAAATGGTGACGATAGACTAGCAAGAGAAAAAATGCATAATGCAAGCTGTATAGCTGGTATGTCATTTACAAATGCATTTTTAGGTTTAAATCATTCAATAGCACATAAATTGGGAGGAGAATTCCATATACCACATGGTAGAGCAAATGCAGTAGTTCTTCCATATGTTATAGCATATAATGCAACAAAACCATCAAAATTTGTATCATTCCCTAAATATGAATACTTTATAGCTGACGAAAAATATGCAAAACTTGCTAAAATAATAGGATTAAAAGCAAAGGATACAAAAGAAGGGGTAAATTCATTGATAAATGCTATAAAAGAATTAATGGCAAAACTTGAAATGCCAACATCTATAAAAGAATGTGGAATAGATGAAAAAGAATTTTTAGCAAAGGTAGATGAATTAGCAGATAGAGCATTTGAAGACCAATGTACAACAGTAAATCCAAGATTACCATTAGTTAGTGAAATAAAACAAATATTACTAGATGCATATTATGGAAATTAATTTATGTTATAAATTTATAAGGGCGCAGTACACCTATGCGTCCTTATTTTGTATTATACAAAATTATGTAAATAAGCATTGACTAATTGGTAAAAAAGAATTATACTAATAAAATACGGAAAATATATGTGGAGGTAAATATGAGCATATTAGAAGTTAAGAATTTATATACATCATACAATGGACATGTTGCTTTAGAAAATATTAATTTTTCTATAAATGAAGGTGAATATGTATGTCTAGTTGGAGAAAATGGTTCTGGGAAAAGCACACTTATAAAAACAATAGTTGGATTGCATAAAAAAGATAGTGGAGAAATAATTTTGAATGAAAGTTTAGAAAATATATCATATTTAGCTCAAAATAATTTAACAGATTTAGAATTTCCTGCAACTGCAAAAGAAATTATAATGACTGGTGTACAGAAACATAAAGTGCTTCCATTTTATACAAAAAATGACTATAAAAAATTTGATGAGATTTGCGATTTGTTAAAAATAAAAAATTTTGTAAATAAAAAAATAGGTGATTTATCGGGAGGTCAAAGACAAAGAATAATGCTTGCAAGGGCTTTGATTAGAGAACCTAAAATATTAATTTTAGATGAACCTTGTAGTGGTTTAGATATAAATATAACTAAGGAATTATACGAAATGCTTAATAGATTAAATAAAGAGTTAAAAATGACTATTATTATGGCTACTCATGATTTAGATGAGGTGAAGCAAGAAAATGTAAGAGTAATTTGTCTAGCTAAGACAGTAACTTATGATGGCAATATAAATGAATGGAGAGGATTATAATATGGAAATAATAAATTTACTAAACTATCCATTTGTACAAAGAGCATTAATCTGTGGGATAGCAATATCTTTTTGTGCAGCAATTATTGGAGTAATACTTGTATTAAAAAAATATTCGATGATAGGACATGGTTTAGGAGAAGTTGGATTTGCTTCTCTAACAATTGCTGTTGCACTTGGATTACCACCCTTATATATATCTATTCCATTAGTTATTATAGCTTCTTTTATAATAATGTTAATTAGTCAAAAAAAAGGTGAAAGTGGTGATATTACAATAGCTTTAGTTTCAAGTGGAGCTTTAGCTGTTGGGGTAATAATTACAGCTTTAACAAAGGGATTTAATATAGATGTATATAATTATATGTTTGGTAGTATATTAGCAATGAATTGGTCTGATGTTATATTGAGCGTAATACTATCAGTAATTTTAATTGTTATCTATATAGTTTTTTATAATAGATTATTTTCAATCACTTATGACGAAAAATATGCAAAAACTTGTGGAATTAATGTGACATTTTACCAGTTCCTAATTTCATTAGTTACAGCATTAGTAGTAGTACTAGGAATGAGATTGATGGGAACATTATTAATTTCAAGTCTTATTGTATTTCCAGCAATTATTGCAAGAAAATTAACTAATAGTTTTAAAGGAATGGTAATTTTATCTGCACTAATATCTGTAATATGTTTTATTATTGGAATATTATTATCGTTTATTGTTAATCTGCCAACTGGAGCAAGTATTGTTGCAGTATATATATTATTGTTAGCAATTACAAGTATATATAACAAAATATTGAATTAAAAAATTGGGCACTACAAATTTAATGTAGTGCTCTTATTTTTTTCTTTAATCCTACACTGATAAAGCAAGGTTTTATCAGTATTATATTGACATTATACAAGTTAAAATATATACTAATTCCATAAAATAAAAGCTCTGGAGGATTGAAATGATAATAGAAGTTAAAAATCTTGTAAAGAAGTATTCTGGTAAACTTGCAGTCGACCATTTGGATTTACAAATAGAAGAAGGAATTATATATGGCTTATTAGGACCTAATGGCGCTGGTAAAAGTACAACAATAAATTGTATGTTAGGTTTATTAAAGAGTGATGAAGGTAGTATAAAAATTTTGGGTGAAGAAATGAGCAGTAATAATTTAAAATTGAAAACTAACATCGGCGTAATTCCTCAAAATGTAGCTGTTTTCGAAGAACTAACTGTATATGAAAACATTGATTTTTTCTGTGGATTATACATAAAAGATACTAGTGAAAGAAAAAAATTAGTAGAAGAAGCAATAGATTTTGTTGGACTAAAAGAATATAAAAAATATATACCTAAAAAACTATCAGGGGGATTACTTAGAAGATTAAATATTGCTTGTGGTATTGCACATAAACCCAAAATAATATTCATGGATGAGCCAACAGTAGCTGTTGATCCACAGTCGAGAAACAATATATTAGAAGGGGTATTAAAGTTAAAAGAGCAAGGTTCTACAATAATTTATACATCTCATTACATGGAAGAAATTGAGCAGATATGTGATAAAATTGCAATAATGGATTCTGGTAAAGTTATTGCAGAAGGAACAACAGAGGAACTAAAAAATAAAATAACAGATATAGAAAAATTAGTAATATGCACATACGGAATAGAAGATGGCATTGTGGAGAAAATCAAAGCTATAGCAGATATTAAATCAATTGAAAAAGAAAACAATTGTATAAAGATTTCCTATAAAAAGAATCAAAATAGTACTTTGTTAAAAATACTTCAAATAATTGAAGATAATGGTGTAAACATAGATAAAATATACAATGAAGTTCCTACTTTAAATACAGTATTTCTAGAATTAACAGGAAAGCAATTACGCGATAATATGTAATTATAAAAATATGTAAAAACAAAAAACACGGAGGATATAATCATGCTAAAAACATATAAAGATTGGTTAAGAATAGTTTCTAGAAAACCAATGAACATTTTCTGGATATTATTTTTTCCAATAATATTGGTTACACTTTTTAAAATGACAATGGGAAGTCAAGATTTGGTAACTAGTTTTTCAGAAAAAATTAAAATAGAATTTATAAAATCAAATAATGAATTAATTAATGTTCAAATAGAAAATGCCTTTAATTCAGAAGAATTAACAAAATATTGTGATTTTAACATATCTGATAACATAGAAAATTCGCAAAAAAAGGTTGAGAGTGAAGAAATTGATGGTTATTTTTATATAGAAGGAACTGATGATAGTACATATACTCTATTTGTAAAAACAGGTTATAGTAGTTTTGCAAATTCAATGATACAAAGCTTTTCAGAAAACTTTGTAAATACAGCCAATAAAATTTACAACAGTATAGTTACTTCTGCAACAAGTCAAGCAGGAACTATAAGACAAGGTGATTATACAAAATCTGGTGATAAAATATTTAAACAAGAAAATGTACCTAGTTTGGCTGCAATATATACATATCCAGCAATAATATATTCAATATTGTTTACAGGTCTAATAGTACAGTACTCTATACGCTCAATGAGTTCAAATATGTCTTATACAGGAATGAGAGTAGAATTATCAACAGAAAAGAAATCTAAAATTTTTATATGTGCCATACTTGCAACATTTACAGTGGGGTTAATAGCACTTATAATCTTAACAATATATATACACTTTATAATGAAAATTGATTTAGGATTAACAAAGCACTTCGGATATTTAATTAGTATATATGCTGTAGGATTAATAGTATCTATTTTATTATCTTCTATGATAGTAATGTTAACACATAAAAAAGACGAACAAGTACAGGGAAATATATTAAGTGCTGTATTAATGGTTTTATACTTTTTTTCAGGTGGAATGGTAGGAAACTTATCATTAACAATAAAAAAATATGTGCCATTTTTATATTACATAAATCCATCAGCATTATTATCTGATAGTATAAATTATTTATCATATAAAGAAGATTTAGGAATTGTATGGTTTAACTTGGGCTTAGTTGCATTATCTGGGCTTACATATCTAGCAATCTCCATATTAGCATTAAGGAGGAAAAAGAATGAGTTATTTTAAACTGTTTTTTAATATTTTAAAATCACATAAAATTAATGTAATTCTTCCTCTTGCAATACTTATAATTTTTTCTGTTGTTGAAGTAAATTTAATAACTTCTAATGTATCTGAATATGAGCCATATGCTTATATAGTAGATAAAGATAATACAGAATTTAGCAAAGAATTAGTAAAGGAGATAAATAAATATACTAATACAAAAGAATATAAAGGAAATGAAGATATAGAAGAGGAATTAATGAAATCTTGGATTTCATTGTATATAGAAATACCAGAAGGTTTTTCTAAAAACTTTAATGAATATAAACTTTCCAATGATAGTAGATTTAAGTCAAAAAATAAAATAATAATAAAATCTATTGAAAATTCGAAATCAAGAATTTTCATTGAAGAGAAAATAGACAATTACTTAAATTCAAAAATGAATAATACAGAATTAAATGATAATAATTTTATAACATTAGAAGTAAGTAGTGCAATTAATGCAGATGATACAACAGCTAAAATTAGTGCTATAAGTTTTGCTGCTTATGGAGTTTTATATGGTATGCCAAATATTATAGGAACTTTCTTTATGCTAATAAGGAAAAAAGATATCAAAGACAGATATTCGTGTTCGCCTATTTCTAATAAGCAATATTTAATACAAGTAGTAATAGCAAGCATTTGCATAACAATAATATTCTCTTTTGTAGTTGCTGTATTCATAATGAATGTTCTATTTAAAATGCCATTTGATAGTATATGGTTATTAAATTTTGCTAACATATTACTAATTGCAATACTGGGTATAGGTTTAGGCTTAATATTTGGAATGCTTGTAAAAAATATGGAGGCTTTAACTGGATTAAGTACAGGAGTATCATTAGCACTAGCATTTTTAGGAGGACTATTTGTCCCTCTAGAAATATTTAGCGATACTATGAGAAAAATTGCAACATTTACTCCTACATATTGGTATGAAAAAGTAAATAACATATTAAACTCTGGAGCAAATAATATAGATATAGGTTCTATTTTAACTTCGTTTGGAATACAATGTATATTTATAGTAGGTGTTTTTGTAATTGTTTCAATAATTAATAAACGAAAACAAACAAATAATTAAAAAATTTTAAGACTATTTTAATAATTCAATTATAAAATACCAATCAAGAAAGGAGGAGATTAAAAGACCAACATTAATTTTAAAAAATAAAGACTATTTACAGTCAAATCAATTGCTAACATATAAATTTAATCAATCTGATTTTGAAAAATTAATGGAAGCATACGAAAAAGCTAAAATTAAATTAGAAAAGCTTTTAATAGAATTAAAGCAAGAAGCAAGAGAATTTTATGGATATGATGTAATAAATACAATAACAAGTAGATTAAAAACTCAAAAAAGCATTATAGATAAAATGAAAAGGAAACATTATGATATAAACTGTAATAATATGATTGATTATATTGATGATATAGCAGGAATAAGAATTGTGTGTCCATATAAAACAAATATAAAAATGATAAAAAATATTTTAGAGCAGATGCCTAATATACATATACTAAAGGAAAAAGACTATATAAAAAAGCCAAAGAAAAGTGGATATTCAGGATATCACCTTATAGTAGAAGTTCCTGTTAAGATGCAAGGAGAAGAGATATTTGTAAAAGCAGAAATACAAATTCGTACTATGGCAATGGATTTTTGGGCAACTACAGAACATAAAATAAGATATAAAACAAAAAATAAAATATCATTTTTTGATTCGATGAAATTATCAATTTATGCCAAAATATTAAATAAAATTGATGATGAACTAATAAAAATGAAGAATAGACAACATACATAACAAAGGGTAATATACCCTTTGTTTTTTCGTCACAAATGTTAATAAAATTACATATTATGTATTATACGAAAGAATAAGGAGGAATACAGATGTATAGACATTGTAAATGCCAAAAGTATAGTCAATACGATTGCAACAAAGAAGACGTTATAGAAGATATATGCGATGATGTAGATTCTTGCAATTGTGATTGTAATATGGATGAGTGCGAATGCGGATTCGATGAAGAATGTGGAGCATTTCCTACAAATTATATGTACGGTCAATCATATGTTCCAATTCAAAAAATGAATAAAACTTTTATACCAGAAGTGGGACTAAGAATGGGTACAATTTTCCCTGAATTAGTTAGTCCATATATGCCAGGGCAATCTATGGAAGAAATAGAATATATAAGAAATACAAACGTTATAGGGGAGGGATGTAATAATGCACGATAATTGTATGGAACAAACTAGAGAAGAAATGCTTATGAAAATAAGAGAATATAATTTTGCTATAATAGAACTTGCGTTATATTTAGATACACATCCTGATGATAGAAAAGCTATATGTTTGCATAAAGAATATGCTAAAGCAGTAAAAGAATTAGAAGATAAATATCAAAAAGTATATGGACCATTAACTATAAAATTTCCATGTAATAAATGGAGATGGTTAGAAGAACCATGGCCATGGGAAAAGGAGGCAAACTAATATGTGGACTTATGATAAAAGATTACAATATCCAGTTAATATAAAATGTCCAAATCCAAGATTAGCAAAGGTAATTATATCTCAATATGGAGGACCTGATGGAGAACTTGCCGCTTCCTTAAGATATTTATCTCAAAGATTTGGAATGCCAGACCAAAAATCAAAAGCAATACTAAATGATATTGGAACAGAAGAATGAGCCCATAAAGAGGACGCTCAAAGGGACATAAAAATATATTTCTATCAAGGATGGAGATGGGATATTTTTTAAGAGGGGTATAGCTACCCTATATGAAAAAGAATTAAAGCCAAAAAATCAATTGTGGTGCGAATAAAAAGGAGGAATTTATGAGAAATATAAAAAGCAAAAAATAATAGCGATAGTAACCATATTGATAATTTTATTAATGAGTTTAAGCGATTTTGTGCATGCCAGTATACAAATGAATGAAGCTTATTTATATAAAATTGAAGATTGTACTGCAAAACTAAGGTATTGGAGTGATAAGCAAAATAGATGTTATTGTTATTATACAGAGTATGTATACAAGGGTAATAGATATCCTGTATATTGCTTAAATTCTGACTTTGATCAGAGTAGGAGAATATAGTGCATATACAGTTGATGTTGATACAGTGCTAGATGATGATGTTATATAGAGAACTATCATCAATGAGTACCCCGTATAAATCCCTGAAGAATTAGGTGTTAACACTGTATTAGAGTTAATAATTAATCTATTTTATTCAAAAAATAAATATAATTATTATATATTATAACAATAAAGCTTCCATCAGGAAGCTTTATTGTTAAGAATAGAGACGTAGGAGTTAGATTACAAATTTGAATTCTAGAAAAAAGTAATAATACCTGCAATAGAAAGAAACATTTCTAATCTAATGTAAATGCATATAGTAAAAAATATATGTTTTTGTGTTAAAAATGCTTCTTTTGTAAAGTCGAAAATTGCATATTTTTCCCTAATCTTCTTCATCTAAATTTATGTAAAAATAAAATTCATAAATTAGATATTAATGAAAAAATTTCATTGCATTTATTAAACTATAAATTTAAATAAAAGTGCTAAAAAGATAATAAAAAATAAAAAAAACTATAAGATTTAATAAAAAGTGAAACTTTTTCAATACATAAAAACTCTTATTATTGTAAACAAAAATATATAAAAGATAGTATATTATTTGATAATTGCTAATGTTATAATAAAATAACAAAAATGAAACTTTTTTAATATACAAAAACTCTTATATATAGAATAGCAAATAAATAATTATTGTATGGGGAGATAAAATGGAAGAATTAGTAATTAGAGCCAAAAAAGGAGATAGAGATGCTTTAAAAGATATTTTTATATATATAAAAAATGATTTATATAAAATTGCAAAAGCTAGATTCGATAATAATGAAGATGCAGAAGATGCAGTACAAGAAACTATAATTACAGTTATTAAATCAATAAAGAATCTATATAAGGTAGAAAAATTTAAATCTTGGGTCATAACAATTCTAATAAACAAGTGTAACACAATATATAAAAAGAGAAAAAAATATAGCATTTCCATTGATGAAATAGAAAATACTTTAATTGAAAATGATGATTGTACTGAAAACAATATTGAGTTTTATTCAATGTTAAAATGTTTGGAATATAAAGAAAGGCTTATTATGATTCTTTACTATTCAGAAAATTATACTATAAAAGAAATAGGAAAAATTCTTAAAATGAATGAAAATACTGTAAAAACAAAAATATCAAGAGCAAAATTTAAAATAAAAAATAGTTATTTTGGAGGTGAGAAAAATGAATTATTGGGATAAAGAAATAGAAAAGGTATTAAAAAAAGCAATAGTAGAACCAATAGGTTATGAGCAAATGATATTAAATACAATAAAAAATACAGAAAAGAAAAAAAATAATAGTATAAATTTAATAAAAAAATTGGTTACAGTATCTGCTTCAATATTGATAACTTGTAGTGGAGTATTAGCTACCTCCTTAGTATATGATAAAGTTTGGAAGAATCCTGAAAAATATAATTATAGTGAAGAATCTAAATTGTTTTCAGAAAGTCAAATTGATTGGAATTCAAATCTTATGTCAAAAGATGAATTAATTAATAAAGCAACTGAAATATTAAAAGTACTGGGATACAATGATTATCATGTAGAAACTACAGAAATATTTGAAATAAAAAATAAACAAATTATAAACAATTATTGCAAAATAATAGCCAAAAATCAATATGAAAAAGAAATTATAATAAAACTTAAAGCAGATAACTCTAATTTAATGTATTTTTCAAGTACAGATATAAAATTAAATCAAGCTACAACCGAAAGCATCGAACAAACTGAAGCAATTAATAATATTAATGAAATAGCACAAAATTTAAATCTTAGCGAATACCAGTTGAATGTATGTAAAGAGTCAAATGTTGTTTATGAAAATATAAACACTATAAAGTGGCTAGCAACATTTAATAAAAAAATCGATAACATAATTAATCCTTATGAAAATTTGACCATTACTTTTTTAAAAAAAGATAATAATTTTATAGTTACAGAAATATTAGTAAATGAAGATTGGTATTTTGAAAACAATCCTGTCTCTATTTCTGAAGAGGTAGCAATAAAAACAGCTACAACCAAAGAGAAAGAGTTTAACAACTTAAATATAGACAAGGTTGATGCTACATTAGGAATAAGAAGAATGAACACATTTATATATGAATTAGAAAATAATGTAGATAGAGCTAATATAGACATAACAAAACCAAATGCAGAATTATATAAAACTGAAACAAGAACAAGAAAAGTGTGGATAGTTTCGATAGAACATAATGATGATATTTTATATAACGACCATATAGAGTTTTTAAGAAAAAGCAATAAAAAATACTATATAGATGCTACAACTGGAGAAATAATTGGTGGAATGGATAATGTTAAATCCGAATCTCCAATATATTAAAATTATATAAAAGTTGGTTGATAAAAATGATAAAAACATTAATAGCAGATGATAACTTATCTTATGCAAAAAACATTATTAACAATATAATAAGTAAAATTACAGATATAAAACTTGAATATGTATGCACTAATGGAAAAGAAACATTAGATGCTATATCAAAGAAACCATTTGATTTAATATTCTTAGATCTACAACTCCCAAAATTAAATGGTTTAGAAATATTAAAAGAAATTAATAGATTAAATAGTGTAAAAAAACCTAAAGTTATAATTATTTCAGGAGATATGCCTTTGATTGAACAAATAAAATCTTATGATAATATTTGTAACATAATATTAAAAACAGAATCTAATGATGTAATATGTAGAAAGATAGAAGAAGTAGTAAATGATATGAAATATGAATTAACTTACTCCACAGTAAAATTAAAAGTGGTATCTGAATTAACAGAAATGGGATATAATTTTAAGTATGTAGGAACAAAATATATATTAGAATCTATTATGTACATATATGAAAATAATACTTTTGATTTGTTAGATAATTTAGAAAAAAATGTATATAAAATTGTATCCTATAATAACCACAAAACTTTAGAAAATGTAAAAACTAACATAATAAAGTCAACAAAGTTGCGCCATAGAAACAATGAAAAAATTACTCCTAAATCAGTTATTACTCAAATATTGATTAAAATATATGACGAAAGTTAAAAAATGTTATCTTTTGTTATCTTTTTGCACAATTTGTAATATTATGTGTTATACAAATATATATGCTTTTTTGCATAAAATATCTAAACTCATACTACACTTTGTATGAGTTTAGATATGCTGAATTAAGGATGCCAATGTTATAGGAGGAATTTACTTATGAAATCGAGAACTAAAAAATTGGCAAAGTTTTTTACATGTTTGTTTTTGACATTGGCAATAGTGCTTTCTACATCAGTAAGTGTTTTTGCAATTGAACAGAACAACACTCGGGCTGGAACAGAAACGTGGTCTAGCACCACAAACACCTATGTTGGAAGTATGCACTTCACAAACACCAATTTAACACCTGTAAAAACGATTGGTCGTACTGGTACATTAACAATATGGGGTCATTTCTACGGCGAAGACGATTATGCAGCATATAAACCTATTAACTTTACAGCACAGTTAAAAAGAGCTTATGGCAGTGTACTTACTCAAACTGTAGTTTATGATGACAGAAGCGGTCTTATTCATTTCCAGCTGCAGTATCCAGTAAAAGCTGGTGATCAACTCCAGTTATATTTCACAGCAACAACTGCTAGTGGAGAATTACCTGGATATACACGTGCAGCATTCGCCGAATATTGGTATTGCATCAGCTAAAATTTAATTATGGCATCCTTTTTTAGCTACATTTTGACAGGTTTTTACCTTAAGAAATGGTATACCCTAGTTTCATGCTAGGGTATATTTTTATTATATACAATATTATGTTTCAAAGAATTTTTTTAAAAAAATCATCTTGTTTATGTGAGAGGTATTACGAAGTAATATATCGAAGTGGAATTAAATTAATGTCAGAATGCTTTAAAGAATAAAATTATTTAATTATATTGGCTTTCAAAGTAAATTTGGTTATTATATAAATTACTAAATTTTGAATGATAGGAGAAATCTTATCCTTATTTTTTTATTAATATTGTTGTGTTGAAAAAATCGAAACTTATATTAGAATGCGTATATGTGAATAATATCTTCATTTGTTTTGGACATTGTTCAATTTTATTAAGATTGGAGAATGTCATATGGAAAGGAAGAATTATTTAGTTGAAAGACTTACAAATATTATTGTAAATGGAAATAAATAAATGATTTATATTTTAATAATCATTATCTCCTTTACAATAATAAGTTTTACCAAAGAGAGGAGATATAAAAAGTAAAGGCACTCAGTAAAATGACTAAAAAAGAATTAAAAAAGCAATGAAAAATTTAGAAATTAAGTAGAGTTATATTTTAGCTCTATTAGTTTCTTCATATCCAAAAGTTGTTAGTAAAAAAACAAAAAAATGAGGCAAATAATATGATTGATAAAGGAAAAATTTTAAACCTATATTTTATAGAGAAATATAAACAAATAGCTATATCAAAATTATTAAATGTTTCAAAGTCTACAGTAAATCAAATTATTATGTCGAATGAGAGGTATTTAAAGGAGAATAGTAGACATCAGAGTGAGAACAGAGCAGAGAATAAGAAAAAGACGATAAAACTATATTACTAAAGCAAAAAAGCTGATGAAACATACGAAAGTATGAAGAAACAACATATAGAAGCGAGTAGAGACTTGTCTGGTGGTCAAAAGCCAATTTCAAATAGAACATATAGGGAGTGTAATCCATCAATATACATATATATAATGAAAATATATAATGAAAAGAACAAATACTATATCTTGAAAAGCGGAATAAAAGTCGGAGCTAATGTACCTAAACGATAAGTTGGAAAATTATTAAAATTATAAAGCATTTTTAAAATCTCTTTGCATACATTTAGAAAAAGAGGTGTATGTATGATTATTGATGAATTTAAAAGTGATAGCACATTAATAAGATTTGATGATAGAGATATTGGAACTAAAGAAAATAATAAAGATATACTTGATATATTAGTAGGATTAATTATGAAAAAAATTTCAGAATATTCGTAAATATATTTGTAATTTTATCTAACCTATGCTAAATTCACAACTATTAGATAAAATTAACAAAGGAAAGGAGGATTTTGGAAAGGTTATATAATGGTTATTCAAACGAAAAAATTAATGAGGTTTTAGGTGAATATGCTATATATTTAAGAAAATCAAGAGCAGATGTAGAGGCAGAATCTAAAGGAGAGGGAGAAACACTTGCTAGACACGAAAAAATATTATTAGATTTAGCAGAAAAAATGGGAATCAAAATTGGAAAAATATACAGGGAAATAGTAAGTGGAGAAACTATCGATGCTAGACCAGAGATTCAAAAATTATTATCTGATGTAAAAAAGGGTATCTGGAAAGGTATACTTGTTGTTGAAGTTGAAAGATTGGCTCGTGGAGAAACAATGGATCAGGGAATTGTTGCAAAAGCATTTAAAATTTCAGATACAAAAATCATAACACCCATGAAAACATACAATCCAAATGATGAATTTGATGAAGAATATTTTGAATTTGGATTATTTATGTCTAGACGAGAATATAAAACTATTAATAGAAGATTACAAAGAGGAAGAGTTTCATCTGTTAATGAGGGAAAATATGTAGGTAGTGTTGCACCATATGGTTATGAAAGAGTAAAAATAAAAGGTGATAAAGGTTATACATTAAGAAGAAATTCAGAAGCTAATACTGTAAAAATAATCTATGACTTATATGCATATGAGGATTTATCATTACACGAAGTTGCTAGAAGACTAAACAAAATGGGACTAAAACCTAGAAAAAATGATGAGTGGACAGTAGCAAGTATAAAAGATATTTTAGCAAATCCTGTATATATTGGTAAAATTAAATGGAATGCAAGAAAAGAAGTAAGAATATATAAAAATGAAAAACTTATAAAAACAAGACCAAGAAATAATGATTATATAATAAAAGATGGATTACACAAAGCTATTATTGATGATAAAACTTGGAAAATAGCAGAGGCAAAAAGAAGTTTAAATAAGTCACCTATATCACGAGTTAATACAGTACAAAATCCATTATGTGGGCTTGTATATTGTGCAAAATGTGGCAGAAAAATGAAAAGGAGACCATATACTTCAAAAAGTAAAGAACCTACATTATTTTGTGAAAATACTAAATGTGATAATGTAAGTTCAAAGTTACATTATGTAGAGGAAAAAGTCATTGAAGGATTAAGAAAATGGTTGGAACAGTATAGATTTGATTATAAAGAGAATATAGAAAAAATAAATCATAGCAAAATACAATCTATAGAAGAAACTATATTATCTCTTGAGGCTGAGGCAAAAAAAGAAAATGACAAATTATTAAGCATTTTTAATTTTTTAGAAGATGGTACATATACAAAAGAAATGTTTAAGGCAAGAAGTGATGCGGTATCACAAAATGTTGCTAGAATAAATAATTCAATTGAAGAGTATAAAGCAAGATTAAAACAAGAAAAAATTGTTGATAAAGAGAAAGCAGGTTTAGTGCCAAAGATCGAAAACTTATTAGATATATATGATTTATTACAGACACCAGAAGAGAAAAATGATTTATTGAAAACAGTATTAACACAAGTTACATATTTAAAAACGGAAAAGGCATTAAAGAAAAATGCGGATCCAACAAATTTTATTATAAACTTATATCCAAAGATAAATAAAACAGTTATCTAATTTTTGAAAATATAATTGTGTTATATTTATATAAAAGGTATTGAAGAATAAAAGAAGAAAAATTATTTTTTAGTCCACGAGCAACCTCTTTTTGTTACGAACAAATGAGCTCCTTGATGTTATCAATAGTCAAATACAGTGATTTTGGCTGAAAATGTTAAATTTCTTGAAAAAGATTTAATTTTATGATAATAATATATAATATATCAATTGAAGATTATAAAATCAGAAGAATTAACTTTTGAAAAATTTGTAATAATTTTCAAAAGTTATTGAAAAAATAAAATAAAGAAAGGAAGTTTTGAATATGAAAGAAACAATTATTAATGTAAAAGGAATGGTATGTAATGGATGTGAAAATAGAGTAATTAATGCTTTGAAAAATATTAATGGAGTAAAAAATGTAATAGCAGATCATAATACAGGTAAAGTAACAGTTACTTCAAATGATGAAGTAATAAAGAGTGTTTTAAAAGATAAAATTGAAGATTTAGGATTTGAAGTAGTAAAGGAAGATTAAATATGAAAAAAATAATTTTGTCTATTGATGGAATGACTTGTTCTGCTTGTTCTAACGGATTGGAAAAATACTTAAATAAACAAAACGGAATATATAATGCTTCTGTTAATTTGGTAATGGCAAATGCAAGTATTGAATATGATGAAAAAATATTAAACACTGAAAAATTAGAAGAATTTGTAAAACAAGCAGGCTTTAAAAGTTTAGGAGAATTTAAAGAAATAAAAATTGAAAGTAAAAGCAAAGCAGAAAAGATAAAATTTATTATTTTTACAGTTTTAGCCATAATTTTAATGTATATTTCCATGGGACATATGATAAATTTGCCTACAATTTCATTCCTTGATCCACACACTAATACAACAAATTATATGATAAGTTTATTCATATTAACAATATGTTTTATGTTTTATGGATTTGATATTATCAAAAATGGATACAAAAATTTAATTCATAAAACGCCTAATATGGATACTCTTGTAGGAATAGGAGTTATTACAAGTTTTCTATATAGCCTTTATAATATGTATTTAGTTTTTACAGGGAATCATCATCAAGTTATGAATTTGTATTTTGAATCAGCAGCAATCGTAATTTATTTTGTAAAACTTGGAAGATATATTGATGGTTTAAGTAAGGACAAGACAAAGGAAGCAATACAAAAATTAGTTAAAATTACACCAAATAAAGCAATTATAAAAAAAGATGGAAAAGAACTAGAAGTTACTTTAGATGAAATTCATAAAGGAGACATAGTAATTAGCAAACCCGGAGAAAAAATTGCAGTAGATGGTGAAATAATAGAAGGAAAAGCACATTTAGATGAATCTTTTATTACAGGAGAAAGCAAACCAGTATCAAAAGAAAAGGGAAGCAAAGTAATAGCAGGAAGTTTAAATTATGATGGATATATAGAATATATAGCAGAAAAAATTGGAAAAGAGTCAACTGTATCAGAAATCGTTAGACTTGTAGTAGAAGCATCAAATACAAAAGCACCCATTGCCAAAGTCGCTGATACAGTATCAGGATATTTTGTTCCAGCAGTAATAATTATAGCCATATTAACTTTTATAATATACTTATTAATAGGACAAGGATTTGAAATAGCACTAACAACATTTGTAACAATATTAGTAGTTGCTTGTCCTTGCAGTCTAGGTTTAGCAACACCACTTGCAATAATTGTAAGCGAAGGATTATGTGCAAATAATGGAATATTAATAAAAAAAAGCGAAATACTTGAAAATGCACAAAAAACAAACACTATTGTATTTGATAAAACAGGAACATTAACTTATGGTAAATTAAAAATATCAGAAATCAAAAATTATAGTAATATGGAAAACAATGATTTATTACAACTTGTTGGAAGCATAGAAAGTAAATCTACACACCCAATAGGAAAAGCGTTTACAGATTATTTATATGATAATAAAATTTCAAAATTAAAAGTTAAAGAATTTGGTAATGTTGCAGGTTATGGCATTATTGGAAAAATAAATGACCAAAAATTTATAATTGGAAATTCTAAAATAATCGAAAATTATAAAATAGAAAACCAGCACAAACAAGATGAGATTGAATTAGCTAGAAAAGGAAATAGTATTGTATATGTGGTACAAGATGAAAAAATTATTGCTTTAATTGGAGTAAATGATATTATACGAGAAGAAGCAAAAGAAGTAATCAATAAATTGTCAAATATGAAAATTGAAACAATTATGCTAACAGGAGATAATAAAGAAACAGCAACTAAAATAGCAAACGAATTAGGAATAAAAGAAGTAATATCAAATGTATTACCAAAAGAAAAATCAAATATAATAAAAGATTTAAAACAAAAAAACAAATTTGTAATGATGTGTGGAGACGGAATAAATGATAGCCCAGCACTAGCAAATTCAGATATAGGTGTAAGTGTAAATAGCGGAACAGATATAGCAATGGATTCTTCAAATGTAATCTTAACAAATAGTAATTTGTCAAGTATAGTAAAATTAATAAATATAAGTAAGAAAACGATACGAAATATTAAACAAAATTTATTTTGGGCATTTTTCTATAATTGTTTAATGATACCAGTAGCAATGGGATTATTTAAACCATTTGGTATTTCCATAAATCCGATGTTAGCAAGTTTAGCTATGGTATTAAGTAGCATTACAGTTATTTTAAATACTTTAAGATTGAAAAGCATAAAAAATACTTAAAACAAGTATCTCACAAAAAAAGTTATAAGAAAACAGTACAGTTAAATAAAGATTAGCTTTTATAAAAGCTAATCTTTATTTAATATATCTACAATTGTATCAACACATATATTAGTCATTACTTCATAATCAAGTTCACAATGTTTATGATAAACAATTTCATGACATAAATTATCAATTAATCCAATCGAAATGTGTGATTTTTCCATTAAATTTTTACTATCAAATCCATTTTTAACTAATAAATCATAGATTCTCTCTGTCATTTCCATTTCTCTTTTATGGAAATAAAAAGCAACATCTTTATCAGAATGAGCCATTGCCATAATTTCTTCATGAGCAGATTGAGAGAGTTTATGGTTTTGAATAAAACTATTTATCATTTTTCTAATAATTTCGTCTAAATTATTTTTGCCAAACTCTTTTGCTGAAATATTAAGCATTGGATAAAAAATATTATCTGCATATTTTTTTAATGCTTCAATGAGAATATCATGTTTATCTTTAAAATATTGGTATACAATTCCAGTTGATACTCCAGCATTTTTAGCTATTTCGGCAGTGTTAGTGTTATAATATCCTTTTTCACAAATTAATTCAAATCCAGATTCAATGATTTTTTCTTTTTTTTCTATAGATCTTTTTTGTATAGGTTCTCTTATTTCATATTCGCTCATTAATTTGCCTCCTAAATAAAAAAGTTAGCTTAATTATACATTCGAAAAAATTAATTGTCAAGAATATGAAAAATTTTTCACATTCTATTGACTTTATAAAGATATAAAGATATAATTTATCAAGAATGTGAAACATATTTCACATAGAAGGAGGAAATATGAAAAAAATAGTAGAGTTAAAAAATGTAAGTAAAATTTATAACACAGGAGAAAAAGACTTTGTAGCATTAGATAATATTGATTTATCTATTAATAAAGGAGAATTCGTTGTAATACTTGGTCCTTCAGGAGCCGGTAAATCAACATTGTTAAATTTAATAGGAGGTATGGATACACCTACACAAGGTAGTATAAAAATAGATGAGGAAGATATTTCAAAATACAATGAAAATCAATTAAGTGAATATAGAGCAGAAAATATAGGATTTATTTTTCAGTTTTATAATATATTACCAACACTTACAGTATTAGAAAATGTAGAATTGGTTAAAGACGTAGTTAAAAATGGAAATGATAGCAAAGAAGCCATAAAAGCAGTAGGGTTAGAAGAACATATGAACAAGTTTCCAAACCAACTATCTGGAGGTGAACAACAAAGAGTTTCAATAGCAAGAGCAATTGCAAAAAATCCAAAATTATTATTATGTGACGAACCAACCGGAGCATTAGATTCTAAAACTGGTGTAGAAGTTTTAAAATTATTAAAGAAACAATGTGATGGAAACAATGGATCAAATACAGTAATTATAGTAACACATAACAGCTTATTTGCTGAAATAGCAGATACTGTAATAAGGGTAAAAAACGGAAAAATAGAGAACATAACCTCAAATGAAAATCCTAAAAAGATTGACGAGGTGAAATGGTAATATGTTAAGGAGAAAAATGATTCGTGATATTAAGCAAAATCTATCACAATTTATTACAATATTTCTAATGGTGCTTATAGGCGTTATGGCATATAGCGGAATAGAAAGCTATATGGAGGGAATGAAAAAGACAGCAGATAACTTTTATGGCAATTATAACTTACAAGATTTGAATGTAATGGGAGCATTATCAGAAGAAAATTTAGATACAATAAAGAAAATTGACAATGTAAAAAATGCAGAAAGCAAATTAACAATATCTGCAGTGTTGGAAGAAAACAATGATATTACATTATCTATGAACTTTATAGAATCAAATGAAATATCAAAGTTTTATATTGTAGAAGGAAAAGAATTTGATGCAAATATAAAAGGAATATGGCTTGATAATTTTTTTGCTAAAGAAAATAATTTAAAGATAGGTGATACTTTAAAAATCAAATATGATGGATATGTTTTTGATGAAGAAATAATAGGATTTATAAATGTACCAGACCACATCTATGATGTAAAAGATGAATCACAATTATATCCAGATCATAAAACATTTGGTTTTGCATATTCATCTGTTAACGAGTTAGAAGGATATATAAAAAATCAAGTAATGCAAGAAATGAACATTACAGATTCAAAAATGTTTGAACAACTATTAAGTAATTTTAATTATAAAGATTATATAAAATACAATTATATAATGGTAGATATAGATGATAAGAGTAAAACAAACGAAGTTAAGAACAATATTGAAGAAAAAGTTAAAAATGCTGTATTAATAAATATAGAAGACACACCATCTTATGCTCAATATCAGGGTGAAATAGAAGAAGGAGAAACATATATAGGAGTATTTTCTGGATTGTTTTTATTTATTGCCTTACTTTCTGTTGTTACCACAATGACAAGAGTAGTAAAAAAACAAAGAGTACAAATTGGTACATTAAAAGCATTAGGATTTAAGAAAAGCAAAATTATATTACATTATATTAGTTATAGTTTTTGGATTTCTTTAGTTGCTTCACTACTAGGATTAGTTGCAGGTAGATACTTTATTGGTAATGTATTTATTGGAATGGAAATGAGATTTTTCCAAATACCAAATGGAGAGCCAATAATAAAAAGCGATTCATATTTAGTTGCAATTCTTGTAATTTTATGTGTATCTTTTGTTACATACCTTGCTACACGTAAAATACTAAAAGAAAATACAGCAGAAACCTTAAGAAATGAAATTCCAAAAGTAACAAGCAAATCATTAAATATAACAACAATTGGTATATTTAAAAAAATGAGTTTTAACACTAAATGGAATATAAGAGATATGTTTAGAAATAAAGCAAGAACTATAACAGGTATTGTAGGTATCACTGCTTGCGCAATGCTGATTGTGTGTAGTTTAGGAATGCTTAATAGTATGAATTATTTTATAGATTTGCAATTTAATAGACTTTTTAATTTCGATTATAAATTAGCTTTAAAATCTGATATTAGTTATAATTCACTTAAAGAATTAACTGATAAATATGGAAATAATACATCTGAAAGTTTATATGTAGAAATAAAAGATAAAGATGGAAACAAAAAATCTAATAACATTTTTGTAGCAGACAGTAATAATTATATAAGATTTGTTGATAATAAAGATAATTTTATAGAATTAAATAATAATGATGGTGTGTATGTTACATATAAATTAGCTGAAACAAATGGATATAAAATAGGAGATGAAATAACATGGCGTATTTCTGGGGATAGTACGTTCTATACATCTAAAATAGTTGGGTTTAATAAAGATCCTCAAAACCAGAATATAACAATGACAAGAAAATATCTAGAAAGTTTGAATATTGAGTATAAACCAGATTCAATATATACAAATATAGATTTAAGCAATACAAAAGAAATTTCTAATGTAGAAGTAATATCAAATATAGAAGAATTAAAAGAGGGCATGTCTAATATGCTTGAAACGATGAAAACTATGATTGTACTTATTATAGTTATAGCAACCATTCTTGGATTTGTAATTATATATAATTTAGGTATATTATCATATTCAGAAAAACAATATCAATTTGCTACATTAAAGGTTTTAGGATTCAAAGATAAACAAATTAAAAAAATATTTATAAAACAAAATAATATTATATCTGTTATATCTATAATTTTAGGATTACCAGCAGGATTTTATCTAACAGATTGGCTATTTAAAACAGCAATTGAAGATAGTTATGATTTTGGAGCACATATAAATGTAGAAACTTATATAATTGCAGCAATAGGAACTTTTGTTATATCTTACGTTGTCTCTAAAATACTTGCTAGAAAAATAAAAAAAATAGATATGGTAACAAGCTTAAAAGGAAATGAATAAATGGGAAGTATTGTATTATTAGATGATTTAACAATTAACCAAATTGCAGCAGGAGAAGTTATTGAAAGACCTATAAATGTTGTAAAAGAGTTAGTTGAAAATTCAATTGATGCAGGTGCAACTAAAATAATTATTGAAATAAAAAATGGCGGAAAAACATTTATAAAGATAACAGACAATGGATATGGAATTGTAAAAGATGATTTAACTGTTTCAATAGAAAGACATACAACAAGCAAAATAAGTCAAATAGAAGATTTAGAAAAAACATACACAATGGGTTTTCGAGGTGAAGCATTAGCAAGCATAAGTTCAATATCTAAGCTAACAATTATATCAAAGACAAAAGAAGATCTTATAGGAAATAAAATGTTATCAAATGCTGGTAAAATAATAGAAATAGAACAATGTGCCTCACAAATTGGAACACAAATCATAGTAGAAGACTTATTTTTTAATACTCCTGTAAGATATAAATTTTTAAAGCAAGATGCTACAGAAAGCAAATACATAAAAACATGGGTAGAAAAAGTAGCTCTTGCTAACCCTAATATTTCTTTTAAATTAATAATAGATGATAAATTAAAATTTTTTTCAAACGGAAATGGTAATTTATTAGATGTTATATATTTAATATATGGAAAAGAAATTAAAGAAAACTTATTATCAGTAAATTATGAACTAGAAAATATTAAAATAACAGGTGTAATTGGTAACACTTCCATTGCTAGAGAAAATAGAAGAGATCAAATAATATTTTTAAATAAAAGAAATATAAAAACTAGCATATTATCAAATAGCGCAGATCAAGCATTTAAGGGTGCTACAGGAATAGGAAAATATGGCTTCTTTATTTTAAATCTTGAAATGCCAGCTAGTTTTTATGATGTAAATGTACATCCAACAAAAATGGAAGTAAGATTTAAAGATGAAGAAAAAGTTTATAAAACTATATATCACGCGATAAAAGACGCTATGTTAAAATCAGAGTTTTTGGGAAATAATGAAATTACAAATGAAAATAAAGATTATATAGAAAATGAATATGAATTTTTAACCAATAAAGTAACTATGAAAAGTCTTTTTAATGGAGATAGAGAATTAAGAAAAAGAGAAAAAGCCAGAAAAATAGAGTATAAATACATAGGAATTTTATTTAGGACATATATAATAATTGAAATAGAAAATGAAATATTTTTAATAGATCAGCATGCAGCTCATGAAAGAGTGCTTTATGAACAAATAAAAGAAAATTATAAAAAGAATATACAACCAAATAGTCAATTAATGTTAATTCCAGAAGTAGTAACTTTGACACATAAAGAAATTGATTTTGTAAAAAATAATATAAATTTATTTACAAACATCGGATTTATTATAGAAATATTTGGGAGAAATACAATAAAAATAAATGCAATACCCAATTTAGAATATAGGTCAAAAACAAAAAATATATTTTTAGACATATTAGATGAAATGATTACACACGAAAGAACACAAATAAAAGATATAGAAGAAAGATTCATGGCAACTGTTGCTTGTAAGGCCGCAGTTAAAGCAAATATGGATTTGACAATAACAGAAGTTGATAACCTAATACAAAATTTACTAAATCTGAATAATCCATATACCTGTCCTCATGGCAGACCTACAACAATCAAATTAAGTAAAGAATTTATAGAAAAGAAATTAGTAAATTAGGAGGTGTAATCACAATGAATGTATTTACAGGATTATTGATTCCATTTTTAGGAACGACACTAGGTAGTTCAATGGTATTTTTAATGAAAAATCGATTAAACAAAAAAATCGAAAAAATACTATTAGGATTTGCTGCAGGTGTTATGGTTGCAGCATCTATATGGTCATTATTAATCCCTTCCATAGACATGGCAAGAGAACAAGAAATCACACCTTGGATTCCAGCAGCAATAGGTTTTATATTTGGAATTGTATTTTTACTTGTTTTAGATAGTTTAATACCTCATTTACACTTAGAAAGTACAAAGCCAGAAGGTATTAAATCAAAATTAAAAAAAACAACAATGATGATATTTGCGGTAACACTTCATAATATTCCAGAAGGAATGGCAGTTGGTGTTTCTTTTGCTGGAGCACTAATGGGAAATACAGGAATAACAATGGCAGGAGCTCTTGCTTTAGCAATTGGAATTGCAATTCAAAATTTTCCAGAAGGTGCTATAATTTCAATGCCATTAAAAGCCGAAGGAATGTCAAAAGGAAAAGCATTTTTATATGGAACTTTATCTGGTGTAGTAGAACCAATAGGTGCTATAATTACAATCTTATTAACAAATTCAGTTATACCAATTTTGCCATATTTATTATCTTTTGCGGCTGGTGCAATGGTATATGTTGTAGTTGAAGAATTAATACCAGAATCACAAGTAGGAGAACATTCAAATATCGGAACAATTGGAGTAGCAATAGGTTTTGTAATTATGATGATATTAGATGTAGCTTTAGGATAAATAATTAAAACATTAAACTAGATTATTAATAAAAAGATATGTAGCATAATGAAATTCACTTTATTATGTTACATATCTTTTTTTAGAGAATAAATATTTTCATTAGCTCATATTTATTACTTATGAGGTATTTAGAATGAATATAGTAAAAGAATATATAGACGAAAAAACTAAAATTAGAATACACGATGACTACATAAGTGAAGATAGTAAGAACACAAAAGAAATGCTTATAAGTTTAGTTATAAATTATTTGAAAGTCAGGAGGTAGATTTCTTGAGCAATATACATTCTGATAATACTAACATTGACCTTACTAATGGTGAATATTCTTTATATTTAAGGAAATCTAGAACTGATATAGAAGCAGAAGAAAAAGGAGAAGGTGAAACTCTTGCAAGACACGAAAAAATATTAACCGAACTAGCTAGAAAATATGGCTTTTTTATTGGTAAAATTTATCGCGAAATTGTAAGTGGAGAAAGTATTGAATCAAGACCTGTTGTTCAAGAACTATTAAAAGATGTTGAGTTAGGAAGATGGAAAGGAGTTTTAGTTGTAGAAGTTGAAAGACTTGCTCGTGGTGATACAATGGATCAGGGACGAGTAGCAAAAAGTTTTAAATTTTCTAATACTAAAATTATAACACCAATAAAAATTTATGATCCTAACAATGAATTTGATGAAGAATATTTTGAATTTGGTTTATTTATGTCTAGAAGAGAATATAAAACTATAAATAGAAGATTACAAAGAGGAAGAGTATCATCTGTAAAAGAAGGGAAATTTGTTGGAAGTATTGCTCCCTATGGTTATGATAGAATAAAAATAGAAAAAGATAAAGGATTTACTTTAACCAAAAATGATGAAGCACCAACAATTGAAAAAATATTCAATTTATATGCTTATAATGATATTACAATTAATGAAGCAGTAAGGCAATTGAATCTAGGTGGTTATAAACCTAGAAAAGCGAAAGAATGGACTATTTCAGCAATAAAAGATATATTAAGTAATCCAATTTATATAGGTAAAATTAGATGGAATTCAAGAAAAACTGTAAAAGAATATAAAAATGGAAAAATTGTTAATACAAGACCGCGAAATCCTAATTATATACTTTGTAATGGATTACATGAGCCGATTATTGATATGGTTACTTGGAATATTGTTCAAGAAAAAAGAAATAAACATATGCCATCAGTTATACATAACAAAGTTATTCAAAATCCTTTAGTTGGTATTGTTTATTGTAGCAAGTGTGGAAAACTAATGCAAAGAAGACCATATAATTCAAAGGGAATAGAACCAGTGCTGATATGCCCTAACAAATATTGTGACAATGTAAGCTCTAAACTATGTATAGTTGAGGAAAAAATTATTTCATCTTTAAAAAAATGGTTAAAAAATTATCGTATTGACTATGAGGACTATATAATTGAAGCAAAAAATAAGAAGATAAATAATTATGAAGAAAGCGTTGCAAATTTAACAAAAGAATTGGAAGTTCAAAATAGGAAATTAGCAAATATATATAATTTTTTTGAAGAAGGAACATATACAAGAGAAATGTTTTCAGAAAGATGTCAATTAATATCTGCAACAATCACAAATCTAAATTCAAATATAAAAGAATTAGAAAAGCAAATTGAATTAGAGAATAAGAAAGATGAAGAAAAAAAAGCACTTATTCCAAAAGTAGAAAATATACTTGATATATATTCAAGCTTACAAACAGCTGAAGAAAAAAATAATCTACTCAAAGCAATTGTACATAAAGTAGAATACCTAAAAACAGAAAAATCAATAAAAAATGGTTCAGATCCTACAAATTTTGAATTAGATATTTATCCTAATATAGGATAATTTATCTAATTACAAACAAAGTACAAGTTATATAGATACTTATTATGGAGTTCATTTTTGATAAGATTTTGGTTCATACGAACTTGCTCACTTAGAAATGGTAGGTTCTATTGTTCACCAATTAACAAAAAATGCATCAATTGAAGAAATAGAAAAAGCAGGATTATCTCCATACTATACAGATCATGGGGTGGGTTTGGAATATATCCTAAAAGAATTTAATAATAATTTGAATTAAAAATTATTTTTAATGTAAGATTTATAATAT
>CAKPQL010000002.1 GCA_934178555.1 uncultured Clostridia bacterium
AGAATCGTTATTTGCAATATAGGTGCTCAAAGTATTTATTTTAAATAATTTGTGACAAATGATTGACTAACCTACAGGTATAATTGGTGTAAATGCGAAATAACTATTGAAGACTTACATAAATCATGATATAATATGCAAATTAGCAAAAGCTAATATTAGTAATCTCACGATACATTATGAGGAGGACTTTAGATGAAAAAAATTATTAACATTAGTGGAGTACAAGATGCAAAGAACTATATAAATAGTTTTTTGACACGTGCAAATGAACATGAGTTACCACTAAAAAATGTAGAAGTTGATGGATACAATATTATCTTTACATTTGGCAAATGGGGAGATATTAAATCACTTATTAAGGTGGAAGAGTATTCGAAGGCTGAATGTCTTTTTTTATCTTGGCGGAGTCAATCTGACAAAACTAATAACAAAAAAAACAGATACAAATGGACTGAGAAATGTATTGTTGAGACAACAACAAGATGGTTAGTGATTTTTTCTAAAGACATTAGAAGAAATTAATAACTGCATTAAGCACTTAAATACGTAATGTATGAGAGTGCTTTTTCTTATTGTATAAAACTAAAAAAAACACACATAATAAACGTATATTTAATTCTGAAAGGATGAGTAATGTATGGATATTATGGATAAAATTGGACAAGCCACATCTAATACATGTAAAATAACAGTAACAAAAACTAGTAAAATGGCACAAAGAGCAAAACTAAAAATGTATATAAATCAATGCAAAAATCAAATAGAAGAAGATTATAGAGCAATTGGAAAAAAGGTATATGAAAAACATGTGAGAGAAGAAAATATAGATATAAGCAAAGATTTATATGAGGAATGTGAAAGAATAGATGAATTATCTAAAAAAATAGAAAATTCGATAGAGCATATACTTATTTTGAAAAATATGAAAAAGTGCCCTCAATGCTATGCTGAAATAATGATAGATTATAACTTTTGCCCCAACTGTGGTAAAAAGCAAAATAATGAAAATAGAGAAAAGCATATAATAGAAAAGCTACAAAATGATAAAATAAATAATACAAATAAAAATGAGGAAGAAATTGTAATTGAAGAGAAAAGTGAAGAATAATAAAGGGTATCAGAAGATAGATACCCTTTTAACGTCGATAACGTTCGTATAAATACTTAATAATCTGGTTAGCATTGCTATCATTGACATTTAGAAAAAAATCATTATCTAAACTAATCCACATATTTATATTAAATTTATCATTATTATCTATAAAAACGCCAATAATATCAACAATTTCTATAGGATTATCAAATTTTTTTTCCCATTTCATACTATTTTCATCACATATAGTATTAGAATAAAATTTACTTAAAAATCTATATATATCTTTTGGTTTAGAACTGTATAAATCAATAATTGCATTCATTTTGTATCTCCTTTTATATAAATATTATTTGTTACAGTAAAGTAATTATACAAAGGAATAAAAGGTAATTTTTCGGAAATACTGTAATTAAAAATGGAATGAATCAATGGAGGGAAAAGTGAAGACCAAGAAAATAATTTTGTTAATATTATATATATTGATTATGATAATTACTTTATGTGGGTGTAATAATAAGAAAGAAGACAATATAATAGATGATAAAATAAATAGTGAGATACAATATTTAGATAAAAGAATAATAGGAATTATGAATAAATTAAATAACATAACATTAGAAAATTATGAAGTAAAAAGTAAAGAAACATCTTTGCAATCTGGAGGAGAAAGCAGTGGAGGGCAAGGTGAAGGAAAAAATGATAATAGTAGTTCAGAAGAAAATGGAGAAAGTGGTGGCACTTCAGATGGTGGGGGAGCAAGCAATAATAAAAATTCAAGTAGCAATATAAAAGTGTTGCAAATGCAACCAAGCAATATATTGGTTACAGATAAAAATGATATAGATTGGCTCACAATTAAAAGTGAAATTGAAGTAATGTACTCTGCATGGAATTCAATATTGATAGATTTGTATGATATAAATGTTAATAATGAAGATATATTAAGTTTTAGTAAGGCGTTAGATGATACGGTATTAGCTGCTAAGGAAGAAAATAAATCAAAAACTTTAGAAACATTGGCAAATTTATACTCTTATCTACCTAAATATATGGAGAAATTATCAGTCGACGAAGCTACAAAGAATACATTACAAATAAAATTTTATATTCTAAATGCATATGCATTGTTAGAACAAGATAATTGGGTAGAAGTTCAAAATCAAATAAACCAAGCAGATGAGAGTTATACAAAACTAATTAGTGATGTGAAATATATAGAAGATAAGCAAGGAGAAGTAAGCAGAGTTTATGTGTTAATAAAAGAATTAGAAAATTCTATAAATTCACAGGATAAAGACATTTTTTATATAAAATATAAAAATTTGATGAATTCTATACAATAATTAATATATAATGAACTTGTTTGGGAATGATGCCATATTATATAAATTTTATTTTATATGCCTAGACTAAAACATTTGAATATGTTATAATAAATATATATTGTTTTGTGGAGGTACAAAATATGTTTGATAGTAAATATGGAAAAGTTTTAACAGTATTGTTAATAGTATTAATAATTGCAATAGTTGGATTATTATGTTTTTTTGGGTATGAGAAATTAAAAAAGAGTAAAAACGATAAAGAGGCAATAGCAGCGATAGAGGAGTTTAATAGAGATCATGATATTAATCCAGATGCAACAGCAACACCACCAGTAGAAGAGACTCCATCAGACGACGATGGTGATGTTACAGAAATTACTCCAACTACACCATCAGATTCAGGAAATTCTGGAAATTCAGGAAGTAATAGTTCTGCATCTAATTCAGATGGAAAGACATATTACAAAGGTTTTGTTATGGTAGGATATATAGAAATACCAAAAACTAATGTAAAGTTACCAATTTTAGAAAAGGTTACAAAAAAGTCATTAGAAACATCAGTTGCTATAATATATCCATTAGAAGCAAAGTTAAATCAACCTGGAAATGTAGTAATAGCTGGTCATAATTATAGAAATCAAATGTTTTTCTCAAATAATAAGAAATTACAATCTGGTGATAAAATATATATCACAGATGAAAGCGGAAAAAAATTAACATATGTTGTATATAACAATTTTGAAGCAGCTCCAGAAGATACATCATTTTATGCTAGAAATACAGAGGGAGTTCCAGAAATTACTTTAACAACATGTACTCAAGATAGTAGCAAAAGAACGATAATATTAGCTAAAGCACAGTAAATATAATGATAGAGTGAATAAAAATAAGTTTTACTGCTAATGTAAAACTTATTTTTATTATATTATATGAGGGTATAAAAAAATAAAAAAATTTTAAAAAAGTATTGACAAAGTAATACTAATATATTATAATCTATAACTGTCAGAGGTAATGCAGGTGTAGTTCAATGGTAGAACCCCAGCCTTCCAAGCTGGCTACGTGGGTTCGATTCCCACTACCTGCTCCAATTAAAAAAACTTACGAACAGTCAAGTTCGTAAGTTTTTATTTTATATAAATAATATCAAAAAAGAGGAAAAATTACTGATAATCTGTAAATAATTTTATTTATTTTTAAAGTTCTTTTTTTAGAAGATATTCTATTGTTCCGGGAGGACACCCTTTTATTTCTCCAAAAACATTGTAACCATTTTTTTCATAAAAGTCTCTTGCTTGAAAGTTCCAAGTTTCCATTCTAATTCCTATTAGATTTTCTTTTCTAGCAAATTTCTCTATTTGTTCTAGTAATTTTGTACCTATATATTGTCCTCTATATTTTTTATCTATATATAATAAATCTAAAAAGTACCATTTGTATTTAATAAATCCAATAGCACCACCAACTACATTACTATCATCATACACTATAAAATTTTGTTCTTTTTCTGCATATTCATCTTCATTAAATTTTGCTCTTTTATTAAACCATTCACAATGTTCGCTATTAAATACACATAAACTACTATCAATTTGTTTTTTTACATTTTCATCATTATTTATTTTTATTGTAATCATTAAAAAATCTCCTTAAAATTATAACTTTTTATTTTTAATCTAATTTAAAAAAGTATATTTTGATTTATATTAGTCAAATAATTTTTTATCTAATAATACACCATATACAGCACTATCTACTAATAAAATTCAAGTTTTAAAATTACTATAATTATACATTAAAATACAATATTTTTCCATACTTCTTGAAAATATATAGGAAAATAATATAATAAATTTATCAGAGTGATTTAATCAACTCTTGTAATCTTAAATTCGTTTACGTGCATAGTTAAGGTTTCGATTAAAATTAACTTACGAATAGTCAAGTTAATAAGTTTTCATATACCAATAAAAAAGATGGCTTATATTAGCCATCTTTTTCATTATTTTATAAACTTGAAGAAACTATGTAATTTTTTAATCCTTTTTTCATTGTATAGAATGTAACTTCTTTTGTTTGTTCTTCACCATCATATTTTACAGTTAATTTTGCTGTAACTTTTGTTAATTTTTTGTTTTCGTCTACTTTTTCTGTTTTAATATCTTTAACAGAATATTTAATTTTTTTATCTTTAAAAGTATCTAGAGAATCTTGTAAGCTTTCTTCTGCGTCCTTTTTTAATTTTTTGTATTCTGATTTTTGATCTTTATCAAAATCCTTAACTTGATCCATTATTTTATCATAATTGTCTTGGAATTTGCTAAAATCTGTTTTGCCTGAATAAGAAGTACAAGCTGAGAATGCACTAGCTCCTTCATAATCCATAAGAGACATAACTTTTCCAGCGTCAGCTTTGTCAAAAGCCTTTACATAAGCCTTTACAGTATCTTTTGGGCTTCTTGTAAATAACATAAAAAATAATACTAATAAAATTGCAACTACAGCTACTATTATAGCAACTGGTTTAACATTAAAACTTTTTGGTGCATTAGAACTTGGTTGTGATACTGGTTCTTGAGAACCTAAATTTTCTTCATTGTTTTCCATTTTAAAATACCTCCCTTTATAGACATTATAATATTATAATGTTTACTTCTTGTCAATATATTATCGACAAAAAAAACACATAAATTATTTTTAAAAATATATTCCACCATATATTCCTATTATACGATAATTATTTTTGGATTTTAATGTATAAAATGTCATATTATCTACTCTTATGTCATCATCTTTTTTTATGGTGATATTAACAGTAATTTCAGATATATCATCAGAAGTATCAACTTTAGAAATTTTTATATCATTTATCGAAAATATTACATTATCATGTTCTAATTCATCTACGATTGCATTAATATATCTTTTGGTGAATGAAACAGATTCTTTAAAGTTATTTTGCTCTTCTAAGGTATTATTGGATAAAGCAATTAAGTTATTATTTAAATTATTAAAATCATTTGATGTTGATTTTAACATTAACATTTTTTCAAAATCTATAAAAGAACAAACTTTGTCATTATCATAATCTTGTAATGCATTTAAAAATGATAATATGGTAGACTTGGGAGTAGGTTTATTAATAAAAAATAAAACTATTATTAAAAGTAATAATAATAGAACAATTGGAATTATTACTATTTTTATATTTTTGTTTTTTTTAATTTCATAAGTATATGAGTTATTATTATCCATATAAAAAATCTCCTAACATAAGTAAACTGCAATAATATTATAATAAAACAAAATTAATGTCAACATAATAGATATTTTGTAGAATAATATTATAATAGTTAAATAAATTTAAAAAAACTATTGCAAAGATAATAATAAATAGAGTAAAATAATCATATGCAGGTATAATTTAGTGGTAGAATGCCATGCTTCCGACCTGGTCGCGCGAGTTCGATTCTCGCTACCTGCTCCATTTGAAATCAACTTACGGACTTAAAAGTTTGTGAGTTTTTATTTTATATAAATAATATTAAAAACAGTGTCTAACCAGCACTGAATTTATACTCCCGTACAAATTTGCATATAGAGTCACTTCAATTACCAATAACAAATTAATATAAGTATATTCCTATGACTGATAAAATTCCAATAATTATAGCAATAATCTTATTTAATGATAACTTATCAGTTCCAAAAATTATTGATAGAATAAATAGTAAGAATACTCTTATTTCTTGTATTATTGCATTTATAACAGCAGCTTCATTTACATAGCCCATTGTTCCAAATAAATTATATATTGATTCAAACAATGATATTAATAAAATCAATTTAATAGAACTAGTATAATTACTTTTCGTTTCTTTTGTTTTGTTCTTTTTCATCATAATAAAAAAGAACGGAATCGCAAAAAAATAATATCCAAAATTAATTGCTACTTCATTTGCACCAAAATCACTTGCAAACCTAATTAAATAAGGTTCAAATCCATAAAATAACATTGAGCAAAGTAATATTAGAATACCTGATATTTTAATTTCTTTAATTTTATTTTCATCTTTTTGTTTATATGTATCGTACGAAAATATAAATATAGATAGCATAAACATTGTAAATAAAAACAAAAACCATAGATTTATTTTTAAATAACCACAAATAAAATCTATTGACAAATATACAAATAAACTACCAGACTCTATCAAACCAGTAAGGGCTATAGGTAATCTTTTTAATGCTTGTACATAAAGAACATATCCCAATAAAATACAAATTCCGTTTGCAATAATAAAAATCAAAGACGGAAATGTTACCGATATACCATTTATAATTCCATAAATTAATTGAATTATAAATGAACCTAATGCAGTTCCAAACAATATAAAGTACATATTATATTTATTAACTGCTATGTCTAAGGTAAAATCACAAAAACTATTTGAAACTGTAGATATAATAGCTGGAACTCTTTTATTCATATAATACCTCTCAATTATTAACTATAAAATTTTTTTATTGTTTTTTATTTCAATATTTATGAGAACTGAAGAAATAATTGATAATATAAATATTACAATAAATATATTTTTATCAATAAATTTTGAAATAATAGATAAAGTAACTAATACTATAACTTCAGTAAAACACAAACTCATTTGTCCAACTGATGATAATAAGTCATTATCATCTTTTGATTCTTTTATAATATTCTGTATTGATGTTTGGATTGACGTTTCATAAACTTTTTCTAAATTATCCCCAATTGTTCTATTAATAGAAATTATCAATTTGTTTTTTGCAAACAAATAAATTGTTGTTATAAAAATGCGCATTATAGATACCAAATTATTTGATTTTTTTATATTTTTGTCAGCATATTTTCCGATTAACGTAACTGTAACAATTTGAAATACAAGCGATACGACAACAACTGTTGAAAACGCTTTAAAATCTTGTAATACTATATATAAGTACAATGAAACAAATAATCTTTCTATTATATGATTTGCTCTTAATGCATATATAATCTTATATTTACTCTTGCTATGTACCAAATACTTAATGCTAGCATTAAATGTACTAGATTTCATTTGTGGTTTATAATCAATTTGCAAAATCATAATATATTGTAATATAAAGAAAATAACAATTACAATAAATAAAACTGCTGTATTATTGCTTATTACACCATAGGCTACAAAAAGGCTTGCCAAAACTGTTCCTAATATTTTGCTTATAAAATATAAGCTATTAAATTTACCTCTGTGTTCAGTTTTTACATATTTACTAGATAATGAATCAGAAGATGGATTTGAAAGTCCCATTAATCCCATTGCTATTACAAAGATTATAATATTACCATATAAATTTTTACTATTAAGCATAAAATAAGAATTTATAATACTGAATATATTTGAAATAAATATACATTTTGCGATACCAATTTTATTTGATATTATTATAAATAATGGAGTTATAAGTCCTGTAATAAGAAATCTTATACCATATATCAACAAAATTAAATAAATTGGTAATCCTGCTTTGTAAAGCATGACAGTACCGAATGTCTCAGTTAAAGCGTTTGCAAAATTGTAAAAAAATATGCTTAAATACATATATTTATATTCTTTTTTGCAAAAATATTCTTTCATTTGTTACTCCTAAATTGTTTTATTACATTTATTTTCATATAAATATCATACCAACTATATACTCTAGTAATATTTTCGTGTTCAATATCTCGGTTATATCTTGTATCATAATACAAAACTTTAACTATTTTCACTAGTTCGTTAATTGTAGTTGGAGAGTCTTCTATCATTATATCAATTTTATTTTCTAAGATTTCCTTTACTTTAGGTGGTTTTGTAAATATAATTTTATCATATTCTATTTTATTTTTTCTTAACCAATCTAAAGTACATTCTTTTATGTTTTCATTATTTATTTTACCGTTTTCAGATGTTTTATATCGTGCGGAGATAATAAATATTTTATTTCCATCATCTCTTAGTTTTCTTATAACTTCACTCGCGAACTTTCTTGATGGTTCATTTTGTATATAGTTTAAAAAATATTCTTTTCTATAATTATTAATTGTATATTCATCCCAGCCTAATTTTCTATATTCATACAAATTAGCATTGTCAAATTCTTTTAAATTATGTTCATAACAATATTTACTAGTAAAATCTAAAATATAATCATCATCATTTGTCAAAACTCCATCTATATCTATGCCAATATTCATAATATCTAGTCTCCTATATTTATTAAGTTTATTAAAATATGAACTATTATACTATAAAATAATAATAATTCATATATAATATAAAAAAAAAAAGAGGACTTAGTTCGTAATTTGTCGTTTATCCGAGCTAATAATGAATAATCCCCCAGCATAGCTGAGGGATTATTATGGTGTCTGTTAAAAATTGTAGCCTAAGATTTTTTCACGAATAATATTAACCTTGGAATATGTTTCTAACTCAAATTTGTTAATGTAATTTGAACCATCAAGCATAGAGATGTCAACATTTTTGATTTGCTTAGAGTCAATATCTTTAGTGATACCATCGATAATAATACTAATATTATTTGAAGGCTTTGGTACAATTGAAACCTTTGAACAAATAATTGGATTAGTGATAAAACGCTCATAAGCAGCGTTTAATATTGGTGTTGCCAGTGTACAAACTAGTTGAAAATGATTGCTAAAATCGATTGCTCCACCAGAATTCATTGAATATGCTGTGTCACCAGTATTTGTGGCTATAATAATTCCGTTTCCAACAACATTTTGCAAAAGTTCATCATTAACATATTCTGAAAAGGAAATTTTAGAATAGTTAGATCCAACGACTAATACTTCATTTAGTGAGTAATAGCAAAGTTTATTTCCATTAATTAAATTTACAACTACAGAAGAAACTAACATTTTTCTTGTTTTAATTTCTTTTTCGTAACTGAAATATTTAATAAGAGTAAACACTTCATCTGCAGATAAATTTTGAAGGAAACCGAGTGTACCAGTATGAATGCCAGCATAAACCTTGGATTTGCTAAAATTAGTTGAAGTAACAGAATCTATAAAAGTTCCATCTCCACCAATTGCAATAATTAAATCGCCGTTATCTGTTTCTTGTAAAGGTTTTAGAGAGTTGTTGTTTAAGTTCCGGATTGAATTTGCTATTTGCTTACTCTTTTCGTCTGACCGTACAAATAGAGTAAAGGTTTTAATTGTATTTTCCATAGATACCATCTCCTTTGGGTATAGAAAATTTTGAATACCTAATTTCTAAAGCAATTTTTAATGTCAGAATTGTAACATATTTTTGCACTTAAGTCAAAAGTATACATAATTATAAAAAAGTTTTTGTCATATATTGATATTTATTTGGAAATATAGTATCATAATTGTATCAAATTTGAGAGGAGAATTGCTTTTATGGAAAAAAGTTTTAGCGAAAGTTATAAAAATGCAGGAGTAGATGTTACAGCTGGGTATAAGTCAGTAGAACTTATAAAAAAATGCGTGCAGAGTACGTATACAGATGGTGTTATATCAGATATAGGTGGATTTGGTGGACTTTTTGCACCTAATATTAAAGGAATGAAAGAACCAATTTTAGTTTCTGGAACTGATGGAGTAGGTACAAAACTAAAATTGGCTTTTTTACTTGATAAGCATGATACAATAGGACAAGATTGTGTTGCTATGTGTGCAAATGATATAATATGCTGTGGAGCAACACCTTTGTTTTTCTTGGATTACGTAGCACTAGGTAAAAATATTCCAGAAGTTGTTGCTACGATAGTAAAAGGGGTTACAGATGGCTGCAAAATGGCAGGTTGTGCATTAGTAGGTGGAGAAACAGCAGAAATGCCTGGATTTTATCCAGTTGATGAATATGATTTAGCAGGTTTTTGTGTTGGAATAGTAGATAAAGAGAAGATAATAAATAGTGATAATATTGAAATTGGAGATAAAGTGATAGGGATTGCTTCATCAGGGGTGCACTCAAATGGATTTTCATTAGTAAGAAAAGTATTTGATGTAAATAAAGAGAAGTTAAATGAATATAGAGAAGAATTAGGAAAAACACTAGGAGAAGAATTACTTTCACCAACAAAAATATATGTTAAACCTGTATTAAAAGTGTTAGAGCAAATAAATGTAAAAGGTATATCTCATGTGACAGGTGGAGGTTTCTATGAAAACTTACCAAGAATGTTAAATGATAAAGTGGCTTTAAATATAAATAAAAATTCATATGAACTACCAGCAATATTCAAATTAATACAAAAAGAAGGAAATATTCCTGAAAGAGATATGTACAATACTTTTAATATGGGGATTGGAATGGCAATAATTGTATCAAAAGACGAAGTACAAAAAACATTAGACATATTAAAAGAAGAAGGCGAAACAGCATATGAAATAGGAGAAGTTGTTGAAGGAAATAAAGAGATAAATATAAAATAAATGTAGGAGGTAAAATATGTCTGTAAAGAGAATATACGTACAAAAAAAGAAAAATTTTGATATAGAAGCAAAGGGTATGCTTGCGGATTTAAAAGAAAATCTTTTAATTAATAATCTAGAAGATGTTGTTATATTAAATAGATATGATGTATCTGGAATATCCGATGAAACATTTGAAAAGGCGAAGACAACAATATTTTCAGAACCACAAGTAGATATTTGTTTTGAAGAAGAATATCCGTTTGAAAAAAATGATACAGTAATTGGAATAGAATATTTGCCAGGACAATTTGACCAAAGAGCAAATTCATTATCAGAATGCTTACAAATAATAACTGAAGGTATAAGACCTATTGCTAAAACTGCTAAAATATATGTGTTAAAAGGAAATTTATCTAATGAAGAAATTGATAAAATAAAATCATACTTAATAAATCCGGTAGATTCTAGAGAGTGTTTGTTAGAAAAACCGGAAACACTAGAACAAGAAGTAAATGTACCAGAAGAAGTTGCCACAATAGATGGATTTATTAGTATGACAAAAGAAGATGCAGAAAAATTTTATAAGAAATATGGATTTGCAATGGATTTAGAGGATTTAGAATTTTGTCAAAATTATTTTAGAGATATAGAAAAAAGAGATCCTACAATTACAGAAATGAAAATGATAGATACATATTGGTCAGATCATTGCCGCCACACAACTTTTTTGACAAAATTAGAAGTGCTAGATATAAAATGGGAGTTATTAAAAAAAGTATATGAAGATTATCTTGCATCAAGAAAATTTGTGTATGAAGATAGAAAAAAGAATATATGCTTAATGGATGTTGCAACAATTGCAGCAAAAGAATTAAAGAAAAGAGGAGTTCTAAAGGATTTAGATGAATCAGAAGAAATAAATGCTTGTAGCATAAAAGCAAATATACTAGTAGATGGAAAAGAAGAAGAATACCTAATAATGTTTAAAAACGAAACACATAACCATCCAACAGAAATAGAACCTTTTGGAGGAGCTGCAACATGCTTAGGTGGAGCAATACGTGATCCGTTATCAGGAAGAGTATATGTATATCAAGCAATGAGAGTAACAGGATGTGGAGACCCAACAGTTCCAGTAGAAAAAACAATGCCACATAAATTGCCACAAAGAAAATTAACGAATGAGGCTGCTAGAGGATATAGTTCTTATGGAAATCAAATAGGCCTTGCAACAGGGCAAGTTGCAGAAATATATCATCCAGGATATGTTGCAAAGAGACTAGAAATAGGTGCATTAGTTGGAGCTGCACCAAGTAAAAATGTAGTAAGACAAAGACCAATTCCAGGAGATATAGTAGTGCTAATTGGTGGAAAAACTGGTAGAGATGGTTGTGGAGGAGCAACAGGTTCATCAAAAGCACACAATAGTGAATCATTAGTAAATTGTGGAGCAGAAGTTCAAAAAGGTAATGCTTTAGAAGAAAGAAAAATACAGAGATTATTTAGAAATGAAGAAGTTACAAAATTGATAAAAAGATGTAATGACTTTGGCGCAGGTGGAGTATCTGTAGCAATAGGAGAATTAGCAGATGGATTAGAAATAAATCTAGATGCAGTGCCAAAAAAATATGAAGGATTAGATGGAACAGAACTTGCAATATCAGAATCACAAGAAAGAATGGCTGTCGTTGTAGCAAAAGAAAATGTAGATAAATTTATAAAATTAGCTGAAGATGAAAATATAGAATCAACAATAGTTGCAAAAGTAGTAGAAAACCCAAGAGTAACTATGTTTTGGAATGGTAAAAAAATAGTTGATATAAGCCGTGAATTTTTAGATACAAATGGAGCTACTAAAAATGCTAAAGTAGAAATAGTTTCTCCTGATTTTGATGCTTTGAAAAAAGATAATGAGGAAATGAAAGAACATACAAAGGATGTTGTTAGTGCTTGGGAAAAAACATTATCAAACTTAAATGTATGCTCACAAAAAGGATTAGTAGAAAGATTTGATAGCACAATAGGTGCTGGTACTGTTATGATGCCTTTTGGTGGTAAATATCAATTAACACCATCAGATGCAATGGTAGCAACTATACCAACATTAAAAGGATATACAAGTGCTGGTACTGTTATGTCTTATGGATATAATCCATTTATATCTACATGGAGTCCATTTCATGGGGCAGTAATGGCAGTAGTAGAATCAGTTGCTAAATATGTTGCAGTAGGTGGAGATTATAAAAAAGCATGGTTAACATTACAAGAATATTTTGAAAAATTAAATGATGTTCCAACAAGATGGGGAAAACCGATGGCGGCATTACTTGGAGCATATTATGCACAAGAAAAATTACAAATTGCAGCTATTGGTGGAAAAGACAGTATGTCTGGTTCATACAATGAATTAGATGTACCACCAACACTTGTATCATTCTGTTTGGGAACAATAGATACAAATAATGTGGTATCAAATGAATTTAAAAATACAAATTCAAAAGTTATGATATTAAATACAAAGATGACAGATGAATATTTACCAGATTTTGAAGATTTGAAAGAAAATTTTGAATTGATACACAAATTAGTAAATGATAAAAAAGTTTTGGCAGTATCTGTAGTAAAACCTGGAGGAGTATCAGAAACAATAACAAAAATGTGTATGGGAAACAAAATAGGGTTTGAATTGATAAACAATGATGTAGAATTATTTAGACCTATGTATGGTAGCTTTATTGTTGAATTAAAAGAAGATGTAGATGTTACAAAATTTGTTGAATTAGGAAAAACAATTGCCGAAAAACAAATAATAATAAAAGAAAATAAATTAGACCTAGAAGAATTAATAGAAATTTGGAAAGAACCACTTGAAAAAGTATTTCCAACAAATGCTAAAAGCAGCTTTACAGAAATTCAAACTTTAAATAGTAATAAAACATGTAATATTGTTGCACATACAAAATTTGCAGCTCCTAGAGTATACATACCAACATTTCCAGGAACAAATTGTGAATATGATTTAACTAAAGCGTTTGAGGATGCTGGTGGAATAGTTTCAACATCAATATTTAAAAATTTAAGACCAGAAAATATAGAAGAGTCAATAAATAAAATAGCAGAAGAAATAGAAAAAGCACAAATAATAATGATACCAGGAGGTTTTAGTGCAGGAGATGAGCCAGATGGTTCTGGTAAATTTATAGGTGTAGTCTTTAGAAATCCGAAAATAATGAATGCAATACATAAACATTTATATGAAAACGATGGATTGATGTTAGGTATTTGTAATGGATTCCAAGCATTAATAAAATTAGGACTTGTACCTTATGGGAAGATAGTAGAACCAAATGCTGATATGCCAACTTTAACATTTAATACAATAGCAAGACATCAATCAATGATGGTAAAAACAAAAGTAGTATCAAAACTTTCACCATGGTTTAATAAAGTGAATTTGGGAGATGAATTTATAATTCCAATATCACATGGAGAAGGAAGATTTATGGCAAGTAAAGAGGTAGTTGACCAATTAATAAAAAACGGACAAATAGCAACACAGTATGTAGATTTAGAAGGAAATGCAACATATGATATTGCTTACAATCCTAATAATTCAATCTATGCAATAGAAGGAATAACAAGCCCAGATGGAAGAATATTAGGAAAGATGGGACATTCAGAAAGAGCATACAGAAATATAGTAAAAAATATTCCAGGGAACAAAGATCAGAAAATTTTCGAGTCAGGAATAGAATATTTTAAATAGGAGGAAATAAAATGAACAACGAAATTTATGTAACACCTTTATCAGGTAGATATGCAAGCAAGGAAATGAATAAACTATGGTCAAGTGACACAAAATATTCAACATGGAGAAAACTATGGGTAGCATTGGCAAAAACAGAGCAAGAATTAGGAATAAATATAACAGATGAGCAAATAAAAGAAATGGAAGCAAATATTGAGAATATAGATTATGATGTAGTTTCTGCAAGAGAAAAAGAATGTAGACATGATGTAATGGCACATGTATACGAATTTGGTACAAAATGTCCACATGCAAAACCTATAATACATTTAGGGGCAACATCTTGTTTTGTTACAGATAATACAGATGTAATATTAATGACAGAAGGATTGAAATTAATAAAACAAAAATTGTTAGTTGTAATAAACAACTTAAAAGAATTTGCACTTAAAAATAAAGGTGTAACATGTTTAGGGTATACACATTTTCAACCAGCGCAACTTACAACTGTAGGTAAAAGAGCAACACTATGGTTACAAGATTTGTTAGAAGATTTAGAAGAATTAGAATTTGTAGAAAGCCATATGAAATTATTAGGATGTAAAGGTACAACAGGAACGACAGAGAGTTTTATGAAATTATTTAAAGATGAAGAAAAAGTAAAACAAATAGATAAAAAAATAGCAGAAAAAATGAACTTTGATAAAGTATTTGCGGTATCAGGTCAAACATATACAAGGAAACTAGACTCAAGAGTATTAAATGTTTTATCTAGTATTGCTCAAAGTGCATCAAAATTCGCTAACGATATGAGATTATTGCAACATGAAAAAGAATTAGAAGAGCCATTCGAAAAAGGACAAATTGGTTCATCTGCAATGGCATATAAAAGAAATCCAATGAGAAGTGAAAGAATTAACTCATTATCAAGACATGTAATAGCTTGTGCTTTTGATCCTGCCGTAACTGCAGCAACACAATGGTTAGAAAGAACGTTAGATGACTCTGCAAATAAAAGAATATGTGTGCCAGAAAGCTTTTTGGCAACAGATGCAATATTAATATTATATGGAAATATTACACAAAATATAGTAGTATATGAGAATGTAATAAAAACAAATATGATGCAAGAATTACCTTTTATGGGAACAGAAGAGATATTGATGAATGCTGTATTAAAAGGTGGAGATAGACAAGAATTACATGAAAAAATAAGAGTATACTCAATGGAAGCGGGAAAAGAAGTAAAAGAATATGGTAGACCAAATGATTTAGTAAAAAGAATTGCAAAAGATGAATCTTTTGGATTAACAGAAGAAGAAATATTGAAAATATTAAATCCAGATAATTTATGTGGAAGAGCAAAAAATCAAGTTGTTGATTTTGTTGAAGAACATGTTAATCCAGTTTTAAATAAATATAGTGATTTATTAAATAATGTCAATTTAGAGGTAAACGTATAATTGTAATATATTATGAAAAATATGTATAGAAATTAAGTAGATTGGAGAGATTGAGTTGAATATATTAATAATAGGTGATATTGTTGGAGAAATTGGTGTAAAAAAAGCCAAGGAGACAATAAATAAAATATCTCAAAGTACAAAAGTAGATTTTGTAATAGCTAATGCGGAAAATTCGGCAGAAGGAATGGGAATAACTACTAGCATCTATAAAGATCTAATTTCAAATGGCGTAAATGTTATAACAATGGGAAATCATACATGGGGAAAAAAAGATATATTCAATATAATAGATAATAAGGAAATAATTAGACCAGCAAACTATCCAGAAGGTGTTCAAGGAAAAGGATATAATATATATGAATGTAAAGGTAAAAAAATAGCTGTAATAAATCTAATTGGTAGAGTAGATATGAATGTATTATCTGAAAATCCATTTTTAATAGTAGAGAAAATAATAAATAAAATAAAAGATAAAGTAGATATAATAATAGTAGATTTTCATGCAGAAGCAACAGCGGAGAAAATTGCAATGGGATATTTTTTAGATGGAAAAGTAACATGTGTTTATGGTACACATACACATGTACAAACAGCAGATGAAACAATATTAGAAAATGGAACTGCATATATTACAGATATAGGAATGACGGGACCTAAAAAATCGGTTATTGGTATGGAAGTAGAAGCTTCAATAAAGAGATTTGTAACATCACTACCAGAAAGATATAAAGTAAGTAGTGATAAAAAAACTATTTGCAATGGTTGTTTAATTAAAATAAATGATGATAATTGTAGAGTAGATGAAATAAACAGAGTTAATATGTAAAAAAATGGAAACTTTTATCACTTTTTGCGATGAAAAAATAATAAAAATTGGAAAAATATATAGACAATTAAAATAAAATATAATATAAATATGTTTGTAACAAATGAAACAAAATTTTAAATTTAGGAGGCAAAAAATGGAAGTTTTAAAAATTTCATCAAAATCAAATCCAAATTCAGTAGCAGGAGCAATTGCAGGATTAGTAAAAGAAAGTAACAAGGCAGAAATGCAAGCTATTGGAGCTGGAGCATTAAACCAAGCTGTAAAAGCTGTAGCAATAGCTAGAGGATTCGTTGCACCAACAGGTGTAGATTTAGTTTGTATACCAGCATTTGCTGATGTACAAGTAGAAGGGGAAAATAGAACAGGAATAAAGCTTATAATAGAAGCAAGACCTTAGTCTGTTTTTACATATAATAAATTGATGGGGGCTACCACTTGAGGTATGCCCTTTTTTGTGATATATTTGTTGGAGCAAAGGAGAGTGTTATGAAAGAAAAATTAATGAAAAGGATTTTTATATTAATAGTTGTTGTATTGATAATAACTGCAATAGTAATAGTGGCAACGCAAAACAAAAAACAACCAGATCAAATAGCACAAACAGCAGAAGAGAAGCAATATGGCACAGAGCTAAGAATAGGAATAAGTGCTTTAGATACATTTGACCCAATAGTTAGTACAAATAAAAATGTACAAGATGTATGTAAACTTATATACGAACCATTATTAACTATTAATGAAAAATTTAAAATTCAAGGAGTACTAGCAGAGGAATGGGCAAAAACAGCAGAGAATTCATATATAATAAAATTAAAGCAGGGAGTGAAGTTGCATAATGGTAATGAATTTACTGCAATGGATGTTCAATTTACAATTAATAAGATTAAACAAGAAAATATTAATTCAATATATAAACAGAATGTACAAAATATAGCAAATATAACAATAGTGGATAATTATACAATAAAATTAGATTTACTTAAAGAAGAACCTTTTTTTGAATACAATTTAATTTTCCCAATAGAATGTGCTAGTGATTATCAAAATGGTGGTATACAAATCCCATCAGGAACGGGTATATATAAGATATATCAAATTGGTACAGAAAAAATTGAACTTGTTAGAAATCAGTATAAACAAAATGTAGAGAATATCCAATTAAAATCTATAATAATAAAAAATTATGAAACTATGGGAGAATTATATAATGATTTCAAAATAGGCAATGTAGATATTATTAATACAGATAATATAGAATATACAAATTATATAGGTACGTTAGGCTACACAACTAGGAACTTTTATGGAAGAGATTTTAATTTCTTGGCAATAAATACAAAACAAATTGCTTTGTATAATATAGAAGTAAGAAAAGCAATAAGTTATGCTATAGATAAAAATGCAATTGTTGCTAATGTATATAATAATAAATATTATACAGCAGATTATCCATTAGATTATGAAAATTGGTTATATGCAGATGATAGTACAAGCTCTGGATATAATCCAGAACAATCAAAAAAAATTTTGCAAGATAATGGTTGGGAATATAAAAATCAAATTTGGCAAAAAAATATAAATAACCAAAATGTGCAATTAGTATTTAATTTGATAGTAAATTCAAATGATGAATTAAGGTTAAAAGTTGCGGAGAATATAAAACAACAATTAGAAGAAATAGGAATGAAAATAAATATAGTAAAAGTTTCTTCTACTAAATCATATATATCAAACAAAAATTACGATATTGCATTACTAGAGATGAGCATTGGAGTAGCACCAGATTTATCTTCGTTTTTTGGAGAAAACAATCTGGCAAATTATGAAAACCAAGATGCTATGAAAATAATAGAGGAATTAAAAGATATTAAAGATGAAAATTTATTAAAAGAGAAATATAATAAGTTATTAGAAATATATAAAGGTGATATTCCATATATAAGTTTATATTTTAGTAGTAGTGTATTAATATATAATTCAAAACTTATAGGTACTATTAATCCAACTTGGTATAATTTATTTTATAATATAGAAAGTTGGAAAATAGAACAATAAGAATTTTTTAAAAAAAGTGTTGACAAAAAAATTTTATCATATATAATAATAACAAACAAACGTTTAGAAAAAGGAGAGAAAAATATGAGTACTGATAATTTGGAAAAGAAGAAAGCATTAGAGGCTGCACTAGGACAAATAGAAAAACAATTTGGAAAAGGTTCTATAATGAAACTTGGAGAATTCCACGAGATGGAAGTAGAAGCAATACCAACAGGAGCATTAAGCTTAGATATAGCGCTAGGTATTGGAGGAATTCCTAGAGGAAGAATAATAGAAATATTTGGACCAGAGTCTTCTGGAAAAACAACTTTGGCTTTACATGTAATTGCAGAAGCTCAAAAAATGGGTGGAGAAGCAGCTTTTATAGATGCAGAACATGCATTAGATCCAGTATATGCAAAACACTTGGGAGTAAATATAGATGATTTAATAGTATCACAACCAGATACAGGAGAACAAGCATTAGAGATTGCTGAAGCATTAACAAGAAGCGGTGCAATAGATGTTATAGTTGTAGACTCTGTTGCGGCTTTAGTTCCAAAAGCTGAAATAGATGGAGATATGGGAGATGCTCATGTTGGTTTACAAGCAAGATTGATGTCACAGGCTTTAAGAAAATTAGCAGGAGTAATAAATAAATCTAAAACAGTTATTATATTCATAAATCAATTAAGAGAAAAAGTTGGAATAATGTTTGGAAATCCAGAAACGACTCCTGGAGGTAGAGCATTAAAATTTTATGCTTCTGTAAGATTAGACATTAGAAAAATAGAAAACATAAAAACTGATGGAGAAGTTGTAGGAAACAGAGCAAGAGTAAAAGTAATAAAAAATAAAGTAGCACCACCTTTTAGAGAAGCTGAGTTTGATATTGTATATGGAAAAGGAATATCAAAAGAAGGAAATATACTAGATATAGCAGTTAATTTAGATATAATAGAAAAGAGTGGTTCATGGTTTAGTTATAATGGAGAAAGAATAGGACAAGGAAGAGAAAATGTAAAACAATATTTAAGCGAACATCCAGATATGATGAATGAAGTAGAAAAGAAGATAAGAGATAATTTTTCACAGGCCTTCGAAAAAAGCTTAGGAGATGAAATGGAAAAAGATGAAGAAGAATAATTAGGTGAATAAATATGAAGATAACAGAAGAAATGGAAGAATATGATAAATTAAAAACAAAAGTCCTAAAATATGTGCTATATAAAAAAAGAACAGAACAGGAAGTTAGACAAAAATTTGCAGAAAACACTGGAAATATGCTAGAAGATGTTATAGAATATTTAAAACAAGAAAAATATATAGATGATAAAGTATATATAGAAAGAAGCATAAATGAATATATTGCTTTAAAAAATTTGTCAATTAAAGAACTAACATATAAACTATATTCAAAAGGTTTGGCTAAAAATTTAATAGATACTTACGTTTATGAAAACAAAGAAAAATTACTAGAATATGAAATAAAGTCAGCTACAAACATTGTAACTAAAAAAATTTCTAACATAGAAAAAAATGAATTAAAGCAATATTTAAATAAAAAAGGCTATATGTCAGAAACAGTAAATATAGCAATGGGTGAGGTATAAAGAAGGAGAGAATATGGCAAACAATATATTAACATTAGAAACAAATAAATATGCTATAAAATTAGATAATTTTGAAGGACCTTTAGACTTATTATGCCATTTAATAGATAAAAATAAAATGGATATATATGAAGTTAAGATTAGTGATATAGCAGATCAATATATCCAATATATAAATGAGATGGAGACTTATAATCTTGAAATTACAAGTGAATTTTTAATTATGGCATCTACACTATTATTTTTGAAATCAAAAAGTTTGTTACCAAAATCTACAGAAGATGAAGCAGAGTTAACAGAAGAAGAATTATTGCAAAGAATAATAGAATATAAAAAATATAAAGAAATATCTAAAAAATTTAAAGAGCTATATAGTACATATTCTAATAGATTTTATAAGCAACCAGAGAAAATAGAATTACCAAAGCGAAAGTTAGAAGCAGAATATACAAAAGATATTATTATAAATAGTTATAAAAAACTTATAGATAAGAATGAGAAGAAAATTAATCAAAACAAAGATAATATACAGAAAATAGCTGTTGTAGAAAATATCAGTGTTACAAGTAAAGTAAAAGATATATTTAGAGAACTAATTAGAAAACCTAAATTTGTATTTAATAAATTATTTACACTAAGTAAATGTAATAAACAGGAGGTTGTAACAGCTTTTTCTGGATTATTAGAATTATCTAGAAGAAGTAAAGTTTCAACTACACAATCGGAACTATTTGGAGATATAATTGTAGAAAAAAGAAAAAGGGAAGTTCCTAAAAACGTAGAAAAGGATAATTAGATTCTCGCAAAATGAAAGAGTAATTAGATAGTTTACAATATAAAAGTATGTTTAAATATAAAAATAATGGAAAAACTAATACTATATTGGAGGTAAAATATGGTATTAGTTTTATTTTTATGTATAATACTAGCAATAATTATAATTATTTTCTCATTAAAATTTAAAATAACTATAAAGCAATTAAAAATTTCAAATGAAATTGAAAATACTCCAATTGTGAAAACTCTTATTGCAACTGCTGGAATATACTTTTTAGGTAAGTTTAAAATATATGGGAAAGAGATTAATAAAGATGATATTGAAAAAATGAAAAATTCAAAACGTATGAAGAAGATAAAAAGTAAGTTTCTGAAAAAAGAAAATATGAATGGAAAGAAAATAAATATTAAGACAGAAAAAAATGTTATAAATAGGCTAAAACCTAAATTAGAAGAATTTGATTTAGATTTAAGATTAGGAACTGAAGATGTTGTACTTACTTCTTTTTTAATATGTATAGTTGCTATTATAATTTCAATGTTGTTATCTAAAAGTATAGAAAAATATGATGAAAACAAATATAAATATAAAGTAATACCAAATTATGATAATAAAAATTCAATAAGAATTGTACTTAGTGGTATATTAAGTATAAAATTGGTAAATATTATAAATATGATTTTTAGATTATTATTTAGGAGTGGTGAAAATTATGAACGAACATCCAATAGAAGGACTTATGATAACAGCAATGAACAGCATTCAAGAGATGGTAGATGTAAATACAATTATAGGTGAACCAATTGAAACTAGTAATGGAATTGTAATAATACCAATATCAAAAGTTGGATTTGGGTTTGCTGCTGGTGGTAGTGAGTTTAAAGGAGAAACTGTTGATGAATATACGAAGAAAGACAAGGAAGAAGCAATACAATATAGATTGCCTTTTGGAGGGGGAAGTGGTGCAGGAGTAAATATAACTCCAGTTGCATTTTTGATAGTACAGCAGGAAGGTGTAAAATTAATACCAGTAAGTCATTCGTCTGCAGTAGATAAACTTTTAGATTATGTACCTGATTTAATAGAAAAAGTAAGCAGTTTCATAGGTAAAATGAATGAAAAAAAGGAAAGTGGAGAAAAAATATCTTTAGAGATAGAAGACGAAGATTAAATTAAAATAAGGCATAGTATGAAGTTTAACTAAGCAGAGTTGCTTCTTACTGTGCTTTTTTATGTAATAAAATTTAAAAATTATCTTGCAAATACTGTAAATATGTGATAAAATACCAAAATGTAATGTGTAAAAATATTACGAGCCTTACTCAAGAATATAGTCTTGGGTTATATATCCAAAAGGAGGTGAAAATAATGAACAAATACGAAAGTGTTGTCATTATTAATTCAAATACAGATGAACAAGGAATTAAAGCTTTAATTCAAAAGTTTTCTGATTTAATTAATTCTGATGGTAAAGTAGAGTCAGTTGAAGAATTAGGAACAAAAAAATTAGCTTATGAAATAAGAAAACAAAAAGAAGGATATTACATAGTTATAAAATTTGAAGCTAATCCAAAGTTAATAGCTGAACTTGAAAGAATTTATAGAATAACTGATGAAGTTATTAAGTTTATAGTTGTAAAAGAAGAAGAATAGTCTAAAGAGCCTTTATAGAAAGGTAGGTAAAATTATGAACAAAGTAGTTTTAATGGGAAGATTAACTAGAGATCCAGAAGTAAGATATACACAAACAAATAATACTTTAGTTGCAAGTTTTTCTTTGGCTGTAAATAGAAGGTTTGCAAGACAAGGAGAAGAAAGACAAGCAGATTTTATAAATGTAGTTGCTTGGAGTAAAACTGGAGAATTTTGTAGTAAATATTTTAAAAAGGGTCAACAAGTAGGTATAATCGGAAGAATCCAAACAAGAAATTGGGAGGACGAAAATAAGGTTAAACACTATGTAACAGAAGTTGTTGCAGAAGAAGCTTATTTTGCAGATAGTAAAAGAGATGGAGATACATCTGATTTTGCAAATACATTTGGAAATTCTGTATCAGAAAGTTCTGAATTTGCAGTATCATCAGAAGATGATTTACCATTTTAGTATAACAATGGGGGTGAATAAAAATGGCAGATAGAAAACAAAATAATAAAAGAAGAAACAATAACAATGGTGATGAAGATTTTAATCCAAGATTTAGAAAAGTAAGAAAAAAAGTTTGTGTACTTTGCAGTGATAAAAATTTTGTTTTAGATTATAAAAATCCAGAACAATTAAGAAAATTTATAAATGATAAGGGAAAAATCTTACCAAGAAGAGCAACAGGTGCATGTGCAAAACATCAAAGAGATATAACATTAGCTGTTAAGAGGGCTAGACATATAGCTGTATTGCCATATACACAAAACTAATATAATGGCGAAGTTAAACTTCGCCATTAATGTTATTAAAAAAATATAAAAATTTTAAAAAAAGTATTGACAACTTATATAAAATTTAGTATACTAATCAAGTCACAAGAAATGGGCGCATAGCTCAGCTGGTAGAGCATCTGCCTTACAAGCAGGAGGTCATAGGTTCGAGCCCTATTACGCCCACCATTTTTTTTGGCCTGGTAGTTCAGTTGGTTAGAACGCTAGCCTGTCACGCTAGAGGTCGACGGTTCGAGCCCGTTCCAGGTCGCCATTTTTTTGTTTATAAGAAAATTTTATATTTGGCTCGATAGCTCAGTTGGTAGAGCAGGGGACTGAAAATCCCCGTGTCAGTGGTTCGATTCCACTTCGAGCCACCAGTAAAAAGCAATATCTTGCAAAAGATGTTGCTTTTTTGTATAAATGGGAATTTTATTTTGATTTGAAGTTTTTATTAACATATTGTAAGTTTTGCTACCAAGAGAATCCACTTTTTATAAAAAATATCACTAAAACAGTTGATATTTTTTTTTATTTAATATAAAATCTAAAAGTAAAAATAAAAGGAGGACTTATGATTACTTTAGAAGATGTAAAAAATAATTTGGAAGTCCAAGAGCTAATAAAGGCTGCACAAAAACAATTAAATGAATTAGGATATACAGAACATTCTACACGACATGTAAACATAGTATCAAACAGAGCTGGCAGAATTTTAGAAACCTTAGAATATCCAAAAGGAAGAATTGAACTTGCAAAAATTGCAGGATATTTACACGATATAGGAAATTGTGTGAATAGAACAGACCATGCACATTCTGGTGCAATAATGGCATATAACATATTAAAAGATATGGGGATGCCTATAGAGGAAAGAACAGAAATAATGATGGCAATAGGAAATCATGATGAACAAACCGGAATGCCGGTTAGTGATATTTCAGCAGCATTAATATTGGCAGATAAATCAGATGTACATAGAGATAGGGTAGTAAATACAAATATGTCTACATTTGATAAACATGATAGAGTAAACTATGCTGTTACAGAAGCAAACTTAAATATAGATAAAAAAGATAGAAAAGTAATATTAGATTTGACAATAGATACGAAAATATGCCCAGTATTAGATTATTTTGAAATATTTATGGATAGGACAATGCTTTCAAAGTATGCAGCAAAATGGCTAGGAATATGGTTCGAATTAATAATAAATGACACTAAATTGTTATAATATATGTTTTATTTAAAGATTTGTAAAAATTCAAAGGAGGAAATTAAAATGAAAACAAGCAAAAAACTAAAGGCAGTAACATTAATATTAGTAATTTTACTAATAACAATACTTTCATTTTTAGGAGTTTACAACGTAGCAAAAGTGCAGGGTGATAATTTAGTAAAAGATTATAATGTAGGAATGGATTTAAAGGGTAGAAAAATATTAAGATTAAAAGTTGATGATACTGTAAATGAAGTAACTTATGATAGTGAAGGAAATAAGGTGGAAAAACAAGAAGATAATGGACAATATACAGTAGCTCAAGAACCGGTTAATAAGCCAGAAAATCTAAATAAAGAAAATTATAAAAAAGCAAAGAAAATAATTGAAGATAGATTGAATTCTATGGATGCAGAGGAATATAACATAAGATTTAATGAAGAAAATGGAACACTAGAACTAGAAATTATAGATGACGAATTAACTGATTATATAGTAGAAGCTATTAGAGTACAAGGTGATTTTAGAATAATAGATACTGAAACTAAAGAAATTTTAATAGATAGAAGTCTTGTAAAAAAGGCAAATGTTTTATATAGTGCTACAGAGTCTAAATCTACTTCTGTTTATTTGGATATAGAATTTAATAAAGAAGGTTCACAAAAGCTAGAAGAATTAAGTAAAACATATATAAAAACAACAGAACAAGTAGTAAATGATGAAGGTCAAACTGAGGATAAATCAACAGAAAAAAAGATAGCTGTAAAAATTGATGATAATGAAATTATATCAACATATTTTAGTGAACCATTAACCAATGGACACTTATACATATCTGTAGGACAATCTACAACAGATAATGCACAATTAAGAAAATATGCATTACAAGCCTCTATATATGCTGCAATAATAGAAAGTGATACAGTTCCATTTGTATATGCTGTTGATCAGAATAATTTTGTTGTATCAAATGTAAGTAAAACAATAATACCTATTGTTGCTGCTATTGTACTTGCATTAGAAGTTGTTGTACTAATTGTACTTTTTAAAGCTAAAGGAATAATTGCTTCTATATTACAAATAGGTTATGTTTCATTATTATTATTAGTTTTAAAATATACAAATGTATATATAACACTAGGTGGTATATTTGCAATAGTTCTATCAAGTATTATAAATGTTATTTTTATAGGAAAAGTATTATTTAGTGTAAATAAAAACGAAGGTGTAGTAAAAGCAATAAATGAAAACTTAATTAAATTTATAAACATGAGTGTACCAGTCTTAATAGTTGCTATAGTATTCTGCTTTGTAAAATGGCTAGAAATAAATAGCTTTGGTATGATTATATTCTGGGGATATGTTGTATCACTTTTATACAATATATTATTTACAAAAGGAATATTGAAAAATATATTAGATAAATAATATAAGCAAATGTGAAAGGAATGGTAAAAGATGACAAAGGGTAAAAAAATTAGTTTATTAATAAGTATAATATTAATATTGATAGGAGCAGTAATTTTTGCTACAATGGGATTTAATTACGATTTAGCTTATGGAACAGGGAAAAGAATAGTAGTTCCAATGAAAGATGATTTTGCCATAGAAGATTACAATAATATTTCAAAAGAAGTATATGGTGATGCAAAAGTAGAATTAATATCAATATTTAGAGATGGGGTATCAATAACAGTAAAAGATACAAATGATGAACAATTAGACACATTAGTATCAAAAGTAAATGAAAAATATGGATATGATTATACAAGAGATGAGTTGAAAGTTACAGAAATTTCAAAAGTAGAAGTACTTGACATATTAAAACAAGCTTTAATACCTGTTTTAACAACATTATTAATCGTTTTAGTATATATGATGATAAGGTACAGAAAAATGGGGTTAGTAAATATAATATTAAATTTATTTTTGCCAGTAATTATTATGCAATTATTAGTTTTGTCAATATACTTGATATGTAGAATACCAGTAACAAATATATTATTACCAGTATTATTAACAGTTTATATATTAAGTGTAATATATAGTACAAAACAATTAGAAAAATAGAATAGTATTCACAAAAAACAAAAACATCTAATATAATGTATTAGGTGTTTTTTATTATATTGAAAATATATAAAAAACAATTAATCACAATTCATTGAAAGAAAGTGAACACAAATGAATATATGTAGAATAAAAGAGAAATTAATAAATATATTAAAAATGAATCTTAAAAGTTATAGAACTAATAGAAATATAACAGTAGACGAAGCAAAACAGATATTTGCAACAACACCTAATGCTACTTTGATAGATGTGAGAAGTAATCAGGAGTATCAGGAGTATCATATTGATGGTGCTATATGTATACCTTATTATGAAATAGCAAGAAGAATAGATAAAGAAGAACCAAATAAAAATGCTTTAATAATATTGTATTGCCAAAGTGGAACTAGAAGTAAAAAGGCGTTAGAAATATTATTAAAAAAAGGGTATCAAAATGTATATCATATAAAAGAAGGTTTAGATGGTTAAGAGTGTATTATATTATAAATATCACTAGGCAAATCGGTAGTAATACTGATTTGCTTTTTAGTTATAGGATGAATAAAGGAAACTTTGTATGCATGTAATGCTTGTCTATCTATTAATTCAGAGCTTGTACCATATAGCGTATCACCAACAATTGGATGTCCGACAAACTTAGAATGTACACGTATTTGATGAGTACGACCTGTTTCTAAAACAAATTTTACTATAGATAGGTTATTAACAACTTTAATAACCTCATAATGGGTAATTGCGATATCTCCATTTTGAGATACTTCTCTTTCTATAATGCTATTTTCTTTTCTGGCTATAGGTGCAGAGATAGTACCTTGCTTTGGGGTTAATATACCATTTAGTATTGCAATATACTCTTTTATAAAAATTTTAGATTTCATTTGTTTTACTAAATATTCTTGAATATATTCATTTTTGGCAAATAATACAATGCCAGAAGTATCCTTATCTAGTCTATTAATAGGGCGAATTTTTTTATTAAAACCAATAGAATTAAAGTAATATTTTATTCCATTAGAAAGACTATCAGAGTAATGCAAATGTGAAGGATGGACCGGCATATGTGGAGGCTTATTTACAATTAATAAACAATCGTCTTCATACAAAATATCTAAATTGATTGGAGTTGGAACTATATTTGAATTATCTTCTTCAAAATCAATAATTACTGTAATAATATCTCCAACAGAAATGGGATTCCAACTATAGGAAATGACTCCATTAAGGTAAATTTGACTTGCTCTTTTTAGCTTTAAAATAAGCCTATCAGACATATTAAATTCAAGTTTTAAAACATCAAGTATTTTTTTATAATTAATGTTAATATTTTTATATTCTAATTTCATAAATACTCCTAAAATAATAATAACTATTATAACATGAAAAAGTATAAGTGTAAATTAATCATTATATTGAATAAAATCAAATAAATAATAATTTTATCTTGACATATCATAATAAAATGTGCTAATATAATTATTGTTAATATAATTATGCGGATGTGGCGAAACTGGCAGACGCGCTAGACTTAGGATCTAGTCCGAAAGGGTGGGGGTTCAAGTCCTCTCATCCGCACCAATAATAAATCTGTTCGAATTAACAGATAGATACAAAAATCAATCAGAATAAAATCTGGTTGATTTTTTTGTTGCCTAAGAACAATATTAAGATCAGCCAAACGAAAGGAGGTACGAAATATGATATGGATTTTAAGCTAAAAAAAGACAAAAGGCTGAAATCAAGACATAAACATTAAAGATATGGAAGGTTATAGAAAAATCAAGAAACAATTAAAATATAGAATTACACTTATAAATTTTGGAAAATATAAGCTTGTAATGTTTACAATGGCTAAACTAATGAAAATAGAAACAACAGAACAAAATAAAGTTGTATTGTATTTACATAATAATATAAATACAATAATGTAACACTCTTTAGATATTTACAAACTGTGTCAAAACTATTGAAAAACTAAATAAAAGATGATATATTATTTATGTTAATTTCTTTTCAATCCTGTTCTACAGGTGTATAGATAGGCAGTTATTATAAAATGAATATTTTCAGGAGGTGAAATAAAAAAATATTACAATTAAGAAACCGAAAAGTTAAAATCAATTACTACTTTTAAAGGAGAAAATCATTATGGATTATAACGAATATTGGGGACTTACAAACACAATCGATGCATATCTGGAAACGGGTAATTGTCAAATGTTGGCAAGTATTCAAAACTGCATCAAGACTAAGGAAGGCTGTCGTGAAAAGCTTATAAAAGATTTGTTAGAATATCATGAGAGATATATTCAAGTATTCTCAACTGATGACCAAGTCAAGATTGTAAGTGATTTAGTGGCACAGATAAAGCAGAGAGAATATCTTGCTCACAGAGCGAGCTGGATATTGGCTTATGTCTCAGATAAAGCTTTGAATCAAATCCTTAGCAATGCCGATGATGTAGCATTAGTAAAAATAATGTATGAAATCAAAAGGCATATTAGGGTAATAGGAAATCGTTTGTGCGATTCGTCCACATACTTTTGGCTTCATTCTACTAACATCTTTTCAAGAATGGGCGAAAGAATGATGTGGCGAAACCTCTACAGAAAGTGTAAAAGAAATCTTAAGTAATATTTTATGTGTCTCAAAATAGTTGATATATCAATTGCTTTGAGGCACTTTTTTTAATTTAAAATTAAAACACTTGATTTTTATATCAATCGTCAAGAGAAACCAATGGCGAGTTGTAAATATCTACGTCATTGACACCAATAATAAATCTGTTCGAACTAACAGATAGATATAAAATCAATCAGAAAATAATTAATAGTATCAAATTATAAATAAGTAATAGAAAGGAGCTTTTAGAATAACTGAAAATATAGGAAATGATTGATAAAAGCGGATAAACATGATAAAATATTTATTGATACTTATTTTTAATACTATTGTTATATAAACGATTACCATATAGTAATTATTTTAAGGAGAAAATATTATGATAATTGTAGAAGAATTTTTTAAAATGATAAAAGAAATAGATGGTTTTAGTGCTAAAAAAACGGAAAATGGAATCGTTTTTGTACCACCAAAATCAAAATATTTTTATATACCTAAAATTGTAGTTAATGATTTATGTAGATTTAAAGATGCTTTAGATAATTATATTGATGCAGTATTAAATACAGATATAAAATCTACTAAGATGGATGCAAAGCATGATGTACCTTATTTTTTATTTTGCCTCATAAAGAATTTGTCTAATTATGATTACAATAATTTTGAAGAATATATTGAAAAGTATACTGAATTTATAAAAGACGAAACTTTTTCGAAATATAATCAAAAAACTAAAATAGGAATGCTAGATGAAAGAAATTCAATTTTAGTAAGAAGAACAGAAGAGTATTATGGAGCTGAAACGCCATATGTAATGAAAACATTTATAAAAAATAATCACATTGAATATGAACTTCCTCTAATTAGATATGGAGTATCAGGAGATAAAAATGGTAAAACAGCATACATATGTATGGTGCAGAGAAAAAAACAATATGGAGATTCAAAATTTGCTAAAGAAATTGATAAGTTGATTAATCAAGTAAATAGTGGTGTAAAAAATATGAGAGATGTAACACCAAGTATGATATTTGTTTCAACCTTATTTGTGGGGATGCTTCAACATGAAGGAATTAATGATATTGTTATTCCAGATCTTCTACCAAGAAGATATTCTCATTTTCAGAATGTAACTTCAGAAGAACAGAGAGATAATATTCAATATAATGCAACCAACAAATTTTTAAAAATCTTTTTGAGATTGGAAGAACAACTAGATGGATTTAAGATAAACGCATTACCCAATGATATAGATAGTTTAATGCATATATCTATTCAAAATAAATTAAAAAGTAAAAACGAATTTTTAAACAAGGCTTATTTAACAGGATATCAAGATATATTAGACATAGATATGAATGATGAGAGATAGATATAATTTAAGGAAAATATTGAAAAAGTCAATAAAGAATGATAAAATATTTTCATATTTAGTGGTTAGACGACCATTTTAAATAATATCTTTTCTATAGAAAGGATAATAATTAATGAGTATATAATAGAATAATGAACTTTTGACAAATTTATATTTAGGAGGTTTATTTATGGCAAAAATTGTTATTGAATATGAATTTGAAAAATGCAACAAGTGCCCATTTGTTTACACGGAGAGAACTGATACCCCTGATTCTTTTGAATGTGCTACTGATTATTATTGTGGAGCACTCAATAGAAAAATACAGGGATATGTCGAGAGTTATAGTGAATTAATGGAAGTACCTAATTGGTGTCCTTATAGTAAGGAAAATTGAATGCTTCTCTTATTCATCTTAAAAAATATTTATTTTATGTACTCATTACTAAGGAACTCTTTTACAGAGTTCCTTTAGTTAATTTAAGAGTAAACTCTTGATTATACTGGAGCTCTTAAATAACATAAAGACAAAAAACAAATATTCCCAAAACATAAGTAGGATAGGAATATTTGATGAAAAATGGAGTTATAAAGTTTGACTATATCTGTTATATTACAATTTGACAGATAGTTTAGGATTAGAACTTAAATAAGAGTACTTCAGTAAAAAAGTAGTATTATGATTTTTTGGCTTTTTTCTGTACAATAAAACAGTATTATAGTATAATAATTGAATGAGATATGAAAACGGAATAACTTGATAATATGTTTGCAATTAAAAGAGAATGTTTTGTAAACACTGTTGAGAAAGTATAGATGTGAATTCAAAGTTTTGTAAAAAGTATGGTAGCGAACAAGAGTTATGATATGGATGCATAGGGGCGAGGCTTGGCTTCGCCCTTATATAAAGAGGAGAAATTTTATGGAAATACAAAAAAATCAAGAATATATTGTTGATATAATAGATAATGGATATGATGGAGAAGGAATTGCTAAAATTAATGATTTTACTATATTTATTCAAGGAGCAATTAAAGGAGAAAAAGTAAAAATTCTAATTTTAAAGGTAACAAAATCGTTTGCTTATGGAAAAATATTAGAAATAATAAATGCTTCTAAGAATAGAATAGAGGCAGATTGTAAAACATTTTCTCAATGTGGTGGTTGTACATTAAGACATATTGATTATAAAGAAACTTTAAATATAAAAAAGAATATAGTAAAAAATTGCCTATATAAGGAATTACATAAAGAAGTTGAAATAAATGATACAATTGGAATGAGAAAGCCATTGTATTATAGAAATAAATTGCAATATCCAGTTGGAATTGATAAAGATGGAAAAACTGTTATGGGTATATATTCTCAAAGAACTCATAATATAATTGAAACTAAAGAAAATTGCTATATACAAAATGAAAAATGTTCAGAAATTGCAAATGATATATTCAAATTCGCTATAGAAAACAATATAAAACCATATGACGAAAAGACTAACAATGGAACTTTAAGACATATTGTAATAAGAATTGGAATAAAGACAAATGAGATTATGATTACGCTTGTAGTAAATAATGATAAATTTAATAATCAAGGTCAATTTATAGAAAAATTAACTAAAAAATATCCTGAAATAAAAACAATAGTAAAAAACTATAATGATAAAAACACAAATGTTATATTAGGAAGAAAAAATAAAGTAATGTATGGAGATGGATATATTTACGATGTTTTAGGAGAATATAAATTTAAAATTTCTCCATTATCATTCTATCAAGTAAATCCGCTTCAAACAGAAGTGTTGTATAATAAGGCAATAGAATATGCTGGATTAACAGGAAACGAGACTATATTTGATTTGTATTGTGGAATTGGAACAATAGGAATATTTGCATCTGGTAAATCTAAAAAAGTATACGGAATAGAAGTTGTAGAACAAGCGATAGAAGATGCAAAGCAAAATGCAAAAATAAACAATGTAAAAAATGCGGAGTTCTTTGCCGGAGAGGTTGAAAGAATATTGCCAGATTTAATAGAAACAAGAAAAATATCATCAGATGTAGTGTTCATAGATCCACCAAGAAAAGGATGCGATAGTATAACAATAGAAACATTATTAAAAATAGAACCAAAAAAAATTGTATATGTAAGTTGTAATCCTGCAACTTTAGCAAGAGATATTCGATTATTAGAAGAAAAGTATGAATTAAAGCAAGTGCAACCAGTTGATATGTTTCCATATACAAGCCATGTGGAGTGTGTTACGGTGCTATGTTTGAAATAATTTCTTAAATGCAGTAAAATCAATACTTTATAGAAAAAGTTTAAGACTATAAAATCTTTATTATTTATCAAAAAATGAAAATAACATTATTTTTTATGAAAGTGAAAGGTAAAAGCTGAAAATGAATATGAAAGGTTTAGAATAAAACAAGATAGAGAATATATTTCAAGTATGGATGAAATTTATTTAGAAGAAAGCAACAAATAGTAAGTTGTAAGGGAGATTAGAAAAGTGAAAATAAGTTTTTTTGTGATATTTATATTGGTAGGTTTAATATTGTTAATTTTATCATTAATATTTAAGAATAAAGATAAAAAGATGGTTGAACAATGTACTCTAACAACAAAAGGGAAAGTTATAAAGTACACATTATGGAATAATAATGGAGTACATTTTCCTATAGTAGAGTATATTGTTAACGATACTAAATATAATCAAAGACTTAAATACGGTTGGATTATAAATAAGTCATCATCTTTTAATAGGATAAAAACTGAAGTAGAAAATGATGTTAAAGAAGGAAATTTAGTAATTAATAGTAATGTCCATATTTCTACCAATGCATTAAAAGAACATTTCCCTGTGGGGACAGAATTAGATGTTTTCTATAACCCACAGAATCCAGATAAAAGTTATGTAATGAGATTTGTAAAAAATCCAGCGGTAAAAGTTTTATTTTTTATAGGATTATTATTTATTATTTTAGCATTTGTTGGACTTGTTTTTTTTGCCAAAATAGAAAAATAATATAAAGTATACGCAATAAACATTCAACCATTAAGAGTACTTATTATAAAGAAATTAAGCAAAAATAATACTAATGCAAGTAAAATTGACAAAAATTAGAACAAAAAGCAATAATGTATTCATATGGCTTTGCATTGTTTAATGGTATATCAAATTTTATAAATAAAATATATGTTAAAGAAGAAAAGAAGAGAAAGATAGAAGATAGGAGAATTCTAATGAAAATATATTTAGTAAGACATGGGGAAGTAAACCATAATTTGTATAGGTTATATAGCAGAGAAGATGAAGATTTAAATGAAACAGGAATAAAACAAGCTGAAAAATTAAGAGAAAATGTAAAGAATATTGAATATGATTTTATTATATCTTCTCCATTATTAAGAGCAAAACATACTGCTAATATTATTAATGTTGAGAATAAAGATATAGTAATAGATTATAGACTTAAAGAACGAGATCCAGGTAGTTTAAATGGACAACCTATTGAAGTAACAAGTAGAGGAGAATATTGGAATTATTATACAAATATTCAATATGGTACAAGTGAAAATATTAAAGAATTTTTTAATAGAGTTTATAATTTTTTAGATGAACTAAAAACGAAGGATTATAAAAATGTGTTAATAGTAGCTCATAGTGGAGTATCAAAAGCATTTAGTGGTTATTTTAACGGAATAGATGATGGCAAATTCTTAAATAGAGGATTAAAGAATTGCCAGATAAAAGAGTATGAATTATGAAATTAACGAGTAAAGAAGTAAGAAATTTAATAGAAATAGAAAGATAGGATTGATATTTATGAAAACAATTAAAAGCATAGACTTATGGACAGAACAATATGAGAATCATTATGAATGTTTTAAAGGAGCTTTTGTTGATGGATTTGAAAGCAATAAAATTGCATTTGATGAGTATAAAATAATAAGAAATTGTAATTGTATAATAACTGTTAGTAATCAAAATATCAATATAAGTAATAAACATAATGCTATTGTTTTTTATAAAGACAAAAATCCTGTTAGATTAATGGTTATAAATAAAAATACTGATATTAAAAAATGTATTGGTATAGCATTAGAACAATACTTTAATGAAGGTACATTACAAGATTTGTATGATAGTATAGGTATTAAATGGACTAAAATAGATATGAATGAAGAAACTATATATAATAGAGTTGATAGTACAAAAGAAATTGATGTTGGTTCATGTGATAGGTGGAAACTTTTATATAATATGTTAAAGGGTAGCTATACAGAAAGTGATACTCAATATGGTAATTTTAAAAGTGATAAGTATGAGTTTATTCCAGACTTATATATAAAATATGAACTAAAAACAGATACTGAAATGTTTGAGATAGAGCATAAATGTGCTTTTATAAATACTATAAAAACGAGATTAATTCCTATACAAGAAAATTCAGTATTAACTATGTAGAAGAATATCTTCACAAGGTGCTATAACAGAATTACTACCAAATTTTGCAATTATAATATTTGTATCATCACTGCTAGTTGTGTATAATGCGAGTTTCATAACATTACTAATATATTATATTTTAATGTGCTTTATAAAATCAAATCAAGGTTAAAATGAATGTGCCATTGCATAACCTTGACTTGATTTTGAAAGCGCATTATTTTTCAGTTAAACGGAATTGATTTTATAAAGACACAATAATATAATGATAGAATGAAAAGAAAGACAAAAGAAAATAATATATAAAAATAGGAGGTTATATATGGGAGAAAAAGAAAAAATGCTTGCAGGAGAGTTGTATGATGCAAATTATGATGAAGAATTATTAAAAGATAGATATAAAGCAAAAGATATTTGTCAACAATTTAATAACTTAAAGCCATCAGATATAGCTGGAAAAGAAAAAATAATCAAAAGTTTATTTGCAAAAACAGGAAAGCAAATAATTGTTGAACAAAACTTTTGGTGTGATTATGGCTATAATATCTCTGTTGGAGAGAACTTTTATATGAACCATAATTGTGTTATATTAGATGGCGCAAAAGTAGAATTTGGAAACGATGTCTTTATTGCACCTAATTGCGGTTTTTATACAGCAGGACATCCGTTAGATTTTGAAAAAAGAAATAAAGGGTTAGAATATGCAAAGCCAATAAAAATTGGTAATAATGTTTGGATTGGTGGAAATGTTATTGTACTTCCTGGAGTAACAATAGGAGATAATGTAGTAATAGGAGCTGGAAGTGTTGTAACGAGAGATGTTCCGTCAAATGTAGTAGCAGTTGGAAATCCTTGTAAAGCTATAAAAAATTTAGATTAAATGGAGAATTTTAAAAAATGTATCGCCTTGATATATTCATTTAGATTAAAGTTATTTAATTGTTCACAAAAAGTCATAAGGAACCTCCACATTTATAATATATCATAAAAATATAAAAAAGAAAATCGCCAAAAAAGCAATGAAACTTTGGCAAAATCAATACACTAGATATGAAGTTATGATAAAATAAAAAAATAGAAGGGAGGATGGGAAGTCGTGACAAAAGCAAAGACATTATCAATATTATTTATATTTTGCTTATTAATTAGTTTAATATTTCCAATAACTAAAGTATATGCAGAAAGCGGAAATGAAGTAACATTAAATTTTGAAGGGGGAATAATTCATGATGGTTATGTAGAATATAGCAAAATAGGAAAATTACAATTATTCAAAGGTGATGATTTAGTTGTTGATATTTCAAATAATATGGTAATTGATTTAAATGAAGCAGAGTACAAGTTTGTAATTGAAGAAATTGAAGACGCAAGTGTTTCTGCTGCTAATACACTTATAAAATTAAATATTAATAATTGGTATTACCCTATTACAACAATAGTAGGTGAAGCTAAATCTACATTCAAATTGGAATCGGGTAAATTTAGTGGAACATTAGATGTTAAACTTGTAAGAACAATAACAGCTATTAATACAAAAGTTGAAAATGTTTGGGAAAATATAACATCAAAAGGTGTAATTGATTTGACTGATGGAAAAGAATATGTAATTGATTTTTCTAAAAATGATGAGTTAACAGAAGGATTAAAATCATTTGCAGATTTAGATAAAACACTATATTATAAAAGAGACTATAATGGTTTATTATTAACAGACAACGAAAGTGAAGCTGTTATAAAGATAGTTGGAAATAGGTCAGAAAATAAAGCGATATTAACTGCAGTAAATGTTGGAACTAAAAAAAGTGAAGTTTTTAAAGGACTTCATACTAAATATACAGGTTCTGCATTGGATTGTGATAGCACTGATGGTGGCATTATATATGAAACAAGATTTGATTATTATACTAAATGTACTTATGAATTTACATTTCAATATGTAAAAGAAGAAACTGAAGTAAAAGAGTATAAGTTTATTGAAGGTGCTAACCAAACATACATAAAAGGTGAATCAAATAGTGCAAAATTTAGAATAGATGCAGATTATAGTTTATTTGAAAATGGTGGAAAAGTATATGTTGATGATATTTTAGTAGATAATAACAATTATAATTCTAAATCAGGTAGTACAATAATAACTTTACAAGATGCTTATTTAAAAACATTATCTGTTGGAGAACATACATTAAAAGTCGCTTTTTCAGATAATGGAGAAGCTATAACAAAATTTACAATAAAAGAAAAACAACAAGATACAAATATAGAAGATAATAAAAATACTGAAAATGAAGAAAAACAAGAAAATAATAATTTAACCAACAATGATGTGAAAAAAGATAATACAATTGCCAATCCTAAAACAGGTGACAATGTAATGCTTTATATAGCAATAGCAAGTATGTCAGTATTAGGTTTAGGAGCAACAACAATAGTTATAAAAAAGAAAAATGAGCAAAAGTAAATATTACAGAAAGAGAGGACTAGATTTTTCTAGTTCTCTTAAAAAAATAAAATAAAAAATAAAGAATAAGACAATGTTAATAAATTAATGCATTTTTATAACTTGGAAGATGTAAAACAAATATAATAGTAAAAGTCCTCTTGATAGAGGACTTTTGGTGTATAGCTAAATTATAACAGTTTAGCAAAGATAACGATTTGTTGTAAAATTATTGAATTTTGTGATATATTGTAAAAAAATAAAAATACTAATATGCAATGTGATGAAACTTAAACTGATATGAAGAAAATAAAATTATAATATAAAAGAAAGAGGAAAAATAATATAATGATATATACGAATTTAACTAAAAAAGCATTAATAATTTCATTTAATGCACACAAAAATCAAGTTGATAAATCAGGACTACCTTATATACATCATCCGCTTCATCTTGCCGAGCAAATGGATGATGAATATTCAACCTGTGTAGCCCTACTACATGATGTTATTGAAGATACTAAAATAGCTTTAGAAGATATTAAAAATGAAGGTTTCCCAAGTGAAGTGGTGGAAGCTATATCTTATTTAACTCGAGATAAGAACGTAGATTATATGAGTTATGTAGCAAATATAAAAAATAATAAAATAGCAACAAAGGTTAAGATTGCTGACTTAAACCATAATAGTGATTTGAGCAGATTAAATAAAGTTCTAGATAAAGATTTGAAAAGAGTAGAAAAATATAAATTAGCATTAGAATTATTACAAAAATAAACATGAAGTATTCATATACCTACCAAGAAAAGGCTGAGATGTATATAAATATTTGGGCATATGAATTAGATAAAAAACTGATATTGCAAATTTGGAAGAGAGAATATTATGATTAATATAAATGTAATTAATGAATCATTTGAGTTTTATAATATAAATGAAAAATATAAAAATAGATGTTATGAAGCTTTAAAAGCTATAAATAGTAACGAACGATTTATTGAATCATTCGAAAAAATCTACAAAATATTATATATAGAAGATTTTAAAAAAGTAAAAGAATTATGGAAAATTAATGATATAGATATATTATTTTCTAATTCAATTAATCCATTTGTTACGAATTTAATGATTCTATCAGGATATGAAATACATAAAAGAAATATGGAAAAATATAAATTGGATATTCATCAAATTAATATCCAGAAAAGAAGAGTTAAAGAGTGCTTTGAAAATGATTTGACGGATAGAGGGTATAATGCTGTAAGAATTTCACAAATGCTATGGAGTGCTTATTTTATTAGAGGAAAGATAATAGAAGTAGGTAGTTTACAATTTGAATATGAAGATGACTCTACTATAAAAATACATATTCCTAAAAATACCGACTTTGATATTTTAAAAGTAAAAGAATCTATAGAAGCTTCAAAAACTGAACTTAAGAAAATATATGCTATGGATAGTTATGAATACATATGTGATTCTTGGATTTTAAGTAATCAATTACATAGTATAATTGATAAAAATACCAATATATCAAAATTTTATGATTTATTTGAGGTTACAGATGGCGAAAATTGTTTAGAGGATATATTAAACTTTGTGTTTAATATAAAAAAATGTGATAATTATTCTAATTTAGATGAAAAAACTTCTTTACAAAGAATAATAAAAAAAGAATTATTAAATAATAGTATTTTTTGTTTAGGAATGGGAATTTTAAAATAAAATTATAAGTAGAGGAGTGTACAATGAAAAGAGAAGAAATTATAAAATATTGTTTGGAATTACCAAATACTTATGAAGATTATCCTTTCCCGGATGATATGATTTCGGCTACAATAAAGCATAGTAGTAACAAAAAGTGGTTTACGCTAATAATGAATGTTAATGATAAATTATATGTAAATGTGAAAACAAATCCTGATTATTCAGATATATTGAGGAATACATATAAATATATAATTCCAGCATATCACATGAATAAAGAACATTGGAATACTATTATTGTAAGTGATGATGTTGATGAAGAGATTGTAAAAGAATTAATTAAACAAAGCTATGAATTGACAAAAAAATAATTTATAAGGGATTAAATTTTATTATTAATTGGAAAAGTTAAATTTTGATAGGTAAATAGAGCACTTAAGAAGTCATTTGGCTATAGTGCATTCACGTAAATAGCCATCAATCTTATTTTCTTCTGCAAGTATGGCTGTATAATCTACATAGAATGTACCATTAGGAGAGACTTTTAAGGCTTCACCGGGCTCTGGTTTAGGGCCTAAAATTTTTTTTGATGGAATATAGTAAATTTTCTTTTCGTTATAATCAAAGCAAACAGCAAAATTGCCATCATTCTTTGCAAAAGTTAAGAGAGAATATGGGCGTAAAGAATAAAGCAATGTAGAAGAATGCAATTTTGTAAGATAATCTTGCAGTTCATGAATAAAAATATTTGCAATAGAATTATTTATTCTATTATGAATGGGTTTGTCTAACTCTTGAAAGGCTTTATTAATCGTGTTAAAAAAGTCATACAATATATATCACCTCCAAAACAATTTTATGGGAATAGTAAAGAAATAAAATTAAAGAACTTAATATATAGATAATTTAAAAAGTAAATATATTTTAAGTTGAATATGATTAAAAGTCAATGAAATTATAAAAAAAGTTGTAAAAAAATCACAAGATTATACTAGATATGTTATACTATAAACATTAGGGGATGAGTATGTTGAAAAATGTAAGAAAGATAATAATTATTGTGATGTTAATGCTAATACTAGTTTTTACTACAAATGTAAATGCACATGGAGGTAATATTACTGGTTGGAAGGATAAAGAGTCTTCAAAAATTGTAGAATATAACGGAAAATATTATGGCTACCACAATCAAGATGGAGTTAGACATTATCATCAAGTTGAATGGGATGAAAAAGATAAAAAGTGGAATATAATAAATCCAGCAGTATATTATGATGAAAACTTTAATGTTATAAATTCTGCCAGTGAAGCTAAAACAACAAAGGTAGAAGTGAAATATTATAAAAAAGTTGATGGAGATACTGCTAAATTTGAACTTAATGGAGAGATTATTACAGTCAGGTTTTTGGGGATAAATACACCAGAAACTGTAGATAAAAAAAGAGGAGAAGAGCCTTATGGAAAAGAAGCGAGCGAGTATACCAGCCAAAGACTAGAAAATGGCAATATGATAGAATTGGAATATGATGAAAATGCTTCAGCAAAGGATAAATATGATAGAGTTTTAGCATGGGTATGGGTAGATGATAGTTTATTGCAAGAAGAATTAGTAGAGAAAGGTTTAGCTGAAACATATATGTTACAAAATAATTATAAATATGCAGGAACATTGCAATTGGCACAAGATAAAGCAAAAAATGAAAAAATAGGAATATGGAGTAATGAAATAGAAAGTACAAATAATATAGAAAATGAAAACAAATTAGAAATAGGTAAACAAGATACGAATGAGATTTATATATTTATAACAATAATAGTTTTGAGTATAGTAGCAATATTAGTTAAAAATAAATGTAAAATAAAAAAGAAGAAATCTTAAAAAATGAATACTAATTATATAAGTAAAAAACCAAATTTTGCAAAAAAAGTAAAAGTATGCTATAATAATATTAGTTTTGAAAACATACAAATGAATTTGCTTAAGTAACAAAGGAGGTTTTTTTATGGATGATATGAAAAAGGTAGATAAAAAAGAAAAATTTAAAAAGAGTATTATGGTTGTTGGAGCAACTGCTATAATGGCTACAACTGGTGTTGGAATGGCTAATTCAGATTATAATTTGTCAAAATTTGATGTAAATAATGACAAATATGTAGATTATATAGATGGTTCTGAAAATGAAAAATTAGAAAGAATGATGAAATTAGATGAACAGATAAGTAGATATGAAGAATTATCTAATAAAAAATTTCCTAGCAAAGAAGAAAAAACAGAAATAAATAATATAAGAAGCTATCTAGAAAAAGAAATGTCTTCTGGATATTTGGCTGATTTTTATTTAAAAGATATATTAAAAGAAAAAATAAAAGAAGCGTATAATAGAGATACAAAAAATAAGATAAAGAGAATAGAGACAAGATGGGACTTGGAAGGCATTAGCATAAAAATGTATAACAAATATGATCAGTATACATCTATGGATGAAAAAGATAAAGTTGCACCAATAAAGAGTGCAATGGATGATATAGCAGCTTTGCAAGAGTATGAAAATAAAGAAGATTTTTCAAAAACTGATGTAAATAATTTCATAAGAATACATAAAAATATGAAGGGATTTAGCAATCTTAAATTTGTGAAGATAGAAGGAAAACCTTTATCATATGCACAAATTGATTTGGATAAGGAAGAAGACTTAGGACGTTAATGTATTAAAATTAAAAATTCGTATATAATGAAGAAAAATGATATAAAATGAAGAAATGATATGATTTTATATCATTTTTTTTGTTTATTACTATTGCATTTATTTTTATTTATTGATATTATGTTAGTGAATTTTAAAATATGATGAAAAATTGTATTTATTAGAAAAATATGTTGAAATAATAAACGAAATTGAAAGGAATGTTTTTTTTAGATGATAGAATTTAAAAATGTAAGCAAGACATATTCTACAGGAACAGAAGCGGTAAATAATGCTAATTTTAAAATAGAAAAGGGAGAGTTTGTATTTTTAGTAGGAAGTTCTGGATCAGGAAAGTCAACTTTAATAAAATTAATACTAAAAGAAGAAGAACCTACTAAAGGAAATATTATAATAAATGGAAAAGATACAACATTTTTAAAGCAAAATAGAGTACCATACTTGAGAAGAAGCATGGGCGTGGTTTTTCAAGATTTCAGGTTATTACCAGATAGAACAGTATATGATAATGTTGCATTTGCAATGTATATAGTTAAAGCAACGCCAAGACATATTCGTAGACAAGTACCTATGATGCTATCTTTAGTTGGGTTAAGTGGAAAAGCAAAAATGTATCCAGATGAATTGTCTGGAGGAGAGCAACAAAGAGTAGCTTTAGCTAGAGCACTTGTAAATAACCCATCTATGATAATAGCAGACGAACCTACAGGAAATTTGGATCCAGATACTGCTTGGGAAATTATGACATTGTTAAATGAGATAAATATGAGAGGAACCACGGTAGTTGTTGCAACTCATGCAAAAGACATTGTTGATAGAATGAATAAAAGAGTTATTGAAATAAAATCTGGAAATATTGTAAGAGATGAAAAAGGTGGTTATAGTAGTGAAGTATAATGTTATTGGTTATTTAATTAGTGAAGGTTTTAAAAATGTAATGAAAAATAAAAAATCTACCTTATCTTGCTTAGGGGTTATGTGTGCAACAATGCTTATATTTGGCGTGTTCTTTGCGATTGCTCAAAACATAAATCATATTGTAAATTCGGTAGAAGAAGCACAAGGAATGCAAATATTTGTTAATTCAAATGCGACAGAGGACCAAATAGTAAGTATAGAAGAACAGATAAAAAACATAAAAGTAGATGGAAAAGAAGCAATTAATAAGATTAGAAGAGTATCAAAACAAGAATCATATGATATAGTTAAAGAAAAATGGAAAGAACATCCTAGTGCAATGGATGCAATTACAGTTGATCAATTTAAAGTATCTTTTGTAATAAATCTTACAGATTTAAGTTATAGTAGTGATGTAAAAACTCAAGCTAATGCAATAGATGGTGTTGTAAAAATAACAAGTAGTGATACTACAATAAGTACATTGATATCAATAGCAAACGGAATAAAACTATTTACTTTAGTTATACTAATTGTATTAGTGGTTGTTTCATTATTTATAATATCAAATACAATAAAACTTTCTGTGCATGCGCGAAGAAAAGAGATATCTATAATGAAATATGTTGGAGCAACTAATAGTTTTATAAGAGCACCATTTGCAGTTGAAGGAGTTGTAATAGGATTAGTAGCAGGTCTTATATCTATATTAGTAATTTGTTTAGGATATAATGTGCTAGCAGAGAAATTTTTAGCATCTTCAATTGCGCAACGTATAACAACAATAAGCTTGTTAAGCTTTGGCGAAATGGTAAACTTAATTATTATTGTATACATAGTATTAGGAGTTGGAATTGGAATATTGGGTAGTACAATTTCAATGAAAAAGTATTTGGATGTATAGGGAGAAGTTTAATGAAGAAAAAACTGTATGTTATTATTACAGGAATTATTATATTTATTTGTTACTTTTCGGTAGAAAGTTTGGCAGAAGGAATTACTGAATTAAGAGAACAAAGAAAGTTAGTACAAGAACAAATTTCAGGTAACACAGTACAATTGGACGCATTGCAGTTAGAAATATCAGATTTAATGGAACAGATACAAGCATTAAGTGATGACATTTATAAATATGAAGTAGAAGTAGCAGTTTTAGATAGGGAAATTGCCGAATTAGATGCAAAAACTAATGAAGTAGAAGCACAACTAAAAGATGTAGAAAAAAAATACAACAGACAAAAACAAATATTAGCAGATAGAATAATTGCTCAATATGAAGACGGCGATGTTGTATATTTGGATTTCCTGCTTAATTCAAAAGGTTTAATAGATTTTATATCAAATTATTATATAATAGGTGAAATTATAGAGATTGATACTGAATTGATTAAAGACTATGAAAAACAAAAAACTCAAGTAGAACAAATAAAAACAGAACTGGATGAATATAAAGCAGAGTTAAAAAGCAGAAAAGACGAGCAAGAAAAGTCAGCAATTGTGCTTTCAAATGTGAAAGTAGTTAAAAATAATCAAATGAGCAGAATGACAGAACAAGAAAGAAAATTACAAGAACAAATAGATGAATATCAAAAGCAGGTACAAGAAATAGAAATAGAATTATTAATGATATTAACACAAAATTTAGATAGTGACTATGTTGGAGGCGCATTAACATGGCCTGTTCCTGGGTATACAACAATAACTTCATATTATGGCATGAGGATTCATCCAATAACAGGTATATATAAATTACACACTGGTGTGGATCTTGGAGCTCCTTTGGGTTCATATTTTGTTGCAGCAAATGATGGAACAGTTGTTACTTCAATGTATAGTGCTTCTTATGGAAACATGGTTGTAATAGATCATGGAGGAGGACTTTCAACATTATATGCACATGGAAAAGAACGCTTAGTAGAAGTTGGAGATACAGTAAAAAGAGGACAACCTGTTATGACAGTGGGCTCAACTGGTATTTCAACTGGACCACATGCTCACTTTGAGGTTAGAGTTAATGGAAGATGGGTAGACCCATTAGATTATATATTAAAGAATAATAATACAAGCCAAACAGAGGAGGAATAATAAAATGAGTAAATTAAAACATGTAGGTATTTGTATAATATTAGTAGCAATAATGTTCTTAACAAATATTATGGGAACTTGTTCTGTGGCAGCAGAAAGTTTAAGTTCATTAAATAATCAAAAAAATAATTTACAATCGCAAATAGATGATGCTGAAAAAGAGTTAAAATCATTACAATCACAAATGGATGAAGCAGAAAAACAAGTTAGTAAACTTAGTACACAAATTACAAAATGTCAATTAGAAATTGATACTTTGCAGGTACAAATTAGTGACAATGAAGCAAAATTAAAACAAGCAGAAGCTGATTATGAAAAAAGAAGTAATTTATTAGCAGAAAGAATTATTGCACAATATGAAGCTGGAGAAACAACCTATTTGGATTTCTTGCTTAGTTCAGAAAGTTTAACAGATTTTATATCTAACTATTATTTGGTTGGAGAAATTGCACAGATGGATGTAGAATTATTAAACCAAATAGAAAATACAAAAGAAGAGATAGAACAAACAAAACAACAATTAGAGCAGGATAAAGCGAATATGCAAACACAGATGGATAGCTTACAAAGTGCAAAAGCAGAAAGACAAACATATATTAATCAATTGTCTGATGATAAAAAAGATATACAAGCAAAAAGAGAACAATATGATAAAGAACTAGAGGATGTAAAAGAACAAATCAAAAAATTGTCACGAGGTAATAATTCTACATATGTAGGAGGAGGAACTATGGCATGGCCGGTTCCAGGATATTATTTAAGTTCACTACCTGGAAATTTGTTTGGATATAGGATACATCCAATATATGGAGATTTGAGATTACATACAGGTGTTGATATTGCTGCTCCAATAGGTGCAAAATTTGTAGCTGCAGAGTCTGGAACGGTTATATTAGCAAAAAGTTATTGGGGATACGGAAACACTGTAATAATAGACCATGGAGGAGGAATAACAACATTATATGGACATGGTACATCTATTTTAGTTTCTGCAGGGCAATATGTAACAAAGGGAACACCTGTATTAACAGTTGGTTCAACTGGTAATTCAACAGGACCACATGCTCATTTTGAAGTAAGGAAAAATGGAGTGCCAGTAGATCCATTACCATACATAACCTAAAATTAAATATTTAAAGGATACGCTGTAGTGTATCCTTTAATGTTATATAATAAAAAAATTAAGTTTTTATGAAGTCAAGGTTTTTCTAAAAATTCCAAAAAATACTACTATTAATTGGATTTTTGTAGTATAATATAAAAGTGATTTTAGAAGGGATGATGATTTTATGCATTCAAATAATAAAAAAAATATATATAGAATTATAATGTTGATAATAATAACAGTTTTTGTAACAATGTTATTTACTATTGTTGGATTTACAAATTATTTAAAGAAAGATGGTAATATAAAATATATAATTAGTTCAGTAGAGGCAGATAATTTAGAAACAGAAATATTAAAAATCAGGGCTGTAATTGATGAATATTATTTAAAGGATATAGATGAACAAAAACTTATAGATGGCGCTATAAAAGGATATGTGGAAGCACTTGGCGATAAATATACAGAGTATCTAGTGGGTGAAGAATGGAACGAAATGAAAACAAATACATTGGGTCATTATGTTGGAATTGGAATTTATATTACAAGTGATACAGAAAATAATCAAATAGTAGTTATAGCACCAATGGATGGCTCTCCTTCTCAAGAAGCAGGTATTATGGCTGGCGATATAATATTAAAAATAGATGATGTTGAATATACTGGAGAACAAATAGATACAGCTGCGGAAGTTATGAAGGGAGAAGAGGGAACTACTGTTAAGTTGGAAATAAAGAGAGGAGAAGAAATATTAACAGTAGAGGTAGAAAGAAAAGAAATAAGAATGAATAAGGTAACTTCTAAAATATTAGAAGAAAATGTTGGATATATTCGTATACCTAGCTTTGATGAAGGAACAGCAGATGAATTTAAGGAAAATGTTAAAAATTTAATGAATAGTGGTGCAACTAAATTTATTATAGATGTTAGAGATAATACAGGAGGAATAGTTTCAGAAGCTTTAGAAATAGCTGAGTATATAATGCCTAAAGATAAAACATTGATGATAACAATTAATAAAAATGAAAAAAGAGAAGAAACAAAATCAAAAGGAAAAAATATACTTGATGGAGATTTAGTAGTATTAATTAATGGAAATTCAGCAAGCTCAACAGAAATTTTGGCAGCTGCTATAAAAGATAATAACAGGGGAAAATTAATAGGAACAAAAACTTATGGAAAAGGTGTTATGCAACAGATATTGCAATTACCAGAAGGAAATGCTTTAAAGATTACTACAGAAGAATTTGTAACACCAAACGGAAATAAAATAGATGGAATAGGAATTGAACCAGATGAAGTTGTTAAATTAACGACAGATCAAGAAGGAAATATAATAGATACGCAATTGCAAAGAGCTTTAGAAATATTGAAATAATTGATTATTCATAAAAATTACAAAGAGAAATTAAAAGTAATTTGCAATTGAAATTTGTTAATAAATTTTGGCAGGAAATCTTAAAAATTTGTATTTTTGAGTACTACCAAAATTTATTTTACAATTTTTATAAAAATTTATTAAACGACTAGATTTAAAATTTTATGAAGAAACTAACTAGAATTACATAAAACTTTACAAATAGAATAATTTAATATATAATATACAAATATTGAGAAAAGGAGTAAATACTATGGAAAATAATGAAAATGTAGAAGAATTAGATTTAAATCAATTGATGAAAGTAAGGAAAGAAAAGTTAGAAGAATTACAAAAAAATGGTAAAGATCCATTTGAAATAACCAAATATAATAGAACACATGAAAGCCAAGAAATAAGAGATAATTATGATGAATTAGAAGGAAAAGATGTAAGTATTGCTGGAAGGATAATGGCAAAAAGAATAATGGGTAAAGCATCATTTTGTACAATTCAAGATAATACAGGTAAGATGCAAAGTTATGTAAGTATAAATGATTTAGGTGAGGAAAGTTATAAACAATTTAAAACATATGATATAGGAGATATTATAGGAATTACAGGATTTGTATTTAAAACAAGAACAGAAGAAATATCTGTACATGCTAAAGAAGTAACATTACTTACAAAATCTTTAAGACCATTACCAGAAAAGTTTCACGGTTTAAAAGATACAGAATTAAGATATAGACAAAGATATGTTGATTTAATAGTGAATCCAGAAGTAAAAAATACTTTTGTATTAAGAAGTAAAATAATTAAAGAAGTAAGAAAATATTTAGATAATAAGGGATATTTAGAAGTAGATACACCTATATTAAATACAATAGCAGGTGGAGCTGCTGCAAGACCATTTATTACACACCATAACACATTAGATATTGATATGTATTTAAGAATTGCAAACGAATTATATTTAAAAAGATTAATTGTTGGTGGATTTGACAAGGTATATGAAATGGGAAGAATGTTTAGAAATGAAGGAATGGATATCAAACACAATCCAGAGTTTACTAATATTGAATTATATGCATCATATCAAGATTATCATGACATGATGGATTTAACTGAAGATTTAATAAGAACTGTTGCAAACAATGTATTAGGAAAAGCAAAAATAACATATCAAGAAACTGAAATTGATTTAGAAACAAAATGGAAAAGAATAACAATGATAGATGCAATAAAAGAGGTAACAGGAATTGATTTTAATGCAATACAAAATGATGAAGAAGCAACATTAGTAGCGAAAAAATTAGGAATAGAAGTAGATGGAATATTACCAAGAGGAAATATAATAAACTTAGTATTTGAAGAAAAAGTTGAAGAAACTTTAATTCAACCAACATTTATATATGATTATCCAATAGAGGTATCACCATTAACTAAAAAGAAGAAAGAAGATCCAAGATTAACAGAAAGATTTGAAGTATTTATTGGCGGTAGAGAATATGGAAACGCATATTCTGAATTAAATGATCCTATAGATCAATATGAAAGATTTAAAAAACAGGTAGAAGCAAGAGAAGCCGGAGATGAAGAAGCAAATATGATGGATGAAGATTTCATAAATGCACTAGAATACGGAATGCCACCAACAGGAGGATTAGGAATAGGTATAGACAGATTAATAATGTTATTAACAGATTCTGCATCAATAAGAGATGTATTATTATTCCCAACAATGAAACCTTTAGTATAAAACAAAAGATTAAATTATGAAAGGTAGGAATAAAATGTTTGGATATGGAATAGACAAAAAAACATTATATATATTACTAGCAATATTAGCAGTATTTACTATTGCAAGCCTAGGAGCAAATGGAATTTTAGATTTATTATTATCAATTCCAGCTGTGTTAATAGCACTTACATTTCATGAATTTGCGCATGCATATGCTGCAGATAAATTAGGTGATGATACTCCAAGAATGCAAGGAAGATTGAATTTGAATCCGTTCAGCCATGTAGACTGGTTTGGAATGATAATGTTAATTATTGCTGGTTTTGGATGGGGAAAACCAGTTCAAATAAATAGAAGAAACTTTTCAAATAGCAAAATTTCAACTTCAGCTGCAGAAGCAATTGTTGCAATTGCCGGACCCATAATGAATTTTATAATAGCATTTATCTTTACAATAATAATGTTTGTTTTACTAGTATTTGCACAAAGTGTATTAGCGGCATTAAATGGTTCAATATATGTAATATTTTTAAATATTATACTTGTTAATATAAGTTTAGGTTTGTTTAATTTAATACCAGTTCCACCATTAGATGGATCAAAAGTATTAATACACTTTTTACCATATAATGCAAAGCAATGGTTTGAAAATAATCAATACACATTTTATATAGTATTGTTGTTGTTAGTATTTATAAGGATAAATGGAGTTTCACTAATTTCACATATACTAACTCCAGCTATATCTGGAATATTTAATGGAATGAGTTGGGTAGTAACTTCAATAATAAATTTATTTATATAAATGTGTATGGAACATATAGAGATTTTGTTCCAAATAAAAAATCAAAAAGGAAAAATATATGAAAGATATAATTGTATTAGGAATTGAAACAAGCTGTGATGAAACCTCTGTATCTATCGTGAAAAATGGTAGAGAGGTTATTTCTAATGTAGTGAATTCGCAAATAAAAATACATGAAAATTATGGTGGTGTAGTTCCAGAAATTGCATCAAGATGTCACATAGAAGTTATAAATCAAGTAACAAAAGAAGCATTAAAGCAAGCTAATATGACATTTAAAGATATAGATGTAGTAAGCTGTACCTATGGACCAGGTCTAGTGGGGGCGTTATTAGTTGGAGTATCCTATGCAAAAGCCTTAAGTTTTGCATTAAATAAGCCACTAGTAGGAGTAAACCATATAGAAGGACATATTGCGGCAAATTATATTACTCATAAGGAATTAGAACCTCCATTTTTATGTTTAGTAATTTCTGGAGGACATACACATTTGGTAAACATAAAAGATTATACAAAATTTGAAATATTGGGAAAAACAAGAGATGATGCAATAGGAGAAGCTTTTGATAAGGTTGCAAGAGTTGTAGGATTGGGATATCCGGGTGGACCTAAAGTAGACAAGCTAGCAAAAGAAGGAACACCTAATATAGATTTACCAAAAACACATTTTGACAATTTGGATTTTAGCTTTAGTGGAATAAAAACAGCTGTATTAAATTTAAATCATAAAAACCCAAATATAAATAAAGCTGATTTGTGTGCAAGCTTTGAAAAAACAGTAACAGAAGTTTTGCTAACGAATTCATTAAAAGCTATGAGAAAATTAAATGTAAATAAAATTGCATTGGCAGGAGGAGTATCTTCTAATAGTTATATCAGAGAGACTTTTAAAGCTGTTAAAGATATAACTGTATATTATCCAGAGATTAATTTGTGTACGGATAATGCAGCAATGATTGCATCTGCGGGATATTATAATTTTATTAATGGAAAAATATCAGATTTAACATTAAATGCAATACCTAATCTAAAAATAGGAGAATAAAAGAGGTGAAACGATGTCAATATATGCAATAGCAGACTTGCATTTATCGTTTGGAACCAATAAACCAATGGATATATTTGGAGAAAATTGGGGTAGGCATTGGGAAAAAATAAGAGAAGATTGGTTACAAAAAGTAAAAGAACAAGACTTGGTTCTGCTACCAGGGGATTTTTCGTGGGCTACATATTTAAAAGATACGTATGATGATTTTAAATATTTAAGTGAATTACCAGGAAAAAAGATATTACTAAAGGGAAATCATGATTATTGGTGGACAACACTAAAATCAATGAGAGAATATATAAAAGAAAATAATTTTAAAGATATAGATTTTTTGTGCAATAATAGCTATTTATATGAAGACTACATAATTGCTGGGACAAGAGGTTGGCAATGGAATGACTCTGAGGAAGATTATAAATTGCTAAGAAGAGAATTATTAAGATTAGAGATGTCTCTAAAGGATGGTGTGGAAAAATTTGGTACAAATAAAAAAATAATAGTGTGCACACATTATCCTCCATTTAATACTACTAAAAATGCAGAATTGAATTACATAAATTTGATGAAACAATATAATGTAGAAAAATGCTTATATGGACATTTACATAGTAATGCACATAAGGAGGCTATTCAAGGAATTATAGATGGAATAGACTTTAAATTAGTAAGTTGTGATTATACAAATTTTAAATTAGAAAAAATATATTAAAATAGTGACAATAAACTATATATTTGGTATAATTAAATCTAATAGGAAAATAACATAAAGAATAATAATGAATATAATAAAAGTGTATAAGCAAAGGCATTTTTTGCATATTAGAAATGCAAGAAATCAAGATAGGAGCAAAAAACAATGGATAAAAAGAAAATAATTACAATTATTTCAATAGTTTTAACAATACTTATTATTGCTGCAGCTGCAGTATTGATAATAAATAAAAATAATAAAACTACTAAAACAGTTATAGCAGAAAATAGTATGTTAGATAACCAAATTGAAGAAACTACTGAGCCTACAGAATTACCAACACCAATAGAAGAAACTCCAAGTCCAGTACCTACAAGCACTCCAGTACCATCTGCACAAAAAAATAAATATTATATAAAAGTAAATAATCAAATGAATACAGTAACAGTTTATACAAAAAATGAAAAAGGAGAATATACAGTGCCTGTAAAAGCAATGGTATGTTCAACAGGTTATGCATCTCCAAAAAACTCAAAATATCAAACTAAAGGTAAATGGACATGGGGAAAAATGTTTGGCGGAGTATATACACAATATGAAACACTCATAACTGGAAATATATTATTTCATTCAGTGCCATATTTGAAACAATATGATCATGGTTCGCTAGAATATTGGGCATATGATCAATTAGGTACTACATGCTCAGCAGGGTGCATTAGACTTACAGTTGCTGACTCAAAATGGATATATGATAATTGTGCTATAGGGACAACAGTTGAGTTTTATTCTAGTTCAAATCCTGGACCACTTGGAAAGCCTAGTGCAATGAAAATATCAAGTTATACAAAATATAGAGGTTGGGATCCAACAGATCCAAATCCAAATAATCCTTGGAGAAATGCAGTAATAGAGACACCAACACCAGAACCAACACCAATTACTCCAGAAACACCTACAATACCTAGCGAAGAGCCAACTAAAACACCAGAACCAACACCAGTTGTAACACCAAGTTCAGAAATTATTGCAACACCAACAATAAAACCAACAGAAACGCCGGCAAGTACTCCTACACCAGCTGCTACCGCAATGCCACCTACTGTTGAAACACCTACAGTACCAACAGTAACACCAACAAGTATATAAAAACATATTAATATATTTATTGTAAATAACGTAGTGGTCGATGTTCTCAACGATTAAATTTGCACAACGTGCTCTAACAAATAAAAAACAAAGGAGAAACAAATTATGATAAACGCTATAACCCTTGATACTGTACACACACACACACACACACACACACACACACACACACACATTATATAGACTAGTAAACAAAAATAAAGAAAAACATAGATAACACAATATTCTATGTGTATTTTTAATATGCATAAAATATTGTGTTTTTTTAATATCACAAAATATCACATTGCAACATACAAAACAAAAAAATTGCAAAAAACCTTAAACGCGGCAAATATGAAAATGACAAGGGGGCGGCGTCCTCAACGACCCACAAATAAAACAAAGGAGAAAACTAATGAATATACAACCTAAAAATTTCAAGATAAAATCAATAATAACAATAACTATAGCAATAATATTGTTACTATTATTAATATTTTCGGAAGATATAATTAAAATGCAAAATAAAAACAAAATAGGATTATCCGAGAGTTCGTCATTTGAAACAATACCCAATGAGCCTAATATACCTAGAATTTCAGCAGGAATGATACCAATTAAATGGAATGGAAACTATTGGATAATAACAACACAAGATGATAAAGAGTGGTATGATTATTCTACTGGAAAACTTGCTTATATGATGCTAAATGATGGAACATATCAAAGTGAATTATTACGAGATATGGAAGATAAAAAATTAGCAGAAGATAATATAGGAGTTCCAATAGGAGAAAGTCAACTTGGAACAATATTTGCGTGGTTACCAAGATATGCATATAAAGAGAGTGGAGAAATAAAATATGCTCCAAGTGAAATGCAACCAGGTGGCGAATGGCTTGTGCCACAAATGTTTGTATATAGTGTAACAGATGAAACCAAACCAGACTTTTCATTAGGAGGAGTATGGATACAGAAAAATGATGATATAGAATATGCAAATAAATTAACGGAAATGAAAAAAGAAGAAGGAAGATATGGATTTTTAGCAAATACAAAAGCTATGAAGATAATATCAGAAGAGGCAACAACAATTCAGAAATATATTGTAGATGAAGGCGTCCCAGAAGACCAGTTTGCTGACCTTACAAGCACTAGTAGAATAATATTAAAAATAGTAGATACAACAAAATATGAACCAATAAAAGCAAATGTACAGTATAATGCTATAGATTCAAAAATAGAAATAAGAGTAACATATAGTAAGAATGGAATAAATAAAATATTAGATGAATATGGAAATGAAATGACTTATACAGAAAAAGATGGAATGATATTGGCCGATACAGGGGATAAAGGATTGGCAAAAGGAACATACTATTTTACAATAATAGATAACGAAGAAAATAAAAAAGAATTAAATATAGATGTAATAGTGGACAGCTTATTTAAAATAGCATATATAAATGGAATAGATAATATGAATATAGATAAAACATATGCAAAAACACAAGAAACAAAAACAACAGCAGAAAACACCTTATTAAATCAAATAACAGCAATAGATACTTCTACAACATATAGTAGAGCCATCAAAGATGGTAATAATGCAATAACAGCAATTGGAGAAGAAACACGTGGTAGTGAAGATGAGCAAATATACTTGTATGGAAAATATAAGGTAAATGAAAAAAATACTTATTCATTAAGTAAGTCAACAACGAATACTACTAGAATGTTTAGATGGAGCGGAGAAAATCAAAATTATGGTTGGAAATCGTATTCGTTTGATAGTTCAAGTGGAAAAGTAACTTTTTCTAATTGGAGTAGTCCAACAACAGCTTCTACTTCAATAACCTTATATTCTGTTTCTGGATTGTCGACAAGAAAGAGCGCTACAACGAATTCAACAATTAGTTCTTTTTATCAGTATGATAATCAGGGAACGGAACATATAGTGAACACGGTATATTGTAAATATAATGTATATACATGGAATATTAATAAAAAGACTACATATTCACGAGGAAATTTTATAGAATATATATCTGGTACTATAGATCAATATCCAAATAATGATCGTTCTGGTTCATACTGGTATGTTAGAAATAATCTTATGAAAAAATACAAACTATACAAATATGATGAAAACTTAAACTTAAAAAGTACATATAATGTAGATACAAAAGAGATAACAACAATACCAATAGATATTTCTTACAAAGGAAATAATAAAGTAAAACTTACATTAACTACATCTGGCTCAACATATAAAACATACATATCAAATGATAATTCAACATGGCAAGAAATAACAGATATAACGTCTGGAATACCAAAAGAATTAAATGTAGATGGATGGGATAAACTATACATAAAAATAGAAACAAATACAAGTAGAATAGATAATATAGATGTGACATATTATAAAGATTAATAAAAAATCTAAATATATTTCTATTGAATGCAGGTAGAACTCATTAAAGTTAAAAATAGGGTATAATTAAAATATTAATTCTAATTATACTCTCTTTTTGTGCATTTTTCCTAATGCATAAAAATATTTTAGCAAAAGGTATTGACAATTGCTAAAAATGGATATAATATATATACGTTAGCAATCCAAAAACACAAGTGCTAACAAGAGGTGAAAAAATGCTTGATTCAAGAAAGAAAAAAGTATTACAAGCAATAATTGAAGAATATATTAATACAGCTGAACCAGTAAGCTCTGCAGCAATAACTGTTAATCATGGATTGAATTGCAGTAGTGCAACAATAAGAAATGATATGGCAGAATTAGAAAGAGAAGGTTATTTAGATAAACCACATACTTCTGCAGGAAGAGTTCCTTCAGAAAAGGGATATAGGTTCTATGTAGATGAATTAGTTAATGACGAGAATATTAGTTTAGATGAAATTCAATTTATAAAATCAAAATTAGAAACAAAAGTGAATGAAATTGAAGAACTAACAAAAATAACTACAAATACTATATCTGAATTAACTCATTATGCAACTGTTGCAATAGGTCCAAGAACGATGGAACAAACAATAGAAGATATAAAGTTTGTTTTACTGGGAAGTAAAGTGTTAATGGCAGTTATATTAACCAATTCTGGAGCAATAAAAGAATCAATAATAAAATTTGATGAAGATATTACCAATAGTCAAGTAGAAAATCTTAATTTTATATTTAATAATAAATTAAGAGGAAAACCATTAGGCAAAATAGATAAGCCAATGGAAGAATATATTTCATCAGAAATGAGTAATCAAGTAAATGTTATAAAACCAATAATAGCACAGATGAATAAAGCAATAGGAGAAACGGAACAATTATACTTAGAGGGAGCAAGCAAAGTTTTTGATTTCCCAGAATTTAATAAAATAGATACTGCTAGAAACTTTTTAAATATACTAGATACTAAAGAGATGGTTATAGATTTATTAAATAATGGATTTGCAAAAGATATTAATGTATATATTGGTGATGAAAACAGTAGTGATGAATTAAAAGATTTTAGTGTTGTAACATTTAAACACACAGTTGGAAATATAGATTTGGGAACTATAGGTATTATAGGACCTAAAAGAATGGATTATTCAAAAGTTATATCAGTAATGAAATATATTAGTAAAAACTTAAATGAACAATTAAAGAAATATAATGAGGAGGAAAATGATGATGGATGAAGAAAATAAGGAAGAGTTAAAAGAAGAGCCTAAAATTGATGAAAAGCAAAAGGAAATTGATGAATTAACAGATAGGTACAAAAGAATATTGGCGGAATTTGAAAACTATAAAAAAAGAAGTGCAAAAGAAAGAGAAAACTTATATAATTCACTATTGTCAGATATAATAACTCCAATGTTACCAGTATTAGATAATTTAGAAAAAGCAACAGATGCAAAAACAGAAGATAATGCATATAAAGAAGGAATAAATTTAGTATTAAAGCAATTTAAAGATGTATTAAATTCATTAGGAGTAAAAGAAATAGAAGCACTAGGACAAAGTTTTGATCCAGAAGTTCATGAAGCAGTAACAAGCATTCAAGATGAAAGTCTAGGAGAAAAAGAAGTTAAAGAAGTATTAAGAAAAGGCTACAAAATAGGCACAAAAGTAATTAGGCATGCAATGGTAGTTGTAGCCAACTAATTTGTTATTAATTTTTAATATAATTTTTTTTCAAGGAGGAATTTAAAATGTCAAAGATTATAGGTATTGACTTAGGAACAACAAACTCATGTGTTGCAGTTATGGAAGGTGGAGAACCAGTTGTAATACCAAACTCAGAAGGTAGCAGAACAACTCCATCAGTAGTTGCATTTTCAAAAAACGGTGAAAGATTAGTAGGACAAATAGCAAAACGTCAAGCTGTTACTAATCCAGACCATACAGTAATCTCTATAAAAAGGGAGATGGGAACAAATAAAAAAGTAAAAATTGAAGGTGATGAATTTACACCACCAGAAATATCAGCAATGATATTACAAAAATTAAAAACAGACGCAGAAAACTTTTTAGGACAAAAAGTAACTCAAGCAGTTATAACAGTTCCTGCATATTTTAGTGATTCACAAAGACAAGCAACAAAAGATGCTGGAAAAATAGCTGGTCTTGAAGTATTAAGAATAATAAACGAACCTACAGCTGCTGCTTTAGCTTATGGAATGGATAAAGAAGCACAAGATCAAAAAATAATGATATATGATTTAGGTGGAGGAACATTTGATGTTTCTATACTAGATATTGGTGATGGCGTATTTGAGGTGCTTGCTACAAGTGGTAACAACAGATTAGGTGGAGACGATTTCGACCAAAGAATTATTGATTATCTTGTATCAACATTTAAACAAGAACAAGGTATAGATTTAACAACAGATAAAATGGCAATGCAAAGATTAAAAGAAGCCGCAGAAAAAGCAAAAATAGAATTATCAGGAATGCAACAAACAAATATTAATTTACCATTTATTACAGCAGATAGTACAGGACCAAAACACTTAGATATAACATTAACAAGAGCAAAATTTGAAGAATTAATTAGAGACTTAGTAGATTCTACAACAGGACCAGTTAATCAAGCATTAAAAGATGCTAAATTAACTGCAAATGATATACATCAAGTATTATTAGTTGGAGGTTCTACAAGGGTTCCATTAGTACAAGAAACTGTAAAAAGAATAACAGGAAAAGAACCAAATAAAGGAATAAACCCAGATGAATGTGTTGCAATAGGGGCATCAATTCAAGGTGGTGTATTATCAGGAGATGTAAAAGACTTAGTATTATTAGACGTAACACCATTATCATTAGGTATTGAAACATATGGTGGAGTATTTACAAAATTAATTGAAAGAAATACGACAATACCAACAAAGAAATCTCAAATATTCTCAACAGCTGCAGATGGTCAAACAAGTGTTGAAGTTCACGTTTTACAAGGTGAAAGAGAAATGGCAGCATATAACAAAACACTTGGAAGATTTCAATTAACAGGAATTCCACCAGCACCAAGAGGAGTTCCACAAATTGAAGTTACATTCGATATAGATGCTAACGGTATTGTTCATGTATCTGCAAAAGATATGGCAACAGGAAATGAACAAAACGTTTCTATAACAGCAAGTTCAAATCTTTCAGATGAAGACATAGAAAGAGCTGTAAAAGATGCTGAAGCACATGCAAATGAAGATAAAAAGAAAAAAGAAGAAATTGAAGTTAAAAATAATGCAGAAAGCTTAATTTACAATAGCCAAAAAACACTTGATGAATTAGGAGACAAAATAAGTGGAGAAGAAAAAGCAAAAGTAGAAACAGAAATAGAAAATGTAAAGAAAGCATTAGAAACAAATAGTACAGAAACAATAAAAGAAGCTACAGAAAAATTAACAACAGCATTTTATGAAGTATCAGAAAAATTGTATAAGCAAAATGCTGATCAAGCTGGAGCAAATACAGCAGATGCTGCAAATAATAATGGTTCAACAGATGGAAATGTATATGATGCAGATTATAAAGTAGAAGACAATGGAGATAATGGAAATAACTAATTTTTCTTATATATTTATTTAATAAATTATGTTATATGCATTTGAACTTAATTTATATAAAGAGGTAAAAAGGAATGGCGGAGCAAAAAAGAGATTATTATGAAGTTTTAGGCGTTAATAAAAATGCAACAGATGAAGAATTAAAAAAAGCCTATAGGCAACTGGCAAAGAAATATCATCCAGATGCTAACCCAGATAATCCAAAAGAAGCAGAGGCAAAATTTAAAGAAATATCAGAAGCATACGAAGTGTTATCAGATAAGCAAAAAAGAGCTATGTATGACCAATTTGGACATGATGGACCACAAGGGTTTGGCGGAGGAAATCCAGGAGGTGGATATTATTCATATTCTACTTCTGGTTTCGACGGATTTGATGATTTAGGAGATATATTTTCTTCATTTTTTGGTGGAGGATTTGGAGGAAAATCATCAAGAGCAAATCCTAATGCAGCAACAAAGGGTACAGATTTAAGGTATAATATGGATATTACATTTGAAGAGTCATATTTAGGAGTGGAAAAAGAAATTGTTATAAATAAATATGATGAATGCTCTACATGTCATGGAAAAAAAGCAAAACCAGGTACAAAAGTTGAAACTTGTACTATGTGTGGTGGAACTGGTCAAATAAAGCAAAATGTAACAATATTAATGGGAATGCAAATGCAAACAACTAAAACTTGTCCTCAATGTAATGGAGAAGGAAAAATCATAAAAGAGCCTTGTCCAGACTGCAAAGGAAAAGGAAAAATAAAAAAACAAATAAAAATAAAAGTAAAAATCCCAGCAGGTATAGATGATAACCAAATGGTAGTTTTAAGAGGTGAAGGAGAGCCAGGAACCAATGGAGGTCCTAAAGGGGATTTGTATGTGGTAGTGCATGTAAAGAAACATAGTATCTTTACAAGAAAAGGAGACCATGTATTATGTGATATTCCTATAACTTTTACTCAAGCTACTTTAGGTGCAGAAATAGAAGTACCGATGGTTGATGGAAAAAAAGAAAAATATAAAATTCCAGAGGGAACACAAACAGGAACTCAGTTTACACTAAGAGGAAAAGGCTTTCAGAGTAGAAATAGAAGTTGGGATGGAGATTATATATTTACGGTAATTGTACAGACACCAAAACGACTAACTTCAGAACAAAGAGATTTGTTAGTAAAATTGGCAAAAACAATGAGCGAGCAACCACCAATAAAGAAAAAGGGGTTATTTGGATAAAACAAAGAGACACATTTTTTCAAAAAATGTGTCTCTTTGTTTTATATATTATTTTATTAAAGATATTTTATAAGACAAGAACAAGCTGCCAATAAATAATAATATTGATACAATTCCTTCAAGTCCTATACTAAATCCAGGAAATAGAATAAAAATAGAACCTAATGTGAATCCAGCAATTGCATAGTATGTATATTGAGAGCAATGTTTTAGTAATAATTGGATAATCTTTAGAAATATTAATCCTCCTATAACAACTCCAACAGCGATAGGGAAAAGTATTGAAAGGTTTATAGTGGAGATTGCACTAAGATATATATCATATATTCCAAATAACATAAGTATTACAGTACTGCTAACTCCAGGTATTACAATGCCAGCAGACATAAAAAATCCTGCACTAATAAGTCTACTATATGATAATTCTGATGTATAAGAATTATATGATGTAGATTCAAATGCTACAAGAAATAAACTTAAAAATAAGGTAAATAACAAAATGATAATACTAGTTAAATTAAACTTTTTAGTGTTTTGTTTTAATAAAGATGGAATTCCACCAATAATAAATCCAATTATACAAAAACAAGTTTGCATATGGAAAGAATCAAAAAGAAATTTTAGTATATTTCCGAATAATATTATACCTACAAAAACTCCAATAATAATTGGTAGTAAGAAGAATAGATTTTTCTTATAATCATTAAAAAAATTTAAAATTGAATCTATAAGTTTTTCATAAATGCCAAATATAACGCAAAAAACGCCACTGCTTATGCCGTGGAAGTATTGCTCCAGAACCTATAAAAATACCTTTTATGAATTGTAGTAAATTATATTTCATATAACCCCCCCAATGATGTATTATTATATTTTATTATTTTTTTAAATTAATATACCTAAAAATTTATATTGACAAATAACAAAAAATATCGTATTATGTAGAAAATAGAGTAGAAAACAATAGTTAAGGACTACTAAACGGGAAGTTGTTAGTAGGAGAAAAAATACTTATTTTGCTTATTAGTTTTCGCATTCCGCTATTAGTAAAAAGAAAGATAATAAAGAATATTGCAAACTTCTTTCTTAAAAGGTGGAAATCTATTTAAAAGAAAGGGGTTTTTTATTATGTCAAAAATTAAAAAAATTGTATTATCAGCTATGTTTCTTGCATTATTGCTTGTACTTTCAAGGTTTTTATCAATTAAAACACAACTATTGGTAATAAGTTTTAGCTTTATACCAATAATGTTGTCAGCTAATTTACTTCGGACCTAAATATAGTACAATTATAGCAGCATTGGGAGATTTGATCGGAGCATTACTATTTCCATTTGGCTCATATTTTCCAGGATTTACACTAAGTGCAGCTTTAACTGGACTTATACATGGAGTATTTTTATATGAAAGCCCAGAAAAACCAATGAATGACGGAAAATTTTTAGTACGAGTTATAATTAGTAGTGTATTAGCTTTAGGAGGAGTAAGCATACTATTAACATCATTATGGTTAAATATTCTTTATGGTTCTGCATATACAGCAGTACTTGCAACAAGAGTAGTACCACAAGTTGTAATGCTTCCAATACAAGTTGTTATTATATTTGCTTTAAGAAAGTTATTAAAACCAGCAGTAAAAAAATATTTGTATTAGTAAAAAAATAGTATTAAGCAACGCTTATGTTGTTAAAAAAATAGGGCGCTTTAAAAGCGCCCTATAAAGTATTAAATAATTTATGAAGGAAATAAAAGATGATTGAAATAAATAATGTAAATTATAAATATAAAAATGGTAAAGTTGTAATAAAAAATTTGAATTTGCAAATAAATGACGGTGAGTTTGTTGCTATTATTGGTAGAAATGGCTCTGGAAAATCTACATTGTCAAGGTTAATTTCAGGATTAGAAAAGCCGACAGAAGGAAATATTAATGTAAATGGAATTGATACCAAAAATAAAAAAATGACGCTTGAATTAAGAAAAAATGTAGGAATTGTTTTTCAAAATCCAGAGAATCAAATTATATTCAATAGAGTATATGATGATATTATATTTGGTATGAAAAATATAGGAATAAATTCAAATGAAATAAACGAAAAGGTAAATGAAGCTTTACAAAAAGTAAATATGAGTGAATATATATACCATGACACTTACGAGCTTTCATTAGGTCAAAAGCAAAGAATAGCTATTGCAGGGGTGCTTGCATTAGATACAAAAATAATAATATTCGATGAACCAACTACAATGCTTGATCCTGCGGGAAAAAAAGCAATATATGAAATAGTAAATAATTTAAAAAAACAGGGGTATACAATAATATATATAACAAATGCTATAGATGAAATATTATTAGCAGATAGAATTATAGTTTTAAAAGATGGATGTTTCCAAAAAGAATTTCTAAAAAAGGATATAATGCAAAATATAGAAACATTAAAATTATTGGATATAGAATTGCCTGTAATAATACAGATTACAGAAAAATTAAAAGAGAAAAATATAAATATCAATTTGAGTGACTTTACAATAGATGAATTAGTAAAAAAAATATTAGAAATTTATATGAAGGCATGAAAAGTGCTCAAAAGGAGAAAAAATGAAAGAAACACTAAAGTTATTGATATTATTGGTATATACAGTACTAATATTTTTCATAAGCAATTATTTGATATTGGGTATAATTGCTATTTGTAATATTGTATTAATGATACTTTTTAAAGTACCAAAATTAAAAGCATTAAAAAATATTTATTTTTTGAGTTTTTTTATATTATTTACAGCAGTTATTAATTATTTTTTAGTTGATATGCAAACAGCATTATTAATTATAGTAAGGCTGATTTTAGTTTGCAATTTTACGTATACATACCAATATATATTATCGGCAACTGAATTATCAAAAGCAATAGAAATATTATGTTTCCCATTGAAACTAATAAGTATTAATCCAAAAGATGTAAGCTTGATAATAAGTATAGCAATTACATTTGTTCCAATATTATCAAACGAATTTGTGCAAACTAAATATGCATTAAAAGCAAAAGGACTGAGTAAACAAAATAATAGTATTACAAAAAGATTACAATATACTCTAAAACCAATCTTGTATTCAATACTAAGAAGAACTGGAGAAGTAGAATATTCGTTAAAATCAAAAGGTTATACAGAATAAAGTATAGTAAAAGGAGAGAGAGTAATGGACATAGAAAAGTATTTATCTAAATTTAATAAGGTTACAGAAAATCCAACATTAGAGGCAATGGAATGGATAATGAATGAATTTGGTAATCCTCATAAAAAGCTTAAATTTATACATGTAGCAGGTACTAATGGTAAAGGAAGTATATGTGAGATGATGTCAAATATATTAAAAAATGCTGGATATAAAGTTGGTAAATTCATTTCACCTCATTTAATAAAATTCAATGATACTATATTAGTAAACAATGTAGAAATAACAGATGATGAAGTATCAGAGATTTTAGAGAATTTATCTAAAAAGATAGATATCTATAACAATACTCATAAAATTCCTGTAAAATGGTTTGAGGTTATTACATCACTTGCGTTAATATATTTTGCTAAAAAAGAATGTGATATTGTAGTATTAGAAACTGGATTAGGAGGAAGAACTGATTGTACTAATATTGTAGATTCAACTATATCTATAATAGCAAATATTGGATACGATCATATGGATATTTTAGGAAAAACAATAGAAGAAATAACTTCTCACAAAGCAGGAATAATAAAAGAAAATTCAGATACAGTTATGTTATATCAAGAGGGAATAACTCCTATCATAGAAAAAGAGTGTATGGAAAAAAATGCAAAATTACATGTGATAAAAGAAAGTAATGTAACAGATTATGAATATAATGAATATTATCAAGTTTTTAATTTTGAAAACTATAATCAAGTAGAAATAAATTTAAAAGGAAAAGTGCAAATATATAATGCTGCTATATGTATCAAGTGTGTAGAAATATTGAATAAAAATGGATATACAATTAGTGAAGAAGCAATGAGAAGCGGATTAAAGGCAGTTGTGCATAAGGCTAGATTTGAAACCTTAAGTCAAAATCCATTAGTGATTTTTGATGGAGGACATAATGAAAATGCAATCAAAAACTTAATAGGTACATTAACACAGTATTATCAAAATAAAGATAAGGTTTTTATAGTATCAATATTAAAAACTAAGGATTATAAAACCATTATATATAACTTATTAAAACAAGATGGAAAGTTCATTTTCACAAGTGGCAATGATAAAAACAGATATGTTTCAAAGGAAGACTTGCTAGAGGAAGCAAAAAAATACAAAGAAGAAGGAATATTTGCGTATGACTTAGAAACTGCAATAAACAAATCTTTGCAAGAATATAAAAATAGTGTAATATGTATAATAGGAAGTTTTTATGTGTATGCAGACGTAAAAAATTATTTAAACCAATTTCATAATTGACACTATAATAAGAGTAATATATAATGTTTTCGTATAAAAAATGTTAGGAGGAGTGAAAATGGAAAAAAGTACAGAAGAAAATAATGTTAGCACATTAAATGCTAAAAATGAAAAAAAAGGTAAATCTAAATTAATAAAGATTATAGTTCTTTTATTAATTATTGCTCTAGTTGCAGCTATAGCATTATTTATAGTAAATAAAGAAGATAATAATGATGTAGCTAATTCTGAGGATACTAAAATTGGTAATACTTATTATGAAACTTTAAAAAAATATGAAACGGATGAAATGTATAAAGAAACTAATGAATGGAATTTTAAAGTATACAATATGAAGGATGTAGAATACCCTGTTTTAGTAGCTGATTGCACTGACACTGATTATATAAACCGTTGTACGATTTATTATATAAAAAATGATAAAGTAGTAGAAAAAGTATATTCACCTGAATCAGAAGTAAAGTGTTTATTTAATACAGATAAAGAAGAGTATGGTTATTATCTAGTTGAAAATGATGGAACAACAATCACGTATACTTTATTAAATGATTTAGTTAATGAAGTAGAAAATCCATTTAAAATTTCAATTTTAATTAAAGATAATGAAGAATCATATGATTCAAAGAGTGGATTAACAGTAAAAATAATGCCAACAGAGGAACATTTTATTAAAGTTGGAGTGGTTATTGGTCGTTCTTTAATCGTTTCAAAAGAAGAAAAAGATTTGAAAAAAGAATTAGAAAGTATGATAAAAAATACGAAATACTTGGAAGACTATCTTGATAGTGATATAAAAAGAGATGTACAAGAAAAGTTAACCAAAATTAGAAAACAACAAGAAGAAGTAAAAGAATATAAAGAAAAACATAGCACTTCATCAAGTAGTAATACTTCAAGTAATTCTAGCTTAACAAATACAGATACTAATTCTACTAGTTCATCTAATGGAACAACTAATCAAACTACAGACATAATTCAAGTTGGACAATATACTATAAAAGTAGGAACTTATAAAGGTAAAGCACAAGGTATGGATGGTTCATACTATGATGTTATTTTAAAAATTAACAAGAATAATTTGACAATTGATGGTCAAACATTATCATATTCTATTAGAGACAATTATATAGTTGCTAATGGATTTGAAATGTTCCAAGTAAACGGAAATAATTCTATTCAACAACTTGCTGGAGATATGCCTACACTTAAATATCAGAACTAAACAAAGTAACGAAACTTTTATATAAAGGGATTTTATATATTAAAAGAATAAAATATTTTATTAGCCATGCACTTTTGCTTTTTCTTATACATATATTGATGTATAGAAAAAGTGGAGGTGCATTTATGTTAGCTCTTACAATATCTGGTTTTTTAGCATTTTTGAATTCTGCTTTGTTTGTAGTTGGATACATACAGAGTAGTAATTTGTTTCCAGAACCATTAACTTCAGAAGAAGAAAATGTGTATTTAGATAGATTTATGAATGGAGATGAAGAAGCACGAAATGTGTTGATAGAAAGAAACTTAAGACTAGTTGCACATGTTTGTAAAAAATATAATGGAACTAATATAGACAATGATGATTTAATTTCTATAGGTACAATTGGACTTATTAAAGGATTAAATAGTTTTAAAAAAGACAAAGGTGTTAGATTGGCTACATATGCCTCGAAATGTATTGACAATGAGATTTTAATGTATTTAAGAAATGTAAAAAAGATTGGAGCAGAAGTACCTTTAAACGAACCTATCGGTAAAGATAAGGATGATAATGAAATATCACTAATGGATATACTTGTAAATGATGAAAGAGCTATAGAGGATGAGATTGATTTAAAAATGAAAATAAAGAAGATGTACGATAAAATCAAAGAAATTTTAAAAGGAAGAGAGAAGACGGTTATAGAATTAAGATTTGGATTAGATGGAAACAAACCGAAAACGCAAAATCAAATAGCAGAGATGATGGGGATAAGTCGCTCTTATGTATCAAGAATAGAAACTAAAGCTATAGGAAAATTAGCAAAAGAAATAAGAGAATAAAAATAATATATATTTTTATTTTTTAATATTATAATTCAATTTATGAAAAAATTATAAAATAAAAATATATTAAATTAAAATAAAAATGTATATTTTTTTGTTAAAGTTTAATAATAATTATAGACAGAGTAATATATTTATTATGGAGGTAAATGATGAAAATAATTGATACAATAGCATTAATACTAATTATAATAGGTGCTATTAATTGGGGTTTAATTGGTTTTTTTGAATTTAATCTAGTTGATACTTTATTTGGAACAATGTCTATAATTTCTCGTATAATATATGCCTTAGTAGGTATATCTGGATTATGGGGAATAAAATTATTATTTGATAATCACAATTAAATGATGAATTAACTATTGGTTTATTAATGTTTAGAAGGCACGGTATACCGTGTCTTTTTTTGAGTTTAAATTAAAAAATAACTAGGTTATTTGAACTATTGACTACTAAAAAATAAAGTATTATAATAAAAAAATATCGCTAAAATAGCTGTAAACAGTATAGAAAGAAGGATTGAAATGGAAAAAGAAGGGAACATATTAGAAATAGAAAAAATAGGAAAATTGATTAGAAAATTTTCAATACCTTGTATTATATCATTAGTAGTAAACTCATTATACAATATGGTAGACCAAATATTTATTGGGTGGGGAATTGGATATTTAGGAAATGGAGCAACAAATGTAGTTTTTCCATTAACTATGATAGCATTAGCTATTGCCTTGATGCTTGGAGATGGAGCATCAGCATATATGAGCTTGAAATTAGGTGAGAAAAAGAAAGAGGAAGCGGCTAAAGGCGTTGGTAATGGAATTGCATTATCTGTTATATCATCTATTATATATTGTGCTATTACATTGATATTTTTACCTCAATTATTGACTATATTTGGATGTACAGATACTTTAAGAGATTATTCTACTAGCTATGGAAAAGTTATAGCAATAGGATTACCTTTTATGATAATTGGAACTACATTAAATTCTATAATTAGAGCAGATGGCAGTCCCAAATATGCAATGATATCTATGGTGTTAGGTGCAGTTTTAAATATTGTATTAGATCCAATTTTAATATTTGTATTTAACATGGGAATAGAAGGTGCAGCAATTGCAACTATATTTAGTCAATTTGTTACATTTGCTTTAAATGTAACATATATTAAAAAATTCAAATCTATTAGTTTAAACAAGGAGATGTTTAAACCTAAATTAAATATAGCTAAAAGAGTAACAACATTAGGAATAAGCAGTTTTATTACCCAAATGAGCTTTGTGTTTGTTATTGCAGTTGAAAATAATCTACTTGGAAAATATGGCATAGAGTCTAAATTTGGTTCTGATATTCCAATTACAGTATTAGGAATAGTTATGAAAGTGAGCCAAATATTAAATAGTATTATTATAGGTATTGCAGCAGGAACACAGCCTATATTCGGATATAATTATGGAGCAAGAAGATTTGATAGAGTAAAAGAGGCATTAAAAATAGTTTTAAAAACGAGTATTATTATAAGTACAATTGCATTTATATTATTCCAAACAATACCAGATAAATTGATTTCAATTTTTGGTAGTGGTGATGAGTTATATATGGAATTTGCATGTTTAACATTTAGAACATATTTATTATTATGTATTTGCAATGGTATACAAATTCCATCAGGAATTTTCTTTCAGGCAATTGGAAAAAGTGTAAAAAGTGCAGTATTATCTTTATCACGACAAATAGTATTTTTAATTCCGGCAATGATAATTTTAAGCAATATGTTTGGAATTATGGGAGTTTTGTATGCTGGACCTGTTGCTGATGGTACGGCATTTGTTATTGCTATAGTGCTACTTGCTTTGGAAATAAAACATTTAAGAAGCATACAATATAATAGTGAGGCATTACCAGATGATACAAGTACAGATAATAAGCTACAAAAACAAATGATTATTACTATATCAAGAGAATATGGTTCAGGAGGAAGATACATAGGAAGATTAATTGCAGATAAGTTAGGAATTAAATTTTATGATAAAGATTTTATAGGAAAATTATCAAAACAAACAGGATTATCAGAAGAATATATCGAAATAAATGAACAAAAAAGAGATGTATTTGATGCATTAAATAGTGGATATTATTCAGGCATAAGTAATGCAGATGAGTTATTTATAAAAGAGTCAGAATTAATTAAAGAAATTGCTGATAGAGAATCTTGCGTAATTATAGGAAGGTGTGCTGATTTTATATTAAAAGATAGAAAAAATATATTAAAAGTATTTGTATATAGCGATATGGAACATAAGATACAAAGAGCTAGTGATTTTTATGGACTTAATAAAGAAAATGCAGAAAAAGAAATTAAGAGAATTAATAAATTAAGAGCAAATCACTATAAATATTATACAGAAAAAGATTGGAATAATTATAATAATTATGACGTTTGTATAAATAGTGATACTTTGGGAGTAGAAAATGCAGCAGAATTAATTTGTAATCTAGTAAATAAGAAGGAGTATTCAGATGAACAAAATTTTGTTAGTAGAAGATAATGAAGCCATATTATTAGGATTATCATATCTTTTAAAAGAAGAAAATTTTGATTATATTATTGCAAAAACTAAAAGGGAAGCTTTAAAGTTGATTGATACTACTAACTTTGATTTATGTTTATTAGATGTTACATTATTAGATGGCAATGGATTTGAGTTATGCAAATATATAAAGGATAAAAATAAGGCTCCTGTAATATTTTTAACTGCTATGGATGAAGAAAAAGATGTTGTACAAGGTTTAGATATGGGGGCTGATGATTATATAATAAAACCATTTAGAAACAGAGAACTAATTTCAAGAATAAATAATGTATTAAGAAGAAACAATAAAACGAATGCTTGCTTGATTTGTGAAAATATCAAAATAGATATAGAGAGTGGTAAGGTATTTAAAAGTAATCAGGAGATAGAATTAACGAAATTAGAATATAAAATTTTAGTAAATTTATTTTCTAACATAGGAAAATTAGTTACAAGAGAAAAAATTTTAAATGATATATGGGATATATGCCGGTAATTTTGTAGAAGATAATACACTAACGGTATACATAAAGAGAATTAGAGAAAAAATTGATGATAAAGATGGAAAAATAATTAAAACAATAAGAGGGTTAGGATATAGAGTAGGAGGAGACTCTAAATGAAACTGCTAGAAAATAAAGAAGTAAAAAAATTACTTATAATTTGCAGTGCTGTTATTATTTGTTTTACTATTTTTATGGCAGTAAGAACAAAAAATCAAATTGATTTATATAAAGATAGTGTAAATACAGCAATTGCTAATATTATAGGCACTATAAAAAATAAATATCCCAATATTGATGATGAAGAGATTATTGCTATTTTAAATGATTCTGATAATAGTAACTATGGAAAAGAAATTTTAGAAAAATATGGAATAGATGAACAATCTTATGCAATCGTTAGTATGAAATCAGAAGCTAAAACTATGATAATTACAAATTGCATTATATTAGTATCGACAAACTTGATTTTTTTAATGATATTTATATGTTATTTAAAGTATAGACAAAGGAAAATTGAAAGATTAACTAAATACATTCAAAAACTATCTAACAAAGAATATTCATTAGATATAGAAGAAAACTCTGAAGATGAATTAAATAACTTGAAAAACGAATTGTACAAAATAACTGTTATGCTAAAAGAAACAGCCAATAATTCAATAGCACAAAAAGAGTTTTTATCATCTTCTGTATCAGATATTTCTCATCAACTAAAAACACCATTAACTTCTATATCGATTTTATTAGATAATTTGAATGAAAGTAGAGATATGGATGAAAATACTAAAAAAGCATTTTTATTAGAAATTTCAAAACAAATAAAAGATATGAATTTTCTAATAATTTCACTTTTACAATTATCAAGATTAGATGCGGAAGTTGTGGAATTTACTAATGATAAAATAAGTATGAAAAAAATGTTAGAAGATATTAAAAATAATTTAGATATAATTGCAGAGATAAGAAATGTAGATTTAAAAATAAATGATGCAGACGAAGTATTTATATATGGAGATTACAATTGGAATAAAGAAGCTATACAAAACATTGTAAAAAATGCGATAGAACATGCAAGAACTAATGTTAATGTAAGTATTAGCCAAAATAGTGTTTATACTAAAATAGAAATAGAAGATGATGGTGAAGGCATAGATGAAAAAGATATAAAACATATTTTTGAAAGATTTTATAAAGCTAAAAATTCTTCTGAAAATAGCATTGGGATAGGTCTTGCACTAGCTAAAAATATTATAGAAAAACAAAATGGATATATTACAGTAGATAGTAAAATTGGTGTGGGCACAAAATTTATAGTTAAATATATAAAAAATTAAATTTATTGCACGTTGTAACTTTTTTATTACACTGATTTCTAAAGAAAAAACCTAAACCAACTGGTTAAGGTTTTTCTTTTTGGAGATGATTAATCTAAGGTGAATTTTTTGCCCTTAATTTTGTCCAAAGTGTATGATTCATTCACTTGAATATTAACCCAAATATCTTTTTTAGTAGTTATTTTAACCGGTCCTTTATTATCTTCTACAGTAATTGTAAATTGAACTTCAGAACAACTGTCAAGTATTTCTGTTCCATAAAGAGTTACTTCCTTAAATGTGGGAAGATTTTCTGAACCGTTTACAGTAACAAATCTAACAATTTCTTTTTTTGTAAAGTCATAGGTGTATTGGGTTCTATACCAGCCATTTTCTTGCATTACTTGTTGGATGGTAATATTTGTTGCGCCTTCAGGAGGTTTACTATAAGATACAATGTTCTTTTGGGTTACATTATCTGCAATAGTTGCGGTATAACTCCATTGTTTTGACAAAACTTTTTTAGATGAAGTAGAAATATTATAAATACAAACAGCAATTTGTATTGTAGCAACTATTAGTACTATGTAACCTAGTAATTCCCAGCCGTTTGGAAGGTTTTTATCAGGCTCATTGAGGTCATCATTAATGTCATCATACGAAATTTTTTCCACCTCTTCATAATCTGTTAAGATGTTGGTTGTTTCTTCGCTTCCGGTCCGTACAGCACCACAGCCTCCACAACTTTTTTGTGATAAGTCGTTTAGAAAGCCACAGTAAGCACATTTCCATTTCTTTTCGCTTTTACGAATGATGTCTTTTCCCATATATATTCTCCTTTTTAATGTTATATGATCTTACTATACAGATCATTAGGTTAATAAAGTCTATTAACATAATATCATTTTTAAATTACAAAGTCAATAATTATAAAATATTATAATATAACTATTGTTGTTGAAATATTGTAAAAATATGGATATTAATATAAATTGACATAAAATTGACTTATGATGAAAAAACTGGTAAGATATATATGGTTTATTTTTAGAGTGCAATTTAACTATAAAAAATAGTATATATTTTTATAATGTTTAATTGCAACCTATTAACTCAATTACTATATAAACAGGAGGAAAAGAACATGAGTTTAAGAACCAAATGGTACATTGCAAATCAATTTAATGAGGTAACACACACAACATTAAATCCTCATGGACCTGGTTGCATCCGGATACATTTAGTACCTGCCAAGAATGCTAGTAAGGAACCATCGGTAGTGGTATTAAATGGTATGGATATTGTTCCTATCAATCCATCATGGGCTATTTTGCTTAACTGCTTAATTGATGAAATTAACCATTACAATGGTCATCAAATTACTGAAGAGCAAATGCGCTCAATAGTTACTAATGCATTACACACTGCACGAAAGGTATTTCCTAAAACAGCTATTGAAACTTTGAAGGATGACTTAAAAACCATTATGCAAACTCTTCAGGACGTAGCATATGGTAAAACTCCTTCAGTTGATATTGGTTATATGTCAATAGGAGAGTATGCACCTTTTATGAAAGGACCACACCGTATGGACTTTATGGTTACTGGTATGAAAAAAGACAATCACTGGCACTGCAATCAAAAATGTTTGCACTGCTATGCGGCTGGTCAATGTGAGGCTGAAGTGCCTGAAATGCCCACAGAAGACTGCAAAAGAGTTATTCATAAGTTACGTCAGATAGGTATTCCTCAGATTACATTTACTGGTGGGGAGCCCACGATGCGTGATGATCTTGTAGAACTGGTAAAAACAGCTTACTGGTTCGTAACGCGTCTAAATACCAATGGAGTAAGACTGAGCCAGGAACTTTGTCGAAAACTTCATGATGCAGACTTAGACAGTGTACAAATTACTTTCTATTCTGATAATGAAGAAACCCATAATACATTAGTAGGTGCTCAAAATTATCATAAGACTGTAAATGGTATCAAAAATGCACTTGACGTGGGGCTTGCAGTGAGTATTAATACACCACTGTGCACGATTAACCGTGATTATGTTTCTACACTTAAGTTTTTACATAAACTGGGTGTGGAATATGTATCGTGTTCTGGACTTATACTTACTGGTAATGCTCGTAATTACAATTCAAAGATAACTCAACTGCCAAATGATGAACTTTATGGAATCTTGAAAGAAGCAGTAGAATACTGCAATGCTAACCAAATGGAAATTTCATTTACTAGTCCAGGTTGGATTGAAGATGAAAAAATTCGCCAACTTGGTCTTACAGTTCCATCTTGTGGTGCTTGCTTATCCAATATGGCTATTGCACCTAATGGAGACATTGTGCCTTGCCAAAGCTGGCTTTCTGACAAACCTCTTGGCAATATATTGGTAGACAAGTGGAGTAAAGTATGGAACAGCAGTGAATGCGAGCAAATTCGTAATTATTCGGCTGGAATGTATGGTAAATGTCCTTTACGTAACAAAAATAAAACAGAAGGAGAATAAACATTATGAAGGTTTTACGTATAAGTTTGTTAATGTTGCTTTTGGTGATAATGTTTGTAAGTCACTGGGCTATATCTGTATTTGCCAAAGAAAATTTGGATGAGATTGAACAGTATACAATTACATCCAATGTTCGGGAAGATGGTACATTAGACCTTAAATACTATATTGAATGGAAGGTTCTGGATAGTGAATCTGAAGGACCATTAGAGTGGGTAAAAATTGGAATCCCAAATAAGCATGTTGATTCTATTACACCACTCACGAACAGCATAAAGAGTGCAGAATACTATGCAGACGGAGGTTCTTTTGTACGATTGGATCTTGACAGAAAATATCAGGCGGGTGAAACTGTAATTATGGAGTTTACTATTCATCAAGGCTATATGTATATGCTTGATGATGATAATATTAAGTATTCTTTTACAGCTGGTTGGTTTGACAAGATTATAGTAAAAAGTATTGAAATTCGTTGGAATAGCAACTGGGTAGCTGAATCTACAGCATCAGAAGTATCTTTAGATGGAAAATATTTAATTTGGAAAGGTAGTTTAGCAGAAGGTGAACATTTTAGTACATCTGTTAAATATCCAAAGGATACATTTGCTACCAATGAAAATGAGCAATTTGTTGAAGGACATGATAAAGACAGTTCAGGTGTTTTGCTCACCATAATTATAATTGGAGGTATTATACTTGTTTTTGTTATTATTGTTATTGAGAATGATGATTACAACGGAGGTAATGGCTTTAAAACAGGAGGTAAACAATCTACTTACGTATCTTCTTGCGTACGTAGCTCATGTGCTTGCGTTAGCTGTGCGTGTGCATGTGCTTGCGCGGGTGGAGGTAGAGCAGGATGTAGTGTCAAGGAGCTGTACCATGGACAAAATATCCGTAATGACGAAAAGAATGACTCACAGGTTACTCTTTTAATTAAGGTACTTAGTGAAAAAGTAATTGAATTAAAATAATTATAAGATAGGTTTTTTTAGCAGTTCCATTTGGAACTGCTCTTTTTTGCTTACTAAGAAAGTACAACTGGTTTGTTGATGTATTGTATAATTAATTGGCGGTAATACCCACATAGTTTCGTCTGAGAAAGCAACTTTAAAAAAATTTAGTATAGTCACAGAAATGTCACATTAACATTATATAATGTCATTAATAATGGAGGGGATTAAAAATGAAAGAAATATTAAGAGTAGAGCATTTAACTAAAAAATATGGAAAGGGAGAAAATGAAGTAGTTGCAGTAAATGATATGTCTTTCTCAGTTAATAAAGGAGAATTTTTGAGTATAGTAGGAAGTTCTGGAAGTGGAAAGTCTACATTACTGCATTTATTAGGTGGAGTTGATAGACCAACTTCAGGAAAAGTTTTTGTAGAAGGCAAAGATATATATTCGTTAACAGATGATAAATTAGCAATATTTAGAAGAAGGCAAATAGGTTTAATATATCAATTTTACAATTTACTTCCAATACTAAATGTCAAAGAAAATATAACATTGCCTTGTGACTTGGATGGAAGAAAAGTAAATGAAGATAAAATAAAAGAATTATTAATAACATTAGGATTAGAAAATAGGACGAAACATTTACCAAACCAATTATCTGGAGGGCAACAGCAAAGGGTGTCTATAGGAAGAGCATTGATAAATAATCCTGCTATAGTTTTGGCAGACGAACCAACAGGAAACCTAGATTCTAAGGCGAGTGATGAAATCGTAGAGTTATTAAAAATGTCAAATAAAAAATTTAACCAAACAATTATAATGATTACTCATGATTTAGAAATTGCTAAGTTAGCAGATAGAATTATAAAGATAGAAGATGGAAAAATTGTTAAGGAGGTGTAAAAATGGATATATTAAAATCTTTAACAATAAAAAATTTAAAATTAAATAAAAAAAGAACAATTGTTACAATTATAGGTATAATGCTTGCAACAGCATTAATAGTTGCTTTATCTAGTTTAGTATTTAGCTTTAGAGAGAGTTTTATAGAATTTGAGAAAAATAATAGTGGAGATTATCATTATGCATATTTAAATGTTCCTAAAAAAGAAACAAAGTACATAGAGAATAATAGAAATATTGAAAAAACATATTTAACAGAAGAAATAGGATATACAATTTTAGAAAATAGTCAAAATGAAAATAAACCATATATGTATTTACAAGCTTTTTCAAAAGATGCATTTGATAATTTGTCAATTAAATTATTGGATGGAAGATTACCGGAAAATGATAATGAAATTGTAATTTCAAATCATATAAAGACAAATGCAAGAGTTAAATATAGCATAGGCGATGTGTTAACATTAAGTATAGGAAAAAGAATTAGTGATGGATATGAGTTAACTCAAAACAATCCAATTGTAGAAGGGGAAAGTGAACAATTAGAAGAAAACTTTACTAAAACTTATACTATAGTTGGAATAATAGAAAGACCATGTAATTCTATAGAAGCATATAGTGCACCTGGATACACAATAATTACTGCTTTAAATGAAAATGAAACAGATGGAAATGTTAATATATATGCAAGATATACAAAAGATGGGTTAAAAAATCAATATGTAACAACAGCAAATATATTGGAAACTGATGAAAAAACAGTTAGAGATTTAATAAATGGAGAAAATACAGAAGAAACTGATAGAGTTAAATATGATTTTTTGTGTAATTCATATCTAATAAAATATGAAACGATGGATTTTTCAGATTCTACAATGCTTATGTTATATAGTCTTGAAGCTATTATTATAGTTATAATAATAGTAACATCAATATTTTGTATTAGAAATAGTTTTGCAATATCAATTACAGAAAAAATACAGCAATATGGAATGTTAGCATCTGTTGGCACAACCTCAAAACAAATAAAGAAAAACGTCTATTTTGAAAGTATAGTATTAGCAATTATTGGTATTCCATTAGGAATAATTTTAGGTTTAATTGCATCATTTATTCTAATAAAAATATGTAACATTTTATTAAAGGATTCATTGCCAATAGCTTTAATATATAGAGTTTCAATAGTAGCAATACTAATTTCTACAATATTAAGTGTAATTACTTGTTTACTATCTGCAAGAAGTAGTGCGAAAAAGGCTTCAAAAATATCACCTATAGATGCAATAAAAGGAAATGAATATATAAAAGTAAAAAACAAGAAAATGAAATCCCCAAGAATAATAAGAAAAATTTGGGGTATAGGTGGGGATATTGCATATAAAAATTTAAAGAGAAACAACCAAAAATACAGAACTACAGTAGTTTCAATAGTGGTTTGTGTTGCTGTATTTATAGCAACATCATCTTTTGTAGATTTAGCATTTAGGGTTGTAAAAATAGAGATGGGAGAAATGGATTATAATATTTCTATTAGAGGAAATATGCAATATGTCGATACTTTTACAGAGAAATTAAATAAAATATCAACTTTTGAAAATGTTGGAAATTATACATTACAAAGAGATACTACTATTGTGACAAATAATTTAAAACATACTGATGAATATACAAAAGTTTTAGGAAATGGCTTAGAGAAAAATGATAGGTACTTAACGGTATATTCTGTAGGAAAAGAAGAATATAATAGATACATTGAAAAATTAGGATTGAGCTATGAGAAATGTAAAGACAAGGCAATATTAATTAATAATTTTGTAGTAGAAATAGTAGATAATAGTGGTAACCGTAAAACTAATGAAGTAAGTATATATAATTATAAAAAAGGAGATACTATATCAGGAGAATTTACATTAACTTATAGTGAAACTGAAAAAAATAAAGTAAAAGAACATGTGAATATAGAAATTTGTGCTGTAACAAATGAACGACCAATGGCATTAAAAAATAATTATTATGAAGATGGAATGATAATTGTAAGTGATGAATTTATGGATGAGCACAAAGAAGATATAAGCCCTTATGTGGCTATGTATATTGATTCTAGCAATGCCGATAAATTACAAGACGATATAGATGCATATTTAAATAATGAAGGTGAATATTATATTGAAAATGTGAATCAAAATATGAGAACAATTAAATCAATGTACTTAATTATTGCAATATTTCTTTATGGATTTATAACCGTAATAGCTTTAATTGGAATAACAAATATCTTTAATACAATTACTACTTCTATGGAACTAAGGTCAAAAGAATTTGCAATGTTAAAATCAGTAGGAATGACAAAAAAAGAATTTGCCAGAATGATAAAACTAGAGAGTTTCTTTTATGGAACTAAGTCACTAATAATAGGAATACCAATAGGAATTGGACTATCAGCCTTAATGTTTAAAGCATTGAAAGTAGGATATGAATTTTCATATCAATTACCAATAAGAGGAATAATAATATCTTTAATTGCAGTATTTTTGCTTGTTTGGTCTATTATGAAGTTTTCATTGAGTAAAATTAATAAGCAAAATATAATAGAAACAATAAGAAAAGATAATATATAATAGGATACATAAGTACTCAAAGCAAATAATAAATAATGAATATTGACATAAACTAGTGTTTGTGATATACCTTAAACAGAAAATTAAATATAAAAATAGTTATATAGAAGAAGGAGTTTTATTATGGATTTAAAAGGTACAAAAACAGAAAAAAATTTAATGGAAGCTTTTGCAGGAGAATCACAAGCAAGAAACAAATATACATATTTTGCAAGTAAAGCAAAAAAAGAAGGATATGAGCAAATTGCAGCAATATTTACAGAAACTGCTGAGAATGAAAAAGAACATGCTAAAATTTGGTTTAAGTTATTAAATGGTGGAAATATTGGAACAACTGTTGAAAATTTAAAAGCTGCAGCAGAAGGAGAAAATTACGAATGGACAGATATGTATGAAAAGATGGCAAAAGAAGCAAGAGAAGAAGGATTTGATTACATAGCCGGATTATTTGAGGGCGTAGCAAAAATAGAAAAAGAACATGAAGAAAGATACAAAAAATTATTAGAAAATGTAGAAGATGGTTTAGTATTTAGTAAAGATGGAGACAAAATATGGAAATGTAGAAATTGTGGACATATATGCATAGGAAAAGAAGCACCAGAAATTTGTCCAGTTTGCGCACATCCAAAAGCTTATTTCGAGATAAAGGCTGAAAATTATTAATATATGGTTGGAAAAGACAAAATTGAAATAGTTGAAGATTAATTATAATAATTTAACTTAAGAAACCTAAATAAAATACTTGACAAAATAAATAATATGGATTAAAATATAACTTGCTATTTGCTTAGGGCAATTAGTGAGTTAATGGTGGATGTAGCTCAGTTGGTTAGAGCGCTAGTTTGTGGCACTAGAGGCCGTGGGTTCGAGTCCCATCTTCCACCCCATAAACTTTTATAAAATATTATATAATATATTGGGGTGTAGCCAAGCGGTAAGGCACCAGACTTTGACTCTGGCATTTCGGCGGTTCGAATCCTCCCACCCCAGCCAAAAAAAAATAAACCATTTTTATGGTTTATTTTTTTATATAATAGTAAAAAACACGATTTAATTGTAAATCGTGCTTCTTACTAGTTTAGGGGATATGCTAGTTGTTTTGCCGATAACGAGCATATGTCGCGATGCTGTGGTTGATTTCGCTAAGTCTGCAAGTGAGATTTAGCTTTTTGGCTTTGAGCTTGATAAGTTCTGAATGGTCGGGAGTATAGGTTCCAGAATATGAAATAGTTCTCTGCAGTGCGAGTATTTGCAAATTTACATTTGCTATAGCCTGGGTAACCGTAGATTTTTCTTCTTTTAACTGTTCCAACCGTGTGTCCATTAAGCAACACCCTTTCTAAAATTTATAATAAAATTATACTACAAAAATATATTAATATCAATATTTGAAATAAATTCCAAAAATTGTGTTGCAAAATAAACATAATGTGATATAATATAAAGGCTTTTTAGCAATATTTAAAAGAAGGGATATGAATTAAATGAGTTTAAAGATTGAAAAAACAGACAAAAAAAACGAAGTAAAATTAGAATTTAGTATAGAGGCAGAAAAATTTGAGAATGCAATAAAAACAGTTTACAACAAAAATGCTAAATATTTTAATATACCTGGATTTAGAAAAGGTAAAGCACCAATGAATATTGTAGAAAAATACTATGGAAAAGAAATATTTTATGAAGATGCTTTTAATGAAATAGTACCAGAAATATATGAAAAAGAATTAAAAGATAATAATATAGAAGCAGTTAGCAAACCACAAATAGATATAGTACAAATGGAAAATGGTAAGGAATTAATATTTACAGCAACTGTTCAAACAAAACCAGAGGTAAAACTTGGGAAATATAAAGGTATAGAAGTAGAAAAAGTTGAGTATAATGTATCTGATGAAGATGTTGAACATGAATTAGGACATATGGCAGAAAGAAATGCAAGATTAATTACTGTGGAAGATAGACCAGTTGAGAGTGGAGATATTACAGTAATAGATTTTGAAGGATTTGTTGACGGAAAAGCTTTTGATGGAGGAAAAGCAGAAGGACATGAATTAACAATAGGAAGTAATACTTTCATTCCAGGTTTTGAAGACCAAATAATAGGAATGAAAATAGACGAAGAAAAAGATATAAATGTCAAATTCCCAGAACAATATTTTTCAGAAGAATTGGCTGGAAAAGATGCTGTATTTAAAGTAAAATTACATGAAATAAAGAAAAAAGAAATGCCAGCAATAGATGATGAACTTGCTAAAGATATAAGCGAATTTGATACATTAGCAGAATTAAAAGCAAGTATAAAAGAAAAAATACAAAAAGAAAATGAAACACGTGCAAAATATGAGACAGAAGATGCTGTAATAAAAGCAGTAGCAGAAAATACAGAAATTGATATTCCATCTGGAATGATAGACTTAGAAATTGAAAACAACATAAGAGATGTAGAAAATAGATTAAGTTATCAAGGGGCAACTTTAGATCAATATTTGACTATGATGGGAAAAACAATGGAAGAATTTAAAAATGAATATAAGCCACAAGCAGAACAAACAGTAAAACAAAGATTAATATTAGAAGCTGTTGCTAAAGAAGAAAATATAGAAGCTACTGAAGCCGAAGTAGATGAAAAAATAAAAGAGATGGCAGAAAAATATGGTAAAAAAGAAGAAGAAATAAAAGAAAATGAACAACTAAGAAATTACATAAAAGAAAATAGCAAAGTGGACAAAACAATAACATTTTTAGTAGACAATGCTAAATTCAAAAAAGCTAAATAATTATATTGCAGATAAGATTATTTGGCTAAAACAAATTCAAAGGAGGAAAGATATATGATAAACAATAGTTTAGTACCTTATGTAATCGAACAAACAAATAGAGGGGAAAGATCATATGATATATTCTCAAGATTATTAAAGGATAGAATTGTATTCTTAAGTGAAGATGTAAATCAAGCAACAGCAAGCTTGGTTGTTGCTCAAATGTTATTTTTAGAGTCAGAAGACCCTGACAAAGAAATAAACTTTTATATAAATAGCCCAGGAGGTTCTATAACAGATGGAATGGCAATATATGATACAATAAATTATATAAAATGCCCAGTATCTACAATATGTATAGGTATGGCAGCTAGCATGGGTGCATTTCTTTTAGCTGCGGGAACAAAAGGAAAAAGATTTGCTACTCCAAATGCTGAAATTATGATTCATCAACCATTAATTGGTGGTGGCGGACTTTCTGGTCAAACAACTGAAATTAAGATTCACGCAGAACATATGGTAAGAACAAGAGAAAAACTAAACAAAATTTTAAGTGAAAGAACAGGAAAATCATTAGAACAAATAGAAAAAGATACAGAAAGAGATAATTTTATGACAGCGCAACAAGCATTAGAATATGGATTAATTGACGGAATAATGGATAAAAGAATGTAATTCTAAAGAAAAAATAGTGAAGGTTTTAACTTCTACTAATATAGAAAGGAATGTTTGATAGATGGCACATAAAAACGAAATGTCTAAAGGAATAAGATGCTCTTTTTGTGGTAAAAGCCAAGACTTAGTAAAAAGAATTGTTGCAGGTCCTAGTGTATATATATGTGATGAATGTATAGAGGTATGCAACAGTATACTAGAAAACGAGGCTTTTGATGATGTTGAATACGAAGATGTAAAAAAAGAAAAAATTCCTACTCCAGCTGAAATAAAAAAGATATTAGATGAATATGTTATAGGTCAAGAAAATGCAAAAAAAACATTATCTGTAGCGGTATATAATCATTATAAAAGAATAAACAATGAAGAAGCTATTGAAGATGTAGAAATACAAAAAAGTAATGTATTGCTTATTGGACCTACTGGATGTGGAAAGACAGAACTTGCAAAAACATTAGCAAGAATATTGAATGTACCATTTGCTATAGCTGATGCAACAACACTTACAGAAGCTGGATATGTTGGCGAAGACGTCGAAAACATATTACTTAAATTAATACAAGCAGCAGACCAGGATATAGAGAGAGCTGAAAAAGGTATTATATATATAGATGAAATAGATAAAATATCTAGAAAATCTGAAAATCCATCAATAACAAGAGATGTTAGTGGAGAGGGAGTTCAACAAGCTTTATTAAAGATAATAGAAGGTACTGTTGCTTCTGTTCCACCTCAAGGGGGAAGAAAACATCCACATCAAGAGTTTTTACAAATAAATACAGAAAATATATTATTTATTTGTGGTGGCGCTTTTGAGGGACTAGAAAACATAATAAAGGCAAGAACTGGGAAAAAATCAATAGGTTTTGGAGCAGAGATAGAAAGTAAAAAAGAAACAGATAAATATAAAGTACTTCAAGATATGTTGCCACAAGATTTATTAAAATACGGAATGATACCTGAGTTTATAGGTAGGTTACCAATAATAGCAACACTAGATGAGTTGGATAAAGATGCATTAATACAAATAGTAACTAAGCCAAAAAATGCATTAATAAAGCAATATAAGAAATTATTTGAATTAGATGATGTAGAACTAGAATTTGAACCAGATGCGTTAGAATTAATTGTAGAAAAAGCAATTGAAAGAAATACAGGAGCTAGAGGTTTAAGGTCAATAATAGAAGATACAATGAGAGATATAATGTTTGAGATACCTGGAAACAGTAAAATAGAAAAGTGCATAATAACAAGGAAAACAGTAGAAGGAGCAGAAGGACCAAAACTAATTTTAAACGAAAATAAAAAGCCAAAGGATACAATAAAAAAGAAAAAGTTATCTTCAACAGAAAAGAAAGATAAAAAAACAGCATCATAAAATATAGAGGCAGACTTTTTTAGTCTGCCTTGTATATTTTTAGTTGTAAAAAAAAGACATCAATGATATAATCGTAGACAATCTAGTAGATGATTACGATAGCGACACATAACAATAAAAATACCATAAAAGGAGAGATAACAATGTCTTTTATTATAGGAATAGATGGACCAGCTGGAAGTGGAAAAGGAACAGTAACAAAAATTATAGCAAAAAAGTTTGGACTAACACATATAGATACAGGAATAACATATAGAGCAGTGGCAAAAGCTGTATTAGATAATAATATAAAACTGGATGAAAAAGAAAAAATAATTGAAATAGCAAAAAATATAAATATAGAAATAGTAAATGATGAAAATGTAGACAAAGTTTACTTAAATGGTAAAGATGTAACAAAAGACATAAGATCAAAAGAGGTTACAGCAATTGTTTCTCAAGTTTCATCAATTAAAGAAGTAAGACTACTAATGGTAGAATTACAAAGAAAATTGGCTGAAGGTAAAAATGTAATAATGGAGGGAAGAGACATTTGTACATATGTATTTCCAAATGCAGATTTAAAGATATACCTAAAAGCTTCATTAGAAGAAAGAGCAAGAAGAAGGTATGAGGAAAATAAAGAAAAAGGTATTGATACAACTTACGAAGAGGTTTTACAAAGCATAAAGTTAAGAGATGAAAACGATATGAATAAAGAGATAGGTTCATTAAGAATAGCAGAGGATAGCATTGTTGTAGATACGACAGGCTTTGAAATAGAACAATCAGTAGAAAAAATATCAGAAATAATAAAAGAACGAATGAAATAACATAAAAATGGAAGGAAGAAAAATATGCAAAGAAAAATAATTAAAGCTATTATTAGATTTTTTATGAGAATAATGTTTAGACTAAAAATAGTGGGGCAAGAGAATATACCAAAAGAAGGAGCTTGTATAATATGTGCAAATCATAAAAGTTATTTTGATCCACCGCTTATTGTAGCTTTTAACAAAAGACATATAAATATGATTGCCAAGAAAGAGTTATATAAAAATCCAATTTTAGCATGGTTAGGAAGAGTCTTTAATGTATTTCCGGTAGAAAGAAATGGAAAAGATATAGAAGCTGTTAAACATTCCTTAAAGGTTCTAAAAAATGGAGAGATATTAGGAATATTCCCAGAAGGAACAAGAAACGGAATGAAAAAAGGAATAAAACCCAAAAGTGGAGCTGTTACAATGGCAATAAAAACTGGTGTGCCAATAATACCAGCAGGAATAAAAGGAGAATATAAATTTTTGAGAAAAGTAATGATTACATATGGTGAGCCAATATATTATGATAAGTCTAAGATTAATTCACAAGATAAAGAGCAAACAGATAAATTAGCGAAAGAATTAATGGAAAAAATAGTTAGTTTGACAAAATAATGTAAATATTGTATAATATATAATCGTTATTATAATGATGAGGATGCATACCTCATCATTAAACATTGTATTAAAAGGGGTAATTTTTATGAATAACAAAAATATAAGAAATGTAGCAATAATAGCTCACGTAGACCACGGAAAAACAACACTTGTAGATGCTTTGTTAAGACAAAGTGGAACTTTTAGAGAAAATGAGCAAGTAGAAGAAAGAGTAATGGACTCAAACGATTTAGAGAGAGAAAGAGGAATTACAATACTTGCCAAAAATACATCTGTAATGTATGGAGATATAAAAATAAATATAGTAGATACACCAGGACATGCTGATTTTGGGGGAGAAGTAGAAAGAGTATTGAAAATGGTTGATGGTGTTGTACTATTAGTAGATGCTTTTGAAGGAGCAATGCCTCAAACAAGAGAAGTGTTAAAAAAATCATTGGCATTAAATTTAAAACCTATAGTAGTTATAAACAAAATAGATAGACCAGGAGCAAGACCATTAAAGGTAATAGATGAAGTATTAGAATTATTTATAGAATTAGGAGCAAATGATGAGCAATTAGATTTCCCAGTTGTATACGCTTCTGGAAAACAAGGTGTTGCTAAATTAAAATTAGAAGATGAAGCAAAAGATATGAAATGTTTATTTGAAACAATAGTAAATACAATAGAACCACCAACATGTGACCAAGATGGACCAATGCAAATGTTAGTTTCAAATATATCATATGACGATTATGTTGGTAGAATTGCAATAGGTAGAATTGAAAGAGGTATTATAAATAATGGAATGCCTGTTGCTGTATGCAAGAAGGACAAGACAGAAAATGCAAAGATAACAAAATTATACACATATATGGGATTAAAAAATGTAGAAGTTGAAACAGCACAAGCAGGGGATATAGTAGAAATTGCTGGTGTAGCAGATATAAATATAGGAGATACAATATGTGACGTAAATTGTCCAGAAAAAATAGATTTTGTTGATATAGATGAACCAACAGTATCTATGACATTTAGTGTAAATGATGGACCTTTTGCTGGAAAAGAAGGTCAATTTGTTACATCAAGACATTTAAGAGATAGATTATTTAAAGAACTAGATAGAAATGTTAGTTTAAGAGTAAAAGAAACAGACAGAGCAGAGAGCTTTGAAGTATCAGGACGTGGAGAACTACACTTATCTGTATTAATAGAAACAATGAGAAGAGAAGGATTCGAATTGTTAGTATCTCGTCCAAAAGTTATCTTTAAAGAAGAAAATGGTAAAAAAATGGAACCAATGGAAAGATTGGTTGTAAGTGTTCCAGAGGAATTTGTAGGAAATGTAATTGAAAAATTAGGAAAAAGAAAAGGCGAAATGGTTAATATGGAGCCAACTGGAGACGGACACACAAAGATAGAATTTAGAATTCCTGCAAGAGGATTAATTGGTTATAGAACAGAATTTATGACCGATACAAAAGGAAATGGAACTATGAATAGTGTATTTGATGGATATGAAGAATACAAAGGAGATATTTCTGCTAGAACAAGAGGAACAATAGTTGCATTTGAAAAAGGAACATCAGTAACTTATGGATTATACAATGCTCAAGATAAGGGAGAATTATTAATAGGACCAGGAGTAGATGTATACGAAGGAATGATTGTTGGATTAAACTCAAGATCAGAAGATTTAGCTATAAATGTATGTAAAGAAAAACACTTAACAAATACAAGAGCTTCAGGTTCAGATGATGCATTACGTTTAGTACCACCATTACAGTTTTCATTGGAAAAAGCAATAGAATTTATAAATGATGATGAGTTGGTAGAGGTAACACCAAAAAATATTAGATTAAGAAAGAAAATACTAGATACAAAAACAAGAGAGAGAATGGCAAGAAGATAAAATTAGATATATAATAAAATTAGGTTTCATAAATTATTTCTTTCAGTTGGTTGACCTTCGAGTGTTGGGAAAACTACTATGAAGGAGCATGTTGTTAAAAATCAACTTGTAAAAATAATTTATGAAACCTTTAATATATCACTAATATTACAAGGAGATAAAAATATGAATAAAGTTGAGTTGCAAAAAATAAAAGAAAAAGCTCTAGAAGAGCATATTCCAATTATAATGGATGATACATTAAAAGTAATACAAAAAATACTGATAGAAAGTAGACCAACAAAGATACTAGAAATTGGTACTGCGGTACGGGTATTCTGCAATATGTTTTAGTGAATTCTTAAATGAAAATGGAAAAATAGATACAATAGAAAGAGATATAGATAGAGTAAAACAAGCAAGAGAAAATATAAAATTAACTGGTGTAGAAGAGAAAATAAATATATATGAAGGAGATGCTGCAGAAATATTACCAATATTGAATGGAAAATATGATATTGTATTTATAGATGCTGCCAAAGGAAAATATCCTTTTTTTCTAGAACAAGCTATAAGGTTGATAAAACCAAATGGAGTAATAATAGCAGATAATGTACTATATAAAGGATATGTATTAGGCGACTACAATAAGCACAAACAACGTACAGCAGTAAGAAATTTAAGAGAGTATATAAAAGAGACAACAGAAAATGAAAATTTAGAAACACAGATTTTAGAAGTGGGAGACGGGCTAGCAATAAGTAAGATTATCCAACCATTCTAGCATGTGCAATCCAAGACAAAACAGTGTCAATAATATATATAAAACATAAAACTTTTATAATCGTACTTTGGATGACAATTGGAATATTTCTAATTACTCTTTTGTTAAGTTGCTTTTTTATAAATGGATGAATATGATTTATGAACAAAATTGCAGCAATACCCCAAACAAAAGAGAATAATATAGAGATTCTTCCGTTTAAATTAAAAAATTCATTTGTGTAATCCCACCAATGTGCCATAAAAGCACTTTCAAGTGCAAAACTAACAAAGTATTCTAATGCAGAAAATACAATCATAGAGATAAAAAATAACTTTAAAGAATTTTTTTTATATTTCCTAAGAAATATTAATAATATAAGTGCTCCGTATCCATAAATTGGGCAAATAGGACCAAAAAGAAAACCTCTTTTAGTGAAATGACCTAGTTCATATATAGCATACAAGGTTTCCAAAAACCAACCTAAAAAAGCATATATAAAAAAATATAATATATAGTTTTCAAATTTAGATAATCTAACTTTTTTACTAATTTCTTTCATTTAATATCCCCCACAATTTAATTATTAATATCATATCAAAAACATAAAAAAAAGTAAATAAGTAACATTGATTATTTATAGTGTGTAGTATATAATTACTATATTAATGTTTAGAGGAGGAGAAATATGAAAGAAAATAATCTTATGCCAAAAACTTTTTTTTGGATGTTTTTAGGTTTGTTAGGAACAGCAATAGTAGCTTGGTATACTTATTCAACAGATTTATTAATAGACATAGTAGATAGTGGTGCATGGGGAATAATTTTAGTGGTTGAACTTGTAGTAGTTTTATTATTCTCGTTTTTATTTAAAAAACTATCTCCAACAGTAGTAGGAATACTGTATTTTGTATATTCTATGATAAATGGACTATCTTTATCTGTAATATTTGTTTTATTTAAAATGTCATCAATTGTATATGCATTTGTTGCAACAGCAGCATTATTTGGAGTGTTAGCTGTATATGGATATAAAACGCAAAGAGATATCAGTAATTGGAGAACCGTATTATATGCTACATTGCTAATAGGTTTAATAGTTAGTATAATAAATTTATTTTTAGGTAATGAAATAATAGATATAATATTGGATTGGGTAATTTTGATTGTATTCTTTGGATTAACTGTATATGATATGAATAAAATTAAACAGCTACAAAATGAACCAAATCTTGATCAAGATAAATTGCATATATATTGTGCAATGGAATTATATCTAGACTTTATCAATATATTTATAAGAATATTATCTATATTTGGAAAGAGTAGAGATTAATAGATTACAAACCGCCACTAAAATGGCGGTTTAAATTATATATTTTACCCAGTATGGTATATATGAGAAATGATAATACAATGTCCTAGTTGTTGTTCGTGTAAAACTACTAAAAATGACAAAAACAGCAAAAAATGTGAAAATTGTTGAAAAATAACCCTAAAAAATGTATAATAGAAAGAGAAAGTATGTGTGCGTTACTAAATTTTAGATATTAAGTTAGAAGAGAAGACTTGAAAATTCAGAATAGAATGATACTAAAATTATTACAATAATAAAAAAGGAGCAGTATAATATGGTAAAAAAGAAAAAGAAAATACTGCATATAGTTGAGGCTTTTGGAGGAGGAGTATTTACTTTCTTAACAGAATTGGTTAATTCAACAGTTGATGATTATGATATAACGATAGCATATTCAATAAGACCAGAAACACCGGGAAATTTTAAAGATTACTTCAGTGATAAAGTAAAATTTATAGAAGTTAAAAATTTTACACGAAGCATAAATCCAAAAAAAGATTTAAAAGCAATAAGAGAAATAAAAAAAATAGTAAGAGAATTGAATCCAGATATAGTACATATGCATTCTTCAAAGGCGGGGGCAATAGGTAGAATTGCAATAAGTGCTAAGAAAAGAAAATTATTGTATAATCCGCATGGCTTTTCATTTTTAAAAAAAGATGATTCAAAGATGAAAAGATTTATCTATAAATCAATAGAAAAACTGTTAACATTTAGAAAGTGTACAATAGTTGGATGTTCTCAAGGAGAATATGAAGAAGCACATAAATTATCTAAAAATTCTATTTGCATAAACAATGGTGTAAATATAGATAAATTAATGATTGAATCACAAGGATTAGAACAAAAAAATATAGATTACGATAATTTAAAAATATGTACTTGTGCAAGAATAACTTATCCTAAAAATCCAAAATTATTTAATGAAATTGCAAAAGCATTTCCTAATATTCAGTTTACTTGGATTGGCGATGGAGAATTAAGAGAAGAATTAACAGCAAGCAATATAATTATTACAGGATGGAAAGAAAAAAGAGAACTATTGAAGCTTATAAATGAAAATGATATATTCATTTTACCTTCATTATGGGAAGGTTTACCAATATCATTGCTAGAAGCAATGTTTATGAAAAAAATATGTATTGTAAGCAATTGTATTGGAAATAAAGATGTAATAAAAAGCGGAGAAAATGGTTTTATATGTAATAAGCTAGAAGATTTTATAAATAAAATTAATGAAATAAAAAATGAAGATGTAGAGAGCATACAAAATAAAGCAAGAGAAGATGTAGAAAGAATTTACAATATTAATATAATGGCAAAGCAATATGATAAAGCGTATAAGAAAACAATATTGCATATTGTAAATAGCAATGCATATTCAGGACTTGAAAAAGTTGCAATAGATATAATAAAAAATACTAATAATGAATACAACCAATATTATGTTACTCAAGATGGACCAATAGTAGAAAAATTAAAAAAGGAAAATATAGATAGAATAAAATTAAATAAAATGTCAGTAAGAGAAATCAGAAAAATTTGTAAACAATATAAACCAGATATAATTCACGCACATGATTATACTGCAACAATAATAAGTGCATTTTCTTTTGTAAAAGTTCCTATAATAAGCCACTTACATAACAATGCTCCATGGATAAAAAAAGTGAATCCATATTCAATTGCAATGTTGTTTGCAAGTATAAGAGTAAAAAAGATTTTAACAGTATCTGACTCAATACAAAACGAATATGTTTTTTCACGATATATAAGAAAAAAGATTGAAAATATTGGTAATCCAATAAGTGTAAAAAGTGTTACAGAAAAAGTATCAAAAGATGTCAAAAAAAATTATGATGTTTGTTTTGTAGGAAGATTAACAAAAGCCAAAAACCCAATTAAATTTATAAATATAATATCAGAATTGAAAAGCTTGATGCCAAACATAAAAGCAGTAATGGTAGGCGATGGAGAGTTAAGACAAGAATGCGAAGAGCAAGTTAAAAAATTAGATTTACAAGATAATATTGAGTTAAAAGGTTTTGTAGATAATCCTTATGAATATATGGCGCAATCAAAAGTATTTTGCTTAACATCAGAATGGGAAGGATTTGGACTAGTTGCATTTGAGGCACTTGCTTTGGAAATACCATGTGTAGTTAGTAATGTAGGTGGATTAGTGAATGTTATAGATGATAGCTGTGGAGTAACATGCAGTGAAAACAGAGAGTTTGTTTATGAAATAAACAAATTGCTGGATGATGAAGTATATTATTTAAAAAAAGTTGAAAATGCAAAAAGAAAAGCTAAGAAATTAGATAATTATTTTTATTATTTTGGTAAAATTAGTAAAATATATTTGGAGGTAACTATAAATGATAAAAAAGCATAGTATTAGTATAAAATTGGCATTAATATATTTATATGCATTTATATTAATTTACCTTCCGGATTTTTCATATTACATAAAGGTAAATGGTTTAATTATTTATTCAATTTTAACAGTATTTTTTTTAACATTCAAAATGCATCTAAAAGAGAAAAAATTTATAGACACATTTAACAAGAAACCAATAGCTATATTTATAATACTTAATATATTCTTCACAGTTTATTATGTTATTAGAACACTTATTGCAGGAACGGAAATAAATGATCTTAAAAATTTAAGAATTATTCAAAATTTAACACCTATATTATTATTAGTTGGTGTATTGATAGTAAATGATGAGTTAGACAAATTAAATTATACAAAAGAAAAAAAGTATAAATTTATTATAGGATTAGGAATAATTCAATCATTAAGTGCTATTAGTATGATTTTTATTCCAGCATTAAGAAATGTTGCTTATAATATATTTTATAAAGGAAGTACTGAAATTAATAGATATATTTCGGAAAGTCGTATTTATGGTATTTGTGATGGAAACTATACATACAGTTTGCAAGTACTAACATCATTTATTGCTTTATTTTCTTTTTGCTTTGCATATTTTTATAAAGAAAAAAAATATTATTTTTATTCATTTGTAATATTAGTAACAACTCTTTTAAATGGTAGAACTGGTTTGCTAATATTTATGATAGGTATAGCCTATTTACTAATAAGAGAAATGATTTATAGTAAAAAATTCTTTTCAAATTTAAAAATTATTTTTTTAATAGCTATAGCTATAGCTGTTATTTGTTCTTTTGTAATAATTTTTTTACCCAATACAGTAAGACTGATGAATCATGCAGTTAACGATATTTATTCATTTGTTACTGAAGATGATTATAATACAGAAACAGGATATTTAGTGGATATGATAAAAGTTCCAGATAGTTTTACAGATAAAATTTTCGGAGCAGGATATAGAATTTATGGACGTGCAGGGATTGATTATGGATGTACGTTAGCTTCAGATATTGGCTTTATTAATGATATATTTATGGCTGGAATTTTTTCAGTAGCATTATTATATAATTCGTTTTTGTTTTTAATATTTAATATAAAAAATGTTAATTATAATTCAAAATTTGAGAAAGTTACAAGTATAATAATTTTAATTGCAATGATTTTATCTAATGTAAAAGGTGAATTTTTTAGAAGCCAAATGCAAATTTCTACGGTATTAATAATTTTAATATTTATGTTAATGGAGGAAAAGAAAAATGAAAAAATTATCAGTAATAATACCAGTGTATAATGCGGAAAAAGATATATATCAATGTATTGAATCAATAATCAAACAGAGATATAAAAATTTTGAAGTTATAATAGTTAATGATGGCTCAACTGATAATTCTCTAAGTGTAATAAACGAAGCAACCAAGGATGATGAACGTTTTAAAATAATAAATATTGAAAATTCAGGAGTATCTTATGCTAGAAATATAGGCGTTGAAAATGCTCATGGAGAGTATATTACATTTGTTGATGCTGATGATTATATTGATGAAGAAACATTTGAAATGATATTTAGTATTTTAGATAAAGAAGATATAGATTATTTAAAATATGGTTATATAAAGGAATATGGACCTTTCAGACAAAATTATAAATTTAAGTCAGATACAAATACTTTAATTATGAATAAGGATTTTGGTGAAAAAGTTTATCCTAATTTTTTACAAACGAATGATTATGCATCTGTTTGGAATTTATGTATTAAAAGCAAAATCGCTTCCCAAATAAGCTTTGATAAATATAAAAAATATGCAGAAGATAGAAAGTATTCTTTTGATGCTTTAAAAAAATCAAAAAAAATTTACTTATTATCCCACAATATGTATCATTATAGATTAAATATGAATAGTGTAACAAATAAAAAAAATAGTGAAAAGGCTAAAAAACAATTATTAGATACAATTGATACTAATATATATATTTATAAAAATATGAAATTAGCTATATTAGAAGAGGGCTTAATAAATAGTATTAAATATGATATATTAGAATATATTAAAAAATTTTTTTATTTATATAATTTTAAAGAATATATAAATTCACTAAATGAATTGTTGGAATCAAAGGAGATAATTAGTTTATTTGATGAAGTAGAAAATTTGACTATTCAAGATATAAAAAATACTTTTGAATCAAAAAAAATGTTTTTTAAGATTAAATTAAGTATCATAGTTGATAAAATAAAATTGAAAATAAAAAGGGTGATTATTAATGAATAATATTACAATTTTTACACCAACATATAACAGAATAAATACACTAAAGAATACATATGATAGTTTAAAAAATCAAACAGATAAAAATTTTATTTGGATGATTATAGACGATGGGTCAACAGATGAAACAGAAAAAGTTGTAAGCGATTGGAAAAAAGAAGGTATTGTAAATATAGAATATTTTAAGAAAAAAAATGGTGGAAAACATAGTGCATATAATATGTTTATGAGTAAAGTTCAAACTCAATATTGCTTAATTGCATTAGATTCAGATGACATTATAGTTGAGGACGGTATTGAATATTTAAATAAAAAGATTAGTGATTTAAATGATAAGCAATGTGGAATAGTATGTATAAGATCAAAATATGCATCGCGAAGGGATGAGACTTGTAAAAAATATGATATTAACAAATTAAGTGGCAACTCTTTAAAAAGTGCTTTAGAAAATAATATGTTTGCTGCGGAATGTTCATTTCTTTTTGAAACAGATTATATAAAAAAATTTAGATATCCGGAAATAGAAAAAGAGAATTTTTTTACTGAAGCATATGTGTATTATCAATTAGATAAAGAAATATATTGGAGTGACAAAATTTTGACATTAGGAGCTTATTTAGAAGATGGATTAACCAAAAATTCTTCAAAATTGTTTTTTAATAATCCAACATCTTGGATGATGTTTAATGAATTAAGAATGAAACAAAATAAGTCTTTTATAAAAAGAATAAAATATACTATTTATTTTATTGCATTTTCGCTTATGTCGGGCAATAATCCGTTTAAAAATAATAATAAGATAAAAATATTTATATTATATCCTATAGGTATTATTGGAAAAAATTATATTACAAGAAGAAATAAAATATAATTTATAAAATTAGGGAAGGAAAATTATGAAAATTGGAATTATAACAATAAATGATAACAATAATTATGGTAATAGATTACAAAATTATGCAGTACAAAAAATGTTAAATTCACTTAATTGTCAAACTGTAACATTAAGAAATATTCCACAATTAAATGGAAAAGATAAGCTGTTGTTAAAATTTGTAAAATACTTAATGCTAAAGAAAAAGGAAAATAGTGAGCGATTAAATTGTTTTTTAAATTTTAACAGAAATATAGTATTTTCAAAAAAATATATTACACCGTATTCAAATATATCTAATAAATATGATTATTTTGTTACTCGGTAGCGATCAAGTTTGGAATGCAAATTTAGGTGGTTTGCGTGAAGTCGATTTGTTAGATTTTTGTAGAAATGAACAAAAAATTTCATTTTCTGCAAGTTTTGGAATTAATGAAATACCAGAAAATAAAAAAGAGTTTGCTAAAAGTAAGTTACAAACTTTTAAAGCAATTTCTGTTCGTGAGGATGCTGGAAAACAAATAATAGAAGAGTTAACAAATAGAAGAGATGTTGAGGTATTGGTAGATCCTACTATGCTTTTAACAGCAGATGAATGGGACAATGTTTCAAAAAAGCCACAACAACTTAACGAGTTAAAGTCTGATAAATACATATTAAACTATTTCTTAGGGGAACTTCCACCAAAGTGGAGAGATGAAATAAATAGAATTGCAAAAGAAAATAATTGCGAAATTATAAATATATTAGATAAAACTAGTTCTTTTTATCAAACTGGTCCAAGTGAATTTTTGTATTTAGAAAAAAATGCATTTTTAGTATGTACAGATTCTTTTCATTCAAGTGTTTTTTCTATAATATATGATACACCTTTTGTAGTTTTTAATAGACAACAAAAAGGGGTAAAGTCTATGAATTCACGCATAGATACATTATTATCAAAATTCAAATTGGAAGAAAGAAGATTTTCAAATGAAATAACAGAAGATTTATTAAAATGTAATTATATTGAGGCAAAACAGATTCTAAAACAAGAACAGGAAAAATCAATTAACTTTTTAAGAAAAGCATTAGATATAAAATAGGAGTGGAGATTTTGAAAGTAAATCAATTAAAATTAGGAGCGATACTTTCATATGTAGTTATTGCTATAAATATGATAATAGGTGTTGTATATACACCTGTATTAATACGAATGTTAGGACAGTCGGAGTATGGCTTGTATTCGCTAGTATATTCGATAATGACATATTTAACTGTATTAGATTTAGGCTTTGGAAATGCTATTATATTGTATACAGCGAAATATAGAGCTAAAAATCAAAAAACAGAAGAATATAGATTGTACGGAATGTTTGTAATTATATATACTATAATAGGAATTATAGCAGCTATTATTGGCATAATAATGTATTTGAATGTAAATACTTTATTTGGAGATACAATGACATCTAGTGAGTTGGAAAAAGCTAAGATTATGATGATTATATTAACATTTAATTTAGTATTGACCTTTCCGTTAAGTATGTTTGGAAATATACTAGTAGCTTATGAAAAATTTGTAATAAGTAAATTGATAAAAATTGCTCAAATTGTATTAATGCCATGCATAATGTTACCTTTATTGCTTTTGGGATATAAATCAATTGCTATGGTAGTTGTATTAACAATATTGAATATAGCAAGCTTGCTAGCAAATACTTTTATATGTTTTAAAAATTTGAAAATAAAATTAGACTTTTCAAAATTTGATATACCAGTACTAAAAGAAATATTTGCATATTCATTTTTTATATTTTTGAATCAAGTAATAGATAAAGTAAATTGGAGTGTAGACCAATTTATATTAGGAACAGTTGCGGGGACAGTTGCTGTTGCAGTATATTCAGTAGCAGGGCAATTAAATACAATGTATTTATCTTTCTCAACAGCAATAAGTGGAGTAATGCTACCTAAAGTTGCAAAAATGGAGGAAAATTCAGCTACTCCTAAGCAATATACAGAAATTTTTATAAGAACAGGAAGAATTCAATATTTAGTAATGGGATTAATAATAACTGGCTTCGTAATTTTTGGCCAAGCATTTATAAATTTATGGGTAGGCTCAGGATATGAACAAACATATTATATAGCATGTATATTAATGATTCCAGTAACAATACCGTTAACACAAAATATAGGGTTAAGTATTTTACAAGCTAAAAATAAATACAAATATAGAACAATGATATTTTTTGGAATTGCAATATTAAATGTTTTAGTGAGTATACCATTAGCTAAAATGTATGGAGGAATAGGAAGCGCGATAGGTACGGCAATTTCCTTAGTATTAGGACAAATTATTATTTTAAATATATATTATTACAAAGCTATACATATAAACATACTAGAATATTGGAAAAATATTTTAAAGATGACTATTCCAATGATAATTGTTTTAGGTATTGGATTAGCGATTAAATATTATATTTCATTAAATGGAATTATAGGATTAGTATTAGGAATAGGAATTTACTCTATTATTTATAGTTTTATTGCTTGGAGGTTCATAATGAATGATTATGAAAAAGATTTAATAAAAAAACCAATAAATAAAGTTCTAGATAAAATTAAAAAAACGAAGTAATATAGATATGTTAGGAGGTACAAATGATAGAAATATATAATAAATCAAAATGCTGTGGGTGCCATGCGTGTTTTAACAAGTGCCCAAAGAATGCAATAGAAATGATAGAAGATGAGCAAGGTTTTAAATATCCTAAAATTAATAAAGAAAAATGCATAAATTGTGGTTTGTGCGAAAAAGTGTGCCCAATTATAAATATAAACCAAAAACAAAATCAACCTATAGCATATGCTTGTTATAATTTAAATGAAACAATAAGGGAAGAAAGCTCATCAGGAGGAATTTTTTCGTTATTATCAGAATGGATTTTAGATAAAAATGGAGTGGTTTTTGGAGCAGCATTTAATGATGAATTTTTGGTACAACATACATATATAGAAAATATGTCAGATTTAAAAAAGTTTAGAGGGTCTAAATATTTACAAAGTTTAATTAACGATACATATAAAAAAGCAAAAGAGTTTTTGGATAATGGAAGATATGTATTATTTACAGGAACTCCATGTCAGATTGAAGGATTGATGTCATATTTGGGTAAAAAATATGAAAAATTATATACGCAGGATATCATCTGTCATAGTAACCCATCTCCTAAAGTTTGGAAAAAATACTTAGAATATTTGGAAAAACAGAGTAATTCTAAATTGGAAAATGTAAATTTTAGAGACAAAAGTTTGGAAGGGTGGAGTAATTATCATTTAAAAGTAAAATTCAAAACAGGTAGTGAATACAATAGTATTCATTCAAAAGATAAATATATGAAGATATTTCTAAATAGCTTATCATCAAGAGAGTCATGCTATGAATGTCATTTTAGAAAATTAAATAGAGTATCTGATATTACTTTAGCTGATTTTTGGGGAATAGATAATATATTACCTAAAATGAACGATGAAAAGGGGACATCTTTAGTAATTATAAATTCATATAAAGGAAAAGAGTTATTTGATGCAATACAAAAAGATATAAAGTGTGAAAATGTTGATATAAATGCTGCTTTAAAATATAATCCAGCAATAATTAATTCTCCACAGAAAAATAAAAATAGAGAAAAATTTTTTTGCAACTTAGATACTATGGAATTTGATGAATTAGTGAAAAAATATGTACCTAGAACTAATATATTACAAAAAGTTAAAAATAAATGTAAAAAAATATTAAAAAGAGTATTAGTAAAAAAATAAAATAACATATTAAAACGGCAAAAAAAGTGATTATTTCCTAAAAGTATTGCTTTTTTTCCAAAACATGTTATAATATTATAGTAAAAACTTAAATAGGGAGGAAAAACGATGAAAAAAGTTTTAAAAACTGCATTAATTTTTATATTAATGTTATTAGTTTATACAACAGTTGTAAATGCTGCAACAACAGAAGAATTAGTAGCATATGCATCAAAAACATTTACAATAGCTGGAGAAAAAGTTAAGCTTTCTGATGGAGATGTATTAAAAGTAAAACGTTTTCTTTCTGAAAATCCAATATCTGAAAGTGATGGAGATACAATAATAGATAAAGCTGAGCAAATAATTTCTATAATGAATACTGAGGGGGTTGCTAATCCAACTAAATTAAGTAAAGCAAAAAAAGAGCAAGTATTAAGTATAGCACAAGAAGCAGCTGCTGTAACAGGAGCAACATTAACATATGATTCAACAAACAAAGTTGTAACAGTATATAAAAATGGAAAAACAATCGAATCAATTTCTTTAAAGAACGATAAATTTGTACAAACAGGTAATGATAATACAGCATATGTGGTTGCTGGAATTGTAGCAGTAATTGCCGTTGCTACTGTAGTAATATTAAAAAAGAGAAAAGTAAATGCATAAAAAAAATAAAAGCAATATAATGAGAGCAACTATTAAAAGTATAATAGTTGCTCTTATGTATTCTATAATTATTTTTGCGATAATATATTTGCTGTTTTCGGACTCAATTAGTAAGGCAATTTCAATAGTTGATATGATATCAGTAGATACGAGTAAAAAAATATTGAAAGACGTAAAAATTAATTTAGATACTAAAAACTTAGAAAATTATCCAGAATACGGCGCAAAATATGGTAGTATAAAAATACCATCTCTTAATATAAATTTAGGATTATATTATGGAGACACTTTAGCTATATTAAGATATGGAGTAGGACATTCTAGCGGAAGCTATTTCCCAGGAGAAGGTGGCTCTGTTGTGTGCATGGGGCATAACACAAAAGGTATGTTAAGGGAATTACCACAGATAAAAAATGGAGAAAAAATAATAATAGAAACAACTTATGGAATATATACATATGAAGTATATGAAACAGGAGTTGTTGAACAAACTAAGCTTGATGCTGTACAAATACAAAGGGAAAAAGAAATTTTAATGTTATATACTTGTTATCCAGTAAATAGTATAGGTCATGCAAAAAATAGATTCATTGTATATGCTAATTTAGTAGAAGAACAACAGATGTAATATAAATGGAGGAAATATGTTAAAAAAAGTAATTATATATATAATAAATTTCTTTTTAATAATTTGCGTTCTAGGATTATCAAGTTTATTAATATTTTCAAATACAGTTTTAAACAAGCAATATGTAATAAAGATACTAGAGAAAAATAATTATTACGAAAAAACGTATTATAATATACAAGACGGGTTTAAGAACTACATTATGCAATCTGGATTAGAAGAAGATATTTTGCAAGATTTATATGATATAGAAAAAGTAAATAAAGATATCAATATGGTTATAGATGCAATATATGAAAATAAAGATATCAACATAGATACCCAAGAACTTATTACTAAATTAGATGATAGAATTAATAGTGTATTAGAGGATAATAATCACAGACCGGATTTTCAAGAAAAAGAGGAAATTAAAATATTTGAGGATACTATTGCACAAGTATATGTTGATGGTATTACTTATTTTGAAGATGATATAGAACAAATAGCCAACATATATAGTAAAATACAATTAGTTATAACAAAAGTTGAATTGGCATTAAGTGGGCTAACTTTACTGTTATTAGGTACAATAATAATTATTAATAGAAATGTAAAAGAAACTTTAAATATAGTAGGTATTACATTACTTTCAATAGGAAGTTTAAATTTAATTTTAAAAATTTTACTAGGAGATAGAACACATAACATATTGATACTAAATTCAGCATTTTCTCAAACATTAATAGATTTAATTAATTCAATTGTCAATGTATTTTTTACAGTAGGTATAGTAACGACTATATTAGGAATAGGTAATATAATACTAAGTAAATTGAAGAAAAAAGATAAAGAATAATGCAAAAATAGAGACACGGGATACGGTGTCTTTTTTATTGCACAAAAGATTTACATAAAAACTATACTTTCTATTGAAAAATTTTCCAAAAGATAGTATAATATAATTGTTGAGTTTATTTAGGAGGTAAATAAATGAATTTGGAAATGAGCAATAATGTTGATATATCATCTAATAATAAATTGCCATTACAAATGAAAAAAGTAGAGAATAGTTTAGCAAAAATAAATACATATAATTACGTAAAGAGAACAGCAGATATATTAATATCCGGCATAAGTTTAATAATTTTATCACCAGTATTTTTGCTTATATATGTAATGATAAAATTAGATTCAGAGGGAAAAGTTATATTTTCACAAATGAGAATAGGTAAAGATGGAAAACAGTTTAAATTATATAAATTTAGAACAATGGTACCAAATGCTGATGATAAGTTAAAAGATATTTTAGCTAATAATGAAGAGGCCAAAAAGGAATATGAAATAAACAAAAAGTTAAAAAATGATCCAAGGATAACTAAAATAGGAAATTTTTTAAGGAAAACAAGCTTAGATGAATTACCACAATTGGTAAATGTATTAAAAGGTGAAATGTCAATAATCGGTCCAAGACCATATTTACCTAGAGAAAAAGATGACATGAAAGCTTACTACAATAGTATAATACAATCAAAACCAGGAATAACAGGACTTTGGCAAGTATCAGGAAGAAGTAATACAACTTTTGATGAGAGATTAAAAATAGACTTAGAATATAATGATGAGAAATCATTAAAGCAAGATTGTAGGATTTTAATAAAAACTATTAGTGTAATTTTAAAAAGAGAAGGAGCTGTATAATCAGATAGGACAATAAAGGTTACATAAAATCAGAAATATGTTTACTTATTTGGAAAAACATGGTATAATTGAATTGTTTAAATAAAAAATTAACATAATCACAAATGGAAAATTTAAATTATAAGGAGAACAAATGGAAGAATTAGATTTAAAAGAATTGTTTAAAATGTTTTGGAACAAAAAGATACAGATTTTGTGTATATTAATAGTCTTTACAGCGTTAGGTATAGTTTATTCAACTTGCATTGTAACACCTATGTATAGTTCTTCAACAACATTAGTTTTAGCATCAGCAAATAGTAACTCTAAAATTGACGATGCTTCAATAACAACAACGGATTTAACAGTTAATTCTAAATTAGTTTCAACCTATAGTGAATTATTGAAAAGCAAAAATGTTTTACGAAAAGTAATATCTAATCTACATATTGATATTGATGAAGCAACATTAAGAAAAAATATAAAAGTAAGTTCTGTAAAGGATACAGAATTAATACAAATAACAGTAACAGATGAAAATAAATACAATGCAACAAGAATTGCAAATGAAATGGCAGAAGTTTTTATGGATAAAATTAAAAGTATATATAATATAGAAAATGTTCAAGTTGTAGACAAAGCAGAAACTTCAGATAAACCATCTAATGTAAATTATGTAAAAGACATTACAATTTTTGCAATTATTGGACTTTTTGTTTCTGGAATTTATGTATTAATTGACAATATGCTAGATACAACAATAAAAAGTGTAGAAGATATAGAAAATGTTTATCAGTTGCCAGTTTTAGCTTCTGTACCAATATATGGAGATAGCACTCAAAAGAAAAAAAAGGGAGGTAATAAATAATGAAGAAAGAATTAATTATTTATACAGATCCAAAGTCTCCTATTTCAGAAATTTTTAGAACTTTAAGAACTAACATACTATTTATGGATACAAATGGAGAATCAAAAACAATATTATTAACATCAACTCTTCCAGGAGAAGGAAAGAGTTGGATGTCTTCTAACCTAGCAACGGCATTTGCACAAACAGGCAAAAAAATTATATTAATAGATTCAGATATGAGAAAAGGTAGACAATATTCTATTTTTGATTTGCTACCAACTCCAGGACTTTCAAATTATTTAACAGGAGTAGATATAAACGAGTCAGTAAAAAAAGAAAAAAAATTAAAAGATTATATACAAAAAACAGAAATTGAAAACTTGGATGTAATGACTGCCGGTAATGTACCACCAAATCCTTCTGAATTATTAAGTTCAAACAAAATGATTAATTTATTAAAAGAAGTAAAAAAATTATATGATATAGTTATTATAGATGGTACTCCATGTCAATTAGTTGCAGATTCATTAATATTAAGCAGAATTGTTGATTCTACTATTTTAGTTGCGTCACACAAATATACTAAGAAAAAAGATTTGGATAGAGTTGTAACAAGTATAAAAAATGTTGGAGGCAAAATTTTTGGAGTAATATTAAATAAAGTGCCTATTCCAATAAAAAAATATGAACAATCTTATTATTATGGTTCAAGTAGCGAAAGTAAAAAAGATGAAAATAAAAACAACAAAAATGAAAATGAGAACGTAAAGAAAGAAATAGCTGATAGTGATAAAAAAGAAAAAGTAGCAACAAAGAAGAAAACAGTAGATGCTGGTAAAAAAGATAAAGTAGATGCAAAAAAAGAAACAACTAAAGGCGATAAAAAAGAAAAAACAGTTACCAAAAAAGAAACAGCAAAAAAGGATACAAAGCCAAAAACAACTAAAAATGATAAGAAAGAAAATTTAGATGCAAAGAAGAAAATTCCAAATAGCAATAAAAAAGAAGTAGCTAAAGACAACAAAAAGAAAAAAACAAATATTAAAGAAAAGTCAAAAGTTACAAATAATGCAAAGAAGATAGAAAAACAAGCAGATATTAAGGAAAACAATAACAAACAATTAGATATAAAAGAAAATTTTACTAAAATAGAAAAAACAGAAAATGTAGAAGTAGTAAAAAGTAAAAGAGGAAAAATAAAAGACTATGTAGTAAAAAAAGAAATTGTAGTGCCATTATTTGAAGAAATTATGGGCAATTCGTAAAATATAGCCAAGTTATATTAATAAGTTTTTAAACGAAGGAGAAAGATGATGATTGATTTTCATACACATATTATACCTAATGTAGATGATGGTTCTAAAAGTATGGAAGAAACAGTAGAATTATTAAAAGAAGCAGAAAAAGCTGGATTTGAAACTGTAATATTAACTTCACATTATATGGAAAACTATTATCAAATAGATGTAGAAGAAAGAACAAAGATAGTAAATTCAATTCAATCTATGTTACAAAATAATACAATGAATATAAACCTTGTGTTAGGAAATGAAATATATTTTTCTGATAAAATAGTTAGTTTTATAGAAAATAAAAAAGCATGCACAATAAATAATACAAGGTATATTTTGTTTGAGTTACCATTCAATGTTGTACCTGAAAATTTGTATTATGTAATTTATAATATGTTAGAACGCGGATATATACCAATATTAGCACATCCAGAAAGATATAGCTTTATTCAGCAAAATCCAAATATACTAAAAGATTTTATAGAAAAGGGTGTACTTATACAATCGAATTATGGAAGCTTTATAGGTCAATATGGTAAAAAAGCACAAATAATAATAAAGAAACTTTTAAAAAATGGAATGGTTCATTTTTTAGGTACAGATGTACATAGAAAAAATACTATTTATCCTAAAATTCCAGCAATAGTATCTAGTATGGAAAAATATATTGGAAAAGAAAAACTAGATACAATAACAAAGACAAATCCCAAATTAGTTATAAATAACAAAAAAATAGAAATTGAAGAATTTCAAGAAATAAAACTATCATTAATTGAAAAAATTATTATTAGCAAGAAATAAATATATAACCCCTCTGGTATAAAAATCAGAGGGGTTTATAGGTTGGATTATATAATGTTTATAAAACTAGTTAAAAAATAAATAGAAGTATTTAAAAAAATATTAAAATTTGCTATAATATAAAGATATAAAAATGGTTTAAGGAGAATAAAAAATGTATAATTTATTAGGAATAAATGAAAAGCTACAGAAACTATCAATAGAAGTTGAAGAAGAACTAAGTGATATTTTTAAAGATATAAATAAAAGATGTGAAATAAATAGCATAAAGGTTTTAAATGCATTTCAAGAATATAGTGTGTCTGAAATGCATTTTGGAAGTACAACAGGATATGGATATGGGGATGTAGGAAGAGATACAATTGAAAAAATATTTGCAAGAGTATTAAAAGCTGAGGATGCTATTGTAAGAAATCAATTTATATCAGGAACACATGCCTTAACAGTTACATTATTTGCAATGTTAAGACCTAATGATACTATGTTAAGTATAAGTGGTAAACCATATGATACTTTAGACGAAGTTATTGGCTTAGAAGAAAATAGAAGCTCTCTAAAGGCATATAATATTAATTATGAACAAATAGATTTAGTAGATAGCAAATTTGATATAGATAAAATAGTAGAAAGAGTATCCAAAAATGATATAAAGTTAGTAACAATTCAAAGATCTAGAGGCTATGCTTTAAGAAAAAGTTTGTTAGTTGAAGATATTGGAGAAGCTATAAAAGCTATAAGAGAAGTAAACAAAGATGCGATAATAATGGTAGATAATTGCTATGGTGAATTTGTAGATGATAAAGAGCCATTAGAAGTTGGTGCAGATTTGATTGTTGGTTCGCTTATAAAAAATTTAGGCGGAGGAATTGCTCCAAATGGAGCTTATGTTGCAGGAAAAGCTGATTTAATTGAACTAGTGGCAGAAAGATTAACAGCACCTGGATTAGGAAAAGAAGTAGGACCAACATTAGGTATAAACAAAAGTATTTTACAAGGATTATTTATGGCTCCTAGTGTGGTTGCAAGCAGTTTAAAAACAGCTGTATTTGCAAGTAGAATGTTAGAAAAATTAGGATATAAGCCACAACCACTATATAATGAAAAAAGAAGTGACATTGTTCAGACAATAGAATTTGGAGATAGTGAGAAATTAATAAAATTTTGCCAAGGAATACAAATGGGTTCTCCAATAGATTCAAAATCTATACCAGAGCCATGGGATATGCCAGGTTATACAGATAAAGTAATAATGGCAGCTGGTGCATTTACAGCTGGTTCATCTATAGAATTAAGTTGTGATGCTCCAATACGACCACCATATGTAGCTTTTTTACAAGGTGGATTGACATATGAATACGGAAAATTAGGTGTGCTAAAAGCAATACAAAATATTGATTGTAGCAAATAAAGGAGAATTTTATGAATGTAATTATAATAGGCGGTGGTCCTGCTCGGAATGTTGGCAGGCATTAGTGCTGCAGAACAAGGAGATAATGTTACCATATTAGAAAAAATGAATTCATGTGGAAGAAAGCTACTTATAACTGGAAAAGGAAGATGTAATATAACTAGTAGTTTAGATATGGATGAGTTTATAAAGAGCATACCAGGTAATGGAAGATTTTTGTTTAGTGCATTTCAAAACTTTACAAATAAAGATATTATTGACATATTATCTAAACAAGGCGTAAAGGTAAAAAATGAGAGAGGTAACAGAGTGTTTCCTGTTAGTGATAAATCTCAAGATGTATTAGATGCATTATTACATACACTAAAAAAGCTAAAAGTGACAATAAAAACAAATACGAAAGTAAGTAGTATAATATTAGAAAACGATAAAGTAAAAGGTGTAAAAACAGATAAAGAAATAATATATGGTGACAAAATAATACTTGCAACTGGTGGAAAAAGCTATCCGGCAACAGGTTCAACAGGGGATGGCTATGTTATGGCAAAACAATTAGGGCATAACGTAACAAATTTAAAAGCTTCATTAGTTCCTCTAGAAACTTATGAAACAGATTTGTGTAGAAAACTTCAAGGATTAAGCTTGAAAAACGTATCAATAAAAATAAAAGATATAGATAAAAATAAAATGATATACGAAGACTTTGGTGAAATGATATTTACACATTTTGGAATATCAGGACCTACAATATTAAGCTCTTCAGCAATAATTTTAAGATATAAGAATGTAGATGACCTTTTAAAGAACAAAAAAATAAAATTATATATTGATTTAAAACCAGCATTAACAGAGGAACAATTGGATTTAAGAATAAGAAGAGATTTTGAAGAACAAAAAAATAAACAATATAAAAATAGCTTGGATAAACTATTACCCCAAAAGCTAATAGATGTAGTAATTGACCAAAGTAAAATAGATGCAAATAAAAAAGTAAACGAAATTACAAAAGAAGAGAGAATAAGAATTGTAAAATTATTAAAGAATTTTGAAATTACATTAAAAGGATTTAGACCAATAGATGAGGCAATAATAACAGCAGGAGGAATAGATATAAAACAGATAAACCCAAAGACAATGGAATCTAAGATTATAAAAAACCTATATTTTGCTGGTGAAATTATAGATGTAGATGCTTATACAGGAGGATTTAATTTACAAATTGCGTATTCTACTGGATATACAGCTGGAATGCATATAAACTAAAACAAGGAGATTTTATGGAAGAAAAATTTAAAACTATAAAAGAAGATGTAACAGCACAAATTGTAGAGAAAAAATCAAAATTTATAGCTAATTTATTTTATATAGAAACAATAGATGATGCGGATAGAATAATAAAAGAAACTAGGAAAAAATATCATGATGCAAGACATAATTGTTTTGCTTATATATTGGAAACTGGAGATTACGAAGGATTATTAGTAAAATTTAACGATGATGGAGAACCAAGCGGTACAGCAGGAGCGCCAATGTTAAATATATTGGCAAAAGAAGGTTTATCAAATGTATTAGTTATAGTGACAAGATATTTTGGCGGTGTATTACTTGGGACAGGTGGCTTGGTAAGAGCTTATTCGGAAGCGGTACAAGAGGCACTAAAAAAAGCTAAATATGTAGAGAAAACAAAAGGATATAATGTAAAAATTGAAGTTGAGTATAACGAGCTGGAAAACCTTAGATATTATTTAAAACAAAAAAATATAAATATAATAGATAATAAGTATACTGAAACAGTTTGCCTTATGGTAGAAATGAACAAAAATATAGTAGAAGAATTTACAAATAATTCCAAAAATATGAATTTTAAAATAATAAAATATGATATTTTAGAAGAAAAAAACATTGAAATATAAGGCAAAAAGCAAAAAAATAGAAAAAATTTCCAAAAAACTATTGCAATGCTATTGAAATTGTACTATAATTCGAAATGTAAAATTTTTACAAAAATTACACATTAGAGGAGGAATTGTTTTGGAAGAGAAAATAACAGTTTTAATTGCTGATGACAATAAGGATTTTGCGAATACACTTATAGGTCATTTAGAACAAGAAGAAAACATGGAGGTAATAGCATTAGCTAAAGATGGAGAAGAAGCTTATGATATGATTATAAATACACAACCAGATATAGTATTATTAGATGTTATAATGCCACATTTAGATGGATTAGGAGTACTAGAAAAAATTTCAAGAGCAAGCTTGACAAAAAGACCAACATTTATAATGCTATCTGCAGTTGGGCAAGATAAAATAACACAAAAAGCAATAAATTTAGGAGCAGAATATTATGTTGTAAAACCATTTGATATTGAAGTATTAATTCAAAGAATGAATGAAATAAAATATTATCAACCAGCACAAGCAAAAACAACATTTATAAACAGAGAAATAAGAGCTCCATACATAAATTTGGAAAATACAGATAAAAAGAAAGAAGGAGCTTTAGAAGCGCTAGTTACAAATGTAATACATGAAGTTGGTGTACCAGCACATATAAAAGGATATCAATATTTGAGAGAAGCAATAATGATGGTAATTGGTGATATTGAAATGATAAATCAAATAACAAAATTATTATATCCAGAAATAGCAGAAAAGTTCCATACAACACCAAGTAGAGTAGAAAGAGCAATACGTCATGCAATAGAAGTAGCATGGTCAAGAGGACAA
>CAKPQL010000003.1 GCA_934178555.1 uncultured Clostridia bacterium
TCTGTTTGCCTATTTTCTTCTATAAATTTTGGTATTTGTATATAATGAAGTTCTAAATCTTCTGTTAATAATTTATTTTTGTATCCTCTTCTTATTTTTGCTACCTCATGATATGTCCCTTCTTTAAAACAATTATAGTTTAATATGTTTATGCTTATTGTCCTTTTATTTGATATGTAATCTTCCCCTTTATATAAGCCATTATGATATAATCCTGCCCAATAAAATAAACTTCTTTCCACTATATTATATTGATTTTTTACTTGCATTTCTATGTTTGCTATTGTCTTATTATTTAATATTGCCTTTATATCTAATACTCCTATTTTATTTATATCTAGCCTTTTCTCCAAACTTGCATCTTTTTGTATTTCTATTTTACTAATAGGTTCTTCTATTATTGCTACTAATAAATCTTTTAATAATTCTTCGTTTTCTTGTTTTCCAAATATCTTCTTAAATACAAAGTCGTTGGTTACTTTTAATTTATCCATTTATCTTCCTCCTAATTTTATCATTATTATAATTGCATTTCAATGCTTTTTTGACAATTTTTAGTAACCACCTCCAACTTGTATTTTATTATTTTTTTGTGTTTTGGAAATTTGTTTAGAATTAATTTTTTAGAAAAAAACAAAGGTAGAATTTATTTTCTACCCCCATAAATTAGATTTATAATATTATATTTTCCATTTTTTGTCAATATTTTTTTGTTTAATTCTCAATTTGACTTAGTATAATTTTTTTAATAATTGATTAAAATAAACCTTAGGAGAGTATCATGATGAATCAAATTTTGTTTTCTAAGTTTAATCAAGAAATAGAAAAAGAAGAAAATAAAAAAAGGAAAAATATGCTTATTGTTTTTAAATATCAATTTGCGATTTCTATTATTATAATATTTATTTGTTTTGCTTATTATATGTATAATTTATATGCAACTAAGCAAAAAGAAAAAATTTCTAGGCAATTGCTATCTAACTTTAATATTAACTTACTTTATTCTGATACAAGTGATTATAATACTAGTGTTGTAGAAGTAGAAGAAAGTAATAATAGCTCTTTTATTATAGGACTAATTGAAATAAAAAAATTAAAAATTGTTTACCCTATATTATCTGAAGTTAGTGATGACTTATTAAAAATTGCTACATGCCGTTTTTTTGGACCTATGCCAAATGAAGTAGGTAATTTATGCATTGCTGCACATAATTACAATGACACTAGATTTTTTAGTAAGATTCATCAACTAGAACTAGGCGACTCTATTAATATATATGATGCGGTTCGGAAATGTACAAGAATATAGAGTTACTAATAAATATACTATTAATTCTACAGATACTACCTGCACTAACCAGGATACCAATGGTGAAAAACAAATAACACTTCTCACCTGTAATAATATAACAGGATATAGGTTAGTTGTTAAAGCAACTGCAGTTTAATTGGTCATAATCTTAAAAATTTAATAATATACTAACTATAAGGGTCGATTTTACATCGACCCTTATAAGATTTTATTTATTAACTTAGTTTTTGTATATACCCATTTATATCAAATGATTTTATTCTTTCTGGTTCTTCATAATCTACACCAAAGGTTTCTACTGTCATTTTTTGTATTACTGGTGGGTTAATTGGTTTTTCTGTTTGACTATCTATTTCTATATTTTCTAAATTTTCTATAATATCCATTCCCTCAATGACTTTACCAAATGCTGCATATAATCCATCTAAACTTCTTTGACTTTCTAGCATTATAAAAAATTGTGAAAATGCTGAATTATATCCTTCTTCTGTTAATCCAAAAACACTATAATCTGCTCTTGCCATAGAAATTACACCTTTTTCATGCTTTAAATCATTTTTAAATCCATTTTTAGTAAATTCTCCACGTATCGAATATTCAGTTTTTCCTGCTCCAGTTCCTTCTTTATCTCCACCTTGCACTACAAATCCTGGTACTATTCTATGAAATGTTAATCCGTCATAATATCCTTCATTTATTAAACTAATAAAATTCTTTACTGTATTTGGTGCTACTTTGGGATACAATTCAATTTTTACTGTTCCATAGTTCTTTATTTCCATTGTTACAATTGGATTTTTTGTAACTTCATTTTTATTATTATCTGTTTCATCTTTTTGCGCATCTAAATTATTATTTTTAATTGTTTCACTTTCCACTTTGCCTTCCTCCGAATCACTTTTGGGTAAATTTTTAATAATTACAAAAGCAATAACAACAATTAATATTACAATTGCTAAACTTATCCATATATACCTTGTTTTTTTACCATTCATTATACTTCCTCCTATAATATTTTTATCATTTCTTCCATATTTTTACCAGCTACTTTGGGAATATTTATTATTTCAAAAGTAGATATTTTATCACCAAACTGTATTTGTACTTTATCTCCTATTTTTACTTCATAGCTTGGTTTTACCACTTTTCCATTTACCATAACTCTGCCTGCATCAGCTACTTCATTTGCTACTGTCCTTCTTTTTATAACTCTGCTTATTTTTAAAAATTTATCTAGTCTCATGTTTGTCTCCTTTTTAGTTGTATTTCTTATAAGAATGGCGGACACCAGGTCCGCCACTACATTTTCTATATGCTTAATCCATATAATTTCATTAAATAGCTATTTACATCAAATGCTTTTATTCTTTTTGGTGTTCCATAATCCACTCCAAAAGTTTCTACCGTAATTTTGCTTATTTTTGGATTTTGTACATTTTCCTTATCTTCGTCTTTTTTATCTGACTCTGTAGCGTTGTCTTCATCTTTTTCTTGGATTGATTCTACTTTTGATATTGCATCTACTACTTCCATTCCTTTTATTACTTTACCAAATCCTGCATAGTATCCATTTATGTTTGTATTATTATCTGTCATTATAAAGAATTGTGAATATGCTGAATTATATCCTTCTTCTGTTAAACCTAGACTACTATAATCAGATCTTGCCATTGATATAACTCCTCTGTCATGTCTTAATGTATTCTTTTCATATCCATTCTCTAAAAATTCACCTTCTATTGTTTGCTCTACAGTACCTTTTCCAGTTCCTTCTTTATCTCCACCTTGAATCATAAATCCTTCTACAGCTCTATGGAATGTTAACCCATTATAATAACCTTCATTTATTAAACTTATAAAGTTAGCTACTGTATTTGGTGCCATATCTGGATATAATTCTATTTCTATTGTTCCAAAATTCTCAACTTCCATTGTTACTATTGGATTTTGCACTTTTTTTGTTGCTTGTACTACATTGCTTGCTACCACATATCCTATTAATACTAAAATAAGCACTACTGCTATTATTAAACCTATGTTCTTCTTCATAAAAAAATTCTCTCCTTTGTAAAAATATCCCTCTATTTTTATTTTGAAACGTCGAGGGAATCGTTCCATATAAGTGTATAATATAAATTTCATTTATATTATACACTATAACATTAAATTGTCAAATATAAATTGCTCTTGCATTCTCTTTAAAGATTGTTTTATATTTCTAGCTCTTACTTCTCCAATTCCTTCTACATCATCTAATTTTTCTATATCTGCAGCTAATATATGTTGGAATGATTTAAAAGATTTTACTAAATTATTTACTATGTTACTTGGCATTCTTGGTACTTTACTTAATATTCTGTAACCTTTTGGATATACTGCAACTTCTTCATAATTATCAAATATTTCATAGCCCAACAACTTTGCAATTGCAGATGTTTCTGGGAAATTATCTCTATATGCATCAGCTATATATTCTACTACTTTTTCTGGCATACGTTTTTTCCCTGGAGCTATATAATCTTTTATTATGAATAATTCTTCTTGTTCAAGTCCTCCAATTAATTCTTCTAACTGCATTTTTATAAGAAGTCCATCTTCACCTAACTCATATATAAATCTCTTAATCTTGTCTGCTATTTTCATAACCATTTCTATTCTCTGAATACATGTAATTACATTATCTAAAGTTACAATATCATTAAATTCATATTCATTTAGCATTCCTAATTTTGTATCTAATACCTTTTTATATTTTTCTAAGGTTTGTAATGCTTGATTAGCTTCTGTTATTATTTTTGAGGTTTCCTCCATAGTATATCTAAAGTTTCCTTTAAATACCGTTATTATACTTCTTCTTTGTGATATACTAATAACTATTTCTCCAGTTTGCTTTGCTGTACGTTCTGCAGTTCTATGTCTTGTACCTGTTTCTTTAGTTGGTATACTAGGAGATGGTATTATTTGTGCATTTGCATATAATATTTTTTTTAAGTCTTTACTTAAAACTATTGCACCATCCATTTTTGCAAGTTCGTATAACCTTGAAGCTGTGTATTCTTCGTTTATATTAAATCCTCCATCAACTAAATCTAGTACTTCTTTGGAATCACCTATTACTATTAGAGCTCCTGTTTTTGATTTTAGTATATTATCTAAACCTCGTCTTAAGTCGGTACCTGGTGCAATTAATTTTAATATTTCTATTAAAGTATCATCTTTTTTTAGATTTTCAGCCACAGATTTTCCCTACTTTCATATATACCTAAAACTTATTTTAATCCTAAGTATTTCATTGCTTCTGTTACATTTTTCACACCTATTATATCTAATTTATAACTATCTTTCAATAGTTTTTTGTTACTTTCCGGAATTATACAAACTTTATATCCAAGTTTTTCTGATTCCTTTAGTCTTTTTTCTATCATATTTACTGCTCTTACTTCTCCTGTTAAACCAACTTCACCAATTGCAACAACTTCTTTTGCTATATTTATGTTTTTAAAACTTGATGCAGTTGCTAAAATAATTCCTAAGTCTAGCGCAGGTTCATTTACTTTTATTCCACCTACCAAATTTACATAAACATCCTGATTTCCTAGCATTAATCCACTTCTTTTTTCTAGAACGGCTACTAATAGTGTTAATCTATTATAATCTATTCCATTTGCATTTCTCCTAGGCATTCCAAATACGCTTTGTGTTGTAAGTGCCTGTACTTCTATTAGTAATGGTCTTGTTCCCTCCATGCTTGCTACTATAACAGAACCAGATATTTTTTCTTCTCTTTCTGATATTAATATTGTTGATGGATTTTGTATTTCAACCATTCCATCATTTTGCATTTCAAACATTCCAATCTCGTTTGTAGATCCAAACCTATTTTTTACACTTCTTAATATACGATAAGAAAAATATCTTTCACCTTCTAAATAAAGTACCGTATCTACCATGTGTTCTAAAACTCTTGGTCCTGCTATATTTCCATCTTTTGTAACATGACCAATTATGATAGTTGTAATATTAGCTTGCTTACATATTTTCATTATTCTTGATGTTATTTCTCTTACTTGACTTACACTTCCAGCTGCTGACGTTACTTCTTCAGAATACATTGTTTGTATTGAATCTATTATAACTAATTTAGGATTAATGTTGTTTATAGCATTTTCTATAATATCTATGTTTGTTTCTCCTAAAAATAGTATATTGTCATTATTTATTCCTAATCTATCTGCTCTAATTTTTATTTGCTCTGCTGACTCTTCTCCAGATATGTATAGTACTTTTCCTTCTGTTTTTATTGTATTACATATTTGTAAAATTAATGTAGATTTTCCGTATTCCAGGCTCTCCACCAAGCAATACTAAAGAACCTATTACAAATCCTCCACCTAATACTCTATCTAGCTCCTCATAATTTGTTTTCATTCTTGTTGTTTCTTTTTTTGCTACATCTTTTAATAATGTAGGTGTAACATTTTTTATTTGTGTAGTTTTCGAATCTGTACTTTTTACAACTTTTTCTTCTACAAATGTACTCCAAGAACCACAACTAGGGCATTTACCTAACCATTTTGCTGATTCATATCCACATTCATTACATACAAAAACTGTTTTTATTTTTGACATACTACCTCCTAAATAGTATATTACCTATTCTATGATAATTTGCTTAATACAATTATAAATAGTGCATGTGCCCAACCTAATCCAATTACCCAAGCTGGCGTCATTGTTTGATTATTGACTTGTTCTGCTATAAAGCCATGTTCTGAAGCAGAATTTACTACATAGTTAAAGCATTCCTTTGCTTTTTTCTTATCCCCTGCTTCTATGTAGTAGTTTGCTAACCAAAGATTAGCTATTGTCCAAGGATTTCCTCCCATATAATTATCATTTTCGTATCTTAAGTATCCACCTGTATAGGTTCTAAGCGTCATGTTTATTCTTTCTACAGTGTTTAAAATTTTCTTTTCCTTTGGTTCAAACACTCTAAATGGTGTTACTGTACCTAATAAACTTATATCTATTTTTCCATCTTTATTTCTTATTAATGTTTTTTTATTATTATCATATAAATTTTTTAATATATACCCTTTTATTTCTCTTAATAATTTTTCTACTTCTATTGTCCTTTTTTCTATTTGCTCCAATTTTATTCTATTTTCCTTATATTCTGGTTTTATTATTTCATATATCTTTATAAAAGCTTGGAATGCTGCAAATATAGTAGCCAAAGAATATGTATGTATTCCTTCATTTTCTTCCCATAGATCATAGCTTAAGTATTCCTCTTCTTTTCCATCTAATACATTATTTACATATTTTTCTAAGTAATGTATTGCTTTTTCGCACATTTTTAAATTGTCTTTTAAAAATTTTATCTCTTTTGCTTTTAGATAATGATTGTATACTCCATACACTACTGCTGCAGTTTCATCTATTTGATAACCCCAGCAAGGTGCTAAAGTTCCATCTGTATAGAAACGTTGTTCCCATCTACCACTTTTACTTTGTGTATTTTTGCAAAAGCCTTTATAAAATTTTTCTGTTTCTTTTTTCATATTTAGCAAATCCATTGCTTCTGTTATAAATATAGCATCTCTAGGCCAACAATATGAATATCTTCCGCATTTTGTTCTATCTTCATCTACTTCTATAGCCGCTGATATTCCTCCTGTTTGATTGTTTGTTAATAATGCATACAACAATATTGTTCTTTTATATATTCTCTGTATTCTAATATTTCTCTCTGTTATTGGTAAATTTAGATTTAATCCATCATGTTCTTTTACATATTTTCTCCAATATTTTCTAGTTGCTTCTTCTTCCTTGTTTAAATCCAATTTTTTTATTCTTGATGTATTAATTGCCAATTGAGATTTGTTTTTCGCATCTTCTATATAAATAAATAAATTAATCTCTTTTTCTTCTCCTGGTTTTAATGTTCCTAAATTATAACTAATACTTGAATCATTAGACATTCCAATATAATCTTTGCCACCAACTATGCCATCTTGTATATTTGTTTCTGTATTATTTATTTGTGTAGATGATATTTCGTTTGTTGAAAAAATTGCCACTGTATAATCATGCATATATTGTAATAATAAATTATCTTTTTTATATCCACTTACTTGATTATTGTTATCTGTTAATAATTTTGAATGAATCAGAACATTCAAATCTAAATCTATTGTATTTTTGTTTTTAAATTTATATCTTTTTACGAGTACATTTTCTTTCATTGGGCAGAAATCTGTTTGCTCTATTCTTAATCTAAAATACGTATTAAATATTTCTGTTTTTAATATATTTGTATCTTCTACATAATATTGTTCATATAAATTATTTACATCTTGGTGTGTATATATAATATTTGAATCATTTACTTTTATCCCTACATGAAAGAAATCTACAAATTGTTTGTAATCTATTGTTGGATAATATAATCTTAATAATTCACCATTTTTAGTATAACTTGCATTTATTGTTTCATTTCCTATTACTGCATCATTAAAGTATTTATTCATACCTCATTTTCTCCTTTGTTTTTATTTAATTATATTTTTTGTTTAATTATTGCATTATGTTTGATATTTGCTGTTCTAATTGTTTTATCTTGTCATTTAATTTTGCAATTTCTTCATCCTGTATATCTTCTATTAATTTCTCTCCTTTTATTGTGCTTTCCATTCCTTCTATTTCTTCTCTTAATGTTTCTAATCTTTCTATTATTTCTAATCTTACATATTTGTACTTATCTTTTACCTCAACTTTTGATACCATTTCAATATTTTCATCTAATTTATATGTTTCACCAAAATCTGGAATAGTAACTGGTATATTAGTTTCCTTTAATATTTTATCTTTTAATATCACTTGTCCTTCTGGCTCTCCATGTACTAGGAAAATATGTTTTGGCTTTTTTATAAATGAATAAATAAAATTCATTAACCATTCTTGATCTGCATGTCCTGAATACCCTTCTATATATTCAATCCTTGCATTTACTGCAATTTCTTCTCCAAATATTTTTACTTTTTTTGCTCCCTCTACTATACTTCTTCCTAATGTTCCTGGTGCTTGATAACCTACAAACAATATTGTGCTGTTTGGATTCCATAAATTATGTTTTAAGTGATGTTTTATACGCCCTACCTCACACATTCCACTTGCAGATATTATTATTGATGATTCATTGCTTTCATTTAATGCTTTTGATTCTTCTGTTGTTTTTGTAAATTTTAATCCAGGAAACTCTAGTGGATTATTTCCTTTTTCTATTCTCTCTTTTACTTCTTCTTCAAACAAATCCATATTTTGCTTAAATATTTCTGTTGCAGATATTGCAAGAGGACTATCCACATATACTGGTGCTTTCATTAATTTTTCATATTGTTTATAGAATTCTTCAGATTGTCCTTGTGTATCTTTTAGTTTATCTAATTCAAATAGTATTTCTTGTGTTCTACCTACTGCAAATGATGGTATTACCACTGTTCCTCCTTTATCTAAAGTTTGAGCAACTATTTTTAAGAACAAAGAAGCTTTGTCATCATTTCTTAAATGTAACCTTCCTCCATAAGTAGATTCCATTACCAAATAATCTGTATCTTCAATCATTGTTGGAGAATCTAATAGTGGTATATCATTATTACCTATATCCCCTGTAAATACAGTCTTTTGTGTTTTACCATCTTCTGTTATCCATACTTCTATTATGGCAGAACCTAACATATGACCTGCATCATTAAATCTTACTTTTATATTATCATCAATATCTATTATTTCATCATATTTAACTGGTACAAATAATTCCATACATTTTTCCGCTTCTTCTGCTGTATATAATGGTGGTAATGCTTCTTTTCCTTCTCTTATTCTTTTTCTATTTTTCCACTCTATTTCCACTTCCTGTATATGTCCGCTATCTGGAAGCATAATAGAACATAAATCACAAGTTGCTTTTGTTGCTATAACTTTGTTTCTATACCCTTCTTTATATAATTTTGGTATTCTCCCAGAATGATCTATATGTGCATGTGTAAGTAGCATAAAATCTATATCTTGTACATTAAACGCAAAATCTGCTTCATTTTCTAATTCTTCTTTTGCTTGTCCTTGATACATTCCGGCAATCTACTAAGAATTTTTTTCCAGCTCCTTCTACTAAGAAATTTGAACCTGTTACTGTCTTGGTTGCTCCTAAAAAAGTTATATTCATATATGAACCTCCTTATTTTATTTTGGCTTTACTTAGAGTTATAAATTAATACAATATTTTCTTTAAAACACCTATTTTATAAATAACCTAAATCTTTTGTTCATTCTTGCTGTTAATCCCTCTATTGTATCATATTCTATTGTTTTTTCCATATTTTCTTCGTCGAATATTCTAAGTATTATTTGATAATTTTCTGCTTTGAACAATAATTCTATATTTTCTAGTTCTACTATTGCTGTATCTAAAATATTGCTTATAACTTCATTATTTACTTGATTATTTATGCTAATTACTGTTAGAACATTCATTTTACATGCTACATTATATATCATTTCTTCTGTTTGATATATACTTTCTTGAATTTCTTTTACATTTTTTATTTGCTTATCTTTATATGGTATAAATTTATAATATCTTAGTTTATATATTATACTCATTACATCTTTTCTAGTTTGAACTTTATTTATTTGCTCTTGCATTCCTACTATAAATTCTTTCTGTAAATCAAATATATAATCATATACTTGTTTTTTACTATCTAAAACTTTCAATATTTTTAGATTTTCCTTTAGCTCCTCTTTTTCTTTTAAATAATTTTCTGGTTTCATCTTTGCATTGTATTTTTGAAATTCACATATTAGTTCGTTTTTTTCCTTTTGTATTGTCTCTACGAAATCACTAATACTAAATATTTTTTTATCATCATCTAACTTTTCATTTGTTTTTATATATTCTTTTTTTAGCAATGCTACATCCATTAAACTTTTATCTATATTTTTTATTCTAGCCTCTAGTTTCTTTCTTTTTGAAGTAATATCTTTTAAGTATTCTACTTTATTTTCCATTGCATCTAATTTTTGCTTTATTTCTTTCATCTGTAAATTATAATTTGCTAATTCTTCATTATGATTACTTAAATACATTAATAAAGCTATTTTGCATATTAAAATATATACTTTTTTTGCATTTTCTTTATTATATATTTGCCCTAATTTTTGTTTTATTTCGTGTTCTGTTCTTAAATTATCTCCTATTAACAATAAAATGTTTTGATATATTAAATTATATTCTATATTTTCTATTAGTTTTGTTTCAATATGCCATGCCCATCCATCAAAATCTCTTATTACCTCTTTTGCATTTATATTTTCACCTGCTGTTAATAATTCTTCTAAAGGTTTTTTTATTATATTATTTTTAAATTTATATTGCCTATTTCTTAATTTAAAAATTGCATATAATAGATTTTGTTCATTTGATACCGAAATTATTTTTTTTTCTTTTTTGTTCACAATACATTTTTCTTTGTTTTGTTCATATTCAGCATATTCTTTATCTAGTGGTTTTATTAATTCTATTTCTTCACAATCATTTTGTATCGTTTCTATTATCTCTTCTATGAATTCACTCTTTGTTTTTTCTATGTTCTTTACTATATAATAATCATTATAAGCAGTTTCTACTTTATATAACATAGAAAGAAGGAAGTTTTTGGTATCACTTGAAAAATTCTTTTTCTCCAATATTTCTTCTAATTGGTTATTATAATCTTTCATATTTAGTTTACCAAAAATATCTTCCTTCTTTGCCATTGATTATTTCCTTTCTTTTGTTTATATGTTTCTCAGTTTTTTTGTTATTCTGTAGGTTGTTCTGCTTGAGTTTCCATAGGTTTTGCCATTTTTAATTCTGCTAACTGTTCTTTTGTTAATAATACCTCTCTTGGCTTACTACCTTGATATCCTGATATTATTCCTCTTTGTTCCATTTGATCCATTATTCTCCCTGCTCTTGCATACCCTACTTTAAATCTTCTTTGTATAAAAGAGGTTGAAGCTTGTCTGGTTTCAACAACTAAATCTATTGCCTCCATTAAAAATGGATCTGTTTCATCTTCTTCATCTGCTTCATCCAATTCTTTGTCTGTACTATTTGATTTTTCTATTTTTTCTAATATATCATCACTATATTTTGCTTCTCCATTAGATTTTAAGAATTCAACAATGTTTTCTACTTCTTTATCTGATATAAATGCTCCTTGAATTCTTGTAGGTTTTGATGCTCCTACTGGATAGAATAACATATCGCCTTTTCCTAATAATTTTTCTGCTCCTACAGAATCTAAAATTGTTCTTGAATCTACTTGTGATGATACTGCAAAAGCTATTCTTGATGGTATATTTGCTTTTATTATACCTGTTATTACATCAACAGATGGTCTTTGTGTTGCTATTACCAAATGCATTCCTGCCGCTCTTGCCATTTGTGCCAATCTACATATTGCATCTTCTACATCTTTGGCAGCTACCATCATTAAATCTGCTAACTCATCTATTATTATTACTATTTGCGGTAATTTTTCTCCGCCGCCTTCTTTTTCTAATGCTTCGTTATATCCTTTTATATCTCTTACACTTTTATCTGCAAATAGTTTATATCTATTTACCATTTCCTGTACTGCCCATGCAAGTGCACCTGCAGCTTTTTTAGGATCTGTTACAACTGGTATTAACAAATGTGGTATTCCATTATAAACAGATAATTCTACTACTTTGGGATCAACCATAACAAGTTTTACTTCACTAGGTTTTGCTTTATATATAATACTAGTTATTAAAGTATTTATACATACACTCTTACCAGAACCAGTAGAACCAGCTATTAATACGTGTGGCATTTTAGCAATATCTGTAATTATCTCTTCTCCACTTACATCTTTTCCTAATGCAAATGCTAATTTTGATTTCTCATTTAAAAATTTATCTGTATCTATTATTTCTCTTAAATGTACTATTTGCTTTTCTTTGTTTGGAACTTCTATACCAACCGCTTGTTTTCCAGGTATTGGTGCTTCTATTCTTATGCTCTCAGCTGCTAAATTTAGTGCTATATCATCTGCCAAATTAGCAATTTTGCTAACTCTTACTCCTTCAGCCGGTTTTAATTCATATCTAGTTATAGCAGGTCCTACTGATACTTTTTCAACTTTAGCCGCAACACCGAAACTATATAATGTTTTATTTAACTTATTCGCTGTATCTGTTAAAGATTTCTTTTGTGTTGAATTTTTACTTTCCCCTTCTTGCATTAAATTCATCGGTGGGAATTCATAGTTTTCATCTTCTACAGTTAATGTATGTTCTAATACCAACACTTGTTTTGTCTTATCTTCTTTTACTTCTTCTTCTTGTTTAAAAAATCTCTCCTCTGAATTTTTGTTAGTATTAATATTATTTTTCCTAGATACACTATTTTCTATTCCAATAGTATCCAAATCATCTGGACCATACTCATATTTTTTCCTTTTTTCTTTATTACTGCTCATATTTATTGTTATTTGATTTTCTAAAACCTCATCTGGTTCTAAAACATCTTTTGATAATCTTTTTTCATTTTTCTTTACTTTACTTTCTTCTCTTTCTTTTCTATCTTTTAGTCTATTTTCCTTTGCATTTTCAACAAACCCTGCCAATATTTCTGATGGCTTTAAGTCTAGTACAAAAACAGCTAAAGTTATTCCTATTCCTATAATCAATATTATTGTGCAAGGTATTCCTATTAATTTAACCAATGGTACTGCAAACATAGCTCCATATGCACCGCCACCCTTATTTTGTGTTCCCAGTACATATCCATCTGTAACAGAATTCCAATAATCTCCATTTTTTAGTGTCTCTTTTGGCATTTGTATTATTGTCATTATAATTGCTATACATGTTAATATTAATATAGATTGTAAAAATTTTTTCATCATATATTCTTTATCTTCACAAACTAAATAAATAGCCATTAAAAACAAAGCTACAGGCACTAAATATTTTATCCAACCTATTGCCCCACCTAAAAAGCTACTTAATGTTTGTCCTATATTTCCTTGTGCTCCATATATTAATATTGCTGAAATTATACTAGAAATTATAAGAACTATCACTTCTATATCTATACTTGCTACTTTACTCTTTTTCTTGCTTTTTTTCCTTTTAGCCATTTTCTAATATCCTTCCTTTCGTTTGAATTTACATTTTTTGTTATTATTAATAAGGAAAGTGGCTTTGCCACATAGCTCCAACGTTTCACCTTTAGGTAAACTCAAAGAAACTTAACCTATTATATAGGACAAATCTTGTATTTTTCCTATATAATAAAAAAATCAGAAATTTGGAAATCATATTTGATTTTTTGTGACTTCCAAACTTCTGACTTCCGGAAAAGTTATTTTAATTCGTTTCTGTCTTTCTTTATCTTCTTTAATGTTTCTTCTAATATTATATTTGTTTCTGACACTGTATTTGACAATGTTGCTCCTATTTCTTTTATTCTTTCTTCAACCGTCTCTAATATGTCATCTGCATAATCTTTGGTTCCTCTATTAATTTCTCTAGCCATTTCATTTGCAGTTTCTATTATTTGAGCTTTTTGTTCATATGCTTTTCTTGTTATTTCATGTTCGTCTATCATTGCTATTATTCTGTTCTCTGCTTCTTTAACAATATCATCCGCTTCTTTTTGTGCTTCATCTAATATTCTTGCTCTTTCTTCTTTTACCCATTTAGCTTGTTTTAACTCGTCTGGAAGTTTTAATCTTATTTCTTTTATTAATTCTAATATTTCCTCTTTGTCCACAATTCCCTTGCTTGAAAATGGCACAGAACGACTTCTTTCTAATATATCCTCTAAAGTTTCTAATAATGTAAATATTTCCATTGTTTTACCCCTTTCGACTTAAAAACATAAGCTTTACTCTTCCATATTTTCTTATATCATTTATATTTATATCTATTGGTCTTATTTTTTCTACTTCTTTTTCTTCATCATCAGTTTCTATAATAATAATCCCATCTTTTGATATTAAATCTAATGTGAGTATTCTATCTAATGCATCAACCGCAAAGTTTGTTCTGTATGGAGGGTCTAAAAATATTAAATCAAATTTCATATTTTTACTTTTTAATATTTCTAAGCATTTTATATAACTCTCTTTAAATACTATTGCCTTTTCTTGCATTTTTGTTTTATCTATATTTTGTCTAATTATTTTTATTGCTTCTATATTGTTATCACAAAGTACGGCTGCTTTTGCTCCTCTACTTAATGCCTCTAATCCTAATGCACCACTACCTGAAAACAAATCTAAAACATTTGCATCTAGTATTTTATTTTGTATAATGCTAAATAATGGTTCTTTAACCCTATCTAATGTTGGTCTTGTGCTTTCTCCTGGTAAAGTTATTAACTTTGTCCCCCTAGCACTTCCACTTATAATTCTCATATATAACCTCTTTGCTATATATATTTTATTCTATTAATTAGATATGTCAATATTGTTAACACAATTGTAACAAATATATAATATTGTTGTAACATAAATAATATTAAAATTATATAACATTATCTTCATTTTTTCAATACTTTACACCATTTTTATATCTATTAAGTAAATGAGGGCACAGTATTATGTGTCCTCTCTTTTCTAATTTATATATTTTTTAATATAATTATAATAAGTTTTTTTCTAAAATCAGCTTAGATATGTGCTTATTCTATTAATGTATTCTTCATCGATTCTTCACCTGTTAAGCTTATAAATTCACCAGTTGTAGAATTATATTAAATTTTCTTTTCGCTATTTTCGAAGTCTTTATTTTAATTCATATTCTATTAAATCGTAAAAATTATAAAATGTATATCCACTATCTTTAAAATAATCTATTACTTCTTGAAGTGTTTCATAAGTCAATATTTTGTCTCCAGCATCATGCATTAATACAACAACACTATTCTTGTTAACAGAAGTATCTTTTATATATTGAACTAATTGCTCTTTAGTTCGGTTTCCAGTTGCATCTTCGTTTAAGCAATTCCAATCCACATAAAAAATTCCTTGTTCTTCTAGCTTTTTCTTATATTGTTTCTTTACAGAATCATATTTTCCTCCAATAGAACCTCCTGGAAATCTAAATAGGTGTGATGTATATTCTGGAACTTCTATTGCATTTTTTATTGCTTCCTCTGTTTTGTTATATTCGTCTAATAAATTATCTTCACTAGCATATATGCTAGAGTACACATGAGAATATCCATGGTTTGCTATATAATGACCTTCATTATAAGCTCGTTTTACAATTTGAGGATTTTGATTAACTCTACTTCCCAATGTAAAAAATGTTGCTTTAATATTATTTTGTTTCAAAACATCTAATATAAGCGGAGTTACATTACTAGAAGGTCCATCATCAAATGTTAAAAATACCCTCTTTGCATCCGAAGTAGAAGAATATACTTTTTTCATATTATTTTTACCAGTTTCTGTAGCAATTGGTATTTTATTTTTGTTCAATTCTTCCTGTTTTTTTTGCTCTTCTTCACTAATATTAGTTAATATTTCAAAATCCTGATCAGTTTTTTCTTGTACATATTCTTCATATCTTTTTTCGCCTAATTTTCTACCTAATATAGCACTTAAAATTATTATGGCTATTGCACAAACTAAAAAAATTATATATTTCCATTTATTCTTTCTTTTATGTGTTTCGATAAGATAATTCTCCATTTTATTTCCCTCTTCTACAATTATTGACATTTATATTATACTACCTTTTTTATTTTTTTAAAACATTATTTTGAATATTTTAACACAAAAAAAGAGCCAAAATTGTTAAACTTTTTTGCCTAACAATTTTGGTTCACTTCAAAAATTTGTCTTAAAAACATTGTTTTAAGTTTTCGCTACATCTATGACATATTGTTGGATTTTCTTTATCTTCTCCTACTGTTTCAGAATACATCCAGCATCTCTCACATTTTTCTCCTTTTGCAACTTCTACTTTTATTTTTTCATCCTGATTGTTATTTACAATTTCTAACCCTGATACTATAAATACTGGCATCAATTCTTTTTCAACACTCTTTAAAAATTCATATTCATCCCCAGTAACATTTAATATTACCTTTGCATTTAATGAATGACCTATTATTTTTTCTGCTCTCGCTTCCTCTAGTTTTTTTGCTACTTCTTCCTTTAATTCAACAATTTTATTCCATTTTTTCTCTAATTCTTTATCTTCATATTTTGGATTTTCTTCAGGCCATTTTGCAAACATAACACTTTCGTAATTTTCACCATCTTTATGTGGCATAAAGTTCCATATTTCTTCTGCAGTATAGCATACAAGTGGTGTAAGCATAACAACTAATGCTTGTAAAATTTCATACATAACAGTTTGTGCAGCTCTTCTTTGTATAGAATTTGGTTTTGAAGTATATAATCTATCTTTTATTATATCTAAATAGAAATTGCTCATATCTACAACGCAAAATTCATTTATATCATGATATACCGTATGGAATTCATACTCGTTATATCCTTGTGTTACATTTTTTATTAATTGATTTAATTTTAATAATGCCCATTTATCAATTTCTTCTAGCTCTTCGTAAGTAACTGGGCTATTTACATCAAAATCATTTATATTTCCTAATATATATCTACATGTATTTCTAATCTTTCTATATACTTCTGTTATTTGTTTTAATATATTTTTAGATAAACTTATTTCATTTTTGTAATCTGATGATAAAACCCATAATCTTAATATATCTGCACCATAGTCTTTTATAATGTCTTGTGGACTTATAACATTTCCTAAAGACTTAGACATTTTCTTTCCATGTTCATCTATTACAAATCCATGTGTTAACACTTCTTTATATGGAGCAACACCTTTTGTTGCAACAGAAGTAAGTATTGATGATTGGAACCATCCTCTGTATTGGTCATTTCCCTCTAAATACATATTTGCAGGTGGTAATCCACGTTCTGCTAAAACAGCTTCATGTGTAGAACCAGAGTCAAACCATACATCCATTATATCAGTTTCTCTTTTAAAATGTGTATGACCGCATTCGCATTTAGCATTTTCAGGCATTAATTCTTCTATGCTTAATTCATACCAAGCATTAGAACCTTTTTCTCTAAATATTTTTTGTATTTTTGCAATGCTCTCATCTGTTATATATTCTTTTCCACATTCTTCGCAATAGAATATTGGTATTGGTAACCCCCAAGTTCTTTGTCTTGATATACACCAATCAGCTCTATCTTTCACCATTGCAGTAATTCTATCTTCACCCCAAGCTGGTATCCATTTTACTTTTTTTATTTCTTCTAATGTTTTCTCTCTAAATCCTTCAACAGATGCAAACCATTGATCTGTTGCTCTAAATATTATTGGATTTTTACATCTCCAGCAATGTGGATATGAGTGAGTTATTACTTGTTTGTGTAATAAATAATTATTTTGTTCTAACCATTCTATTATCTTATCATTAGATGCATCATATTTTAAACCTGCAAACATTCCTGCACCTTCTGTTTGATATCCTTTTCCATCTACTGTTACTACTATATCTAATCCATTTTTTAATCCGCAAAGGTAGTCTTCCTTACCATAGCCAGGAGCTGTATGTACTGCACCAGTACCAGTATCTAATTCTACTAATATTGTATCATCACTACCTAAAACAACTCTAGAATCTCTATCTATAAATGGGTGTTTACATATAATTCCTTCCAATTCACTTCCTTTAAAGCTTTTTGTTTTTGTATAATTTTCTATTCCAGCTTGTTTCATTACGCTATCTACTAACTCTGTTGCCATTATATAATTTTCTTTTCCTGCATTTACTATACTATATTCATACTCTCCACCTATTGTAATTCCAACATTTCCTGGCAAAGTCCATGGTGTTGTTGTCCATATTACAAAATATGTATTTTCTGTATTAAATAATCCCTTAGAATCTTTTACAGCAAATTTTACGAATATTGATGTAGTTTTATGATCAGCGTATTCAATTTCTGCTTCTGCTAGCGCTGTTTCACAATCTGTACACCAATATACTGGTTTCAATCCTTTATATATATATCCTTTTTTATACATTTCTCCAAATACACCAATTTGTCTTGCTTCAAATTCTGGTTGCAAAGTAATATATGGGTGTTCCCAATCTCCTAACACCCCTAGTCTTTTAAATCCTTCTGTTTGTTTTTCAACAAAACCTAAAGCAAAATCACGACAAGTATTTCTAAACTTTGATATTCCTATTTCATCTTTGTTTAATCCTAATGCTTGTATAGCTCTTTTTTCCGTAGGTAATCCATGTGTATCAAATCCTGGTATATAAGGTGTATAATATCCTCTTAAATTTTTATATCTTATAATTGTATCTTTTAATATTTTATTTAATGCATGTCCTATATGTATTTCTCCATTTGCATAAGGAGGTCCATCGTGTAATACATAAGGTTCATTTCCTTCATTTTTCTTTAATATTTTTTCGTACAAACCGTTTTCAAATATTTTTTCCTGAATTTTTGGTTCATTTTCTGGTAGACTTGCTCTCATAGGGAAGTCTGTTTTTGGTAAGTTCAATGTTTTGCCATAGTCCTTCTTTTCTTCTGACATATTTATTCCTCCTTATATTTTTGTGGCATACAATAGTTAAGGTTATAAATGCATAAAATCCTCCATCCGTATAGGACGAAGGATTAAAAAATCTATTCCGTGGTACCACCTAAATTAACTAATATTAGTTCACTTTATATTCATTTAACGCATAGATTACGGCTTAATTTACTTTTTATTTCCACTAAGCAACTAAAAGGTGATAATAAATAAACTATTATTCTACCAAAATTTCAGCATACATTTGGCTCTCTACAGATTTTACTTTATTTACCGTGTCCTTTATTATAGTATTTAATTATGCAATATATTTTAACACTTTTTAATTTACTTGACAAGAGGTTAACTTATAATTTTTATAAACTCTTATACTATTTTATATATTTCTTCTTACTATTTTTGCAGGCACTCCTACTACAGTCACATTATCTTCTACATCTTTTAATACTACAGCACTAGCTCCTATTTTCACATTATTTCCTATATTTATTGGGCCTAATACTCTAGCCCCAGAACCTACCATTACATTATTTCCAAGTGTAGGATGCCTTTTAAATCTATCCTTTCCCGTTCCACCTAATGTAGCTTGATGATATATTGTACAATCGTCACCGTATAACTGCAGTCTCTCCTATAACGATTCCCATTCCATGATCTATAAATAATCTATCTCCTATCTGTGCACCTGGATGAATTTCTATTCCAGTAATAAATCGTGAAAATTGCGAAATTAACCTAGCTATAAAAAACAATTTTATCTTATATAAAGCATGTGCAATTCTATGAAAAATTAATGCATGAAAACCTGGATATAATAATATTACTTCTATAACATTTTTTACAGCAGGATCCTTTTCTTTCATATTTTTTGCATCTGCATATAATTTTTTAATTCCAGATATCATGATTTCACCTCTGTATATTATATTCTTAATATATACAGAGGTGATTTTTCTTAATATTTGCTATTTATTTTTTCTTTTTGTAGTTCTGAAGGAAATCCAATTTTAGTAATTTTTCTTAGACAATGTACAATTTTTTTCCATAATGATATTTTCTCAATAATAGTTAAATCTGTTATTTGGTCTAGCTCATTTTCAAATTGCTTATTTATTCTATTAGCTTTTACTTTTTCATTATTTATATTGTTTATGGAAAATTTCAAATCATTTCCTTTTGTTATATCTAATTCCACTATAAATCCATCTAATGTTTCCATGACTTTAACTTTACTTGTGTTCTTTGTTATTAAAGATGGATTTTCTTTAAATATTTTTCCTTTATATTCAATTTGCAACTTGTTATTTTTTTGCGTTGTTTCTATTGAATAGTCTAAATTATCAATATTATTCATCATTTGTTTCTCCATTTTTATACATATTTATCTATAATATAATACTAAATCCATTTTTTTACAAGTATTTTATTATTTATTGCTAACAATTATATTATGATTTTATATTTTTAAACTTCTTTTTCCTTCAACTATGTTTTTAGCTTTTTTATCATATACTGTTTTATTTTTATTTAATAGTGCATATATTAGAGATGTTGTTGGTACAGTAAATACTACTCCCATGCTTCCTGCTAGTGCAGATACAGCTTCTGTTGCTATTGTTTCCTTATTTATTATGTCACCTATAGACATATTTGATGCCATGAATAGTAATATTAAAGTTAATGCTCCACCTACATACGCAAGTATAAGAGTATTTGTCATTGTTCCTATAACGTCTCCACCTATATTCATACCACTCTTCAATAGTTCTTTCCATGTTATATCTGGATTTTTTTGCTTTATTTCATCTAGTGCAGATGAAATTGACATTCCTACATCCATACAAGCTCCTAGAGCTGATATTACAATGCCTGCAAAGAATAATTCTCTAAAATTAAAAACTATATTCTCTGAAGCAATTGCTAAAAATAGAGCTTCTTCTGTTACCCCTGACAATTTTGCAAAATATCCAAATATTACCGCAACAAGACCTGCTGATATAACTCCGCCAGAAGTTCCTAATGCTGCAGTTATAGATTTTTTATTTATCCCTGCTATTATTATGAATGTTAAGACTATAATTATTATAGATGTTGCAACTGATAACCATATTGCACTTTGACCATTATATATTCCTTTTATCATAATAAAATATATTGCAAGTATTGTTACTATCAATCCCACTATTGCTTTTATACCTTGTTTTTTTCCGATGGCAATTATTATGGCAAAGAATAATAAAATCATGATAATAACATAGTTTTGCCTTACTACTTCTTCAATTGTAATTTGTTGTATTTCATCTCCTGATGTTGATAATTGGACTATAACCGTATTTCCTTTGTCCAATTTATATCCTACTATTTTATTATCTATATCATAAGTTAATATATATTCAGCATCTAATTTTTGTCCTTTATATTTTCCTTCTTTTATTTCTATTTTTACATTTTGTACTGTTCTTTTTAAATCTTCTGTTTCTTCCTTTATATATGGCTTTTCTACTTCAATTATCTTAGCTTTTACTTTTACTTTTTCTAATGTTGATACGGGCTGTATTGTTACATTGCTTTCTGCTTCTGTATCTGTCGCCAATACATTTGTAGAAATTGAAAATAATAATATTAGTAATATCATAATTGTTATTGTTTTTTTCATATATATTCAATCCTTTCAAAAATAAATACTTATGAATTATATCATTTTTTTCTACATAAATCAACATTTGATTCAAAAGAATAAAGGGCGCAAATTCGCGCCCCACATAAATATATTATACTCTTATTACTCTTCCTATCATTCTGTTTATTCCTTCGCTTACTTGCTCTATTTCTATGCCAGGTCCACCTGCAAGTATTATTAAATCTCCTTTTTGTAGTTTACCATCTTTTAACAACTTATTAATTCCTAATTTTAATACTGTTTCTACTTCTTTTTGCTTATCAAATAACATTGGTTCTACTCCCCAAATTGGAGCTAATTGTCTATATGTTTTTTCATTTTCTGTTACAGCATATACTGGGCAATGAGGCAACAAACTTGATATTATATTTGGTGTATCTCCAGTTTGAGTATATACAACTATTGCTTTTGCACCCATATTTATTGCAGTATCACATATAGAATAATTCAATTTCCAGTTATCTGTTAATTTTGGCAAATCATATTCTCTTCTTTTAAATCTTTTACAATATTTTATTGATCCTTCTATTGCTTCAGCTATTTTATTCATTGTTTGTACACATACTACTGGATATTTTCCCATTGCGCTTTCACCAGATAACATAATTGCACCAGTAGCATCAAATATTGCATTTGCTACGTCACTTACTTCAGCTCTTGTAGGTCTTGGACTATTACTCATTGATTCCAACATTTGAGTTGCTGTTATTACTAATTTTCCTGCTCTATTACATTCTTTTATAAAATATTTTTGAACTATAGGAACTTGCTCTAATGGTATTTCTACACCCATATCGCCACGAGCGACCATAATTCCATCTACTACACTCAATATCTCTTTGAAGTTATCTATTCCTTCTTGATTTTCTATTTTAGCTATTATTTTTATATTTTGACCACCATTATCATCTAGGACTTTTCTTACATCTAAAACATCTTGCGCATTTCTTACAAAAGAAGCTGCAACATAATCAAAATCTACTCTTACTCCATCTTTTAAATCTTGTATATCTTTTGCCGTTAAACTAGGCAACTTAGTAGAACATCCTGGTACATTAATGCTCTTTCTACTTCCTAATTTTCCGCCTTCTACTACTTTACAATAAATATTTTTATCTTTTATTTCTTCTACAACTATACCTATTAATCCATCATCTATAAGTATTTTTGTACCAACTTTAACATCTTGGTATAAATTTTTATAACTTACAGATATACCATTTTTGTCTCCTTCTACATCTTCATTGTATAAAACAAATTTATCTCCTTCTGCTAAATATACTGGTGATTCCTTTAATTTTCCTGTTCTTATTTCTGGTCCTTGCATATCCAATAATAATGCTACAGGCATATCTATTTCTTCTCTTGCTTGTTTTACTGCATTAATAAATTTTTCTTGATCTGGGTATGAACCATGAGAAAAGTTTATTCTTGCCATATTCATTCCAGATTTTATCATTGTTTTTAATACTTCTACATCTCCACTTGCAGGTCCTATTGTACATACTATTTTTGTTTTTCTCATATCTAACATCCTCTTTTCTTTGTTTTATACATTCATTATGAAAGGCGGAGACATTCCCCCACCTTTATATAATGTGTTTGTCAAAATTCTACATATTTTATGCTGTAATCCATTTTACCAAATTTAGGTTAGCACTGTCAAGTAGCATTTCATGTTTCGGCATCACTCTAAATGTATATCCATAATCTCCTCCTGTTAAAAGTTTTACTTTTGCCTCATATGTATATATCTTTTCGTCTTTATTTGACTCTACTAATTCCATAGGTACTATTCCTATATTTTCCAATATACCATTTTCCATAACTTTACCATAATATACTTGTGCTTCTACATTTGCTGGTAATATATTAGGTAATTTTACAGTACATCTTACTTGTATTTCTTCTCTAGCATTTATTGTAATGTTATCCAAATTATCTATTTGTTTTATCTCTATATCATTCCAATTTGCATACAACTCTTCTTTAAATTTATTATATTCTGCCACTTTATCTAATGTGTTAAAATAATTATTTGTCAAATTGCATAATGGCATATATAGTTTTTCTACATAATCTATAACCATTCTTGATGTGCTATATTTTGCCCCAGTAGAAATTATTGAATTTTTCATAATAGTTAACCATTCATCTGATATACCTTCTTGATTTCTATTATAATATATTGGTACTATTTTATTTTCCAAAGTATTGTATAAGCTATCGCTATCAGATAAATCTTGTGATTCATAAGAATCATAATCTGCATTTGTTCCAATTGCCCAACCATTCTTTAAATTGTATCCTTCAGCCCACCATCCATCTAGAACACTAAAGTTTACAACTCCATTTATGGATGCTTTTTGTCCACTTGTACCAGAAGCCTCCATTGGTCTTCTTGGATTATTTAACCAAACATCAACGCCAGAAACTAAATATCTTGCAATATTCATATTATAATTTTCCAACACAAATATTTTTCCTTTAAATTGTGGCATCATAGATATTTCATTTATATATTTTATCAAATCTTGTCCTTCTTTATCTGCTGGATGTGCTTTTCCTGCAAATATTATTTGAACTGGTCTTTCCTCATCATTTAATATCTGTGTTATTCTTTCTAAGTCTTTAAATATTAATGTTGCTCTTTTATATGTTGCAAATCTTCTAGCAAATCCTATTGTTAATGCATCTGGATTTAATTTTGATGTTATTTCTTTTATTTGCTCGTATCCCATTCCATTACGTTTTAATCTATTTGTAACATTTTCCTTGACAAGCTGTAATAATCTTTCTTTTCTAAATTTATGTTCATTCCATAATTCTTTGTTTGGTATATTTTCTATCTTTTTCCAAGTATCTTGATTGTATATTTCATCTTGCCAATATGGATCCAAATATTTATTATATAGCTCTTTTAAATTAAATGCTAACCATGAGCAAGTATGTACACCATTTGTTATATAAGTAATTGGTGATTCATTTGGAGCTATATTAGGCCATACATCCCCAAATAATTCTCTTGAAACTGCTCCATGTAATTTACTTACTCCATTTTTCTTGCCTGCAACTTTTAAAGCAAGTATACCCATATTAAATTTATTTTCCAATTCTTCTGTTGGTTTCATTCCAAGTTTTAAGAACTCTTCTCTAGATAATCCTAATCTTGGCCAGAAATTTCTAAAATATTTTTCTACTAAATCTATTGGGAACATATCATTTCCGGCAGGAACTGGTGTATGAGTTGTAAATACAGTTTTTGCTGTTACCATTTCTCTTGCTATGTTAAAAGATACTTGTTTTTCTTCCATTATATTTTTTATAAGTTCTAATACTAAAAATGATGAATGTCCTTCATTCATATGATATACTGTTGGATTTAAGCCCAAAATTTTTAACAATTTTGTTCCAGCCATACCAAGAACTATTTCTTGTCTTATTCTCATTTCTTGGTCTCCACCATATAAATGTAAAGTAACATTTCTATAATCTTCTCTGTTTTGCTCTATATCTGAATCTAATAAGTATAAAGTTATTCTTCCAACATTAATTTTCCATACTTTTAAATATATCTTATCTTCTGGAAATTGAACATCGATAATTAAATCTTCGCCGTTTTCTTTTTTTACTGGTAATATTGGTAAAACTGTCATATCTATGTTTTTATATTCTGTTTCTTGATTTCCATATGCACCTATTTTTTGCCAAAAATAGCCATTCTTATATAACAAGCCAACCGCTACAAAAGGCAATCCCAAATCACTTGCTGATTTTAGATGATCTCCTGATAATATTCCAAGCCCACCTGAATATATTGGTAATATTTCATCTAATCCATATTCTGCAGAAAAATATGCTATCAAATTATTTTTTGCATTTGGATATTTTTTATTGTACCAAGTATTTTTACTATTCATATAGTCATCAAAATTTGAAACTACTCTATCATATTCTTTTAAAAACTCTGCATATTTTGTTACATTTTCTAATTTAGTTTGGTCTACACACTTTAAAAACTTAACAGGATTTTTTTCACATCTTTCCCATAAATCAATATCAATTGTTTTAAATAATTTCAAAAAATCAGTATTCCAAGCCCACCATACATTGTTTGCAATCTTTGATAAATCCTTTATTCTCTCTGGTAATTGTGGGGTTACAGTTATTTTATTAAATATATACATTCTAATTCCTCCTTGGTAGTTTTATAACTTTTTTCCTTTGTAATTTTTTGTCAAACATAAATTAATTATCTATTAAATTAATATATTTGTCAAATGATTTTTCTATAATTTTTATTTTTTTTTATTTTGTGATATAATGTTTTTAGGAGGGATTATTATGGATAATATTGTAGATACTCGTTACACATTTATTATGGCATATGCTAATAAAATTTTATCTTTAAAAAGTAAGTTACCAAAAGCTAAAACAAACTATGAAATAGAACATATAAATTCTGCAATTGACAATTATAAAGCTTATATAGATAAATATACAGACAACTCTTCAGGTTATATTTTAACTTGTGTAAAAAAAATAAACCTTGTTAAACAAAACCTCAATGTTGAACAAAATGAAAATAAAAAAGAAATTTTAGAATGTGCATTAAAAAAATATATGAATAATATAAAATCACATATCTCTACAAAACAGTTTAATGCTACTCCAACCCAATTTAGGGATAATCAAAAAGTAAACATTAGTCCTATGCTCCAAGTAGCTGAAATAAGTAAAATGTGTGAAGAACATCAGCAAGAATTAAAAGAAGCTAATCAAAATCAAAAACAAATTTTTCGCAATTTTAGAAATTCTGCTGGTTCTGAGAGATAAAACCAGATAATTTAATATTGTTTTAAACAAAAAATCAACCAGATTTCATTTCTCTGATTGATTTTTTATTTATCTGTTTTATTAGTTAGATTAAATATTTTATGGTGGAGATGAGGAGGTTCGAACTCCTGTCCAAATATTCTTCCATATTAACTTCTACGAGTGTAGTTTATTTTTTACATTCCCTTAAATTAGCGTTAATAAACAAACTCTAATTTTTAGTAGCCTTTAAAATACCTACTACTTCCAAGGCAAAAGTAGCTTTGTTTCCCACTCATTCGACGCCTTATTCATAACCGTGGGACTTTATGATAAGACGACACCGCAACTTAGGCAGCGTAAGCTAATTCTTCGTTATTAGCGTTTACTTTTTTTCTCACATTTTTTAGGTGGCCAAGCGAGAAATCCACCACTCGCTATTAATACTTCTAAATATCTGTCGAAACCAAATACATCCCCATATATTGTATATGTTATTATACATCATACTAAATTATATTACAAGGATTTTTATGCTAAATCTATTTACAAAATTTTCATAAAGTGGTATATTGTTAACATAACATTATTTTATTGGAGGTATCACTCATGAAAAAGATTTTACGGTTAGTTCTATCCTTTATTGCATCAATCTTATCTATATTGCTGTGTAGCTGTGCGAAAGTTCAAAGCATTTCCCCACAGTCAGCAATAAAAGAAACTCCTATTGAAACTACTACTTTAGTTTCAAATGATTCAGTTGTTTTTCAAACTGAATTCGGCACTTCTGTAATCGACTCGGTGGTTTCTGATATAAAATCTGCCAAGGCTTCTGCAGAAGTAAGCAACACTTTACAAGGCCAAACAAAAGAGACAGAACTATCTACTACAGCAACACCAGAACCGGCTTTACCAATACGCACCCAAAATGGAATTGAAATTTGTATTGAGGATTCTGACTTTCAGATTTCAAAAAACTCAATCAAAAAGTTAAATTCCATATACACGACCTATTCTGGCACTAATATTGCGTGGGGTCTTTATTCTTTAAAAGATGATTCTTATATCTCTTTTAACAAGGATACTGAATTTACCTCTTGTTCTACAATTAAAGTAGTATATTCTTTATACTGCTTAGAAAAAGTAAAAGAAGGTAAAGCCTCACTAGATGATGTGTTAGTATATGACAAGACAAAGCATCATTACAACTCAACCACAGCATCAAAGTCTACAATTGCAAAATTAGGTCGTTCAAAATTTACATTAAAGGAAGTTATTTATTATACTTTATATGTAAGTGATAATGATGCCTACATGATGCTTCTTTATTATTTCGGTTTTGATGACTTTAATGACTATGTAGCTTCTTTGGGAAGTACTACAGAGTTAAGTTCTTCAATGCTTTATGGTCATGCAACTGTAGAAAACAGATCAAAAGAATGGAAACAGATTTATTCTTTCTATAACGAAGACGATGAAGTTTCCGACTTCTTTAAGACGACTTTGTTAGACGCAAAATACGGATATATAGAAGAAGGTTTGGCATCTTTGGGTTATAATACTGCTCACAAAAGCGGTTGGTCAAACAAATATGGTGCTGCACATGACTGTGCAATAGTATATTCCGAAAACGGAGAATATTTGATGATTATCTTAACTCAAAAGTACAACTCCAAACCCCAGAGCGACTTAGTAAAAAAACTCGCTCCTGTTCTTGATGAAATTTGGTCAAATTCTAATTGTTAGACAAAGGGAAGCACTTTTATAGTGCTTCTTTTTGTTCATTCTCTATATTTAACAATCTATTATATTTAGCAACTCTATCTGTTCTACATGGTGCTCCTGTTTTTATTTGTCCAGCATTTATAGCAACTGCTAAATCTGCTATTGTCGTATCTTCTGTTTCCCCTGAGCGATGTGAAATTATTGTTTTATATCCATTCTTTTTTGCTAATTCTATTGTATCTAGTGTTTCTGTTAAAGTACCTATTTGATTTGGTTTTATAAGAATGCAATTAGCAACATTTTTTTCAATTCCTTTTTGTAATCTTGAGTAATTTGTTACAAATAAATCATCTCCTACCAATTGTATTTGGTTTCCTAACTTTTGTGTTAATTTTTGCCAAGACTCCCAATCCTCTTCTGCAAGTCCATCTTCTATTGATATTATTGGATATTTGCTTACTAAATTTTCTAAATATTCTATCATCTCATCATTTGTTTTTAAAATATTAGTTTTCCAGAAATAATATCCATCTTTTCCAATTTTTTTAGCTTCTTCATACATTTCTGTGCTAGCAATATCTAATGCAATGCATACATCTTCCTTTGGCTTATATCCAGCTCTTTTAATTGCCTCCACTATGCACTCTATTGCCTCTTCTTCATTATTTAAATTTGGTGCAAATCCTCCTTCATCTCCAACAGCAACAGAATATCCTTTTTCCTTTAATACTTTTTTTAATGTATGATATACTTCTGTTCCAATTCTTATTCTTTCTTTAAATGTTTTATTACCAACTGGCATTATCATAAACTCTTGTATATTTATATTATTATCTGAATGTTTTCCTCCATTTAAAATATTCATCATAGGTACAGGTAATTCATTTGCATTTATGCCTCCTATATAGTTGTATAAGCTCATACCTAATGATTGTGCAGCAGCCTTGGCTACCGCTAACGAAACAGCTAAAGTTGCATTTGCACCTAAATTACCTTTGTTTGGCGTTCCATCTAATTCTATCAATGTTTTATCTATCTGCCTTTGATTATATACATTCATATTTTCTAATTTATGTGCTATTTTTGTATTTACATTGCTAACAGCTATTTTTACACCTTTTCCCATAAATTCATTATCATTATCTCTAAGTTCTACAGCCTCAAAACTTCCAGTAGAAGCACCAGATGGAACTAAAGCAATCCCAGAAAATCCATTTTCTGTAATAACTTCTACTTGCACTGTCGGATTTCCTCTAGAGTCTAATACTTCTAACGCTTCTACTTTTTCTATACTTAAAAATTCTTTCATAACATCCCTCCATTTTTTGTTATTATTTCCAATTATTTTCATATTATTCATTACTCATTGAGACATAAAAGGTGTAAAAAATATAAATTGGTTATTGTGTTTTACATTTATCTATGATATGATATTTAGCAATAAGTAAAAAAACTGTGAAAAAGAGGAGTAAGTTTATTTCTGCTTTATAGAGAAAAGAAGTCGTGGGCTGTAAACTTCTTAAGATTAGAATAAACTGAAGGTAGCTTTGGAGTTGATATAGTGAATAAATAAGTAACTATATTCGTTTTAGCAACGTTAAAAGCTTTTTTAAGATATTATAAAATAATTTATAATAAATTAAGGTGGTACCGTGGAGAAACCTCTGCCCTTATATATTGGGTAGAGGTTTTTAATTTCACATTATCCACCTAAAAATATAGGAGGTAATCTATATGTGTAATGAATGCGAGCACAAGTTAAATGACAAATTTAATCCCAAAGACTTTGAAGACAAAATTTATAAAGATTGGTTGGATAAGAACTACTTTAAACCAAGTGGAAATAAAGAAAAGGGTTCATATTCTATTGTTATGCCACCACCAAATATAACAGGTAAACTTCATATGGGTCATGCATTAGATGAAACTTTACAAGATATTCTTATAAGATATAAAAGAATGTGTGGATACAATACTTTGTGGGTACCAGGAACAGACCATGCAGCCATAGCAACAGAAGCTAAAATAGTTGAAAAATTAAAAAAAGAAGGATTATCTAAAGAAGATTTAGGCAGAGATGGATTTTTGGAAAAAGCTTGGGAATGGAAAAAAGAATTTGGTGGAACAATAACTAACCAATTAAAAAAATTAGGTGCATCATGTGACTGGAATCATGAGCGTTTTACTATGGATGAAGGTTTATCAGAAGCAGTAAAACATGTATTTATAAAATTATATGAAAAAGGATTAATTTATAAAGGAAAAAGAATGATAAATTGGTGTCCATATTGTAATACTTCTATCTCTGATGCAGAAGTTGAATATGAAGAAGAACCAACTCATTTATGGCATATTAGATATAAAATTACTGGCACAGATAAATATATAACAGTAGCTACAACAAGACCAGAAACAATGCTTGGTGATACAGCTGTTGCTGTTCATCCATCTGATGAAAGATATAAAGATATAATAGGAAAAACATGTATCTTACCTATTATGAATAAAGAAATCCCTATTATCGCAGATGAATTTGTAGAAAAAGAATTTGGTACAGGTTGTGTAAAAATCACACCAGCTCATGATCCAAATGACTATCAAGCAGGTTTAAGACACAATCTAGAAATTATAGAAGTTTTTGATGAAAACTGGAAAATGACTAATTTGGTTCCAGAATATAATGGGCTAGATATGTATGAAGCAAGAAAATTAATAGTAAAAAAACTAGAAGAATTGGGTGCTTTAGTAAAAATAGAAGACTATAATCACAATGTTGGAAAATGTTATAGATGTCATAATACTGTAGAACCTAAAATCTCAGAGCAATGGTTCGTTAAAATGAAACCTTTGGCTGAACCTGCAATTGAAGCCGTAAAAAATGGAAAAATAAAATTTGTACCAGAAAGATTTGATAAAATATATTTTAACTGGATGGAAAATATACAAGATTGGTGTATCTCTCGTCAGTTATGGTGGGGGCATAGGATACCAGCATATTATTGTAAAGACTGTGGAGAAATAATGGTATCAGAAGAATTTCCTAATAAATGTACAAAATGTGGAAGTTCAAATATTTACCAAGATGAAGATACTTTGGATACTTGGTTTAGCTCTGCATTATGGCCATTTTCAACATTGGGTTGGCCAGAACAAACTGAAGATTTAAAAACATTTTACCCTACAAATGTATTAGTAACAGGATATGACATAATATTTTTCTGGGTAGCAAGAATGATTTTCTCAGGATTAGAGCATATGGGAGAAATTCCTTTTGATACAGTATTTATTCATGGTATAGTAAGAGATAGCCAAGGAAGAAAAATGTCAAAAAGTTTAGGAAACGGAATTGACCCACTAGAAATTATAGATAAATATGGAACAGATGCATTAAGATTTTCTTTAGTATTAGGTACATCTCCTGGAAATGATATAAGATATATGCCAGAAAAATTAGAATCAGCTGGTAACTTTGCCAATAAAATATGGAATGCTGCAAAATTTGTTCTAATGAATTTAGAAGATTACAAACCAGAACCTCTTGATAGAAATAATCTATGCTATGAAGACAAATGGATATTATCTAAGTTAAACAATTTATGTAAAGAAGTAAATACAAACTTAGAAAACTTTGATTTAGGAATAGCTTTAGAAAAAATATATAATTTTATATGGGATGAATTCTGTGATTGGTATATAGAAATAGTTAAACCAAGATTATATGATAAAGAAAATAGTACGAGAAGAACAGCACAATATATATTAAATAAAGTTTTATGTGATTCTCTAAAACTATTACATCCTTTTATGCCATTTGTTACAGAGAAAATATATAAAGAATTATATAATGATACTGAAAGTATTATGATAGCAGAATATCCTATATATAAAGAGGATTTAAACTTTTTTAAAGAAGAAGAAGATATTGAACAAATAAAAGAAGTTATAACTGGAATAAGAAATATTCGTACAAAAATGAATGTTCATCCATCAAAAAAATCTACATTGATATTTATAACGAAAGAATTTAAAGATTTAATAGAAAAATCTGATTCATTCATTAAAAAATTAGGATTTGCAGACAATATAAAAATTATTCCTGAAAAAACTGATATACCACAAAATGCAGTTAACATAGTAACATCAAAAATGGAAATATTTATACCATTCGAAGATTTAGTTGATATAAAAGAAGAAATAGAAAGATTAGAAAAAGAAAAATCAAAAATTTTAATTGAGAAAGAAAAAACAGATAAAATGCTTTCTAACCCAGGATTTGTTGCCAAAGCTCCTGCAGCAAAAGTAGAAGAAGAAAAACAAAAACTTACAAAATTTAATGAAATGATAAAATCAATAGATGAAAGATTAATGAATTTAGAAAAATAATAAATTAGGACAGCCTTAAAAGTTCACATTTAAAAGAACTTTTAGGACTGTCCCTTTATTTTAAAAATTTTATTTTTTATTCCAATCTTCTTTGTTTGTTTGTCTTTGTCTTGCTATTGCTAATGCATAATCTGGAACATCATCTGTTATTGTAGAACCTGCTGCAACAAAAGTATTATTTCCTAATGTTACTGGTGCTACTAAATTTGTATTTGAACCTATAAATGAGTTATCTCCTATTATTGTCTTACTCTTGTTAAATCCATCATAATTACATGTAATTGTTCCGCAACCAATGTTTGTTTTTGCACCAATTTCGCAATCTCCCATATAAGATAAATGTGGTACTTTTGTTCCCTCTGCGATTTTTGCTTTCTTTATTTCTACAAAGCTTCCTATTTTTACTTTATTTGCTAATTCACACCCTTCTCTTATATACGCATTTGGTCCTATTTCACAATCTTCTCCAATCTTTACTCCTGATTTTATAGTTGTATTTGGGTGTATTACTGTATCTGGTCCTATCTCTACATCATCATAAATGTATGCAGTATTTATATCTTCTATTGTTACACCATTTCTCATATGCTCTGTATTTATTCTTAATCTTAATACTCTTGTTAATAACTCTAATTGCACTTTGTCATTTACACCTAATATTTCTGTATTGTCTTCAACTATTACAGCACCAGTTTTTAACCCTTTATCATTCATTATTTTTATTACATCTGTTAAATAATATTCTCCTTGAGAATTATTTGGTGTAATCTCGTCTAATGCTTTTAACAATTCTACAATGTCAAAACAATAAATTCCTGAATTTATTTCTTTAATTTCTCTTTGTATTTCTGTTGCATCTTTCTCTTCTACTATTGCTTTTACATTTCCACCTTCATCACGAATAATTCTTCCATATCCATATGGGTTGTCATATATTGCTGTTAATAGTGTAGCATATTCTTTTCTTTCTATACTTTTTTCTATTAAACTTTTTATTGTTGTTGGTCTTAATATTGGAACATCTCCATTTAAAATTACAACCTTTCCCTGTTTTCCTTTTAAATATTCTTTAGCCTGCATTACTGCATGACCAGTTCCAAGCATTTCCTCTTGATATGCATATTTTACTGTATCTCCCAAAACTGCTTGAACTTGCTCTTTTTGATATCCTACTACCGCTATTACTTCATCAATTCCTGCTTTTTTAGCATTTTCTACTGCTCTTTTTACAAGTTCTTTTCCATAAATTTGATGTACTAATTTTGATTTTTTAGATTTCATTCTTGTTCCTTTTCCTGCTGCCATTACTATAGCAATTGTATTGTCCATTTTTATTTCCTCCTTATAACTGGGTTATTATATATTACGCGAATATATTTGTTATTATTTAATCTTTTGCCAATGTTAAAACATCTATTTTTTGTACTCCACACTGTTTTAATATTTTGGCACATTCATTTACTGTACTTCCGGTTGTATAAATGTCATCTATTAACAATATACTCTTGTTTTCTATCTTTTGTGAATTTGTTATTTTATATATTCCTAATACATTCTTTATTCTTTGAGTTTTATTTAGAGTACTTTGCGGTAAATTATTAACCTCTTTTACTAATATGTTATTATAATATTCTATATTAAATTTTTTTGCTAATTCTTTTGCTATTAGTTCTGATTGGTTATATCCTCTCTTCAATTTCCTTTTCTTATGTATTGGAACTGGTAGTATTATATCATAGTTGTTTTTTAAATTACAATTATTTATTATAATTTCCGAAAAAAATTTATATAAATAAGACTTTTCATTAAATTTATATTGTAATATTTTTTCCCTAATGCCCTCCTCATACTTAAATAAATATGTATGGGAATCAAAATATTTGTCTTTATATTTTATGGTATTTAATTTTAATAACTTATTTAATCTTAATTTACATTTATTGCAAATATATGAATTACATATTTTTTCACACATGCCACAAGTTGTAGGATATATTAGTTCTAATATATTAATTTTAATCACCTCTATTCTAAAAAATATTTGTCATTGCCCCAATTAAATGGATTATTTTCTATATATTCTAATATTTTTAAATATTCCTTCTCATTCCTTATTACATGTTCATAATAATTTCTTTGCCATATGGCTTTATTACATTCTTTATTTATTAATCTTTTAAAAGTGGATATCAAAAATGGTATTTGTGCATTTGTAGGGGTCGGCGTCCTCGACGACCTTTTGTTACTTTCTTGAATAATACAAATCATATGTACATGATTTGGCATAATAACATAATTATCTATTTTTTATATTGGAATTTTTTAGAATTAACTTTTAGAAAAAAAAGAGGACGAAACAAAAAATTCGCCCCCATATTAAATTACATATTTATTATATTTCACTTATGCTAATTTGTCAAACTTTCATTTCTTTATACTTTTGATATTTGCCTATTTTTATGATATAATATATTTATTAAATTTTAGGAGGAAAATATATGTTCAAACGCAAATTAAAATTTCGGTTTACATCAAAGGTCTCTTTTTGGAAAAAGCTCCATTTAATTGACGTTTGTCGTAACACAAATCTTAACGCTTCTGGTTATAGTGATATTATAGCTCTTATTACATATGCAAAAAATAAGTATCACCTTAACTGCTCCATCATCTTTTGTGATGGAATAACTACGTTTAGATTTGAGCCTATTCCTTAATCAAAAAAGCCAAACAACGAGATTTTGTTGTTTGGCTTTTTTGATTATTTTATATACTCATCTAATGATTTCGTTCTGTATTCTAAATCTCCAAATTTTTCTGTTGTAACATATCCAGGTGCAGATTTTATTACATCTGGTATTCTATTTACTATTGTTGCACATGTTAATTCTACTGTATTTGGTCTTGCTATTACCAATGTTGTTGTTGGCTCTCCTTCTATTGTCCACTCATTTTTATCATAATCATCTTTTGAATATACTTTTCCAATACACTCTGATTCTATTTCTATTCCCTCTTTAGTTTTTGTTGTTACAACTGCACTCATTCCTGTTGCATCTCCTGCTTTAACTGTCATATTCAATGTTGATGAGAATATATCTTCTGTGTGTGTTTGTGGTACGCATTTTTGTGTTTGACTAATTGGTGTTAGTCCTAATTTTGAGCATAACCAACCATTTACATTCCACATATATGATGGTAAAAATTCTCCTGCATTTATTAATTTTTGTCTTTCTGCTTCGCTTATGTTATCTGCAGATGCGATTTTTTCTTCAAAATCTTTTAGAGTTAAACCTGCTCCATGTGCCTCTGCTAATGCTATTCCGTATTCTTCTACATTATAGCTTGAACTACCTTTTATTTTTGTTATTTTATGTGTTGATGCAGCAACGCTTGTTATAAGTTGTCCCCAATATATATCTTGATATCCGCTTCCTGTAATTGTACAATTATTTTTCTTTGCTAATTCATCTATTTTATTAGTTAATTCTGGATTTGAATTTATTGGATAAAATGCCTCTTCACAAGTTGTTATAGCATTTATTCCAAGTTCTGCACATAACATTAATGGCTCTTTTAAGTCATTAAATAAGCTCATTGTTGTAACTATACAAATATCTGGTCTTGTGCTTTCTAGCATAGCTCTTGCATCTTTTGTTGATACTACTGTTACATTTTTCTTTTCTGTTCCAAGTATGTCTCCTATGTCTTTTCCGATAACTGCTGGATTTATATCTATTGCTCCAACAATTTCTCCTCCTTTTTCATATACATAACGCATTGTGTATAATGACATTTTGCCTACACCATATTGTACTACTCTTAATTTACTCATAATACATATCTCTCCTTTCAAAATATCATAGATAGATTATATACCAATTGTAAATTATTATACAATATATTTTTTAAATTTAATTACTACTAATGTTTCTAAATTATTAAAAAGTAGGAGAAAATACAGTAACTAATTTAATGCTTCTTTTATATTTTTCAAATTCTGTTTCATTATAGACAAATATGTTACACCATTTTCTAAATCCTCAGCTGTTACATTATGTGCTGTATGGAAAACCAATGCTTTTGCATTTGTTTCATTTGCTATCATATTTGCAACCTTTCCTTCTGACAATTCTTGATAAAATATAACTGGTATTTTTTCATTGTTTATTGTATCTACTATTTCTTTTATTTTTGCTACACTTGGCTCTGCACCTTCGCCGCATCCGTCATATGCTGTTGCGTATTCTAAGCCATATCTTTTTATAAAATAGATATATGCAAATTCTCCACCAAATACCAATTTATTTCTTTTCGAACTATCTACTGTTTTCTTTATTTGACTATCTAGCTCCTCTAATTCTTTTATATATTCTTCTGCATTTTTTCTAAAATATTCTGCATTTTCTGGAGATACCTCACATAACTTATCTGTTATATTATTTATCATTTTTATTGAATTAATTGGGTCTAGCCACGCATGTGCATCATATTTATGAGCCTCATCGTGTTCGTCTTCATCCTCACTATGATTATGTTCTATTTCTATTAGTCCTATATTATCTGCCGCTTGCAATATTTTAGTATCTGAATCTATACTATTGGCTATTTTTGTAGCCCATGGCTCCATATCATCGCTAGTATATATAAACATATTTGCCTCATTTATATTTATTATATCTTTTGGAGTTGGCTCATACGTATGACTTTCTGTTCCTGGTGGAAGTAATATTTTTACATTTACCTTTTCTTTTCCTATTTGTTTTACGAAATCATATTCTGGGAATAAACTTGTAACAACTGTTATTTTTTCAGTTGAATTATTAGTAGAGGTATTAGTTTTATTTGCTATAAAAAAAATAATTCCCATTATTATTATAAATGTTAAAAATACAGCTATTATTTTTCTCATTTTTATTTCCTCCTTTTGGATTATTCATAAATTATTACATCATTTTTTGTCTTAGCATTTCTAAAGCCTTTCGTCTACTACTTATTGCATTTTTTTCTTCTGATGATAATTCTGCTTGTGTTCTTCCATCATCTAACTCAAATATTACATCAAATCCAAATCCATTCTGTCCTCTTGGACTCTTAGCAATATGCCCTACATTTTCAGCCTGTACTACTATCTCTTTTCCATTTGGTTCTACATATGCCATACTTACACAATGTCTTGCAACTCTCTTTTCTTTTGGTAATTCTTTCATTCTTTCTAATATATATTTATTTTTTTCTTCCCAAGTTACATTTTCTCCTAAACACCTTGCTGTCATTATGCCTGGCCATCCATTGAATTCGTCTATACATAAGCCACTATCATCTGCTATACAATTCATTTGAGTAGCTTTTGATATTTCTTTTGCTTTTTTTAATGCATTTTCTTTAAATGTTGTTCTATCTTCTATTACATCTATTTTACAGTTTATATCATCTAAAGAAATTATTTCATAATCTTTTAATATTTCCTTTATTTCTCGTAATTTTCCTTTGTTTGTTGTTGCTACAAGTATCTTTTGCATTTTAATTCCTCCTTGAATTATATATTCAAATTGTAAAAAAACTAATATCAAATACTATTAAAAGTATAAAAGCGAATTAAAAGTAATTTAAATCTATGTCTACAACAATTTTTCTAATTCTTTTATTTTATCTCTTAATTCTGCTGCCTTTTCGAATTCCATTTGACTTGCATGTTTTAGCATTTCATCTGTTAACTTATTTATTATACTTTCTATAGTTTCTCCTTCTTCTATATCATATTTTGATTGTACATCTTCAACCACAGTAGCTTTTATTGTATCTCTTATAGATTTTTTTATTGTTTGTGGTGTTATGTTGTGTTCTTTGTTGTATTGCTCTTGTATTTGTCTTCTTCTATTTGTTTCTGTTATTGCTTTTTCCATAGATTCTGTTAATTCATCTGCATACATTATAACTTTCCCATCTGCATTTCTTGCAGCACGTCCTATTGTTTGTATTAGTGACCTTTCTGAACGAAGAAAGCCTTCCTTATCTGCATCTAATATTGCAACTAAAGATACCTCTGGAATATCTAACCCTTCTCTTAGCAAGTTTATTCCAACTAGAACATCAAACTCTCCGAAGTCTTAAGTTTCTTATTATTTCCATTCTTTCTAGTGCTTTTATATCAGAATGCATATAGTTTACTTTTATATCTATGTTTTTTAAATATGCTGTTAAATCTTCTGCCATTTTTTTAGTTAATGTTGTTACTAAAACTCTTTCATTTTTTTCTACTCTTTTTCTTATTTCTATTATCAAATCATCTATTTGATTTTCTATTGGTTTTACCTCTATTTTTGGATCTAATAGCCCTGTTGGTCTTATTATTTGCTCTACTATTTCTCCTTTTGAATGTTCCCTTTCATATTCTGCAGGAGTTGCACTAACAAATATACATTGATTAATTCTTTCTTCGAATTCTTCAAATTTTAATGGCCTATTATCATATGCTGATGGTAACCTAAAACCATAGTTTACAAGTGAATCTTTTCTTGCCCTATCTCCATTATACATTCCCTTAACTTGTGGAAGTGTAACATGTGATTCGTCTACTACTAACAAGAAATCGTCTGGAAAATAATCAAATAATGTAAATGGTGGACTTCCTGCTGGTCTTCCACTAATATGCCTTGAATAATTTTCTATTCCTTGGCAAAATCCGGTTTCTTTTAGCATCTCTATATCAAAATTAGTTCTTTCCTCTATTCTTTGTGCTTCTATAAATTTATTTTGAGATTTAAAATATTCAACTCTTTCTTCCATTTCTTTTTCTATTGTTTCTATTGCTTTATCTCTTTTTTCATCTGTTGTAACATAATGTGAATTTGGGAAAATCATTACATGGTTTCTTGTTCCTATGGTTTTTCCTGTTAATGGGTTTATTTCAGATATTTTATCTATTTCATCTCCAAAAAATTCTACTCTTATTGCTTTTTCATTTTCCCCAGATGGGTATATTTCAACTATATCTCCCTTTGCCCTAAAAGTACCTCTTTTAAAGTCCATCTCATTTCTTGTATATTGCATTTTTACTAATTTTTTTAGTACCTCATCTCTACTTTTTTCCATTCCAGGACGCAAAGATATTATTAAATTTTCATAGTCTATAGGATCTCCTAAACCATATATGCAAGAAACAGATGCTACTACTATTACATTCTTTGTTTCAAACAAAGCAGCAGTTGCCGAATGGCGCAACTTATCTATTTCATCATTAATGGATGCATCTTTTTCTATATAAGTATCAGATTTTGCAATATATGCTTCTGGCTGATAATAGTCATAATAAGAGACAAAATATTCAACTTGGTTTTCTGGAAAGAATTCCTTAAATTCTGAATAAAGTTGCCCTGCAAGTGTTTTATTGTGTGCTAAAATAAGTGTTGGTTTTTGCACTTTTTGTATTACATTTGCTATTGTAAAGGTCTTTCCGGGAACCTGTAACACCTAATAATGTTTGAAATTTTTTGCCTTGTTTTATTCCATTACTCAAATATTCAATTGCTTGTGGTTGATCTCCTGTTGGAGTATATTCTGAATGTAATTTAAACATATTTTCCTCCAATATACTTTTCTATGTTTATTTAGCAATTTTATCATTTATGATATCTTTAATAACTTCTCCTGCAATAATTAATCCAGCAACTGATGGTACAAATGATATACTACCTGGAATTTGATTTTTTATTGTGCATTTTCTTTTCGTTCCTGGTGGGCATATGCAGTGTGTTTTACAAGTATTTTCTGTTTGCTCATATGGTTTTATTGGTTCTTCTTTTGAATATACTACTTTTAATTTTTCTATTCCTCTTGCTCTTAGTTCTTTTCTCATTACTTTTGCAAGTGGACACACGCTTGTTTTATATATATCTGTAACTTCAAATCTCGTTGGGTCTAGCTTATTTCCAGTTCCCATTGCAGATATTATCGGTATGTTCAATGCATTTGCCTGCATTACTAATTCTATTTTAGCAGTTACTGTATCTACTGCATCTATTATATAATTTACATCATTATCTAATATGTTTTTCTCTGAATTTGGCATATAAAACTCTTTATATGTTTCGACTTTAGCATCCGGATTAATTTCTAATATTCTTTCTGCCATTATATCTACTTTGTACTTTCCTATTGTTTTTCTTGTAGCATGAATTTGTCTGTTTAAATTAGTTAAACAAACTTTATCATCATCTATTAATATAAATTTTTTTACGCCAGCTCTTACTAATCCTTCTGCAACAAATGAACCTACTCCACCTATTCCAAATATTGCTACTTTTACTTTACTTAATTTATCTAATCCATCTTTACCAATTAATAGTTCTGTTCTTGAAAATTGATTTAACATTATATTACTCCTATTTTTTTATTTATTTTTATTGAATTACTTCACATATATAAATTTTTACCATTATTCTATTAATATTATAGTTTAATTACTTTTTCCCATGTTAAATTTTCTTTCCCAAAGTGACCATAATTCGTAGTTTTTTTATAAATAGGTTTCTGTAAATCTAAATAATTTATAATTCCTCTTGGAGTTAAATCAAATTTACTATACAATTTTTCTACTATTTCACTTTCTGGTATTATAGCTGTTCCAAATGTTTCTACAAAAATTGATATTGGCTTTGCAACTCCTATTGCATAAGATAATTGTATTTCACATTTTTTTGCCCATCCATTTGCTACAATGTTTTTGGCTAAATGTCTTGCCATATATGATGCTGATCTATCTACTTTTGTTGCATCTTTTCCAGAGAAAGCTCCTCCTCCATGTCTTGCATATCCACCATATGTATCTACTATTATTTTTCTTCCTGTTAAACCACTATCACCTAGTGGACCACCTATAACAAATCTACCTGTTGGATTTATATAATATTTTGTGTTTTCATCTAATAAGTTACTTGGTATCACTTCATTTATAACTTTTTCTTTTATATCTTTTTTTAGCACTTCTAAATCAACATCTTCATTATGTTCTGCAGATACAACTATAGTATGTATTCTTACTGGTTTATCATCTTCGTATTCTACTGTTACTTGAGTTTTTCCATCTGGTCTCAAATAATCAATTATTTTTTGTTTTCTAACTTCTGTTAATTTTTTTGCTAAAGCATGTGCTAAATAAATTGGCATTGGCATTAAGTTTTCAGTTTCATCACAAGCAAAACCAAACATTATTCCTTGGTCTCCAGCACCTTCTGAAATTACATTTTCTCCATCCTTTTCTTCTAATGATTTGTTTACTCCTAAAGCAATATCTGGAGATTGTTTTGATATATTAATATGCACTTTACAAGTTCTATAATCTATATCTTGATTAGCATTATCATATCCAATATCTTTTATAGCTTGTCTTACTATGTTTTCAATATCTATTTCTTCTGCAGTAGAACTTATTTCTCCTGTTACTATTATTTCTCCTTTTCCTGCAACTGTTTCGCAAGCCACTCTTGCATTTTTATCTTTTTCTAAGTATGCATCTAAAACACTATCTGATATGTAATCACATAATTTATCTGGATGTCCTTCTGTTACACTTTCTGATGTAAATAATTTTCTCATTTTTGTTCCTTCTTTCTTAATATATTATTTTTCCTCCACCCAATACTATATCTTCTACATAAAATACTGCAGACTGACCTGGTGTAATTCTTGCCACTGGATTATCAAATACTACCTTTATTAAATCTTTTTCAATTAATTCTATTGTTGCTTTTTCTTCTACACTTGAATATCTTGTTTTTACAGTAACATTCATTTTTTCCTTTAACTCATCTATTAGCAATAAATTTATCTCATTTACAAACATTTCTGTCTTATAGATGTCTTGTTTTTCTCCAACTATTACTTCATTTTTTTCTTTATTAAAACCTATTACAAATAACGGTTCTTTATATGAAATACCTAATCCTTTTCTTTGTCCAATTGTATAGTTATATAATCCATTATGCTTTCCTAAAACTTTTCCATCTTTGTTTACAATATTTCCTTTAGTTGGTTTTAAGTCCGAATTATTTTCTAAAAATTTTTTATAATTACCATCTGGCACAAAGCAAATATCTTCACTATCTGGTTTATTTGCGACTTTTAAATTATTATTTCTTGCAATTTCTCTTATTTGTTCTTTGTTTTCAAACTCTGCTAGTGGAAATAATATATGTTCTATTAAGTCTTTTGGTATATTCCACAAAACATAACTTTGATCCTTTTTGCCTGCATTTGATTTTTTTAATACCCATCTTTTATAATCAGTACTATATTCTGTTTTAGCATAATGACCTGTTGCTATATAATTGCAACCTAATTCTTTTGCCTTTTCGCGCATTAAACCAAATTTCATATATTTATTACATTCAATACATGGATTAGGAGTTTTACAATTTGCATAACAATTTATAAAATCATTTATAACATACTTTTTAAATTCATTTTTATAATCATATGTAAAGTGTGGTATTCCAATAGAATTGCACACATTTTTTGCATCAATATAAGTATTTATATTACAGCAACTGCTTCCAGCAAATAATTCTAGTGTTGCTCCTATTACATCATACCCCTGTTCCTTTAATAGTAAAGCTGATACAGAGCTATCAACTCCCCCACTCATTCCTAACAATACTTTTTTATTTTCCATTTTTATTTAATAAATCCTCCATTGTGTGCCAAGCAAGTAATGCACATTTTACTCTTGCCGGCATGTTTGATACATTTTTAAATGCAATAGCTTCTTCTAATTTTTTTAATTCTTCTTCATCTGTTGTTTCTCTCTTTATCATTTCTATAAATGTTTTTATAATTTCTTTTGCTTGTTCAAGTGTTTTTCCTTTTAAAACGTCTATCATAACAGAAGTAGAGCTTTGAGAAATTGCACACCCATGTCCTGTAAATCCCATATCTTCTATTATATTTCCATTTAACTTTACTTCTATTTCAATTTCATCACCACAATTTGGATTATGTCCCTTTTCACAATAATCACAGCCATCTATATTTTTCTTATTATATGAATTCATACTATGTTCCATTATTATGTCATTATATAATTCATCTAAATTATCCATTTTTATTTCCTTTCTAATACATATAGCAACATGTAATGCAGTTTTATTGTTATTTTGAAATATATTTTTCAAACATTTTATAAGCTTTTTTTAGCGCAAAAACAAGTTTATCTATATCTTCTTTTGTATTATAAATATAAAAACTTGCCCTACACGTAGAATCAATATTTAAAAATCTCATAAGTGGTTGTGCACAATGATTTCCTGACCTTATGCATACTCCTTCCGCATCTAAAATGCTTGCAACATCATGAGGATGAACTCCTTCTATATTAAAAGAAATAACTGCAGAATGATTTTCTTTATTTGGTGTCATATATAGTTTTAAGAAATCTAATTTCTTTAAATTTTCTCTTGCATAATTCATTAATTCTTCTTCTATTTTACCTATTTCATCATATCCGATATTTTCTATATAATCTATAGCTGCACCTAATCCTATAACACCCTCCACATTTTGTGTTCCCGCTTCAAATTTATTTGGTAATGGGGCAAATGTAGTATTTTGCTCATATACATATTCAATCATATCTCCACCCATTAAAAATGGATTCATTTTATTTAGTAATTCTCTTTTTCCATAAAGCACACCAATTCCTAATGGTGCAAGCATTTTGTGTCCAGAAAAAACTAAAAAATCCGCATCTAAATCTTGTACATCAATTCTCATATGAGGTATGCTTTGTGAAGCATCTACAATTACTACTGCCCCTTTCTTATGTGCATATTTTATTATTTCTTTTACATTGTTAATTGTACCAAGTGCATTTGAAACATGAGTTATGCCAACAACTTTCGTTTTGTCTGTTATCTTTTTTTCAATTTCTTCTCTGGTTAATTCATATTCATCATTTATATACATATATTTTAATATGCTATCTGTTTTTTTCGTTACATATTGCCATGGCACTAAATTGGAATGATGTTCCATTATTGAAATAACCACTTCATCATCTTTTTTTAAATTATCCAACCCATAAGAATATGCAATTAAATTTAAGCTTTCACTAGCATTTTTTGAAAAAATAATTTCTTCTGCATGTCTTGCATTTATAAATTTTGCAATTTTTATTCTTGTATTTTCATATGCTTCTGTTGCATCTATACTTAGTGAATAAGCCCCTCTATGAGGATTTGCATTGTATTTATCATAAAACTCATTTATCTTTTCTATAACTTGTCTTGGTTTTTGTGTTGTTGCTCCATTATCTAAGTAACTAATTTGCCTATTTTCAAAAATTGGAAAGTCCTTTTTATAATCCATTAATCCAATCTCCTATCTATTTCTTCTATAATATCATTTCTTATTTTTTCATCAGATATTCTTTGTAATATTTTATTAAATCTTGCTTTTACAATTAATTTTATCGCATCACTATAATTTATACCTCTACTCATAATATAAAACAAATCTTTACTATCTACTTTTCCAGATGCTGTACTATGGTTTCCTTCAACATCTTCTTCTGTACATAAAAGCATTGGCAAGGCAACAGATTTTGCTTTGTCTGATAGTAACATACAATATTCATTTTCATTTCCTTTTGCTTTTTTGCATCCCTTCTTAAAATCAATTGTACCCTTAAAATGCTTTACACTACTACCTTTTAGTGCACCTTGTGCATCTATGTCTATGCTTGTTCTTTTTCCCTTTAATTCTGCTATATAGTTTATATCCTTTAATTGGTTTTCTATGCCTAAGTAAATTGTTTTTAAATCATCTCTTGCATTATCTCCTATAATATCAGAAAAATAGTTAGAAACGCTATTTTTAGCACCTATATCTATTATTGTATAACTAATACTAGCATTTTCATATATTTTATTTTGTATTGCTTCAAAATTATCTGATAAATTATTTAGTAAATTAAAAATTATTATATTTATCTTAGTATTTGGATTTGCAATAACATTAATAATTCCATTATGAAAACATTTTTTATTTGTATTAGATTTATATTCTATAAAAATATTAGCATCCTCAAAAGCTTGTATTTCTAGTTGATTAATTAATTCAAGATTCTCATCATCAAAGTTATATGCAATCCTAATGTTTTCATCTTTATTATTTATAGATAGTTTTATTTTACTATTAGCATTTTCTACAACATTTTTATCTAATAAAGTTCCATTTCCATATATTAGTTTTACATTTTCATTACTCTTTTCTATATGGTTATTTTCTGTTTGTATGCTTACTGTTTCAAATTTCTTCGGATTTGTTGGAAGTTCTACATCAGTTAATTTTATATTGTTTATTCCAAAATTTCTTGATGTTCTTAGTGGTGTTTCATTTACTTTTAATTCATTCATTATCCAATACTTCCCTCCAATTCCAAATTTATTAAATTATTCATTTCCACAGCATATTCTACTGGTAGTTCTTTAGATATTGGTGATGCAAATCCTCTTACAATCATAGCTTTTGCATCTTCTTCTGATAGACCTCTAGACATTAAATAAAATATCTCCTTATCACTAATCTTTCCTATTTTTGCTTCATGAGAAAATTCAACTTCATCTGTCTTTATATCATTTACTGGAATTGTATCAGATCTTGATATATCATCCAACATTAAAGACTCACAGCTTACACTGCACTTTGAATTTTTTGCATTTTCTTGTATTCTAACCAAAGCTCTATAAGTACATGCTCCTCCATCTTTTGAAATTGATTTTGAATTAACAACAGATGATGTATTAGGTGCATTGTGTACTACTTTAAATCCTGTATCTAGATTCTGTCCGCCTCCAGCAAAGGTAATACCTGTATATTCTGTCTTTGCTCCTTCTCCATTTAAAATGCTCATTGGATATAGCATTGATATTTTAGAACCAAATGATCCTGTTACCCAATCAATTTGTGCATTTTTTCCTACTATAGCTTTTTTTGTATTTAAGTTCATCATATTTTTTGACCAGTTTTCAATTGTAGAATATCGTAAATAAGCATTATCTTTTACATATAATTCTACACAGCCTGCATGTAAGTTAACTTTATTATATTTTGGTGCAGAACATCCCTCTATAAAGTGCAAACTTGCTCCTTCATCTACAATAATCAATGTATGTTCAAATTGACCTGACTCTGGTGAATTTAATCTAAAATATGACTGAAGTGGAATATCCACTTTGACATTTTTAGGTACATATACAAAAGAACCTCCAGACCATACAGCTGCATGTAATGCTACGAATTTATGGTCATTTATAGGTACACATTTCATGAAATGCTGTTTTACTATCTCTGGATATTCTCTAACTGCTGTTTCCATATCTGTATATACTACACCTTGTTTAATTAATTCTTCTTTTATACTATGATATACAACCTCAGAATCATATTGAGCCCCCACACCAGCAAGTGATTTTTTTTCTGCTTCCGGAATTCCTAAATTATCAAATGTTTTCTTTATGTCTTCCGGAACATCATCCCAACTAGAATTAAGTTTAGATTTTGGCTTTACATATGTTGCTATATCTTCCATTTTTAGTTCTGATAAATCTGGTCCCCATGTTGGCAATTCTAGTTCATTATATACATCTAAGGCCTTTAGTCTTATTTCTTTCATCCAATTAGGCTCATTTTTTTTAGTTGATATCTCTTCTACTATTTCTCTATTTAAACCTTTTTGCATTTTAAACTCATAATCGTCTTTGTTTTTTATATCATATATATTTTGATTTACATCTTCTACTATTGTTTTATTCGCCACTTTTTTCCCAGCCTTTCTTATATTACTTGTATTGCTCATAGCCTTCTTCTTCAATACATTTTGCTAAATCACTGTTTCCTGTTTTTACTATTTTTCCATTTACTAAAACATGTACATAGTCAACATTTAAGTGTTTTAATATACGAGTGTTGTGAGTTATAATTAATACTGCATTTTCATTTGTTTTGTACATTTCAATACCTTTTGATACTGTCCTTATTGCGTCTACATCTAAGCCTGAATCAGTCTCGTCCAATATTGCCAATTTAGGATTTAGCACAAGCATTTGCAATATTTCATTCTTCTTCTTTTCTCCTCCAGAGAATCCAACATTCAAATCTCTTTCTACTAATTTTGGATTCATGTTTAACTCTTCTATATATTTATTTACTTGCTCTTTAAATTCAAATATTTTTACTGGTTGATTTGTAACTTTGTTTTTTGTATATTTTAAAAAGTTCATTCCTGTAATACCTGGTATTTCTTCTGGTAATTGGAATGACATAAAAATACCTTTTTTAGCTATTTTATCTGTTGTCAAATCATTTATATTTTCTCCTTCAAACTCTACTTTTCCACTTTGTTTGCTATATTCTGGATTATTTAATATTACATTTGCAAGTGTTGATTTTCCAGCTCCATTTGGTCCCATAATAACATGAACTTCACCTTTATTTATTCTTAAATTTAATCCTTTTAATATCTCTTTTTCTCCTGCATTAACATATAAATCTTTTATTTCTAATAATGTATCCATCTAATTATTCTCCTATCATATATTATTGTTTTCATACCAATTAAGTAGGAATTATATCATATATTTCCTATATAGTCAACTTAAACCACCTTATGCTATTACTATTTTAAGAAGTCTGCCAAAGTTTTGCTATCCACATAATCATTTATTGTTTTATCTAAACCTTCCCAAAACGAATATGTAACGCAATCTGTTTTCTTATTGCATGTACCATCTTCTGATAAACATATTATTGGTGCTAAATCACCTTCTGTAGCCCTTAAAATATCTCCAATTTTGTATTCTTCTGGTTTCTTTATTAATTTATATCCACCATTGTTTCCTCTAGCTGTTTGTAGATACCCCGCTTTATTAAGTAAAGCAACTATTTGCTCTAAATATTTCATTGATACATCTTGTCTTTTAGCAATATCTTTTAAAGAAATAAATGTTCCTTTATTGTTCAATGCTAAATCTATCATTATTCTTAATGCATATCTTCCCTTTGATGATACTATCATATTATCTCCTCCAATATTTTTATTATACTACTAAATTGGTAGGAATTACAAGTCATTATCGATTATTTGGCAAATTTTATTGTTTATGCTATAATAAATTATGTTAGTATTAACTAAAATTTATTTTTGGAGGAAACTTCTATGACTAATATTTATCCCGCTCTTTCTTATTACCATGAGGCTAATCGGTACGATGTAGTTTTCGCCGAAGAACCTCTCCTTGGCAAAAAGCGGCACATTGAAAATGTAATGCGTCTTGGTGTATCAATTGCTAATGCTCAAAATTTGTCGCTTGATAACTTTCTTCTTTTAGCATGTTTGGAGCACCATGACGACGGTCGTGCAGACCAGTATCGACTCTTAGGAAAATTCTGGGATACGGAAGTATCTCACAATGTTCTTGGCATTGACAGACTCGATAAATTTCTTCAGCATAATAATCTGAAAGTTGACAAGGGCATCGAAATCTTGCGTCAGGTTATGTTGTATCACGGTCGAGTTCATCTTCTTGCTAATGTTTCAGGCGAGACTAAAGCATATGTAGAGTTGGTTACTGCTGCAGACGACTTTGAAAACGCCTGCTCATGCGTTAGCTACCTTGTAAAAGAGGTGGAAAATGATGAAAAAGGTTATTTAAAAAACAACCCAAATGCAGACCAGCTTACAGTTTCAGACTATGTTTTCTTTCACTTTAAGAGTGGAGAAAAGTTCGACAAGATGGTATGGTGTCACACCTATGCCGAGTATGTACTCTTTGCTGCAACACTTGCTACAAACTGTATCAAAAAATACGGTAACATCGCAAAAGTTGCACTCTCGCAACCGGGATATGGCTATTCCTCGATACTCGATGGATACCATGATGTTTTTGAAAAAACATTGAGTCCTAAAATGGTGGAAGATGCATATAACATCATTTCATCTATGGTTGAATAGTTCTAACCATACTCCATCAGCATACAGCATTTAATTGCTGTATGTTTTTTTATATAAAAAAAGCAGATTATTTATGAGGCTGCTGAAAAAGTAGCCTCATTATTTATCTGCCTTTTTAAATACGAATAATTTACTTAAAATATAATTTCCTACAATCACTACTACTTGTGAAATTAATGTAAATATTACAACATATAAATTAGAATTTAGCCCAAGCAATGTAACGAAAAACCACATTATAATCATTTCCATAATTAGAGTAGTAATTCTAGCTACAACAAAACTACTAAATTCTTTTAATTTATTTTGATTTTTACTTTCAAACACAAAATTTCTATTAGTAAAATATGCAAATAAAACTGCTGCAACCCATGATATAATTACTGCTATTTGTAATTGTACGGCATTACTTGCTTCTAATACTGTAAACAGCAAAGCATATTTTACTCCTAAACTTACAACTGTAGCTAATACACCAAATATCAAATATAATATTATTTCTTTGTATTTTTTATATAACTCTAATAATTTATTCATTTTATTCCCCATCTTCTTTTAATTCCTTTAATTTATCTAAATACTCTGTATACTTCATTTCAAAATCCTGCTTAGACTTTCTACTAACTGTATCTAATATTAGGCCACCAAAGAATGATTGTATTGCACATATATAAAAGAATATTGATGCAATAAATGACGGAATCTTTGGTACTAGTCCTGATTTAACATAATCTATTATAACTGGAGTCAAGAATCCAGAACCTATTATAAATAGCACTAATGCTAACCACATAAAAAATGATAAAGGTCTATAGTTTTTGTATAACGAAACAATAGTTTTTAACACTTTAAATCCATCCGAATACGTATTTAGTTTTGAAGAACTTCCCTCTGGTCTATCTTGATATTCAATTATTACATTTTTTGCAAATAAATTTTTGTCTAATGTATGGATTGTCATTTCAGTTTCAATTTCAAATCCTTTTGATAATACAGGGAAAGTCTTTACAAAGCAATAACTGAATGCTCTATACCCAGTCATAACATCTCTAATATTACTCTTGTATATAAAATTAATTAATCCTCTAACTAAAACGTTTCCAAAATTATGAAATGGTCTTTTATTTTCTGTAAAATAAGTAGACGAAAGTCTATCTCCAATTACCATATCTACTTTATCATTTAATACTAAATTTACCATTTCTCTTGCGCTTGATGAAGGATACGTATCATCTCCATCTGTCATTATATAACATTCTGCATCGATTTCCCTAAACATTCTTTTTATAACATTACCTTTTCCTTGCTTCTTTTCATATCTAACTATAGCTCCTGCATTCCTTGCAATTTCATCAGTTCCGTCTGTTGAATTATTATCATATACATAAATAACAGCTTCTGGTAAATCTCTTTTAAAATCTTCAATTACTTTTCTTATTGTTTTTGATTCATTATAACAAGGTATTAATACCGCTATCTTATCCATAATTAGCTCTCCGTTTCTACTTTTTCTTCTTTATGTTTGTAATCACTATATATTTTATAAATACACCATGGTACAACTACCCAAAAAGTTAACATTGTTATATATACATATCTAGTTGATGGCACTGGCATAGCAGGTGCTAAACTTAACATATTAAGCAAAGATGGTAAAATAAGTAATAGAATTTTTTTATCTTTGTATTTCTTTATTAATACAATAATAGCAATTATTGATAAATACATATATATTGCAGGTCTCATTGTTATTATACCTAACGTTCCAGTTTGCCATTTATTTTCTATGTTTTTTAGTTCTTTTACCAATGTAGGTAATTTAGAATTTTCCTTTAGCTCAGGATATACATTTTCATAAATATATAATTCCGTCTCTGTAAACATTCCTGCAACATAAGATTCTAGAAAAGGTATTGGGCTATAAAAAAATGAAGTTGTTTTTATATAGTATTTTACTACTTCTAGTGGATATTGTATAGCTTTATGCAACCCTATTTTTAAATATTCAGTTCCATTTTCTTTCAAAGCTTCTACTTTTTGGGCTCTTATACTATAATCCATATTATAAAGTTTATATGTGTTTTTTAATTCTTCAACGTCTACAAACTCACTCATATTTTCTATATCTTCTTCAGTAAATTCCACTTTATCATTATTTAACATTTTTGCCAAAATATGTGATACAGGTCCATACTTGTTTGAATAATTAGCTTCTTTGATATTTAATATTTTAAATCCTACACTAGTCATAAGTAAATATGCTGCAATCCAACCTATGCAAACGAAATAAATACTTTTTTCTTTTCTATATATCAAAATTAAAACTAATGCCATTATTCCAATTACAATTATACCGTTATGTCTAAATAAACTAACTAGTAAACCTGCCATAAAAAGTAATAAGCAATGATACCATTTTTTTAACCATTCTTTGTCATTAATTATATCTATTAGAAAAGCTATTAATAAAAGTATCCAAAAAGAATACAATACATCCTTAAGCATATTTACTGCAAAATTAAAATTAAGAGGTGTTAAAGCAAATAGGCAAGATACAAAAAATAACACTAATTTATTTACTTTATAATATTTTTCTATTCTAGTTAATGTATAAGCAAAAATGAATGCTATTAATATATATTGTATTATTATTACAAAAGCTGGAGAATTACAAATTCGTGTTAAAAGGAAAATATATATAGTGCTATATGCTGGATGCCAATTGTCAATTTCTCCTGTTTGTACTTGATTCCATTGAACCATGGCATCAGGAGAAAGTATTCCTGGCCAATAAGCTAACATTACAATTGAAAATACGATTATCATAGGTAAAGCATATACAAGTATTGATGGCATTTTAAACTTTTTCATTTAGTTTCTCCTTTCCATATTTTTGGATTATTGCATCTGCAATTCTTTTGCTTGCATACCCATCTCCATATGGATTAGATGCTTTACTCATACTATCATATATTTCTTTATTTGTTAATAACTCTTTAGTCAAAGAATAAATTGTTTCTTCATTTGTTCCAGCTAGTTTTAAAGTTCCTGCATCTATTCCTTCAGGTCTTTCTGTTGTATCTCTTAATACTAATACAGGTTTACCTAAAGATGGTGCTTCTTCTTGAATTCCGCCACTATCTGTCAAGATTAAATAAGATTTATTTAAAAAATTATGAAAATCTATTACTTCTAGTGGAGATATTAATTTTATTTTTTCGTCATCGCCTAGTATTTCATTTGCAATTTGCTTTACTTTAGGATTTAAGTGTACTGGGTATATAACCTTTACATCTGGGAACTCATCAACAATTCTTTTGATTGCTCTGAACATATGTCTCATTGGTTCACCAAGATTTTCTCTTCTGTGTGCTGTAACAAGTATTAATTTATCGTTTCCAACCCAATCAAATATTTCATTTGAATAACTTGAATCAACTGTAGTTGCTAAAGCATCTATAGCTGTATTTCCTGTAACATATATATTTTTTTCATTCTTTCCTTCTGCAATTAAGCTTTGTTTACTCTTCTCTGTAGGAGCAAAATGCATATCTGCTAGAACACCTACCATTTGTCTATTCATTTCTTCTGGATATGGAGAATACTTATTCCAAGTTCTAAGTCCTGCTTCCACATGTCCAATATCTGTTTGTGTATAGTATGCTGCTAGTGCACCAGCAAATGTAGTAGTTGTATCTCCATGCACTAAAACAATGTTAGGTTTTTCTTTATTTATAACTTCTTCTATTCCCTTTAATGCTCTACTTGTAATATCACTTAATGTTTGCCCTTGTTGCATTATATTTAAATCGTAGTCTGGAGTAATTTTAAATACTTCCAACACTTGATCTAACATTTGTCTGTGTTGAGCAGTAACACACACAATACACTGAATTTCTTCCCTTGATTTTAATTCTTTTACTAAAGGAGCCATTTTTATTGCTTCTGGTCTTGTTCCAAATACTGTCATTACTTTTATTTTATCCATTATTTTTCCCTCCGTCTTTTTTATGTATTAACACTAAAAATATAAATTTTATTAATTTTAGTTGCCTAAAAACACGTCTTGGTTGCTTTATTAATCTATATAACCATTCCAAATTACATCTTATAATCCAATCTGGAGCTCTTTTTATAGAATTACTTATAACATCAAAGCTTCCTCCTACTGGCATAAATATTTTTACAGATTTAAGTTCACTTCTATGATTAATAATAAATTGCTCTTGCTTTGGACTGCCTAATCCAACAAATAATATATTGGCACCTGATTTATTTATACTTTCCAAAACCATCTCTTCTTTTTCATAGCCATTACATGTTCCAACTATATTTATACCATGAATTTTCTTTTCTAGTTCTTCTTTTGCTTTATCTGCTACTCCAATTTTTGAACCATATAAAAATATTTTAGAATTATATTTTATAGACTCTACACATATTTCATTCATTAAATCTATACCTGTAATTCTTTGATTTATGCTACCTTTTGACATTTTTGACGCATAAACTATACCTATCCCATCTGGAATTTGATATTTTTCAGAATTAAAAATTTGAATTAAATCTTTATTTTTATAATTTTTAATTATTATTTCTGGATTTATATTTACAATAAAATTAGAAATATTATTACTAAAATCTTTAAATATTTCTCTAACTATTTCACTATAATTAGTATTACAAACTTCAAATCCTAATATGCTTTCTTTATCCATATTATTTCCTTATTTTTCATTTTCTTTTAACAAATTTATAATCACTTTTGCTTTAGCTTCCCATGTGTTTTCTAATGCTTCTTTATTTAAGAGTTCAAAATATTCTTTGTTTTCTTTACTAGATAATGTGATTGCTTTATCTACTAGTTCTACAAATTCATCATTGTTTTTCGCAATCATTACTGATTCATATTTTTTGCATTCGTTCATCGCCGTTGTTACTATTGGCTTTCCCATTGCCATATATTCAAATAATTTTAATGGTGAAGTAGATTGAGTAATCTCATTTATTAAAAAAGGTATAGTACATACATTAAAATAATTTGCATAATTTGGTAGCTCTTCATATTTTTTAGAACCTAAAAAGTATACATTAGTACATCCTCCTAGATTTGATTTTTCAAAAGAATCATCATATTTTACTCCCAAAAGAACAATATTATATTCAGGTCTTTTTTTTGCCAAATATTTTACCATTTCATAATCAAACCAACTAGCAAGTGCACCATAATACCCAATTATAGGTTTCTTCTCATTTACAATATCTAAAAATTTTTTATCATAACTAAAATCTTTATTTAAAATATTAAAATGATTGTAATCAACCCCATTGCATGCAAATGCTAATTTTTCTGTTCCTCTTTTTGAAATAACATCTTTTTGTATTTCATCAGCTGTTACTATAACAAATACATTTTCTTTGTCATTTAACATATATTCATATTTTTCTTTTATATTTATAGGCAATTCTTTAGTTCCAATTATTAGTGGACTTAAATCATCTATATATTCATATATAATTTTATAGCCATCGTTAAGATATTGTTTTAATTCACTTATAGTCATATTATAATCTGTAGAATATATTTGAATGTATCGTGGTAAATTTATATTTCTAACCTTTTCCAATATCATTTTCTTAATTGCACGATTGTTAAAATTAACTAAAAACAAATTATCTTCTACTTTTTTTATTTGTTTTACATTATCAGTCATTGTTGTTACTTCATATAATACTAAGCATCTCTTTCGTGCAAGGTTTATAGATATATGTTGTGGTCTTTGAAATAATGGAACATTCCATCCAAAGTCACTTTTCCAAATAATAATTCTATCAAAATTATTATTTAAAAATATATTATCTAATAAATTTTTATATTTCCTTTTATTTAATTTTACATTTATATAACTAAATATATTTATTTTTGATAAATATTTTGCTTTTATATATTTGAATGTTTTTTTTATTGTAACTAGTATTCCATCTTTCTTTATCACAAATATAATCTTTTCAAATTTTTTTTTCATTATTACTCCCTAGTATTCATATACCTTTGTATCGCTTGGCTTTATAAATTATCTGTACTATTTTACATACTTAAATATAAGATTTGGATCAATTTTTTTCCATTTACTTAAGAAATATTCTCCCTTTTCTCTTATCAATTTATAGTGAGCAGCTGTACCACTTTTAGTTGTTTGATGTGGTAAATGTCCAACACCTAAGTGTGGTGAATAATATATTTCTAGACCAGCATTTCTTACTTTTAATGATAAATCTGTATCTTCATAACATGTTGGGTCATAATTCAAATCAAATCCTTCGATTTTATCAAATAAATCTTTCTTTATAATATATCCACATGTAGCTAAATATCCAATATCACTCCTACAAATTGCATTTGGTGGCATATATTTATGTTCAAAAGAATCAACAACCATATATGCAAATCCCTTTCTATTGAACCAACCAGCTCCCCAGCCGATACTACCAATTTTATCATTCTCTTGCATTAATTCTATATAATTATCTAACCAATATTTGTTTGTAATCCATTCGTCACTGTCTAAAAACACAATATACTTACCTTTAGAATTTTCTACTCCTAAATTTCTTCCTGAAGAGCATCCATTTTTGCTATTTCTTACTAATGTTATTTTATCTGAATAATTTTCTTTTAAAATTTCATAAGAACCATCTGTACTGTTATTGTCAACAATTACTATTTGATAATTATATCTTTCATTATTTAGTAGCAATGTATCAACACACTTGAATATAACTTTTTTATTATTGTAGTTAAGTACTACTATAGATATGTTACCATATACATCACTATCTTTTTCCCATTTGTTTACTGGAAATAGAACATCTAGCATTTCACTGCATCTACTATACCAGTTATTTTTGTTTATAAATTCATCTCTGGCTGATATATTTACATCGTTTTTTGAATTCATAATATGATTTATCCAATCCTCTGATTCTAAACTTGTATAAGTATTTGGATATCCATTAATATCTGGTAATTCTGTTGCAATTACCTCTTTATTCATTGATATATATTCAAATATTTTTAATGGAGAAACATAATCCCCAATACTTCCTTGTTTAAATGGTAATATTGCAAAATCAGAATATTGTAGATATGCAGGCAACTCTTCTTGTTTTTTTAATCCTAAGAAATGAACATTGTTTGGCATTTCTTCTACTTTTTGTCTTATACCACTATAATCACCAATTAAGTTGATACTTATATATGCACTACTATCTGCAACCTTTTTTATTATATCCCAATCAAACCAATTTCCCCAAAGAGATCCATAATATATTAAAGTTTTTTCATTAGTATATAAATCTTCAGGTTTTTTATACTCTTTTCTTGGTTCGAATAAATCATCATCAACAGCATTAGCTAGATAATATACTTTCTTATTTACTATTCCATATTTTTTTAAATACATTTCTGTTTGCTGAACTAATTTTTTGGCTGTTGCAGTAATCATATCAGCATTCTGTAACATACTTTCTAATGTAGCTTCATCAAAGAACATTTCCCCCAAAGAAGTTTCCCAATTATCGATATTCTCATATATAATTTTAGCTGACTTGTTCTTAGCAATATTTAAAAACTCTTTAAATTTTAATATTGGAGCTTCAAATATAAATATATCATCTTTATTTACTCTTTCTTCTATTATTTTTTTATCAACATTATCTATATATTGGTGCATTACTAATGGCATTGACATCAATGGTATATTTCCCTCTGTACATTCGTAAGCATAAATATAGTATACCGCAAATCCAAGTTTATTAAAGATCTTTGCTAATTGTGATGAACGTTGTCCTCCTCCAACATCAAAGTATGGTACTGTTCCAAATATATATATACTTTTTTTACTTTTTAATATAATATTAGAATTATCTTTATTTTCATCAGTTAAATCAAAGTTTTTAAACTTTTCTAATTGCTTATTTTTTAAAATGTCTTTCTTAAAAATCTTTTTTATTATTATTCTTATCGTTTCTCTAAATCCATGACACTTATAATACATTATTACTTTTTTAAACATCTTCATTCTCCTTACTTTATTAACAACTTACGTATTATATTTTTTCGCATATTCATTGCAAACTTCTTCAGCATTTCCAATCATTTTTATTTTTCCATGTTCTAGCCAAATTACTCTATCGCACAATGATTTTATTGATTCTAATGAATGTGATACATATAAAACTGTAGTACCTCCCTTAATCATTCCTCTCATTTTTTCTTCACTTTTCTGTTGAAATGCAATGTCTCCAACTGATAATATTTCATCTACTATAAGAATTTCTGGATCTACTATAGTAGAAATAGAAAATGCAAGTCTAGCTACCATTCCTGACGAGAAATTTCTAACCGGTACATCTAAGAAATCTATTAATTCAGAAAAATCTACAATTTCATTAAATTTTTTATCAATAAATTCTTTCGAATACCCTAATACTGCTCCATTTAAATAAATATTTTCTCTTGCAGTAAGGTCAGGATCAAATCCAGCGCCTAATTCTATCATAGGGCATACATTACCATATATTTCTATATTTCCTTTAGTAGGTTTCATAACTCCTGCTACTATTTTTAACAACGTTGATTTTCCAGCCCCATTGCTTCCAACAAATCCAATTACCTCACCTTTTTTTACTTCAAAATTAACATCGGTTAAAGCCCAAAAATCATTATTTTTTTTATTCTCTTTATTCTTTTCCTTCTTAAACATATTAATAAAAAATAATTTTAGAGAAAAATTCTTCTCTATTCCAAGATTAAATCTCATGGATACATTATTAACTTTTATCATACTGCCTCCTATACATAATAAATAAATTTATCCTGATTCTTTTTAAATACTACAATTCCTATAATTAGTGTTACTATTGATGTTATAGCACATATAGCAAATGTAAAAGCACTAGGCATTTCATTATATAAAATAATTCTTCTAGCGAAATTAATATAATGATAAATCGGATTGCATTTTAAAAGCAGTTGTATTTCTGGTGATATTATTGTAATGTCATACATTATTGGAGTTAAATACGTCCATATTGTAATAACAATTCCATATATATAAAACATATCTCTTAAAAAAACTGAAATTGTAGATAATATAAATCCCATTCCTAATGTAAACATAAATAAACAAATAAAGGCATATGGTAATAATAAGTGATAAATATTAATTCCCGTTCCTGTAACTAATATTACAATATATAAAGGAATTAATGTAAGTAAGAAATTTATACCTATGAATAAACATTTAGATAGCGGAAATATATACTTTGGAATATATACTTTATTAATCAATCCAAAATTAGCTACAACTGAACTCATTGCTAAATTAGATGCCTCACTAAAATAATTAAACATTACTAAACCAGTTAATAGATACACTAAATAATTTACACCTGGTGTACTAAATTTAAAGAAATTAGAAAATATAATAGCCATTACAATCATCATTAATACAGGATACAATAAACTCCATACAATTCCAAGAACAGACCTTTTATATTTTACTTTAAAATCCCTACTTACTAACTGCTGCAATAAAAAACTATATTTTTTAAAATTTGTCCATATATTTTTTAAAAACATAATTACCTCCACTATAAACAAAGTTATTATATATAAAATGTATTTATTAATCAAGTAAATTTTTAAAAAAATATACGGAAACTTGATTTTATTAAATTTTATTTTCTGTCTTTCATATTATATAAATATAGAGGCGTTAAAAAACGCCTCTATATTTATATAAGTTAATTCTAATAAACTGTAAAACTGCTAATTCCGTAGCAATTATAATTATGACTTCATATTCTTTGTTGCTTTATCTTGATTCATTATTTATTTTGATATATCTAGTTCATTATCTTTGCAGTCTACTGTAACTGTAGTATTAGGTAATATTTCTTGTGTTAATATTTTTTTAGCTATTAATGTTTCTAATTTCTTTTGGACAAATCTTTTCAAAGGTCTTGCTCCATATACTTCGTCATATCCATTATTTATTAAATAATCTTTTGCACCTTTAGTTAATTCTAATTTTATATGTTTATCATCTAGTCTTCTTTCCAAATCTTTTATTAATAAATCTAATATTTTTGAAATTTCATCTTTTCTTAATGGTTTATAAAATACTATTTCATCCAAACGGTTTAAAAATTCGGGTCTAAAACTTTGTTTTAACAAATTACTTACTTTATTTTTTGCTTCATCTGAAATTTCTCCACTCTGTTCTATTCCTTCTAATATATAATCTGAACCTAAGTTTGAAGTTAATATTATTATTGTATTTTTAAAATCTACAGTCCTTCCTTGCGAATCCGTAATACGTCCATCATCTAATACTTGTAATAATATATTGAACACATCAGGGTGTGCCTTTTCAATTTCATCAAACAAAACTACAGAATATGGTTTTCTTCTAACCGCCTCAGTTAATTGTCCTCCCTCTTCGTAACCTACATATCCTGGAGGTGCACCTATTAATCTTGATACAGAATACTTTTCCATATACTCAGACATATCTATTCTTACTATATTATGTTCATCATCAAATAAACTCTCTGCTAATGCCTTTGCTAATTCAGTTTTACCAACACCAGTTGGACCTAAAAACATAAATGAGCCTATTGGTTTACGCGGATCTCCTATTCCTGCTCTTGAACGCATTATTGCTTCAGATACTTTTTCAACGGCTTCATCCTGTCCAATTACTCTTTTATGAAGTATTTCATCTAGATGTAATATTTTTTCTCTTTCTCCCTCCATAAGTTTTGCTACTGGTATTCCTGTCCATCTTGATATAATTTTTGCAATTTCATCTTCTGTTACTTTATTTCTAAGTAAGCCATCCTCTTTACTTTTTTCTGATAACTCTTCTTCTTTTTCTAATTCTTTTTGCAATTCTGGTAATTTTCCATATTTCAATTCGGCTGCTTTATTCAATTCATAATTTCTTTCTGCTTGTTCTATTTGAGAATTTACACGGTCTATTTCTTCTCGTAATTTCTGTACTTTACCAATTGCCTGTTTTTCATTCTCCCATTTTGCTTTCATTCCATCAAATTTTGATTTTAATTCTGCCTTTTCCTTTTGAATATCAGCTAAACGTTGTTTAGACATTTCGTCGTTTTCCTTACTTAAAGCAGTTTCTTCTATTTCTAACTGCATAATTTTTCTAGATACTTCATCTAATTCAGTTGGCATTGATTCCATTTCTGTTTTTATCATAGCGCATGCCTCATCTACCAAATCTATTGCTTTATCTGGTAAAAATCTGTCTGATATATATCTATGTGATAATGTTGCAGCTGCAATTAAGCTATTATCTGATATTTTTACTCCATGATACAATTCATATTTTTCCTTCAATCCCCTTAATATTGAAATTGTATCTTCTACAGTTGGTTCATCTACCATAACTGGTTGAAAACGTCTTTCTAGAGCGGGATCCTTTTCTATATATTGTCTATATTCATTTAAGGTAGTAGCACCTATACAATGTAGTTCACCACGTGCTAGCATTGGTTTTAGTAAATTACCTGCATCCATTGCTCCATCTGTTTTTCCTGCGCCCACTATTGTATGAATTTCGTCTATAAACAATATTATTTTTCCTTCACTTTTCTTTATTTCTTGTAATACTGCTTTTAATCTTTCCTCAAATTCTCCTCTATATTTTGCACCTGCAACTAAAGAGCCCATATCTAGTGAAAATATGGTGCAATCCTTTAATCCCTCTGGAACATCTCCTCTTAATATTCTTAGTGCTAGCCCTTCTGCAATAGCAGTTTTACCAACACCTGGTTCACCTATTAAGCAAGGATTATTTTTGGTTTTTCTTGATAATATTCTTATTACATTTCTTATTTCTGAATCTCTTCCTATTACTGGATCCAATTTTTGTTTACGTGCTAGTTCTACCAAATCTTGTCCATATTTTTTCAAAGCATCATAAGTTTCTTCTGGATTATCTGTTGTTACTCTGGTATTTCCTCTAACGCTTAATAGAGCTTTTAAAAAATCATTTTTATTTATATTAAATTTTCCAAATAATTCTTTTACTTCTCTATTTGCATTATCAAACATAGAAAGCATAATATGTTCTACAGAAACATATTCATCTTTCATTTCCTTTGCAATATTTTCAGCTTTAGCAAACATAATATCAACATCTTGAGATACATAAATTCCATCATTTGGTCTTGCTCCACCTGTAACTTTTGGTTTATTAGCTATTTTATTTCTTACCTTCTCCTCGAAACTTTCAGGTATTTCCATTTTTTTAAATAATTCTTTTATTAAGCTATTATCTTGTTCAAGTAATGCCAATAAAACATGTTCTTGCTCTACTTGTGCATTCTGATTTTCAACTGCTATATTCTGTGCATTTTGTATAGCCTCCAATGATTTTTGAGTAAACTTTTGAATATTCATATTACCACTCCTTTCCCACTGAATCGTTTTTGTTAGCTAAATAATATTTCTTAACTAACCTGCATTATGAATATTTTAAAAGCACAATCTTAAATATAGAATGTGCCTTTTTCTGATTACATATAATATTATAATACATTATTTTAGCAAAGTAAATAGGAGAGTGCTAATTTTTTTAATAATTTCTTTTTATTTTTGCAACAAAGAATCCTTCATATAAATTATTTGGACATACGCAAAGAGTTCCTTCTATTTTTGTTGGAAGCATTGGTATACTTTCTTTCGACTCAAATTCTATAGGTATAATCTCATATTTTTTACCATCTATAACTTTATTTATGATTTCTTCATTTTCACATGAAAGTATTGAACAAGTAGAATATACCATTTCTCCTCCAGGTTTTAAAATTGTAATTGCTTTTTTTAATAAAGCTAATTGTGAGTTTTGAGATTTATTTATTAATTTCATTGTAAATGTATCATTTAATTTTTTGTTATTTATATCCAAAGTACCGCTTCCACTACATGGTGCATCTAATAAAATCTGATTAAAAGAAAAAAAACTATCTATATTTCTTGCATCTTTTACCATACAATATACACATGTAGCCCCTTGCTTTTCTATATTGTATTTTAGTCGTTCTGCACGAATCGAATTCATTTCACACGCCGTAATATGAGATTTGTTTTCTGATAAAGCTGCCATTTGAGTAGTCTTTCCACCAGGAGCTGCAGCCATATCTAAAATATCTGCATTATATTTAGGTTCAAGTATAATTGGAGGTAACATAGATGATAAATTTTGAAGATATATCTTACCTTCTTTATATATATCCAACTCTTGTATTTCTTTTTCTTTAACATTTTTTATAATTACAGCTGAATTACTCCAAGGAACTAGTTCATATTCTATTTTTTCTATATTTAATAAATTTAAAACATCCTCTACATTAGTTTTTAAAGTATTTATTCTAAAACTAACAACTCTATTACTAGTGTATCCAGTTATTATTTTTTTTGTATTCTCTTTACCATACTGTTCTTCTAGCATACTGATTAAAAAAGTAGGTAACTTAGCGATTGTTTCATTATATTCCATATATTCCTCCTAATTTTTGTACATTATATTATTCTAACATATATTTATATAAAATTTCTTTTTTTCCTCCATACATACTATGATATGTAAGTTCTATTTCTGAAACATCAACTTCCCCAAAATCATAATTATTATGTTCTTCTATAAATTTTATAAACTTTTCTCTATTTTTCAAACTTTCCTTAAATCTTGAAATTGTTATATGTGATGAGTTTGTTATGTATTTTTCATTTAATTCTAATCCGTGCTCTAAAATTTCTTTTTTTAATTTTCTTCTAAAATATTCCAATTCTTCTTTATAATACCCTTTCACAATAACCGCCCCATCACTAGCAATTATTCCTTTAAAATTAATTTTGAATTTTTTTATTTCTTTTAATATTTTATTTATTATTTCGTTATACATTTCAATTTGATTTTGTGTATATTTAAAATTTTCTTTAGAAACTATTATAGAAAAAAGAGTAGTGTGTAAATTATCTTTAGGATAATAGTACTGATTTTCTTCAATTTTTTTAAGTTCATTTTCAATACCTTGTATTTTGTATTTTATATTATCGTTAGGTCTTGCTAATACTGCAATTCCCATTCTTGTATCTTTATCTATATTATTTAACCAATAATCAATACTCTCCTCCTTGTGGAATATCTTATTAATCCCATCACTTGATATATTACTATATAAATTTTCTAATTCCATTTTTTCTCCTTTGTGTTTCCATAAATTGTAATTAATACTATATCACAAAAAAAATAAAAAGAATAGATTTTAATGTAAAAATCTACTCTTTTCGTTCGTCACCAAATGACATTTTATTTAGGCAACTTGATTATAAACACTGTTCCTTTTGGTTTATTATGAACTGCTTTAATAGTTCCTTTATGTAATTTTACTATCAAATTTGCTATTGATAGTCCGAAGTCCGGTTCCTCCAGTTTGTCTTGATCTTGCTTTATCTTCTCTATAAAATCTATCAAATATATGATTTATTGCTTTATCACTTATTCCAATACCTGTATCTCTTACCTCTAATGTAAATTTATTTTCCTTTGCATAAGTATTTATTTGTATACTATCTCCATCCTCTGTATATTTAATAGCATTATCTAATAAAATTACCAAAAGCTGATGAATTCTATTTCTATCGATTTTTATCTCTTTTTGATAATTTAAATTCAAATTAATTGTCTTGTTTTCCAAGCTAGCAAACTCTACATATGGTGTTGCAACTTCTCGTATTAAACTATCTATATCTGTATTTTCTTTATTTATTACACTTTCCTTAGAATCAGCATTCGCTAAAGTCATTAAATCCCTTGTTAACTTTGTTAATCTCTTTACTTCATTTAAAGTAAGTGTTATATCTTCAGATTTATCAATTATTTTGCTATTTGGTTCTTGTAATAACAGCTCTTGCTTTGCCTGTATTATTGTAAGAGGGGTCCTTAATTCATGTGATGCATTTTGTACAAATTCAGTTTGTTTTTTCCATGAATCTATTATGGGTTTAAGAGTCTTCTTTGACAACAAATAACTTGCTAATAATGCTACTATGATTGTTACAACTATCGCAAACGAAAGTATGTGAAAATAATTATTAATTATACTTGTTTCTGCATCAACGTTTATCAATAGTTGTACATACTCTTTCTGTCCATCTTCATTCTCTATTTTATAATTTATTCCCCTATAATAATATCCATTAACTTGGATTTCATATATATTATTTAAGTCATTTTTTTGAAATTTTATGTATGGTATGTATTCCTCATAGAATCTACCAATACTATCTTCATTTTTTATATTTCCATTTTCATATCTTAATATATATATAATTCTTGGATTTACCCTGAAATCTTCCTTTTTTAATTTTTCGTCCATTAGATTATCTGGTATTTTACTATCTATAAAATTTACTACATTATACTTTTCTATATAATTTAGCGCATTCTTCAATTCAAAATCTGAAGATTTGTATATATAACTTTTTAATATATTAAATATTACAGCACCAAATATGGTAAATATAAGTGTAAATATTATAAAATACAATATCATATTTTTTATTAATTGTTTTTTTATTAATTTTTCCTCATTCATATTAAATCATCCTTACTTTAAATTTAATTAATTTGAAAAAGAATTATCTGACCAAATATACCCTACACCTCTAATGGTTTTTAGATATTCTTCATATCCCACTTTTTTCAATTCTTTTCTTAATCCACTAGTATATACTTCAACAACATTAGTAGTTGTATCGCTATTAAATCCCCAAATTTTATCAAAAATTTGGTCTTTAGTTATTATAGTATTTTTGTAATTAATTAAATACTCTAATACATCAAATTGTTTCCCTTGTAAATTTAAAGCAATATCATTTACTGTAGCTTGTCTTGTTTGTAAATTTAATTTTAATTCTTTAAATTCTATTGTATCATTTACATATGTTCCATTTGTTCTTCTTACCATAGATTCTAATCTTGCAATTAATTCTTCTCTATCAAATGGCTTAACTAAATAATCATCTGCCCCTAAATTAAATCCTCTTACTTTATTTTGAACTCCATCCTTAGCTGTCAATATAAGTACCGGTGTATATATTTTCTCTTTTCTTAAACTATCCAATACTTCATATCCATCTAATATTGGCAGCATTAAATCCAATATTATAACATCATATATATTTTGCCTAGCATACAATATACCTTCTTCTCCATCAAAGGCTTGCTCTACACTGAATTTTTTCTCTATACATTGTTTTACTGTATTTGATAATATTTTATCATCTTCTATTATTAAAACTTTCATAAATCCTCCTTTTGGAATATTTTCTTGTGACATGATTTATATAGGCACCACATCTTAGATTTTTTGTAATATATTATATCATAATATATTCTCCTTAAAAATTTATTAAATTAATTAATTTTTTTATGTTTGTACTTGCTACTTTTTGGAAAATGATGTAATATAATGTATTAGAATTTAAAAGTAAAAAAATTTTTAGAAAGGAGTTTTATTTTAGCGCCAGGACAATTTTAAATTGTTGACGAGGATAGGGTTTATCGAAATATTCGGCGGATGCCCTATGGGATTTAGCTATTCTCATTATGCATTATAAAAAAATAATAGTAATATTATAACAAAAATGATGCAATTTAGCTATACTTTTAAATTCCTTACAATTATATTTTAATGGAGGAATTATTTATGTGCGGAATAGTAGGATACGTAGGACAAAAAAAGGCAAGTCCTATATTAATTGATGGCCTTTTAAAACTAGAATACAGAGGATATGATTCAGCTGGTTTGTCAACTATAGAAGGGAATCATATTTCTAATATTAAAAATAAAGGAAGAGTAAAAGCTTTAGAATCATTACCAGAAATAGATACTTTAAGTGGAACTGTTGGAATTGCTCATACTAGATGGGCTACTCATGGTAAACCTTCTATTGTAAATTCTCATCCACATATGGACAATAGTAAAACTTTTAGTGTTGTTCACAATGGTATTATAGAAAATTTTAATGATTTAAAAACATTTTTAACAGAAAATGGTTATAACTTTTTATCTCAAACTGATACAGAAGTTATACCAAACTTAATACATTATTACTTTACTAAAGATATATTAAATGATGATAAGAAATTTTTAAGAGCAGTCCAAACTGCTTGTAATCATTTGAGAGGAAGCTATGCAATAGGAGTTATATCATATTTATATCCAGATAAAATGATAGTAACAAGAAAAGATAGTCCTTTAGTAGTAGGTAACGGTATTAATGAAAATTATATTAGTTCAGATATTCCTGCAATTTTATCATTTACAAAAAATTTCTATCTTCTAAATGATAAAGAATATGTAGAATTAACTAGCAATAGTGTTGAATTTTATGATAGCAATTTAAAACCTATAAATAAAGAAATTAAAAATATAGAATGGGATGCTACTGCTGCAGAAAAAGATGGATATGAAGACTATATGCTAAAAGAAATTTACGAGCAACCTAAATCAATTAGAGAAACAATTGGTTCACGTATTAGAATAAATGAAAAATGCTACTTTGACGATTTGCATTTTTCTAAAGAATATTTATCTAGCTTAAATAAAATATATATTGTAGCATGTGGTACAGCAATGCATGCAGGACTTGTAGCAAAAACATTAATAGAGCATCTATGTCAAATTCCTGTTGAAGTTGATATTGCATCTGAATTTAGATATAGAAATCCTATAATAAATGAAAAAACTTTAGCTATATATATTAGTCAATCCGGTGAAACTGCTGATACAATAGCTGCCTTAAAACTTGCAAAATCAAAAGGTGCAAAAACATTAGCAGTATCTAATGTTATAGGAAGTTCTATAACGAGGGAAGCAGACTATACTATATACACTCATGCTGGTCCAGAAATAGCAGTTGCCTCAACTAAAGCATACACTTGTCAAGTTGTATTGCTTGCAATATTAGGAATATATATGGCAGAAACTTTGGAAAGTGCTGATTTAACTGTTTTAGAAAATCTAAAGCAAGAAATATTTGATCTTCCAAACAAAATGCAATTAGTACTTAAAAATGTGGAACCAATAAAAGAAATTGCAAAAAAAGTTGCTTTTGAAAAGGATATGTTCTTTATTGGAAGGGGTACAGATTATGCAGTATCTTTAGAAGGTTCTTTAAAATTAAAAGAAATTTCTTACATTCATTCAGAAGGATATGCCTCAGGAGAATTAAAGCACGGACCTATCGCATTAATAGAAGATGGTGTTACTGTTGTATCTGTAATCACAAATGAAGATTTAGTTGAAAAAAGTATTAGTAATATACAAGAAGTAGCCACTAGAGGTGCAAAAACATTTGTAATAACAAACCAAGAATTAGATAAAGATAGATTTGATTTTGTAATAGAAATTCCAGAAGTAAACTCTTTAATATCTCCTGCAGTTTCTGTAATACCTCTACAATTATTTTCTTACTATATTTCAAAAGAAAAAGGATTAGATGTAGATAAACCAAGAAACCTTGCAAAATCAGTAACAGTTGAATAGAAATTTATAAGGGTACACTTAAATGTACCCTTATATTTATTATTTTATAATATTTTGTAGCTTCTAATTCAATTACAGCTATATTAATATTTTACATTTCTCTTTCATCATCAAAATCTCTGTTAGTTTCTGTTTGTGTTCTTTCATAATTATTATATACTTCATCTAATTTTACTGCATTTTTTTCATCCAAATGTAATTTCTGTAATCTATATAACACATTTATATTATTGGCAAATTTAAGATTATCATGTAGCTGTGGATGTCTTTGCTTTAATTTTCTTGTATCCTCTATTAAATTAACTAACTCCCCTATGTTATTATAATCTATATCTTCTTCTCTTCTTTGTTGCATTATATACAAGCCTACTCCTGCCATCTTACTTAACGCATTATGAGAACCTTCATCATTAACCAACGCTCTTCCTGAAATAGTAGCATCATATGTTTGTTTACATATCTGATAAACAAATTGATTTTCTTCTATACCACATCTTTCAAAATCTCCCTTACGCAATTCCCATATGCTTTTTAATACATTTAAGTTAGCATTTTTTCCTTCAGAAATATATTCTCCAGCAATTAAAAATACATCTGTCATTTCATATGCATTAGGATCTTTAGCCCATTCATAAAGTTCTCCATTTTCCTCTATCCATTTTTCTATTTTTTCTGCTCTTTGATCAAATTCTTTAACATTCATTTTATTATATTTCATATGTTTTCTCACTTTCATAACTATATTTTATATTTATTATATGTCTTATAAGCAAAAAAACACTGGATAAAATTTCTTGAATTTATCCAAAAAAAATTTTTAAAATTATTAATAATAATGCTCCAGGAATTCCAAGTATACCAACAAATATAGCAGTAAATATATTTAATCCTATATGAAAGCCGTATCCGTGCCCCTATTAAATTAATTACATAAATTAATACTCCTCCCAATAACGAATTAAATACTATTTTTAATATGGTTTTTAATGGTATTATTAAAATTCTTCCAAACAGGAACAATGTTAAAATGCATGCTAAAAAAGTTATTGTTACATTTATGTCCATTATTCGTCCTCCCATTATAATTATTATCTTTGTGCAAATTTCATACACTCTACAATAATCATTATGCTGTACTATGGACAAATATTCCCTTATAAAAAAATCCCTTACAAAATTAACTGTAATGGAAAAAGGAAAATAAGATTATCCTTCTGAAGTAGCCCAATCTCCATGGAAAACCATAACATCTTTAAACTGTTTTATACAGCATCTTCTATAGAAATTGCATTTATCATATCTAAAACTAATCCCTTTTTCTTAACTTTTTTTATTAGATAATCTAGTTTTGCTTGCAATGATTTAATTTGATATGAATAACAATCAATTAACTCTGCTTCTGCATATTCGAAATTTTTATTTGCATTAGCCAATTCAATTTTCGTTTTAATTATACTTCTTATTAAATCCTTGTCCGTCTCTTCCTTACTCTTTTCTAAAATTTTCGTTTCTTTTATATATTTATCTATATATTTATCACTCATTCACATCTCTCCCATTTTTTCTATTATTATTATATTCATTGATAATTGTGTTTATTCAATTTTTCCTTGCAAAATATACAATTTTATAGTAAACTGTTATCATATTTGTTTAAGGAGGTACTTTATGGAAAATGTATTAATTGGTAAAGTTTATAGACATTTTAAAGGCAACTATTATTTTGTAAAAGATGTAGCATTAGATAGCGAAACAAAGGAAAGAATGGTAGTATACTCGCCTTTATATGATAGAGAAGATTCAATGACTTGGGTACGTCCTGAAAAAATGTTCTTGGAAATAATCCCAGAAAGATCAGACAATGTTACTGGACAAAAGCATAGATTTGAATTAGTTACAGACATATGTAAATCTTATTTTTAAAAGTAATAGTACTTTGTAATATATTTAATGTTTGAAAGGAAGATTTTTATGATAGATATAAAATTAATTAGAGAAAATCCTGAAATGGTAAAAGAAAACATAAAGAAAAAATTTCAAAACCACAAACTTGCCTTAGTTGATGAAGTTCTAGAATTAGATAAATTAAATAGAACTACAAAATTAAAAGGTGACGAACTTAGAATGAGCAGAAACAATCTAAGTAACCAAATTGGTATGCTTATGAGGGAAGGAAAAAAAGACGAAGCTGAAAATGTAAAAAAGCAAGTAAACGATATAAATAAGCAATTAGAAGAAAATGAACAACTAGAAGAAAAGTATGCAAATGATATCAAAAATATAATGATGAAAATCCCAAATATTATAGATGATTCTGTACCTATAGGAAAAGATGATACTGAAAATGTAGAAGTTCAAAAATATGGAGAACCTGTTGTTCCAAATTACGAAATACCATATCACACAGAAATTATGGAAAATTTATGCGGAATAGATTTAGATTCTGCTCGTAGAGTAGCAGGTCAAGGGTTTTACTATCTAATGGGAGATATAGCAAGACTTCATTCTGCAGTAATTACTTATGCTAGAGATTTTATGATTAACAAAGGATTTACATATTGTATTCCTCCATTTATGATTAGAAGCGACGTTGTTACAGGTGTTATGAGCTTCGAGGAAATGGATGCAATGATGTACAAAATAGAAGGAGAAGACTTATATTTAATTGGTACAAGCGAACACTCTATGATAGGCAAATTCAAAGACCAAATTCTTCAAAAAGCAGATTTACCATATACAATGACTTCTTATTCTCCTTGTTTTAGAAAAGAAAAAGGTGCTCATGGTTTAGAAGAACGTGGTGTTTACCGTATACATCAATTTGAAAAACAAGAAATGATAGTTGTTTGTGAACCAGAAGATAGTTATGATTGGTATAATAAAATGTGGTCTTATACCGTTGAATTATTTAGAAGTTTAGACATACCAGTTCGTACTTTAGAATGTTGTTCTGGAGATTTAGCTGATTTAAAAGCAAAAAGTGTTGATGTTGAGGCTTGGAGTCCTAGACAAAAGAAATATTTTGAAGTTGGTAGTTGTTCTAATTTAACTGATGCTCAAAGCAGACGTCTTGGAATTCGTGTAAAGGGAGAAAAAGGAAATTACTATGCACATACATTAAATAATACTGTAATTGCGCCACCAAGAATGTTAATTGCCTTCCTTGAAAACAACTATAATGAAGATGGAAGTATTAATATTCCAGAAGTTTTAAGACCATACATGGGTGGAATTGATAAAATTGTAAGAAAATAAGAATTATATTAGATATTTTTTAACAATTTACCTGTAGAGGTCGGCGTCCTTAGCCGACTCATTTTTAATAATTTATAAGGAGAAAAATTAATGCAAGTTAAAAATCCAAAATTTGAAATATCTGCAGTAAGCCCAAAACAATATCCAAAATCAAATTTACCTGAAATAGTTTTAGTTGGAAAATCTAATGTCGGAAAGTCTTCTTTTATAAATACTATGATAAATAGAAAAGCATTGGCTAGAACTAGTAGTGAACCTGGAAAAACAAGACAAATTAACTTTTATAATATAGATAATTCATTTTATTTTGTAGATTTACCACGGATATGGATTTAGCAAAATGTCTAAAGCAGAACAAGAGCGTGTTGGAACTTTTATAGAACAATATTTATCTACTAGAAATAATATTTCTCTTATTATTTTCCTAGTAGATATTAGACACGCCCCTACTGAAAATGATTTATTAATGTATGACTATGTTTTAAAAACAAATTTACCTTTCGTTGTATTATGCAATAAAGCAGATAAACTTGCCCCTACAAAAATTCAATCTTATGTGGATAATATAAAACAACACTTTGGAATTTCTTATAGTCCTATTTATCCATTTTCTTCTGAAAAGAAAGTATATACAGAAGATGTTTGGAAAAAAATTGAGGAATATATATAGTATATAAAAATACGGAACTTTTGGTTTAGGCTTTTTGAGAACCAATCTCAAATTACCTTAATACAAAACTTCCGTCTATTTTTATACTGCAATAAATTTATCAATTATCTTTTTCTTGCTTCCCTATTATCATTTTTAATGCTTTTGGTCGTTCTACAATGATTATATGTCCACACCCACAGCATTTTAGTTTGAAATCTACCCCTACACGAGTAAGTTCCCATAATTTGCTTCCACATGGGTGTTGTTTTTTTAGTTTTACAATATCTCCTATATTGTATTCCATATTTTCCTCCTGGAAATGACATTTTATTATGGGTAGTTGAGACGCCGTCCCCTACAACATTTGCAATATGTTTTATCTATCTCATGGCTACATTTATTCTTTTTTCTACTCTATCTTTTCCTAATACTTGCATTATTTCATATAAATCTGGTGTATTTTGTCTTCCTGTAACAGCAACTCTTATTACTGTGCTTATATCTCCTACATGTCCTTTATATGCTTCTGGATTTTGTTTATATTCTTTTACTTCTCTTGCATATCCAACAGCTTCAGCCAAATCTTTCATTTTATCAAACCACATTTGTTTATCATCTGATATGTCAAAATACTTTTCTACATATAATTTTAAAATTTTATTAATATCTTCTTTGTCTATTGTATCTGGATAAGTATATTCTATTTGTTCTCCATCATACATATAACAAATATTATTTTTTATCTCTGACCATTTTGATATGTCTTTTCTAGGTTTTTTATTTCCTCTTTCTATTGAAAATACTTTTATTGCATAGTCTTTATCATTCAATAATTGTTCTAAATCTTTATCATATTTTTTTGCCCATATATATGCATTTTCATACACTTCTTCTGCTGTCATTTTTGATATAACAATTTTTGATACATCCAATAATTTTACCATATCGAATAAAGCACCGCTAACACCCATTTTATTCAATTGAAGGTCAAATTCTTCTATTTTCTTGTCTGGATTTGCTCTTCTCCAGTTTTCAAAATTTGAATTTGCTATATTTAATAAGTATTCTTTTACCGCTAATTCTGGTATTCCTTCTTCTTCATAATAACTTACTGCTGCTTCTGGATCTTTTCTTTTGCTTAATTTTCTCTTGTTTCCTTCGTCATTTTTCATAATAGGTGCAATGTGTGCATACTTTGGTGGCTTAAAGCCTAACTCTTGAAATAATTGTAAATGCAATGGAACTGAAGATAACCATTCGTCCCCTCTTATTACATGAGTTGTTCTCATTAAGTGATCGTCAATTGCATGTGCAAAATGATATGTAGGAAGTCCATCTGCTTTTATTATTACTATATCTTGGTCATTTTCTGGGAATTCTACATTTCCTTTTATTACATCCTTATGTTTTATTTTTCTGTCTTCCCTACCTTGTGATTTAAATCTTATAATGTAGTTTTCACCATTTTTTATTTTTTCTATCGCTTCACCAATTGGTAAATTTCTATATTTAGCCCATACACCATAATATCCAGGTCTTACTTTTGCAGCTTCTTGCTTTGCTCTTATTTCATCGACTTCTTCTGATGTACAGAAACATGGATATGCTTTTCCTTGTTCTATTAAATATTTAGCATATGCCTGGTAAATTTCTGCTCTTTGGCTTTGCTTATAAGGTCCATAATTTCCATTACTTTCTTCATTTGATATCATTCCTTCATCAGCTTCAAGTCCAAACTTTTTTAAAGCATTTATAATTTCTGTTACTCCATTTTCTATTTCCCTTTTTTGGTCTGTGTCTTCAACTCTTAAAAAGAATACTCCATTTGTTTGTTTAGCTACTTTCATTGCTATTAAGGCTTGATACAATCCTCCTATATGCATAAACCCTGTTGGGCTTGGTGCATATCTAGTAACTATTGCTCCTTCTGGTAAATTTCTTTCTGGATATTTCTCTTCATAATATGATATTTCCCTTGCATTTGGAAATATTAAATCTGCTAATTCTTTATTGTTCATGTTCTCCTCCTTCTATATTCTCTATAATACCTTTTTCTATTAAAAATAATCTTATTGCACGGTTTACATAGGCACTTTGAGTTCCTTCTTTTATGTAATTACTAATATCATCATCAAAAAAATACTTTATTTTATATGATTCTAAAATTTTATTCTTATCACAGCTTCTTCGATATCTTGCTTGTAACCTATTCAATAACTCGGAATATCTAAATAAAAGTTCTTCTGTATCATCCAACTTTAATCCCAACTGAGTTGAAACATCTTCTATTCTTTCTCCATTTGATATTTTTTTAAAAATTTGTTGTGCACATTTGTAAAACTCCTCATAATATTCTTTTGAATAATGTTTTTTTCTATCTGTATCAATAGACATACTATTTTTTATAAAACCTACTAATCTATTTCCCATATTTAATTTAGCACCTGCAGAAGTAATGTTTTTACTGGTTTTTATTACTTCTATCGTATTCTGCAGATTTTCTACTTCCAATTGTTTTACATCTAAATCTAGCAAATCACTTATTGCATATATACTTATTCCATATTCTTCTTTGATTTCAATATATGTCAATTCTCTATTTTTAGCTATATTATATATTTCTTTTAAAGTATCAGATAATTTGTCAATTGTCATCTTTTTTTCTTCATTTTCAATTTCCATAACTATCTCCTTAATAAATATATATTTTATTATACCTCCATTATAATTGGTAGAATCATTGGATTACGTTTGGTTTTTTGGTACACGTAATCTCTTAAATTATCTTTTAATGCAGATTTTATTGTTGCCCAATCGCGTATTTTTTTCTCTCCACATTTTCTTATTTCTTCTCTAACCACTTTTTTTACATCATCCATTAAATTTTCAGATTCTCTTACATATACAAATCCTCTTGAAATAACATCAGGTCCTGCAATAACTTCTCCTGTTGAATCCATTGTTAAAACTATTATTATTAATCCATCTTGTGATAGATGTTGTCTATCTCTTAATACTATATTTCCAACATCACCAACACCTAGTCCATCTACCATTATTTTTCCAAATGGAACTGTTCCTGCAAGTTTTGCTGTATTTTCTCCTAATTCTAGTATTCTACCATTTGTTAGCATAAATATGTTTTCCGCTTCTACTCCAACCATTTTTGCTGTATCAGCATGTGCTATCAATTGTCTATATTCACCATGAACTGGTATAAAATATTTTGGTTTAACTAAAGATATAAGCAATTTTTGCTCTTCTTGACATGCATGTCCAGAAACATGTACATCTGCTAAAGAACTATATACAACTTCTGCTCCTATTTTCATTAAATCATCTATTACTTTTGAAACAAACTTTTCATTTCCTGGAATTGGTGTTGCAGAAATTATAACTAAATCGTTTGGAGTTATTTCAACCTTTTTATGATCACCTGTTGCCATTCTAGTTAAGGCAGACATAGGTTCACCTTGACTTCCAGTAGTTATAATAACCAATCTCTCATCAGGATAAGATTTTATCATATCTATATCTATAAATATATCATCTGGCGCTTGTATATATCCTAATTTTTTAGCAGTTTCTATCATGTTTATCATACTTCTTCCACACACTGCTATTTTTCTATTGTTTTCCATAGCCGAATTAACTATTTGCTGAACTCTATGAACGTTTGATGCAAACGTTGCTACAACAATTCTCTTTGTACAATTTACAAAAAGCTTATCAAAAACCTGTCCTACAGATCTTTCGGACATTGTATATCCTTTTCTTTCTGAGTTTGTACTATCTGCAAGTAATGCTAAAACTCCTTTATTTCCTAATTCTGCAAGTCTTCCTAAATCCATTCTCTCGCCATCTATAGGAGTATAATCTATTTTAAAATCTCCTGAGTGTACAACAGTTCCAACTGGTGTGTGAATTGCAAACATAACTGAATCTGGTATACTATGGCAACTTCTTATAAATTCTACTTTCATTGCCCCAACATTTATAATCTGTCCTTGTTTTACTGTTTTTAATTTTGTTTTCCTTAATAATTTATGCTCTTCCAATTTATTTTCTATTAATCCTACTGTAAGAGCTGTAGCATATATAGGCACATCTATCTGCTTTAAGAAATACGGAATAGCTCCTATGTGGTCTTCATGCCCATGAGTAATGAACATTCCTCTTATTTTATCTTTGTTTTTCTCTAAATAAGTTATATCTGGTATAACTAAATCTATTCCTAACATATCATCTTCTGGAAAAGCAAGCCCACAATCAACTATTATTATATCGTTTTCATATTCAAACACTGTCATGTTTTTTCCTATTTCCAATAATCCGCCTAATGGTATTATTTTTAAATTGCTCTTCTTAAATTTCACTTGTGATTGCTTTTCTAACTTGTTCTTTTTTTCTCTTGTTCTAGTATTAGTCCTCCTATAATTGTTTTTATATTCTTTTTTTGGTTGCTCTTTTGTATCTAACTTTTCTTCCATTTTATTATCATTTCCTTTCTTGTTCTCTCCTTATTTATGTTACACTAAAAAATTAGTTTAAAAATTTAAACTAATGATTCTTCTATTAATTTATAACTCTCTTGCAGATTACAGCGGAATAATAAATTTAGCTTAACTAACAATTAAACTTTTAAACTTTAATAATCTCTTCTCTTCTTTATATATTTTTTTCCGACACACAAAAATAACACTTATTTCATCTTTATATGTAAAATCCGCACACTACTAAAAATAACACACCAAAATATTTCTAGTATATAAGATAATTTTTCCGAATCACATTTTTTTATACATAAATCTCTTCTTTACCATTTTAGGTAATTGGTAATGATATTATATTATCTAATTGTTGATTTGTCAATAGTTCCAAATTTAGCAAAAATGACTATATATTATTACCTAATATATAGTCATTTTTTATTAGTGTTCTTGTCCTGTTTTCTCATTTTGTTTCATTGATTTATACAATCCCTTTTCTTCTAGGAATTTTATTTTAGAATACATTACCATATCATTTAATAGATTAATCTTTCCAGCATATTCTTTATCAGAACCATGAATCAATTGATATGCTAATATAAATTCTTCCATTCTTAGTGGTAACTCTTGCATCGCTTCTTTTACTACGTCTTTTATAGCCATTTCCTCTACATCTTTTTTATCAATTATTCCCATCATCTTTTGTTGAACAATACCGCTTAACCACTTTATTGTTTAATTTTTCAGTTTGCTCTTCAGTTAAATATTTATCTTGAATTTCTTTATAACTTTCTCTATGTAATTGAGTTTTTCTATCATATAGTGGTGTTCTTTTTGTATTAGCTTTTTTAGATAAATCATAAAAATAATCTATATTGTCATCTAATTCTACAGCCCCTATATCTATTGCCAATTCACAATACCTATAAAAATCTTCTACTTTTTCGTCTATTTCCTCCTGTAATTGATCTTTAGTATCTGCTTGTACACATGTAATTGGCATTTGACTTATAGTCTGCTTAGTTGGCAAACTCATAAAATCAATTTTTTTATTATAAAGATTTCCTTCTTCGACCTCAGGTAATACCATTGGTTTATCTCCTATGCATGAAAAAATCTTTTTTCCTAACACACTTAATTCTAAATCTTTTATTTTTTTCAATTCATCATAATGTCTTTTTATTTCACTTTTTAGCATATCGCCACTAAAAACTGTACCCATCTGTAATGCTATTATAGTATCCATTTCATGCATTGCATTATTATAAGATTTTCCCTTTGTTCTTCCCACTTCTATTATATGTGGTTTTCTTTGATCTTTGTCAACATATGTGCAAACTATTTTATACTGATTTTGTGATATAGGAATTACAGATAAAGCACCATCATATGGAACATGCTCTCTTTGAATTATACCTTTATCACTATAATAGTTACTTCTTAAGTTAGTTTTTGTATACCAATTTTTCCATTTAACAACTACAGCAAAATTTTGGGGATCATATACAATTCCAGATTCTTCTAAATCTATTTCATTAGTATTCTCTGGTTTAGTAATTTCTTGTCGCATTCCCTTTCTAAACTCTAGTGATTTATTATCCGTACTACTATCAAATGTGCTATTTTCGCTCATAGTGTCGTTAGATTCATTAGTTAAATCTGTCTCCCCTTTTGGCAAAGCCAGTTTTTCTTCCTTCTTTCTAAAAAAGTTACTAAAAATTCCCATATTTATATTCCTCCACAATTATAATGTTGCACCTATAATTCCTGCTTCATTTTTTAATGTAGCTATCAATATTTCTGGCACATCATATTTAACAAATAAGGCCTCTTTATTCATTAATTCACTTTTCAATCTATCAAGTAAAATTTTTTCATAATGAGTAAAACTTCCACCAATAGATATAGCTTCTGGTTTAAATATACTAATTAAATTTGCTAATCCTTCCGCTACATTATGTATATATTTGTTAATTATATTTTCAACTAAAAGATAATTTTCATTATTTTCTAGTAATTGTCTTATTTCTTTACCTGTTGTTTCAGGTTCCAAGTTTAGTTTTTCCTTTATGTCATTTTTTAATTTTTTCATCGACGCCAATGTTTCAAAGCATCCATTTCTACCGCAAGTACACTTATCTCCATCTATGTCAATTACCATATGTCCAATTTCAAATCCATTCTTTTTCTTTGGAGTTAATATTTCTCCATTCATAAACACAGCTCCACCGATTCCAGTTCCTAAAGTTAAAAAAATTGCATCATCATAATTCTTTATACTACCTATTCTCTTTTCTGCTAAAGCAGCACATTTAGCATCATTTCTTAACAGTACATCAACATTAAATTTATTTGCTAATATATTTACTATATCCATATTTTGTATATTTAGATTTCCGGCTCTTACAATTTTTCCATTGCTAATATTTCCGTGGACATGCAATTCCAATTAATTTTATAGTGTCTTTGTCAAATTTACTAAGAACACCTTCTATTAATTCAATCATATTATTCTGCAAAGTTAATTCCGGATTTTTTGATTCACTTATCCTTATATCTTTTTCTTCTTTTAAGATAAGATTATAACTCTCGTCTACTACTCCAATTGCTATATGGCTTCCACCTATATCTAGACCTATTTTCATATATTACTCCTATTAATCGTTTGCTTGTATTTCTATAACTGGTGTTTCTGTTAATTCTGGCGTTGAAGTTTCTGGAACTGCAGTTTCAATATTTATATTATCTGTACTTATATTTTGCTTATCTGTATTTATTTGTATAGGTTCTGGATCATAACTTAATTCATCTAATACCATTGCTATTGCTACAGCAGCTAGTGCTAAAACTGCTACTATTGACAAAACTAACATCGTTAATGTCATTCCTTTTTGTTGTTTTAACATACTTTTCTCTCCTTTTATACTATTATTCAATATTAGTATTCAATATTAGTATAATTCTTGTATATTATAAGTCAATATTTTTAATCTAATTGTCATTGAAATGTAATATTTTTGAAATGTTTATGTATATTTTTTTTATTTTTGTAAAATATATTATCAAAATATATTGTGAATGGAGGTTGCTTATGGCTACTGAAAAACATTTAAGATTAACAGGAATATCTGATGTATCATGGAAAGATGCAATTGCTAGTACTGTTGCTGAAGCATCTAAAAGTATAGATTATTTAACTTCACTTACTGTTATCGAACAAAAAGCTAAAATTAGCGGAAAAAAAATTGTTGAATATTACGCAACAATAGATTTGTGTTTTACTATTGATAAAGATAGAGAAGAATAGAGGAGGATTATTATGAAACCTTTAGATACAAAAAAAGACTATCAAGAATATGTTAATAAAAAATCTCCAAATTCGCCCATTTTTAAGAACTGTTTCAATGCTTTTTGGGTTGGTGGATTAATTTGTTCAATTGGTCAAATTATAATGGATTTTTGTAAATACAGAGGGCTTGATAAAACAATAAGTGCTACTATAGTTTCTATTATACTTATCTTTTTAAGTGCTTTTTTAACCGGTCTTAATTTATTTAATAAAATAGGAAAATTTGCTGGTGCAGGTTCACTAGTTCCTATAACAGGATTTGCAAATTCAATTGTATCTCCTGCAATGGAATACAAGTCTGAAGGATATATAATGGGCGTAGGTGCAAAAATGTTTACTGTTGCAGGTCCTGTATTAGTATTTGGAATTTCTGCATCTATTCTTGTTGGAATTGTTTTCTTAATTTTTAATACTCAAAGTATAACTTTAGTTTAGGAGATGATTATTTGGAAAAAATAGGTTCACAAACAATTAAATTTAATAACCCCATAACTATACTAGAGGCAGCTTCCATTGTTGGTCCTAAAGAAGCAGACGGTCCTATTGCAAAATATTTTGACCAATGCCTAGAGGATGAATTTTGGGGAGAAAAGTCATGGGAAAAGGCCGAAAGTAAAATTATAAAGGAAACTGTAAACTCTGCTATTTCTAAATCTTCTATACCTAGCTCAGAAATTGACTTTTGTTTTGCCGGAGATTTGCTTAATCAATGTATTTCTTCAAGTTTTGGTTTAAGAGAATTAAATATCCCTTTCTTTGGAATATTTGGTGCTTGCTCTACTTTCGTAGAAGGTCTATGTTTGGGTTCTGTATTTATAGACGGTAATGGCGCTAACAATGTTGTTTGTGCTGCATCTAGCCATTTCTGTAGTGCTGAAAAACAATTTAGATTTCCTTTAGAATTAGGAAATCAAAGACCACCTACAGCTCAATGGACAGTTACAGGTGCGGGTTGTGCTGTACTTACAAAAAACGGATTAGGTCCATATATTACTCATATTACACCTGGTAAAATTATAGATATGGGAATTAAAGATTCAAACAACATGGGTGCTGCAATGGCTCCTGCAGCATTAGATACAATAATTACTCATTTTAAAGATACAGGTAGAAATCCAAGTTATTATGATGCGATTATAACTGGAGATTTAGGTCATATTGGTAAAGAAATTTTAAATGAACTTGCTCTAACTAAAGGATATAATATAAAAGCAAATTATAATGATTGTGGTGTTTTAATTTTTGATAGAGACAGACAAGATGTTCATTCAGGAGGCAGTGGTTGTGGCTGCTGTGCTTCAGTATTTTCTGGATATCTATTTAATCAATTAAAACAAAAGAAATTAAAAAAGATATTATTAGTTGCAACAGGTGCATTAACAAATGCCACAAGTGCACAGCAAGGAGAATCTATACCCGGAATCGCTCACGCTGTTAGCATTGAAATTTAATATAAATATATTAGTATAAATGAGGTGATTATTATGGAATTTTTTCAACAAATGAATTGGTTTATGTTATTAAAATGTTTTATTGTGGGTGGTTTAATATGTATAGTTGGTCAGATATTAATAGATAAAACCAAATTAACTCCTGCAAGAATTCTAGTCACTTTTGTAACAGCTGGTGCAATTCTTGGAGGATTAGGTTGGTATGAAAAATTAGTTGAATTTGCTGGTGCTGGTGCAAGTGTGCCTCTTACAGGGTTTGGAAATGTACTTGCCAAAGGTGCTATAGAAGATGTTACAAAGTACGGATTAGTTGGTGCTTTTACTGGAGGTATTAGAGCTGCCGCCGGTGGAATTGCAGCAGCAGTATTCTTTGGATATATTGCTTCTTTAATTTCTAAACCAAAAATGAAAAAAGAATAGATTAACGAAAAAATTTATTAACAATAACTAATTTAAATTACTTTCAATTCGTTTTTGTCTTTTCATTAATCTATTCGTAACAGTAAACCCTATGTAATATTAATTACATAGGGTTTATTAAATACTTATGCTTTTTTTGCAATTTCAGCTATTTGTGCAAATGCTTCTGCATCTGAAACAGCTATTTCTGCTAACATTTTTCTATTTATGTTTACGTTTGCTTTTTTCATTCCAGCTATTAATTTGCTGTATGTTGTTCCATTCATTCTTGCTGCTGCATTTATTCTTGTTATCCATAATTTTCTAAAATTACTTTTTTTATCTTTTCTTCCTACATAAGCATATTTTAAAGATTTCATAACAGCTTGGTTAGCCATTCTAAATCTATAGTGTTTTGCTCCATAATATCCTTTTGCTTGTTTTAATATTTTTTTATGTCTTGCTCTAGTTGTTCTTGCTGTTTTTACTCTTGCCATTTTTATTTCACCTTCCTATTTTCCTATATTTTTTCTAGTTACCGTATGGTAATAATCTTTTTATTCCTGCTTCGCAAGTTTTATCAGCATATGCTGATGGAACTCTTGCAGATTTTTTTTGTCTTTTTGTTTTGTTTGCTAAAAGATGTCTTCTATTAGCAGCTGTTCTTTTTACCTTTCCTGTAGCTGTATATGAATATCTTTTCTTTGCAGCTTTATTTGTTTTTAATTTTGGCATAATAATTTCTCCTCTCTTAAATTTATTTTTGTGATAAAATTACAAACATATTTTTACCTTCTAATACAGGTTTCTTTTCTACTGTAGAAATATCAGATAAATCTTCTATAAATTTATTAAGTGTAGTTTCTCCTAATTTTGTATAATTAAGCTCTCTACCTCTAAATTTAACTGTTATTTTCACTTTATTTCCATCTTGTAAAAATTTTCTTGCGTTTTTTGATTTAAAGTTAAAGTCATGTTCTTCAATACCTGGTGTAATTCTAAGTTCTTTTACTTCTACTGTTTTTTGCTTCTTTCTTGATTCTTTTTCTTTTTTAGCTTGTTCAAATTTATACTTACCATAGTTCATTATTTTACAAACTGGTGTCTCTGTATTATTTGATACCATTACTAAATCTAATTTTTTTTCTTCAGCAATTTCTAGCGCTTCCCTTGATGACATTATACCTAATTTTTTTCCTTCTTCATCAATTAGTTGAACTGAAGCAGCTCTTATTTGTGAATTAATAGGTAATTCTTGTTTTATAAAAAACACCTCCATTAATAAAAAAATTGACTTTTAAAAAAAGTCAATCCACTATCAATAAACTATTTATCTAGTTATCATTTAACCTTTTTTCTTACTTGAATAAGGTGAGAAGTGGATAACTTCTTCTTAAAACATATAATATGATAACCTAAATTTATCCATTTGTCAATAGGTAGCTTAATTTTTTTCATATTTCAAATAGCTTTCTATAAAACCATCTAAATCTCCATTCATTACACCTTCTACATTTCCTACCTCATAATTCGTCCTATGATCTTTTACCATAGTATATGGGCAAAACACATAAGATCTTATCTGGTTTCCCCATGCTATATCTTTCTTTTCTCCTTTTAAATCCTTAATTTTCTCTTTTTGTTCTTTTTCTTTTAAGTCTAATAACTTTGATTTTAGCATCTTCATTGCTGTTTCCTTATTTTGTATTTGTGATCTTTCTGACTGACAACTAACCACTATATTTGTTGGTATATGTGTTATTCTTACTGCTGAATCTGTTTTGTTAATATGTTGTCCGCCAGCTCCTGAAGCTCTATATGTATCTATTCTTAAATCTTCTTGATTTATCTCTATTTCTATATCATCTGTTATTTCTGGTAATACTTCCATGGAAGCAAACGAAGTATGTCTTCTTCCTCCAGCATCAAATGGTGATATTCTAACTAACCTATGTACACCCATTTCTCCTTTTAAATATCCATAAGCATTTTCACCTTCTACTAATACTGTAACACTTTTTAATCCTGCCTCTTCACCTTCTAGATAATCTAATTCTTTTACCTTAAATCCTCTTGAATTTGCCCATTTTGAGTACATTCTATATAACATTTCAGCCCAATCTTGTGATTCTGTACCCCCAGCACCTGGGTGAAGTGTAAATATTGCATTATTTTTATCATATTTTCCAGATAACAATGTATCTATTTCTAGTGCTTCAATCTCTTTTTCTAACCTATAAGTATCTTTTAGTACTTCTTTTGCCATCTCATCATCATTTTCATTTAGTAATAACTCATTTAAATCTTGTACATTTTGTATATCCTGTTTTAGTTTATTATACTTTTCTAATTTGTTCTTTAGTCTCTTGCTTTCAGTTAAAACCTCACTAGACTTTTTTGCATCATTCCAAAAATTATTATCTTGCATTTGTAGCTCTAGTTCGTTTATTCTAGTTGTCATCTTAGGCAAGTCAAAGTGAATCACCTATTGATTGCAATCTGTTTTTTATTGTTTGTACCTTTTGTTTGTTTTCTTCTAGTTCTAACATATACTCACTCTCCTTATTTCTCAACTTTTCTTCATAATAGAGCATATACTTTCACCTATCATAATTTTTTAAATATTTTGTATATCATCTAATATACTTTCTATATCCATGCCAACATTTTTTAAAAGTTCTTCTGGATTATATCTATCGTAAAATTTCTTTTCTAATCCATAATTTTTAACTTTAATTTCAGAATCTCCAAGATATGATGCAATTTTTTGACCAAATCCTCCATCTAATATTCCATCTTCTAAAGTAATTATTAAATCATGGTTTTCTTTTAAATTGTTAAGTAAATCTTTGTCAATTCCAGTAGCAAATCTTGGATTGATTAAAGTTGGTTTAAATCCTAGTTTTCTTTCTACCTCTATAGCTAATTTTTTTCCTCTTTGATAAAAATCTCCTAATGCAATTATTGCAACTTTCTCTCCAGATTGTTCAACTGTATACTTATTTATTTTGTCATATGTTCTATCTGCTTCTCTATAATCAACTTCATTTCCTGGTAATAAAATCATAACTGGATGTTCGTTTTGTTCAATAGACCAGTCTAGCATATTTAATAATTCTTCTTTTGAAGAAGGACATAATAATACTAAATTTGGTATATTAGCAAAAATTGAAATTCCAAATATACCCAAATGTGTTACATCTGTTAATCCATCAAAAGCTGAATAATTTAGTAGCATCGTAATTGGACTGTTATTTATACATACATCATGAGATATTTGATCATATGTTCTTTGCATAAATGTTGTATTCGTAATTACAAGTGGCTTAGCTCCTTCTTTTGCCATTCCTGCAGCCATCGCAACCGCTTGTTCTTCTGCAATGCCTACATCTACATATTGCTTTCCTAATCTATTTCTGTCATCTTGATTTAATCCAAAACTTCCTGGCATATTAGGAGTAATTACAACAAATTTGTTATCTTGTTTTGCTTTATTTAAAATATATTCTTTAGCAATTCCAGTATAATTTTCTCCGTCTCCAAATTTAACTGTTGGTAATCCGGTTTCTTTATTAAAAGGAACTGTCCAATGCCAACGCTCCTTGTTTTCTTCTGCAAGTTTATAGCCTTTTCCTTTTTGTGTATTTATATGAACAACAATTGGATGATCAATATCTTTAATTTTTTCAAACAATTTAATCATAGATTCAATATCATTTCCATTTTCTTCATAAATATAATCCAAACCAATAGCCCTAAACAAATTATTTTGGCATTTACCTTTAGACTCTCTTAATTCTTTAAGATTTTTATATATACCACCATGTGTTTCAGATATTGATTGCTGATTGTCATTTACAATTATAATTAAATTTGAATTTATTTCTGAACCTGCCACATTTAATCCCTCTAAAGCTTCACCACCAGATAAAGATCCATCTCCAATTAATGCTATAATGTTTTCTTTTTTACCTAATAAATCTCTTGCTTTTGCCAGTCCTGTTGCTAATGAAATAGAAGTTGAAGTATGACCAACATTAAAGAAATCATGTTCACTTTCTTCTGGATTTGTATATCCTGAATCATCTTTAAAATGATTATCATCTATATACCCTAATTTTCTTCCAGTTAGCATTTTGTGAGGATAACTTTGATGAGAAACATCAAAAACAAATTTATCTACAGGTGAATTAAAGACATAATGCATTGCTATTTCAGTTTCTACTATACCAAAATTAGGTCCGAAATGCCCTCCTATTTTAGTTAATCTATTAAACAATCCATCTCTTATATCATTAGCTAAAATTTTTAATTCGTCAATATTTAATTTCTTTACGTCCTCTGGACCATTAATTTTTTTCAAAATTTCATACATATCATTTTCCTCCTAATTCTATATATCTAGCCTCATCTCATAGGCTTATATAATAATTTGGTATCTTAATACCGTTATTTAATTTTATTTTTTATACCTTCTAATGTATTTAAAATCATATTGTAAACTATTTGATATATAGTATTTTTAATATAATATACATTGGCATTGTCCATTGCTTGTTTTTGTTTTTCTGTAATATTTGTATATGGATATATTCCTGACATAAAAGGGTAAAAAGAAAAAATAAAATTAGCTGTTTTTTCTTCACTCATAAACTCAAAATTTGATTTTAATATATTTCTTATAATATTTACACCTTTTCCATAAGATTGTTTGAAATTCGTTAAATTTTCTATTCGGCTGTTTTCCTCCATATCATATATATTCATTGCTAATAGTTTAAGTAATGTGATTCTTTTTTGAAGCGAATTTGCAATTAAGTCAGCAAACATATCTATAGATAAATTTTTATATTTTTTTTCAATAATTTCTAGATCTTTAATCCATTTATCATATTCTTTTTTGAATAGTTCTAAAAATATCTCCTCCTTTGTTTCAAAATAATTGTAAATTGAAGGTCTTGAAAAACTTGTTTTTTCGCTTATAGATAAAATACTTATTTCTTTAAAACTGTGCTCTAAATATAGCTTTTCACATGCATTTACAATTTCTTCTTTTCTGTTTATTTCATTATCGTTAAGCATTACATTCATCCTTTCAATTTATTGCTGACACGCTGTCATCTTATTATTTTATATCATTTTTCTGACAGTCTGTCAAGTTGTTTTGTCATTAACACTATATATCAATTCTATAACTTCTCATTTTTTACTTACATCCACCTAATTACTAATTTATACTTTAAAAATGAATTATATTTAGATGTTCTAATAATATTTTTATTCCTAATAATACTAATATAATTCCTCCCATTAGTTCTGCTTTATTTTGATATTTATCTCCAAATTTATTTCCTATTTTTACTCCAAAAATTGAAATAATAAATGTTATAACTCCAATTATAGATACTGCTAATAATAAATTAACATCAAAAAACGCAAATGTTATTCCTACTGCTAAAGCATCAATACTTGTTGCTACTGCTAAAACTATCATCGTTTTAAAATCAATTTTATCATTTTTCTTTTCATCTTCGTTGTCAAAAGATTCTTTTATCATATTTCCGCCAATTAATGCTAATAATATGAATGCAATCCAATGATCAAACGTTGTTACAAAACTTTCAAAAGTTGTTCCTAAAAAATAGCCTACCATTGGCATTATCGCCTGAAATATTCCAAAATACAATGCAATTATCATTGCTGCTTTCCAATTCATCTTTTTCATAGAAAGCCCTTTACAAATTGATACTGCAAATGCATCCATTGCTAATCCTATTCCTAATAACAAAATTTCTAATATTCCCATAACTTACTCCTTATTTTACTATTAATATCATTATATATATTACATACATCAAAAAATAAATAATTCCATTTGCTCTACTCATTTTTTCTTTTGGTGGTATAAATGGAAAAATTGCCAATATTATAGTAGATACTACTAGTACACTTAAATCAAAATTGTATGTTACGTTATATGTAATTGGATTTATTATTGCAGATACACCAATTATAAGTAAAATATTAAATATATTTGAACCAATAATATTTCCTATCGCAATGTCACTATCGCCTTTAATTGCCGCTATAACACTTGTTACAAGTTCTGGTAAGCTTGTTCCTACTGCAAGAATTGTTAAGCTGATAATTTTTTCACTTATATTAAAATAATTTGCAACATTAACAGCATTATTTACTGTTAAATCTCCACCCACCTTTAAACCGATAATGCCTAATATGATTAATAGTATACTCTTTATTGTGCTGTTTTCTTTTTCTTGTTTTACATCTATCTCAATTAAATTATTTTGACTTTTCTTTTTACCAATAAATATTGTATATCCAAGAAAAGCACCAAAAAGAATTAATAATATCACAGCTTCTATTCTTGATATTTCATTTTGTGAATTAGAAAACACCATTAGTATTATTGTAAAAAACAAACACATAGGTATCTCATAATGTTTTGTTTCTTTTTGAAATGTAACTGGTTTTATCATTGCTGCTAGTCCTAATATAAGTAATAAATTGCTTATATTACTTCCTATTATATTTCCTATTGCCATATCTGAATATCCATCTATTGAGGATGTGATGCTTACAAATAATTCTGGCATTGATGTTCCTATTGATACAATAGTAAGTCCTATTATAATTTCTGGTATATGAAATTTTTTTGCAATTTTGCTTGAACCATCCACTAACATATCTGCACTTACTATCAAAAATGCAAATCCTATAACAATTAAAAATAGCGATAATAACATATTTTTCCTCCCTTAGTTTAAATTACATACAAAAAGAGACTCCGCCTGCAATTTGTATTTGCAAACAAGTCTCATTATTTAAAATAAAGCCAGATATTTATATATCAGTATGTTGACTTTACTACATATTTACTATATGCTAATTACTCCCTTATTCTAAAATATTATACAAGAATATATAATTTTTTACAAGTAATTTCAAAATTTTTTATTTAAATATTTAATTAATTTACATATTTGCCTTTCTATTTTCTTATCCATTCTTTTATTGGTGTGTGATTTGGAATACCAAACTTTTTTGCAGCATTTTCACTGATATGAAGTTCTTCTATGCAATATTTTACAACTTTTAATTTAAATTCTAATGAATATTTGCTCATAAAAAATACACCTCTAAACATTAGATTTTTGTCTAACATTTGGGGTGCACTTCAAAACTACTACTGCTTCTTTTTTACTTTTATTACTTTACTAGTTAAATCTCTTTTTTATTCAGCAAATACATTTGTAACAAATGCAAATATACCAACTATAAATACCAATAATAGTATTTTTATTCGTTTTTCTTCCTATTCCTCATACCTAACTTCACTCATATCATTAAATCCACTTAAAAAAGAATCATATGAGTAATCTCTTACCCTATTTTCCATCACATCATTTATAGGTATAAGTGTATAATCTTTTAATACTACATACTTATATGTAAATGTTAATATCTCATCATAAAATTTTGTTAATAAGTTGATTCTTACTGTAGTTGTAACAGTTTTATTTAAGTCCTTATCAAAATAACTCATTATTTCATAAAAACCTTTGTCGGTTTTAAGTATTCTTCCATTATATATTCTAATAACCTTCTCGCCTTCATAGTTTCCACTAATTTTATCAGATATTGGATACTTATTATCATTAGTGTACAATAATCTATACAATATGTTGTCTTTGGCATAAACGTATTCAGACATAAAATCATAATCTATTTTTTGGCCTAAAAACGCTTTTGAATATTCCCATTTTAGGGAATCACTTAATCTGTATGAAGCATTAACATACATATCATAGCTATCTCTAACTTTATTATCCAAATTATCATCTTGTAATGTATATAATGTATCATTATAATCAATAAACTTAATACTAGCGCCATAGCCGGATAAGATATTCATTACCTTTATATTTTCTGGAATATCATACACTTTTTTGTATTCAAATTCGCCACTATCTAGTTTTTTAGGATTAAAAATATAAATTGAATTGTTGCTTATAAAAGCATAATTTCTAAAACTAGTGTCTTCTGTTAATATTTCTCCACCATTTAATTTTAAGTATTTCTTATCTGGACTATTTGTTAAAAGCTGTTCCGTTAATGAATTTGGCTCACAAACAGTATGGTCTTTTAATTCACTAGTTTCTTTATCGTTATCGTTATTTTTATCTTTATTTTTATTTAATACCAAAATCATACTAACAATAATAATTATTAGAACAAATGCCAGTATGCAATAAATAATTTTTTTGTTTTTCATTTTTATTTACCTAACTCCTCAATATATCCAGATACTTTAGTTGTATACATATCATCAGTTATTGATTGATATGTATTTCCTTTGTAGTCGTCAGTAAAGCCATTGTATGCTTTATATACTTCTCCAGTATCAGTATTATAAACTCTTTCATACCCAAGTATTGCATCACTTTGTTTTTGACTCATTATGTCATAAGATTTATTTCTTTTTTCCCAAGAATCCATAATTCCATTTGATATTTGATTACATATACTTCTAACATTTTGAAAGTTTTTCATTACTGCATCTTGTTGATTATAAAATCCATTCATAAAGGTATCGGTAAATTCTAATGAAGAAACCATAGTATTCAAAATTTCTTGCCAATCTATAAATTCATCTTTAGGTGCAGTAATAAAAATTGCATCATATACACTTAAATAGTATATATCTATTTGTTTACCTGACATAATATTTTCAAGGACATAATATGTACCTGCATCATATACATATGCTGTAAATAATCCTTCTGCATCTTTTCCATTTGCATCTTTGAATGTTGCTCTTAATATATCTCCACCCAACGTTCCTTTTCCTAAGTTATCAATAACAGTAAAATTCGTTAAAGTTGGAAATGTAAATGTAGCTGTATTATTTATAGGTCCAAGTTCATTAAATATTTTGTAAAAACCTTCTGTAGTTTTATCTTCAATTACTGGATTTTTTGCAAATAAATCATTTGGATAATACCTCTTTTGAAAGTTTTTAGCATCTTCTGATTTGTTATATCCTTCTGTTTTCATATTAAAGAAAAATTGGTAAGTTGGATTTTCTGGATCATATGCTTTAATTGTATAGTGAATATAATCTCCAATAGTATCCACTTTCCATCCTTTTGGTATTTTCATAGTAAAATTATCTGTTACATATTCTTCAAATTCTAATTTAGCAACACTACTTTCTTTAATATTTAGTTTTTCCTCAGGCTTCTTAAAAATAGACTCACCTTTATCTTTATTTAACATTAGAAAAATAGCACCTCCAACAATTACAAGAACTAGTGCAGCAATCACCACCGCTTTTTTTAAAGAAATATTTAATTTACCTATTTTCAAAATATACTCCCCCTCTCAACTATACAATATTATAACTTTAAATAATTTAAAGAGCAATAATATTACCAATAAAAGCAATGTTTTTTATGGTAAGTGGTTTTGCTTACTTTAAATTTATAGTATAATATGATTTAAAGGATGGTGTAATATGAACTTTAAAGATATCCTAAATAAATATTTAGAAGAATTGGATTGTACTCCCAAAAGATTATCAGAAGAATCTGGAATATCTCAAACAGTTATAAGTAGATATAGAAAAGGTGAAAGAACACCTATAAAGGATAGCGAACAAATAAATAAATTAGCTACTGCATTTTCTAATATTGCAGAACAAAATGGTAAAAAAGAATATACTCTTGCTAAAATTTTAAATGAACTTAATTCTATTATTAGTGTAGACAATTTTGATTACAATACATTTAGTAATAATCTTAATACACTAATAACTTCATTAAATATAAATACCAATGAAATGGCAAAATATATTGGTTTTGATGCTTCACATATTTCAAGAATTAGATATGGAAAATCAAAAACCTCTAACCCTATTGATTTCTCTACAAAGGTATGTAATTTTATATTTTCAAGATATAAAAATCCTGATGACATCAAAAATCTTTCTATAGTTTTGAATTGCAGTAAAAATGAACTAGTAGAAAATAAATTTTATGATACCTTATTTAACTGGCTAACAAGCGAGTCAAGACTTGCAAAAGATCAAATTACAGACTTTTTAACCAATCTTGATAACTTTAATTTAGAAGATTATATAAAGTCAATAAAATTTGATGAACTGAAAGTTCCAAACATCCCATTTTATAAGGGAAAAACCAAACGCTACTATGGAATTGACGAAATGAAACAAGGCGAATTAAATTTTTTTAAAGCAACTGTCCTATCAAAATCAAAAGAAGATATATTTATGTGTAGTGATATGCCTATGGAAGATATGGCAGAAGATCTTGATTTTGGTAAAAAGTGGATGTTTGCTATTGCTATGAGTTTAAAAAAAGGACTTCACTTAAATATTATTCATAATTTAGATAGACCTTTTAACGAAATGATGTTGGGACTAGAAAGTTGGATTCCTATTTATATGACAGGTCAAGTCTCTCCTTACTATTTAAAAGAAGTTAAAAACTCTGTTTATCATCATCTTAATTATGTTTCAGGCGTTGCTGCATTAACTGGAGAATGCATTAAAGGATCACATAATAAAGGAATGTATTATTTAACTACTAATAAAAATGAAATACAATATTATAAAGAGAAATCTAATTTACTATTTAAAAAAGCAAATCCACTTATGGATATATACAACGAAAACAATAAAAGCAAATATCAATTATTCTTACAAAAAGATGAAAAAATATTAAGTGATAGGAAAAGGTTTCTTTCTTCTCTACCTTTATTTACTATTTCAAATGAATTATTATGTAAAATTCTAGAAAGAAACAAAATATCAAAAACTGATATTGACAATATTCTTAAATACAAAAATAAAGAAATGGAATATATGCAAAATATTCTTAAAAAGAATACTGTGTGTGATTGCATTTATGAAATCACAGCAAATGAATTTGAGAATGATATACCTTTACTTTCTTTAAACAATTTGTTTTATAACAAAAATATCACCTATACTTATGAAGAATATATTGGTCATTTAAAATCTACTCAAAACTATGCCAAAAACTGTAATAATTATGAAATATCTTATTCAAATTATAAAACATTTAAAAATATTACTATAACCATCTTAAAAGAAGATTATGTAATTATTTCTAAAAACTCTAATCCTACTATACATTTTGTTATTCGACATCCAAAGTTAACAGATGCAATTAAAAATTTTAGTCCAATTGTAAAGGAATAAAATGTTCTTTTCTATTTTAAAAATAAAGAGAGACTCTGAAATTTCAAAGTTCTCTCTTTCTATCTGTGTGTGGAAATAAATTAGTGTAGTTACTCAGTTATTATTGTTACTTAATACAAAGTGCAACACTAAAGCCAACGTCGTCATAGGTAAAAGATAGATAACTTTCAATTAAATTATCTATCTTATAAATTTAATATTTTAGCTTTCATTTGCTTTTATACAAATAGTATAAGCTATCATGTAAATACCTACTATTGCTGATAATGCTCCAAAAATTATTCCACCTATTGCATTATATTTTGACATGTCACTTTCTGTTGTAAATTAATCAAAGAAAAAAGCTATCTAAAGAAAAGATAAAAAAAGCTTTTATAGAACAAATTCAAAATAAGGAATTACATCAAATTTCTGTTACAGATATAGTTAAAAATTCTAATATCAATCGTTCTACTTTTTATGCCAATTATATTGATATATATGATTTAGCTGATAAAATTAAAGAAGAAATGTTTAACAATATGCTAGAATTATATAGAGAAGAAGCTATTTCTCATAAGCATTCTTATAATTATTTAAAACTATTCAGACATATTAAAGATAACCAAATTTATTATAAAACTTTATTTAAGCTTAATTTTGATTTTTCTGAACACTTTAATACTGAATTAGAAAAAGATGAAGCATTAAAATATTATGGAACAACTAAAAACATTGATTATCATATAGAATTTTTTAAATGTGGTTTTAATGGTTTATTAAAAAAATGGTTATATAATGGTTGTATAGAATCTCCTAAGGAAATAAATGAAATCTTAAATAGTGTATATAAAGGAAGAAGTCTTGAAACTTAATTCAAGACTTTTAATTTAATCGATAAATTACTGTTTTTTAACAAACTACAAAAATGTAATTTTATATTATATTTTATGTATTTCTGTTTTTTCTTTTTGTTTTTTTACTATTTCTTTTAGAATTAGTACCCCAAATTCCAAATATTGCATATAGTGGAATAAAACCCACTATTGCAATCACATATAATCCTGAATCAGGATTTTCTGTCGCAGATCCTAATACAAATCCCACTATTATCATTAATCCTCCAATTATTCCTAATATAATTGAAAATATTGTCTTTTCTCTTACAACTTTTTTTCTTTCTTCTTCTTTTCTATGTTCTTCTTGTAATTCGAGTTCTATTCTTTTTCTTTTTTCTTCCTGAATTCTTTGAAAAAAGTTCATTTTATTCTGCTTTTTATTTTCAATCTCCATTTTATGTTTATGTTTTATTTCCATGATTTCTTTTTTTGCATTGTGTTTAGTATTAAATTTATCTTTCCAGTCTTTTTCGTGTTGATCCATGCCCTTTTCAACTAATTTTTCAACATCTACTTCAAATCCAGCTATTTTATCTTTAATATCAAATTTAAACTTCATATATTTATCCCCCTAATATAGGATTTGTAATTTACGCGAACTCCAAATTACTATTTATCTTTCACATTAATTATATCATAATTTGACCACTATCACTACGGCAATGGTTAAAAGCCTCTAAAATGTTGCAAATACTATGTCTTTTGTGATCACTCCTCATTATAGATACGTTTTAGATACTTATACGTAACATATCTAGATAACATTCTTGATTTCATATATAGAAAAAAGCCTTTCAAGGCTTTTTTTCTATTTTCCACAACAGTTCTTATACTTTTTACCGCTTCCACAAGAACTTTGTACTCCCATATTATCTGTATTATTTGTATTTATAATATTACCTGTATTTCAGGCTTTTCCAGACTAGGTAACATCTATATTATTTGTATTATCTGTACTATTTATATTATAAATATTTCTCTACTGTGGACAAATTGTGGACACCGTCCACATCCGTTCACTGCTAACATTATACCATATTTCAAAGTTCAATAAATTGTGCGAATTGTAAAATCATACATTTGTGTTTTTTCTGTTCATAATTATATACTATATATTAAGGTAAAAATCAAATTATATCTTTTGCTATCTTTATTACTTATTTCTTCTCTAACTATTATAATTACACTCCAAATAAACTTGCTGAATTATCTGCTATTGCGCCATCAACATTAAGAGCATTATTAGCAAACAATGTAGATAATCCAAGTTCTACAATTATCTTTAAAATATGTAAAACTTTAAAAATAGAACTTAAAGATTTTTATGACTCTCCATTATTTGATATGGAGAAATTAGAGTATTAAAATAAGAGGCTTGTAATAGCCTCTTTTATCGTTTTATCAGATATATTATTTTTCTTTAATTATATTTT
>CAKPQL010000004.1 GCA_934178555.1 uncultured Clostridia bacterium
TTTTTGTTTACTAGGCTACATAATGTGTGTGTGTGTGTGTGTGTACAGTACCAAGGGTTCTAGCGATTATCATAATTTATTTCTCCTTTGTTTTATTTGCTGGTCGTCGGGACGCCGGTCCCTACAACATTTGCAATATGTTACTATAAATATATACTAATATGTTTTATTTGTAAATAGAACTTTTAACTATTTTTTAATTTTTTATAACATAATACATTTTTTAATTCTATCTTAACCCTCAGCTTGTAGATATTAAAGACTTGCATTCTCAAAACACTAAATTGTTATCCTCTATCCAATATTGTTTTTACTACCCCTTTATCTATTAATGTTCCAAATATGTTTTTTAAAATTATTAATATTATAGGTCCTAGTAGTAATCCAATCATTCCCATAAACTTAAAACCTGTATACATTGCAATTAATGTGAATATTGGATGTATTCCGAATTTGTCCACTTACTATTCTTGGCTCTAACAATTGTCTTACCACTAATACAATTACATATAAAATTAATAATGCTATAGCTAAATTTATGTCTCCGTTTATTGCAGATATTACTGCCCAAGGTACCATTACAGTTCCAGAACCCAATATGGGTAAAGCATCAACAAAGCCTATTCCCAATGCCGCAAGTAATGGATATGGTACATTGAATCCTATAAACTTAAATATATATAACCCAACTAACACTTCTACAAAAGATATTATTACTAGTATTACCTCCGCTTTTAAGTATCCTCCTAATGTAGTTGTTAATTCTTTTAAATGGATTCGTAACTTTTTTATCCATAATTTTGGAAAATGATGCTCCATCTGATCTAATATATATAGCTTGTCTGCACATATAAAATATGTTGCGAGCAATGTTATTACTATATATATACCAATAATAGGTATTTGAGTTACCCCATTTAATAATGATGTTAATATATTTCTAATCCAATTTGATGCTGTAGAAAAAAAATCTCCTAATGAATTTTGGATAATGTTGTATACCTGTTCTGGAATTTTTATCTTTTTAAAATCCATGTTATCTATTAACCATTGTATTTGTTCATATCCCTTTTCTATATAGCCATTTAGTCCTTGTAGTAAATTTGAAGCTTCCGAAATAACACTTGCAGTTCCCCATACTATTAATCCTATTAAAATTGCAAATGCAAATAGTAATACTATTATAGCACTAGTTTTTCGTGTTAATTTTGTTTTTCTTACCACTCTTTTTATTATAGGTTCTACAATTAAAGAAATTATAAATGCTATTAAAAATGGCATATAGAATACAGCCAATTTAAAAGCAAGATATACAGCAATAATGCTAACAGCCATTATAACTATTCTTTTTAAAACCCTTGTCCAATATCCCATATCTATTACCAAATTTTATCACCCATATTATTATATGAATATGTTTTTTATTTATTCTAATTTAATCATTTTATTATTTACACTAAAGCATAAAAAAATAGAATATATTTAATATTCTATTTTTTAGGACATCGCAAATATTAATTCACGTAATATATAAAATTATTTAACTAACAAACTTTACATCCAGTTTTTAGGATTATTATTACATCTACAAATTCCTTCTACTGTATTAGATACTTCTGCTTGATTTATATTTTCATGATGTGCTAAATCTCCTAATGTTATTATTCCCACTAAATCATTATTTTGTATTACTGGTATTCTTCTTACTTGACAATCACACATCATTTTACTTGCTTCAGATACTTCTGCTGTTGGATCCACTTTATAAATTGTCGTTGTCATTATATCACTTGCTGGTGTATTTTTAGCATCTTTACCACAAGCAACACTTCTTAAAGTTATGTCTCTGTCTGTTATTAAACCTACAACTTTTTTTGAAGAATCACATATTGGTATACAACCAATGTGATTTTCAGACATCAATTTTGCCACGTCATATACTGTTGTATCAGTATTTGCCCAAACTACATTTTTACACATACATTCATTTACTTTCATACATAATTCCTCCATTTCTGTGGTTATTATTACACAAAATGAAGTAATTTATGCGAGAAATTTAACTACATCATTGGGGCATAAGGTGGCACTGAACCTCCTGAATATGGTGAAGTATCTGCTCTATGCCCTGGGAACGGTGGTCTTACTCCAGGAAAAGGCGGTCTTACTGGTGGTCTTCGTCTTAACAAATTTCTTAAAATTAGTATTCTTATTAAATCATTTAATAAAAAATTTCTTTGCCTTGTTTCTGATGTTGGCTCTTCTTTTAGTTTTGCATTTGGATTTCTAACATCTCCATTTTTTAATTCTGTTCTAACTTGAACATTCACTTGCAAATTAGAATTTCCTTCTACGTTGTTGTACACCTCATCTGTCATCGTTCTTACTAATTCTTCTGTTATTTGCTTATTTCTGTTTTTACTACATACATCTTCTACTACTGGATTTATTATTCTATATATATCTGGATACAAATCTTCTAGTCCATCATCATATTGTGTTTGTTCAACCCTTGGATAATAACTATCATATGTATAATTTCTTTCGTTATTAGCATACCCCAAAACGCTTCTCATATAATCTTCATAATTTTGATAATACATAAATAACCTCCTAAATAATATATTATTATATATTATTTAGGAGGTTATTTATTTGTTACATTTCTTGAACTATTTCTTTAAATTTATCTCCTCTTTCCATAAAGTTTTTAAACATATCAAAACTTGCACTTGCAGGAGAAAACAATACTATTTCACCTAATTTCGCAACTTCTCTTGCTTTTGTTACCGCTTCTTCTAAAGTATTTACTCTGTATATTTTCATATCTTTTTGTTGTGATTTTAACTCGTTTTTTACTGCTGTTTCTATTTTATCTGCAGTTTGCCCCATTAATATTAATGATGAAACTTTATCTACTATTGGTTTTGCTATAGGGTCATATTCTAGATGTTTATCATATCCTCCAGCAATCAATACAATTTTTTCATCAAAAGCATTTAATCCTGCAATTGTCCTTGTTGGGCTAGACCCAATTGAATCATTATACCATTTTATTCCATCTATTTTCCTTACAAATTCTAATCTGTGCTCTACTCCTCTAAATTCTTTTATAGCTTTTGCTTGATTTTCTATCTCTACTATTGTACCAGTCGCCCCTATTGCTGCACATGCATTTTCATAATTATGCGTTCCTCTTAAAATCATGTTTTTTGTATTTAGTATGTGCCTTCTCAATCCATCTTCTGATTTCTTTATTATTCCATCATCTACAATTATTCCTGTTGATAGTTTTTCCCTGCTACTAAAATATATAACTTTTCCATTAGCATTTTTTGCAAGTTTTCTTGTTATTTCATTATCATAGTTGGTAACTAATATTCCTGTTTCATCTTGATACTTAAATATGTTTGCTTTTGCTTCTATATATTCATCGTATGATTTATGTATATCTAAATGGTTTGGAGTAATATTAGTTATTACCGAGATTTTAGGACTTACCTTCATAGTCATCAATTGAAAACTACTTAGTTCTAGTACAACATAATCTTCTTTTTCCATCTCTTCTAATTTTGTAAATAGTGGTATTCCAATATTTCCACCCAAATAACATTTTTTACCATTTGCTTTTAGAATTTCATATATTAAACTTGTTGTAGTTGTTTTTCCATCGCTTCCAGTAACACCTATAACTGTACCTGGGCACATTTCCACAACTAATTCTATTTCAGAAGTTAATATTGCTCCTCTTTCCAATTCGTTAATTATCTCTGGTGTATCTGGTCTCATACTTGGTGAACGAAATATTATGTCAAACCCATTCAAATTTTTTAGATATCCTTCTCCTAAAGACAATTCCATTCCATAATAATTTATTTTATTTATTATATCTTTGTCAATTTTATCTTTCTCTTTTTTGTCAAATAAAGTAACCTTAGAATTATGTTTATATAAGTAATCTATTAACGGAATATTGCTTACTCCTATACCTAACACTGCAACTTTTTTACCTCTTATGTAATTATTAAATTCTATCAATTTTTCGTTTATCATAAGATCTCTCCTTTTATTTTCTTACATTATTTATATATTCTAACTTTATTTTTTTGTTACAAAAAACGACCACTTGCAAAACTGCAAATGGTCTTGTCCGAACGTTACTTAGTAAATATAACTACGTAACGAACTTCTTCGCTGTCCCATCTTGCGTCTTTGATGTAGTATCCGTTTTTAAGATACATTTCAATTGTCTGTATAACTGTTGTGTCAGTCAGCGAGTCTACCCGAATTTCTACAGTGTTTGGTGTTGTTTTTTCCATAATAAGAACAGCTCCTTATAATTAATATAGTGGTATTATATCACTTATTATTTTTTTTTGCAATTTTTACATATTTTTTTCAAAATTACTTATACTATTTCCAAGCAAGGAGGTGCTTGTGAATGGAAAAGAAAAATAACAAAAATAACAGAAATAATGAAAACAATGAAAATCAAAATAACAGAAATAATCAATGTAAATAGTATTTCTTAATTGGGGAATTTTATTAGTATCTCCATAAGTTTTAGTTATTATTTATGGAGATACTAAATAAGATTCATACATATATATTTATTCTAAATATTTTTTTAAAAATTTTCCTGTATATGATTTCTCATTTTTTACTAATTGTTCTGGTGTTCCCACTCCTATAACTTGTCCACCATTTTCTCCACCTTCTGGTCCTAAGTCTATTATATAGTCTGCTGTTTTTATTAAATCCAAATTATGTTCTATTACTATTATACTATTTCCTGTATCTACCAATCTTTGCAATATATCTACTAGCCTATGCACATCTGCAATATGCAATCCTGTTGTTGGCTCGTCCAATATATATAACGTTTTTCCTGTTGCCCTTTTTGATAATTCTGTTGCTAGTTTTACTCTCTGTGCCTCTCCTCCAGATAATGTTGTTGATGGTTGTCCTAACTTTATATATCCTAGTCCAACATCATATAACGTCTGTATTTTCTGCTTTATTCTTGGTATATTGCTAAAGAATTCCAAAGCTTCCTCTACTGTCATATCTAAAACATCAGCAATACTTTTGCCTTTATATTTCACTTCTAAAGTTTCCTTATTATATCGTTTTCCTTTACAAACTTCACATGGTACATATATATCTGGTAAAAAATGCATTTCTATTTTTAATATTCCATCTCCAGAACAAGCCTCACATCTACCGCCTGCTACATTAAAGCTAAATCTACCTTTTTGGTATCCTCTTAATTTTGCCTCATTTGTTCCAGCAAAAATGTCTCTTATCATATCAAATATACCAGTATATGTTGCAGGATTAGAACGCGGTGTTCTTCCTATTGGAGATTGATCTATGTTAATTATTTTATCTATATTCTCTAATCCTCTTATTTCATCACATTTTCCAGGTTTTTCGTTTGAACCATTTAGTTCTTTTGCTATATGCTTATATAACACTTCGTTTACTAGCGTACTTTTTCCTGAACCAGATACTCCTGTAACACATGTAAATAATCCAAGTGGAAATTTTACATTAATTCCCTTCAAATTATTTTGAGTTGCATTTATTACTTCTATAGATTTTTTAGTATGTTTTCTTCTTACTTTTGGAACTGCAATTTTCTTTCTGCCACTTAGATATTGGCCTGTTATAGAATCTGGCACAAGTTTTATTTCATCTGCCGTTCCCTGTGCTATTACATTTCCTCCATGTACACCAGCACCAGGACCTATATCTATTATTTGATCAGCAGCATACATTGTATCCTCATCATGCTCTACTACTATCAAGGTATTTCCTAAATCTCTTAACTTCTTTAAAGTTGCTAATAGTTTGTCATTATCCCTTTGATGTAGACCAATACTTGGCTCATCTAATATATATAATACTCCAGTTAATCCAGAACCAATTTGGGTAGCAAGTCTAATACGCTGAGCTTCTCCTCCAGACAATGTTCCAGCAGATCTTGATAATGTTAAATATTCAAGCCCCACATCCATTAAAAATTGCAATCTTTTGTTAAGTTCTTTAAATATTTGATCCGCAATCATTTTATCTTTCTTGTTTAGTTCTAAAGAATTTATAAACTCTTTTATTTTGTTTATTGGCATATTAGTTAATTCATTTATGTTTTTTCCTCCAACTTTTACAGCTAAACTTTCTTTTTTCAATCTAGCTCCATTACATTCATCACAGTCGCTATTGCTCATATATAATTCATAAAACTCTCTCATTCCAGCAGACTTGGTTTCATTGTATCTTCTTTGTAATGTTGGAATTACGCCTTCAAATGGTGCAGTAAATTTTCTAACTCCAGCTGCAGATTCATATTTAAAATCTATTTTTTCATCTCCTGTACCATACAATATTTTATCTAAAAATTCTCTTGGTAACTTCTTTATTGGCTTAGATATATCAACACCATAATGTTTTCCAATACTTTCAAAATACATTTTTGCCATGGTGTCTCCTTTTTTCATTGTACTTGCTCCAAAAGCCTTTACACCATCATATAATGTTTTGTTCTTATCTGGTATTATTAAATCTTCATCCATTTTCATTAAGTATCCAATACCTGTACATTTAGGGCAAGCTCCCATTGGATTATTAAATGAAAACATTCTTGGAGTTAATTCTTCAAAACTTATTTCACAATCTGGACATGCATAATTCCCACTAAACAATCGTTCATGGTCTCCAACTATATCTATTAAAACTAAGCTATTTGCATATTTCATAGCAATTTCTACAGACTCTGCTAATCTATTTCTTATATCTGGTTTTACTACCAGCCTGTCTACTATTATTTCTATATTATGTTTTCTTTTTCTATCTATCTCTATATCATCTGTTAGCTCTACAATATTTCCGTCAATTCTTGCTCTTACAAATCCCTCTTTTGAAAAATCTTCTAATAATTTTCTGTATTCTCCTTTTCTGCCTCTTACTACAGGAGATAATATTTGTATTTTTGTTCCTTCTTGTAATTCCATTATACTGTCAACTATTTGATCTATTGTTTGTTTTTCTATTTTTTTACCACATTTTGGACAATACGGAATTCCAATTCTTGCATATAATAAACGTATATAATCATATATCTCTGTTACAGTTCCTACTGTAGAACGAGGATTTCTTGAAGTAGTTTTTTGATCTATTGAAATAGCTGGTGATAAACCTTCTATTAATTCCACATCTGGTTTTTCCATTAATCCTAAAAATTGACGTGCATAAGAAGATAAGCTTTCTACATATCTTCTTTGTCCTTCTGCATATAAAGTATCAAATGCTAATGATGACTTTCCGAGATCCAGATAGACCTGTTACTACTACCAACTTATCCCTTGGAATTTCCAAATTTATGTTTTTTAAGTTATGCACTTTTGCCCCTTTTATTGTAATTTTATCATTATTCATAAAAATAGCCCCCTTCGGATTTGTCTATCAAATCCGCGTATTATAGACACTAATAGGCCTCTATAATAGTTCATTAATTATTTGTTACCAAAAATGTAGGGGTCGATGTCTACATCGACCCTTTCATTTTTTCTTCTGTATTTTTATTGAATTAAAAATGTTTTCCGCCTTTTCTTTTTGGCTCATTATTATTGTTGTTTTCTTCTCTTTTTTTCTCTTCATCTTGTTTTTCTTCATCTTCACCTAAGAAAGAATAATCAGGTTTTGCATATTCTAACTTATTTTGTTTTTTGTAATGTATTATTAAAAATGTTATTACTAATATAGCTACCAAAGTAATTGCTGCAATAGATGCTATAATTTTATAATTTACTTTATTATTTTCTCCTTTTGTAATTTCTACAACCTTTTCAGGATTATTTATTGTTATTCTATATTCTATTGTTTTTTCTTCTGCTCCTTCTTGTTGTATTTTTAATATTACAGTATATTTATTTTCACCTACAACTAAATCAAAAGTACCTATTCCTTCATATACTATGTTACTATTATTTAATGCATCCAATATTTCTATTGACTTTAACCATTCTTCTAATTTTATATTATATTCTATAATATTTTCTAAAATTGTAGGTTCTCCTAATTTTATTTCTATCTTTTCTCCGTTATCTTTTATTCCCATAATTACAAATGCATTTAGAGGTATTTCTTGTGTTCCTTTTGTTAATTTTATTTCATAATTAGTAACTGTTCCATCTTCTGCTGTAACTGTTATTATTATTGTATTTTCTCCATCTTGCAAATTTTCGTTACCCACAATCTCATATTTTGCTTTTTCATTATTTACTTCTGCTATAACTTCTACGTCAGTTACATCTGAATTTATACTTGCTACATAACTTGTTATGCTTGGATTAAATTCTGGTGTTAGTTGTACCCCTGTTATTGATAATGATTTTAATGTTGCATCATTAGACTTTTTTTCTTCTGGTGCTGTTGAAGGTTGTGCACTTGGTTCACTAGTTGGTGTTGCTGGTTTTGTTGTTGTTAAATATGATGTCATTATATAAGCTGTTTTACCATTATATGTTACTTTACTCCATCCGTTGCTTCCTATTCCTGTTCTTGTAACACTATCTCCTTTTTGTAATGAACCCACTTTAGAACTACTTGTACTATAACTACTTCTTATATTTACTTCTGTTGTTGCATATACAGTTTCGTTTACATTTGAAAATGTTGGTGCTGCTGGTGATGGAGCTACTGTTGGTGGTGCACTTGGACTTGGGCTAGGTTGTTGTACTGGTGCAGAAACTGTTATTGTAATTGATTTATTTACATTTTGTCTTACAAGATCTGAACCTGTTACTTGTCCTGATAATGTGATAGTATAAGTTCCTGGCGTAGCAGATGAAAATGTTGCAGAAATTACATTTTTAGTAACTTCTCCATCTGCTGCATCAGCTACTGATGTTGTACCACTTAATGTTCCTCCAGATGCTGTTAATTTTAAATTCCAAGCTTCAGTCGCTTGTACTCCCACTGTAATATTAACAGTATTACCTGTTGTTACATTATAACTTGAAGGTGTTACAGTAGCTGAAGCTGCATAAACTTTGTTGGCAATAATTAACATTACTATAAATGTTAATATAAATAGTATTTGTTTTTTTATTTTTTTCATTTGTTTCCTCCTATATATTTGTTTTTTATGGGTCACATTCATACCTTAATTTAATGTTATATACTGTGTTTGTGTTAAATGCCTTTTTAATAATGCCAAATCTACTACATCTATTTCTTGTGCTTCTGATTGTAGCATTCCAGCTTTGTAATATTCATTTTTTAGAAAACTTGTACCTACTAAATGTCTTTTTAATAATGCTAAATCTATTACATCTATTTCTCCGTCTCCATTTACATCTCCAAGTTTTACTATAGTATATTCCATATCACTTATTTTTATTATGGCTCCTGTTCCTAAACTTTCTGTTCCAGATACTAATATTGCTCCCTCATATTTCTGTTGTATATCTGCAAAAACAGCTGTAGGAATTGTTTTTATTATTTTTTCTGTTTCATTTACTGCAAATTTGTCTTCTGGATTTTCAGGTTGCTCCTCTCCATTTACCGGTGTTAACCATAAGGCATATGGATTATATCTTTCTCTTGCCATGTATCCTATGATTCCATCACTTGTTACTACTTTATCCCAATAATAATCTCCTACTTTATTAGTTGCCTTTTCTATTCTTGTTACTATAACACCTGGATTTATATATTTAATTATTGCCCCAGCAGGATCACTTCTTAGTGCTAATTCTGTATTACAAGTTACTTTTACATCTTCTCCAAAACTACCTTCTGTAATATAATTCTTTTGAATATATCCTTCTGTTCCATCTGTCAATCTTACTTTATACCATTCGCAACCATCAAATGTATATTTTCCTTCTTCTATTATTGTTAGTGACTGTCCTTGATATAGCAATCTAATTGATGTTGTTCCATTTTCTACAAGTCTTGGCCCATTTAGTAAATTAGTATTTATATTTGCATAAGCTTTTTTAGAAACTTCATCTCTTCCTATTTTTTCCATAACAAATTGTGTAGCTACATATCCAATTGTTCCATCAGGTAACATTATTTTATCCCAGTTGGTTCCGTTTTCTTTAGAAGCTTTTAATTCTATTCTTAAGAATGAATATCCTGCATTATATAGCCCTATAGGAGTTCCATTAGGAGTTTGTCTTATATATACATAATTATCATTTAATTGTGCATTTTGTGATACATAAGTTGAACTACTTGGATACCTTGATACTATTTTTGAAATATTTTTGTACATTGGTATTATAAAATTAAAACTTGTACTTGATAATTCATTATTAAAAATAGTTTTATAACTACTATACACGGTGCTTGCTTCGCTTGTTGGAGCCTGTATATTTGTCATATACTGATGCCCATATAATCCAAGGTATTGATTATCTACATCCCATTTTTGCAAATACAATGAGTCTTGTCCCTTTGCAATATAACTTGTTGCTATCCACTGTGCTCCTCCAACAATTGATTTTTCTGGTGTATTCCAATTTACGTTTTCTCTTTTTGCATAAATTAGTCCATTTATTATTGGGTCTGTGCTTGCATATGCTCCAATATTGTAGAAATTGAAATATCCTTCATATCCAGCTACATTTCCTGTAATTGAACCACTTCCATTTGCTCCTACTTCTTGCCTAATTCTTGATGCAATATGATATGGGCTTACTCCAGAAACCTGTGCAGCATACATTATCGTTTGAGCAAAAGTTTTATCTCCATATGCTGAATTTCCGTAATAATCACAAATTTTTGTATTATACATAAAAGAACCTTTAAGCACAGCTTCTATTCCTGATTCTGTATGGATTGAAGGTACATATGATAAAGCTTCAAATTGAAAAATTCTATCTTCTGTTAAGAAATTTCTTGGATCCATGTAATATGCCACTGCAGTTTGAGAAGCACCAAACCAGCTCGAACCATCATGTGGGACACCATCACATCCATTATATGTACATAGCCACTCTCCAGTTTTTCCCTGTACTAAACTTCTTTCATGGTTTGCAATTGTTTCATTCATTAATACATCTGTCCATTCCAAATCAGTATAAAGTAATGTAAATGTCCAATTTGGATGTGTACTTTTTAAGTTCTGTAATAGTGTTGCATATCCAGGATATATAGTTTCGTCAATATTATATATATTATTATTATCTACATTTCTTACTTGATTAACAGCATATGTTTTTGTAATTAATAATGCATTTACTAAAGTTAATACTATAATTATTATCATCATTATGCTTATACATTTTTTATTAATTGTTTGTAGGCTTTTCTTTTGCATAAGTTAATCCTCCTACTATATTTTATGTATAAAGATATACATTTACAGTATATAATATCAAAAAAAGCAAGTCAATAGAAATATTGTCTTTTTTTGTTGGTAATTGTTGGAGGCTATCATAATACCAATTTTTTTATAGTTACTTATATAAAAAAAGAGGATTGTAAAATCCTCTTTTTAATAAGTATTTTTTATTAGTTACCGCAACCTCTTCCGCAACCACATCCGCAGTTTGTGAATAATAATAAGAATATTATTATGAAGAATAATATTTCGCTATCTCCACAGCATCCTCCAAATAAACCTCCATTATTGTTGCATCCACAATTTCTTTCTTCTGGCATATGTTTTCCCTCCTTTTGTTTTCGTATAACATATAGTATGCATTTTATTGAATTTGTGTTACAATATAGATATTATATTAAATACAAAAATATCGTTTAGAGCTTATACGAGGAGGTTTTATGAAAGATATAGAATTGTTAATTCCTGTTGGAGATTTCGATTGTTTAGTTGCTGCTGTTCAAAATGGTGCAGATACTGTATATTTTGGCTCTTCTTTATTTAATGCACGAGCTAGTGCAACTAATTTTGATATAGATAATTTAGAAAAAGCCATTGATTATGCAAAATTGCGTAATGTAAAAACTAATCTAACTCTTAATACTCTAGTTAAAGATGATGAATTTGAAGATGCTGTTAATCTTGCAAAAAAAGCTTATGAATTTGGAGTCGATGCAATCATCGTACAAGATTTAGGTCTAGCAACTTATCTTATTAAGCACTTTCCTGATTTACCAATTCATGCCAGTACACAAATGACTGTCCATAATTTGGAAGGAGTCTTACAATTAGAAAAGTTAGGATTCAAAAGAGTAGTTCTTTCTCGTGAACTTTCAGCAAATGAAATAGAATATATTTGTAAAAATTCTAATATAGAGATAGAAGCATTTATTCATGGTGCACTTTGTATCTCATACTCAGGTCAATGCTTATTTTCTAGTAGTATTGGCGGTCGCTCAGGAAACCGTGGCAAATGTGCTCAGCCTTGTAGACTACCTTATGAATTATTAGATTCTTCTCATAAAACAATTGATAAAGGTCATTTATTAAGTCCAAGGGATTTGTGTGGAATTGAATACTTGCCCCAGTTAGTAAATGCTGGAATTAAATGTTTAAAAATTGAGGGAAGATTAAAATCACCCGAATATGTTGCTATACTTACACGAATATATAGAAAATATTTAGATATGGCCCTAGAAAACATACCTTATACACTTTTAGATGAAGATAAAAAACAGCTTATGCAAGTATTTAATAGAGGTGGATTTTCTGATGGTCATTTAAACTCTAATCCAAATACCAGTTTAATTTACAAGCAAAAACCTAATCATATGGGATTACCTCTAGGAACTATTATTTCCTATAATTCTAAAAAAGGATATATAAAAATAAAATTAGAAAATACCATTTCTATTGGAGACAGTATTCAAGTAGAAAAAGAAAATAATAATTATAATGTTTCAGAACTTTTATTAAATAACTCAAACATTAAAAATGGTACAACTGGAAATATTGTTGAAATTGGTAGATTAAAAGGTAATATTTCTGTTGGAGATAAAGTTTTTAAGACAGTAGATAAAAACTTATCTGCTGAAGCCAAAAAAACGTTTTCAGGTGCTGAATACAAAAAAATACCAATTGAAGGAAACATTACAATAAAAAAAGATTCTCCTATTTCTTTTAATGTTACTTGTAACTCTGGAATATATGAAGGTGCAAATATAAATTTAAAAACTGATATAATTCCTGCAATTGCTGAAAAAGCCCCTATTACAAAAGATAGGATTACTGCACAAATTAATAAAACTGGTAATACTCAATTTGAATTTAGCAACATAAATATAAATTTAGAAGAAAACTTATTTATTCCTGCTACTTGTTTAAATGACTTAAGAAGAATGGCTATAGAAAAATTAGAAGAATTTGCAAAAGCAATTTATAAAAGGAAATTTAATTATGATGTTCAACGGTAACACATCAATATACAGTATATCAAAATCAATTCATGTTCCTAAATATTGTGCTTTATTAAATAATTTAGATTTAGATACAGATTATGCTAATTTGAATATAGATAATATATATATACCTTTTAAATATTTTATAAATTCACGCTACGAAAAATTACTACAACAACTTTGTAGCCTATACAAGGTTTATATTTATATGCCAACAATTATTAGAAATAACTATTTAAACCATATATCAGATTTAGATAATATTGTAATCAATTATAAAATTAATGGATTTGTTGTTTCTCACATTAGCCAACTAGAATTTATTAATAAATACAATTTAGAAATAATTGGTAATTATACTTTAAATGTAATGAATTTACATACCGCTTCTTACTTAAAAGAACTAGGACTAAGTACAGTTACTATATCTCCTGAGCTAGATAAAGCAACTATTATAGATATGCTAGATAACTTTGACAAAATAATTTTTGAATTAATTGTATATGGTAATTTACCTCTTATGACTTCTAACTACTGTCTTATCGGTCATACCAATCATTGTTTAAGTACATGTGGTAAAAACTGCAAAAGACAAGCCTATTACCTAAAAGACAGATTAGGATTTTTATTTAAAATCGCACCTGATGATATTGATACAATAACTACTATTTATAATAGCAAAACCACTTCGATATCGCCTGTTGACTTTAACTTAAATTCTATAAGAATGGACTTTGTAGATGAAAATATTAATGAAATTAAAAATATTATAAACACAGTAAGAGCTGGTGATAGACTAGAGGGAAAAGCATACACAAATGGTAACTTGAACAAATTAATATAAACGGTTATGGAACGACGCTCTCGCCGTTCCATACATTTTTGCAATATATAAAACAAACAATAATAATATTTTTACTAGGATTAAAAAATATTATTATTGTTATTAACTCAAATTACACACTATGTGCTGATAATTTTATTATTAAATCTATGTTATCATCTTTCGCAGCTTTATTTTTTCTTATCTGTCCACACTTTTTACATTTGAATATTATTACATATCCCTTTTTACTATCTATTTCTACTCCAATTGGTTCTAGCAATCCATGGCATTCTTCCTGTCTGTCTCCAGGGTTTATATCTACATGTTTTGAGTGTAAACATTTAGGGCAATGGTTTCTACAAGTATAACCAAGTTTTTGTACTTTTGCCCCACAATTTTCACATATAAATTCTTCATCTATTTTTGTAAATACTCTATTCTCCAAAGACACTTCCTCCTATAAATTCTCTTAACAACGAATTATTTGGCACATAATTTGCTGGAATAGATTCAAAATATCTTAACATTTTATATAATCTTTTTGCCTCTGAAAATTCTGGATTTGTATTATCTATTTGCTTTAATAATGGTATTGCATAATCTTTTAAAACACCTAATTCATATATTAATGAAGAATTAAACATAACATCTGCTTCTTCTTGATATTTGAATATATTCTTATATTCACCTGCATTTACTGAATCCCACATTTTTAAAGTATGTAATGCAGAATATCCTCTAAATTGATGATCTCTAACAATTCGTCTTATTAATCTAGTATCAGTTGTTGATATTCTATTATAATAATCTATATTTAACACAGTTAGTGCACTTATATATATTTTAAATTTTTGTTCTTTTGGAATTTCGTTTGTTAACTCATCATTCAAACAATGAATTCCTTCTATTACCAATATCTCGTCTTTAGCAAGTTTCATTGTATTTCCAAGATATTCCTTATGACCTGTTTTGAAATTAAATGTAGGTACTTCTATCTCTTCTCCGTTAAACAATTTCTTTAAATGCTCATTAAACAATTTTGTATCTATTGCCTCTAAACATTCGAAATCATAATTTCCATTTTCATCTTTTGGATTTTCATCTCTCTCTACAAAGTAATTATCAACAGATATTGTTACTGTTTTTAAGCCGTTTAATCTTAATTGTAGTCCTAACCTTTTAGCAAAAGTAGTTTTCCCTGATGATGATGGTCCAGCAATAAGAACCATTTTCACTTTATCCCTTTTTAATATTTCATCTGCTATACCAGCAATCTTCTTTTCATGAAGTGCTTCATCTAGTAACACATATTCATTTATTTTATTCTCTTTTACGATTCTATTAAGTTTATATACTGTGTTTATATCTAAAACTTTATGCAAATTATCATATTCTCTTAATGTTGTTAATAGTTTTTTATTTTCTTGATGAACTGGTAAAACTTTAGGATTTTCTCTGCTTGGATATCTAACCAAAAAGCCATCTTTATATTTCCTTATTTCAAATTTATTTATAACCCCTGTAGAAAGTGGCATTACCCCATAAAAATAATTATAATAATCCTCACAATAGTACAATAATATATTTTTGTCATTCTCTATATCTAATTGCAACTTACCTTTTAGTGTTCTTTCCTTTTTATAAAATTCAATTGCTTCTTCTCTTGTCATACCTTTTCTTATTATTGGCAAATCTTTTTTTACTATTTCTTTTACTTTTTGATTAACTTTTTCAATCATCTTTTCTGTAACTTCCATATTGTCAACTTCACAAAACATTGCATGTGACAATTGATAATTTATAGTAAGCAATGCATCTTTATAAGTCTCTGAAAAAGCTTTTCCTATTATATATATAAGTCCTCTAGTATATATTCTCATACCATCTTTACTTGTTAAATCTATTAGTTCTATTTCTCCATTTGAATTTATAGGATAATTCAATGCTTTTACTTCATTATTAAATCTGCACGCAATAACAGTTTGTTCGGATTTTAATATTTCTTCTTTTAATAATTCTTCTACTTTTGTACCTTTTTTTACATCTATAACATTATTTTTATAAATTACTTGCATATATATAACCTCATTTCTATTATTATAACAAGTTTATTATATTAGAAGTTATAAGAAAATACAACATTTATTCATATTATTTTTGATTTGGGATATATTATATTAAAATAAATTTATTTAAATCGTTTGAAATATATTCATTGCAAAAATATAAGGAGGCTCATATCTTATGAATGAACAAAGATTAACAGAAATTTTAAGAAGTAATAAACCACTTGATGTGTTTTATAATGAAAAGCCTGTATGGATACAAGCTGTAAAAGGTAATATTGTAACAGTTGGTTTCATGGATAGTTCTAAAACAAAAAATGTGTTTATAGATGATTTATATGAAAATAATTTGTATAATAAATAATTTTTTAATAGTTTAAAAACCTATATATATTATTTTTAAGAGTATACACAAGTAACGCTTCTTCTTTAAGAATTCTCATCACACTTGAGTATTACACAAAAGGAATAATATATATAGGTTTAAATAAATATTATTTTCTTAATTCTGCATTTAATTCTTTGCTTAAATCACTTATTATTATATCCATTGCCCCATTTATTTCTTCATCTGTTAAAGTTTTATCTTGAGCTCTAAATGTTAATGCAAAAGCAATACTTTTTTTATTTTCTCCTAATTTTTCACTTCTATAAATATCAAACAATTTTATTTTCTCTAATATTTTTTTGCATTTTTTTGCAATTACCTTTTCTATTTTTCCAACTTCTACACTTTCGTCTACTATTACTGCTATGTCTCTTTCTACTGCTGGATATTTTGGTATTGGAACATATTTTTTATCTTCTTTTGCATATCTTACTAATTTGTCTACATTTATTTGTGCATAGTATACTTTTGTTTTTATTCCATAGTTCTTGCATACAATTGGATGAACTTCTCCAAAAGTTATAATTGCATCTTTTCCAATCATTATTTTTGCAGTTCTTCCTGGATGCATTGTTTCGTCGTTTTCTTCTTTTTCTATTTCATATCTTTTTATATTAGCTGTTTCTAATATGTTTTCAATTATACCTTTTAGTGTATAAAAGTCTTCTTGTTCCCCATATACAGCTAAACTTAATATTGTTGGTTCTTCTGGGATTTCTCCTTTTTCTATATTCTGTTTTTCATCAGTATATATTCTTGCTATTTCAAACAAATTTACATCTTTATTTTTCTTTGTAAAATTTGCTTCTACTACTTGCATCATACTTGGTAAAGTTGTTGTTCTCATCATTGTATAATCTTCGCTCAATTTATTCTTGATTTTTATTGTATTAGCTAATTCATTACTCTCAGATATATTACATTTTTCCAAATCTTTTTGATTTATAAAAGCATAAGTACAAACCTCTGAATATCCTTTAGCTACCAATGTTTTTCTTAAATTGTCTTCTAATCTTTGCTTTTTATTTTTTATTCCTAAAGTAGTTTCTGCATTTACATAAGTTGTATCTAATTTATCATATCCATAAATTCTTAGTACCTCTTCTGCAATATCTGCAAGTTGCTCTAAATCTGGTCTAAAATATGGTGCTATAACTTTATCTTCGTCTACTTTTATTTCTAAACTTTCAAATATTTTTACCATTTCTTCTCTGCTTATATCAGTTCCAAGTAAATTATTTATTCTTTCTAGTGAAAAAGGTATTACATTCTCTTTCTGTTTTGTTGGATATACATCTATACACTTTGGAATTGCATTTCCTGCTCCAATTTGCTCTACTAATTCTACTGCTCTATTTATTGCTCTCATTGCATTCTCTGAAGATAATCCTTTTTCATATCTACTAGATGCTTCTGTTCTTAGTCCAACACCTTTAGCAGTTAATCTTACACTTGCTCCATTAAATACAGCTGATTCAAACACTACTGTTTTTGTAGTTTCCTCTATTTCAGAATTTTCTCCACCCATTACTCCTGCTATAGCTACTGGTTTTGTTGTATCTGCTATAACTAAATTGTCTGTATTTAACACTCTCTTTTCTCCATCTAGTGTTACTATTTCTTCATTTTGTTTTGCTCTTCTTACTATGATATGTTTTCCGTCTATTGAATTTATATCAAATGCATGCATCGGTTGACCTAATTCTAACATAACATAGTTTGTTATATCGACTATATTATTTATGGCTCTTACTCCACAAGCTCTTAATCTTCTTTGCATCCAATCTGGTGATGGACCTATTTTTACATTTTCTACAACTCTTCCTATATATCTATAACATAAATCTGGTGCTTCTATTTCTACTTTTAGCCCATTTATTTCATCTACTTTTTCTACTTTAATATCTTCTAAGTTTTTTCTTGGATTTTTGAATTCTTTACCTAAAGATACTGCGGTTTCTCTGCCTAAGCCTTCTATTGAAAAACAATCTGGTCTATTTGAAGTTATTTCAAACTCTATTATATCTTCTCTTAAATTCAATACGTCTACTATATCTTTACCCAAATACTCTTCATAAGATTTTGGTAATATCATTATTCCATGTTCAATTTGTCCTGGATAATCCTCTAATTTTAATCCCAATTCTCCTACAGAGCACATCATTCCACAAGAATCTACGCCTCTTAATTGACCTTTCTTAATTTTTACTCCACCTGGTAATTCAGAGCCATCTTTTGCAATTGGAACGATATCTCCTTCTTTTATATTATCTGCACCTGTTACAATTTGTAATATTTCATTGCCAACGTTTACTTTTGTTAATACTAATTTATCTGCATCAGGATGTTTGCTTATTTCTAAAATTTTTCCTACAACTACATTTTTTATATCATTACCTTTTTGTTCTATAGTTTCAACCTTAGAACCTGTCATTGTTAAAATATCTCCTAGTTCCTTTGGTTCTTTATCTATATCAGAATATTCTTTCAACCATTCTATACTTGCTTTCATTTATTTTCCTCCCTATTTACGATTTTTTAAATTTCTAGTAAATTTACTTAAAAAATTTTGGCACGTTTTTTATATTATTGTATATTTATATTTACATTAAAATTGTTTTAAAAATCTTACATCATTTTCATATAGTAATCTCATATCATCTATTCCGTATTTTGCCATTGCAATTCTTTCTACACCAAATCCAAAAGCAAAACCTGAATATTCATCTGGATTTATTCCACAATTTCTTAGGACATTTGGATGTACCATTCCGCATCCCAACAATTCTATCCATCCTTCACCTTTACATACTCTACAACCTTTTCCTCCACATACAAAGCAAGATACATCTGCTTCTGCACTTGGTTCTGTAAATGGAAAATGATGTGGTCTAAATCTTATTTTTGTATTTTCTCCTAAACATTTCTTAGCAAATATTTCTAATGTTCCTTTTAAGTCGGCCATTGTTATATGTTTATCTATAACTAATCCTTCAATTTGATGGAATACTGGTGAATGAGTTGCATCTACAGAGTCTGATCTATAAACAGCTCCAGGGCAAATTATTTTTATTGGTGGTTTTGTGTTTTCCATTACTCTTGCCTGCACTGGTGATGTTTGACTTCTTAATACTATGTCATCTGTTATATAAAATGTATCTTGTAAATCTCTTGCTGGATGTCCCAATGGTGTATTCAATTGATCAAAATTATAATGTGCAGTTTCTATTTCTGGTCCGTCTGCAATTTCATACCCTAATCCTAAAAATATTTCTTTTACATCATCTATAATTTCTGTTATTGGATGTATTGAACCTATTGATTTTTGTCTACTTGGAAATGTTACATCTATTGTTTCATTTTTTAATTGTTCATTCAATTGGGCATTTTTCAACGCCTCTTCTTTTTGTTTTATTAAAGTCTCTATTTCTTCTTTAGCTTCATTTATTAAGCTGCCTATTACTGGTCTTTCTTCTGGTGCAACTTCTCCCATTCCTCTTAAAACTAAAGTTAACTCTCCCTTTTTTCCTAGGTACTTTACTCTTAACTCATTAAGTACTTGTAAATCTTTAACTTCTTGCACTGCATTTCTCGCTTCATTCATGATATCTTGAATTTTTTCTTTCATAAGAACCTCCTAATATATATATTTAATTATTTACACACAAAAAAATTCGTCCTATATGTTTTATAGGACGAATGAATCTATCTATTCGTGGTACCACCTAATTTCGTATAAATATTTATAATTTATACCTCATTAAAAGCTATAACGGGCTATACCGCTTTTACCTACTAAAGTATTTCAGTAAAAGACCTCAAAAGTGAAATTTCAAATAAATTGTATTTATAGGTTTTCAGCCTATGACCTATTTCTCTTTAAAATACCAATAATTTATTCTACTTTGCTTTTTTTAACGGTTTTAACTATGCAATATATATTATCACGTTTTAAACGTAAATTCAAGATAAATTCGTAACTTTTTTCACGATTTAATCGTGATTTTTATGTTTTTAACTTTTTAAGCATTATTTTTTAATATTATTCAAACCAAAATGGTGCTTTAGATTTTATATTAGGTAAAACTTTTTTCATATTTTCTATTCCAAATAAATTCATATTTTTATTATATTCTATATTTGTAGGATAATAACTCATATCATCTGTTGCAATTCCAATTTGATTTGTTCCTTCAAATAAATTAGAAATATATTCTATATGCTTTAAATAATCATTTATTGTCACTTCATCTTCGTTTCCTGTTTTACAAAACTTCTTTACTCCAACCACACCTACAATTCCACCTAGTTTTTTTATAGTAAGCAATTGTTCATCCATTAAATTTCTAGCTACATCACACAATGCTTTTGCATTTGAATGTGAAGCAATGACTCTTATTGTTCTTCCTTTCTTTTTTAAATAAAATAAATAGTCTGTTATATCAAAAAATGTCTTTACATTTGCATGAGACAAATCTATTGTTATTCCACATTCTACTAATTTATCTATTAATTTTATACCTAAAGAAGTAAGTCCAGCATTTTTGCTAGACTTACTTCCACCACCAAATTTATTTTCATTATTCCACACTATGTTTGTACTTCTTACACCCATTTCATATAAATATTCTACATCTTCTAATTTTTTTAAATAATCTAATCCTTCTATACCATATACATAATGTATATTATCTGGTATTAATTCATTTTCCTTAATTATCTTATGTACCTCATATAACATTTTCTTTAAATTTATTTCTTGTTTTGATATTTTTAATTCGTCTTCCATTTCTTTTTCACTCATAAAAAACAAATTGAATATTCCACCTGTTATATTGCTTTTATTGTATATATTTTTATAATATTCTTTTAGCTTTTGTGGATTAGCTCTGTTTAAGTATACTTCTGTAAGTAAATCATAATGATAATCAAACATTATAATCCCCCTATTCTTGTTAATTATTAACAATATAAATCGAATCAAAAGATTGCGTTTTATCTGGTGTATATGTTCTTACCACCAAATAGTAAGTTATTCCTGCTTTGCATTCATAAGTAAACATAAAATTGTATCCATTTCCACCATCATCATTATATGTTAAACATTTATTTGAAAGGTAAGATGTACTACCTGTTTGTGCATAATTTAATGCCATTGTATCCAATTCTTCTATTGTATATGTTTCATCACTATATAAGTATGCATATGGATCTGTTGCTTTTGTTGTAGCTACCGCATCATCAGAATAAAATTTATAGGTACCTGTTGTAGCTGGGACAAATGAAAATACTCTTATTTGCCATTTCTGTGTTAAATTTGCTGTATTTTCTTTTCCAACTTCTGTTTCTTCTGTATTCGTAAACGATGTATTTTCTGTATAATTTTTTGCATCAGCACTTATAACAACATTTCCTATAATATTATTTATGGTAAGATCTCCACTTACATTATTATATGTATATCCACTTGTTAATGTTTTTCCTCCCATTGTAATAGTTACTGTATCTGGTCTTTGATATGCTAGTGAATTAATTGGTGCCAAATTTGTTGAATAACTTGTTCCATAACTTACAGTTGTAGTGGTATTACTTGGAGTTAATTTAAACAAATTATATGTAACATTAAAACTACCTGTATAGCCACATATTGTACAATTTCCTTCTGAAGTATGAGCGCCTATTTCTGTTATCCTTATACCGCAAAATTTACAATCATAATAATGTCCTTCACTTGAATATGAATATGTATCTGAATTTTGGTGACCTGTTGCAGGTATTTTAGTAGTTTTCGTTTCTTGACACAATGCACATGTATAAAGTATCACACCATCTTCGGTGCATGTTGCAGCAGCAATTTGTTCTCCCTCATCCCAGTTATGTATACATCTATCATCTAATTGTATAGCTGTCATCTTTAAAGTAAATGCTATATTTTTTGCATTTATTCCATCTTGTGTATCTAATCCATCACCATCCACGGTTTCATAATCCCATTTCCAATATATGTAATGTGTACTTATTGTATTTATTTCACTTAATTTCTTATAGCCAGTTATCTTAGCTACGATATTTTCACCGTCTAAGCTCATTTCTGCTGGGGTATTGTATTCTGCATCTGAATAAAATTGAAAATTTTTCGGCAATTCTTCTGCTTTACATATAAAATCAAATTCATACATTAAAGCGACCTCTGTTCCGGTAGTATCTAATTTAATTCCTAATACCCCATCTGTTCCTGGTGCAATCATATTATCTGATACTTTTCCATTTACAGTAGTATCCGCTAAAGTAAAAGTTGTTGCATTAGTAATCTCATTATCTTCTACATCTTTAAACATAATTTTCCAATGTGCAATTTCTGCTATTCCTGTTCCGTCTGATGAAGCTGTAAACTTAGCATAAGTACCTGCTATAGAAATCATCGTTATTATTGCTATATATATTGTTAGTATAATCCATTTTGTGTTATTCTTCTTTTTTTTCATTTGTTTTTCTCCTAAAATAAAATAATATATTATATAATATATTATTTTATTATTTTTTTCAACAATCTTTTCAACATTTTTTACAAATCAATTCAATTAAAATGTTCCAACTTATATTTGATAAATTTATTTTTTTTTATAAAAGTCTTGTTTTTTTCTTTATTATATGTTAAACTTTAGGTTAGTCGTGATTAATATAACTGTAGGAGGTGTAATATTATGGCAAAATGTGCAATTTGTGATAAATCTATTAATTTTGGTAATAAACTTAGCATTACTCGTTCACACATTAGTAAAAGATCTACAAGGACTTGGAAACCAAACTTAAGAACAGTAAAAGCTATAGTTGATGGTGAACCAAAAAGAATTACAGTATGTGCTAAATGTTTGAAAAACGGAAAAGTAAAAAGAGCGTAATTTAATATAATGAAAAAATAGGTTTTATACCTATTTTTTTGTTGTTTATATCATAATTAGGGTGCACTAATGCACCCTTACTATGTAATTAATCTTTGATTTTAAAGATTAATTTTACAAATCCTCTTAAAAACTTAGGAACTTTTTTTACTACTATAGTCATCTTTACCACTCTCCTTTGTTTTTCTTTTATAATATTACTAGCATGTTAGCCACATTAATCCTACTACAATAATTACTATTCCTAGTAGAAAAAGCCATCCTGTAAAAGGAAGTAGTATTACCATTAATATTCCAAGTCCAAATCCAATAAGACACACAGCTAATGTCTTTTTTAAAATTTTCATATAATCATTCCTTTCCAGGTTTGTTTTATGTTAATTTTAATAATGCTTATTATTGATTTGGTTCAATATATTTGCATTAAAAATATATATTATGTTATATCTTATACTATTATATTCAATGTACAAAATTAAGTTACTTTTTATGGAGGTTGTTATGAAAGAAAAAGAAGATACAATAAACATTATAAAAATATTAAAAAATACATATCCAGAAGCTAAATGCAGTTTGGATTTTTCAACGCCATTTGAATTGCTTGTTAGTGTAATGTTATCTGCACAATGCACAGATGAAAGAGTAAATAAAACAACTCCAAATATATTTAATAAATACTCTACTCCATATGATTTTGCCAATATGGATATTAATGAACTTGAAAGATTAATTCATCCATGTGGATTTTATAAAACAAAGGCAAAACACTTAAAAGAATGTTCAAAAAAAATAATTTCAGATTATAATGGAGAAGTTCCAAGTTCTATGGACGAATTAGTCAAACTGCCTGGAATTGGTAGAAAATGCGCAAATGTTATAATGTTAAACGCCTTCAATCGTCCTTGTGGAATAGCTGTAGATACACATGCCAAGAGGATTTCTTATAGAATAGGTCTTTCTAATAATACTGACCCCAATAAAATTGAACAAGATTTATTAAAACAGATACCCAAAGAATATTTAAAAGATATAAATCATTTATTTGTTTATCATGGTAGAAATATTTGTACAGCAAAAAATCCAAAATGCAGTAAATGTCCTATTAGGAATTACTGTGATATGATTAAATAAAGGCAAATTTGTGAACTATGTTTAGTTCACAAATTTGCCTTTAAAAATTTATTAATTACTTTTCATTTTCTACTTTTTCTTTTTTATCTGTTGATGTTTTTTTAGAATTCATTATTCTTGGCAATACTAATGCTAGTATTAATAGTACTATTACTATAACATCTATATAAACATATAACGCTGGTATTTGTATTGTTTTTTGTACCTTTTTTGTTAGTTCACTATTTGATTTTTCTCCTAAGTTGTTTAATACATTTCCTAATATAATTGATTTTAAGTTTTCTTCACTAGTGTCATTATTTATCTTATTATTTTTTATTATTTTTTTAACTGAACTCTTTACTGCATTTTCTTTACTAAACACTTTTTTATCTCTCTTAGTAAATTTTATCTCTCCTGAAACATTTTCTGCTGGTATTTCTGTAGTTTCTTCTGTTGATTTCTCTTCACCATCACCTTGTACTGTTTTCATATAAACTGCTTCTGATTGTGCTGTATAATTTAAGTTACCTGGCATTAAACAATCTTTATCTAATATTAATTTATTAGTTTCAATAAATGAGTTTCTTCTAACAACACCATTTATTGATACTTCTGTTCCCATAACTCTTAAGTCTCTATATACATATCCATCATACTCTATTCTCATTTTATCACAAGTTGCATATACATCATACATTTGTCCATTTATAGTTATTTCTGAAGCTGTAACAAATACACTTCCATAAATTGCTCCACCATCTATTGTTAAAGTTTCTGCAATTACAAATAAATCTCCACCAATTTGTCCTGTTAGTTTTACATTTTTAGCAATTACAAACACATTACCATCTATTAATGTGTTTATCTCAACGTCATCACCAGAAAAATATTTATCACTTGCTTCAACGTTTTCATCTGTTTGAGTATTATCTCCAGTTGTTGTATCTTCTGATGTTACCTCAACACCTTCTTCACTAGTTGTTACTGGTTCTGTTTCTGTATTAGTATTTGTAACTTCAGTTGCAAATACTGCTGTAGAAATTAAAGTTACTATTACAAATAGTATTAAAAATAATTTTGATTTTGTTTTCATCATTTTTCTCTCCTTCTTTTGTTTTCTCCTCCATATAATATAGCTTTGCATTTATTTTGTCAACATATTTTTCATCTATATCTTTTCTATTTTAGTAAAATATACACAATCCTTCGTTGGAGTTATATTTTTTGTATTTATACTATCTAGTGTACATTTTCCTTCTTTTTGATATAAGCAACTAGAAGAGCAATTTATATTTGTCACAAAAACCACCTCTAGTTTATTATTTAATATGTTAAACTTTTTATACATTTTAATTTTATAAACTTAAAATTACCTTAAATATTTTATGCTTTATACCAAGCTACATCTTAAATGTTTTTATTACTTCTTTATAATTTTCTGATTTTATTATGGCATTTCCTGCAACTACAATATCTACTCCTGCTTCTTTTATATCTTGAATTGTTTCTAAATTAATTCCTCCATCTGCTTCTATATATGTATCTAAATTTTTTTCATCTATATATTCTCTTACTTGCTTTATCTTTTCTAAAGTTTTTGGAATCAAGGCTTGTCCACCTTTACCTGGTTCAACTGTCATTATCAATACTAAGTGCAAATATGGTAAAAATTTATATATTTTTTCTGCTGGTGTATCTGGTTTTATTGTTATTCCTGGTTTTATATTACTTTCTTTTATAAATTTTATTAGTTCCGTTACTTCTTCGTCAGATTTGCAACTCTCGTAATGAAATGTCATAATGCTTGGTTCAAATTGCATATATTCTTCTATATATGGTTTTACATTCTCTACCATAAAATGTATATCAAGTGGCAAATTTGACATTTGTTTTATTACATTACAGTAATTCATCATTTTTTCATTTGTATTATTTTCTACAAATTTACCATCCATTACATCTATATGAAAATAGTCTGTTTTTGCTTCTTCTAGATTATAAAAAGTTTTCGTTGCATTTTGTTTCTCAACAGATAATATTGATGTTGATATATACATATTATTCCTCCTTATACATATGGGTCGCATAGTATGCGACCCGTTTAAATTAATTATTCTACTGTTAATGTTTGTGTTGTATTCAAATTCATTGTATATGTTCTTCCTCCTAGTGTATCATTTACATATACTTTAACTGTTACTGTTCCAACTCCTGATATTGTGCAAGGTATTGATGTTTCATTTTCTTTATGTGTTCCTGTATATGCCACATCTTCTTTTCCATTAGATATTACTACTACTTTTAATGCAACTTTATTTGGTTCTATTGCATTTCCTTCTTCATCAGTTTTTTCTTGATAATTCTGCACTGATTTTAAATTTACTATTACTGTTCCTTTTTTTACCTCATCAAATTGATTTAATGTTATTGTTATTTCTGTTCCTTTATCAACTATACTTCCAGCAACAATACTTTGTTCTATTATAGTATTGTTTGGTTTACTTGAATCTGACTTTTGATTTATTGTTTTACATTTTAATCCCGCTGCTGTTATTGCCTCCTTGGCTTCATCTACAGTTTTTCCAATTAAATTTGGTACTTCCTTTTGCTCCACTCCTAAACTTACATATATCTTTACTGTGCTTCCTGCTGGTACTTCTGTTTTCTCTGATGGTTCTACTTTAAATATTTTTCCAGACTCCATTTCTTCATTATTTTGTTCTATTATTTCTACCTTTAAATCACTAGCTTCTATTTTTAATACAACTTCATCTTTTGCTTTTCCAATAAGTAAATCTGGTACATTTACAATTTTTTGTCCTTTGCTTACCCAAATTTTTATTGTTTCTCCTTCTTTTACTGTCTTCTTTCTATTATCATATGTTATTCCTGATACAGGTTCTTGTTTTATAAGTTTTCCTTCTTCTACCTCAGCATCATAATCTTCCTTAATTTCTAATTTTAATTTTAAACTTTCAACATATTGTTTTATATCGTTTACTGACTTACTTTCTTCCTTAGACATTTTTACTAAATCTGGTATTTCTACTTCTGGAGTTACTCCTTTTTTCATAAGAGACATTGTAACATTCATTGCTATTACAAATAATAATATTGCAGAGATAATTATAGCAATAATTCCAGCAGCTCTATGCTCTTTAAAGAACTTAGCAATTTTATTTTCTTTTTTATTCTGTTTCTTGCCTTCTTCTATATTTCTTTGATTATCTTTCTCTTTTATTTTTTCTTCTAAAGTTTTATCATATATCAATGGCATATGTTGTGTTGGGAAGTCATTCTGTACCCTATTTAATCTTACAAAATCCCCATCAGGATTTTTTAGTGCTGTATTTAAATCTCTTAACATCTCTGTGGCTGTACTATAACGTTCGTTTGGATCTTTTTGCATTGCTTTTAATACTATTTTGTTTACGCTTGATGGTATTGATGGATTTATTTTTACTGGCTCAATTGGTGGTTCATGCATATGTTTTAAAGCTACTGATACTGGTGTATCAGCATCAAATGGAACTCTACCTGTAAGCATTTCATACAAAACAACACCTAATGAATAAATATCTGATTTGGCATCTGTATATCCACCTCTTGCATGTTCAGGTGAGAAATAATGTACAGAACCAATTGTTGTTCCAAAGGCTGTTATTGTTGAATTTGATACTGCTTTTGCAATACCAAAATCTGTAACTTTTGCAATGCCATCTTCTGTTATTATGATATTATGTGGTTTTATATCTCTATGAACTATATTGTTTTTATGTGCAGCTTCTAATGCTGATGCAATTTGTATTGCTATGTTTACAGCCCATTTCCATGATAAAGCTCCGTCTTCATTTATAATTTCCTTTAAAGTTTTTCCTTGAACTAATTCCATTACAATATAATATAAGTTATCTTCTTTACCAACATCATATACAGAAACAATATTAGGATGAGTTAAACTAGCTACTGCTTGTGCCTCTATATTAAATCTTTTTACAAATTCACTATCCGTAGTATATTCATCTTTTAATACTTTTACTGCTACATATCTATTTAACACATGGCACTTTGCTTTATATACCGTTGCCATTCCTCCATTTCCTATTTGCCTAATTATCTCATATCTGTTTCCTAACAATCTACCTTCTAGATTCATTTTTTCATCTCTCCTTAATTATTTTCTATTACTATAGATGTTATATTATCATATCCACCATTTTCGTTAGCCCTACTAATTAATATTTTATCTGCATTTTCTAAGTTATTTGTTATTATTTCATATATTTCCTTATCTTTTAGTAAATTGGTCAATCCATCTGAACATATCAACAGTATATCATCTTTCAAAAATCCCTTTACCATAATATCAGGTTCTATTGTTGGTTCACATCCTAATGCCTTTATTAGCATATTTTTCTTTGGATGATTATATGCTTCCTCTCTTGTAATAGTTCCATCTTTAACTAGTTTCTCCACATAACTATGATCCGTAGTTAACTTACGTATTATATTTTTTCTTATTCTATATACTCTACTATCTCCAATATGCCCAATATATACTTTATTATTATATATTAAACATACTTCTAATGTAGTACCCATTTCACTTAATTTTATATCTTCTTTTGACTTCTCATAAACTATTTCGTTTGCATATTCCATTGATTTTCTTAACAATTGTTGTAATGTATCTCTATTTAATTCTATTCCTTTTATATTTTCACTTATATATTTTTGAGTAGCTTCTACTGCTAACCTACTTGCTATTTCTCCACCATTATATCCGCCCATTCCATCTGCTAATATATATAAATTATACCCTATATTTGAATTTGAAATGTAATAATAGTCTTGGTTCATATCTCTAACCATTCCCTTATCACTTGTTGCTAATACATTCATCCTCTCACCCCTTTACAAATTTTTTCTTCTGAGTTGTCCACATGCAGCATCTATATCTGAGCCTAATTCTCTTCTTACAGTTGCTACTATTCCATTATCATTTAAATAATCTCTAAATTTTAATATGTTTTCATCTGTACTTTTTGTAAATTTACCATTTTCTATTTTATTTATTGGGATTAAATTTACGTGACATAACATTCCTTTTAATAATTTTACTAATTGTTTTGCATCATCTAAATTATCATTATTATCTTTTGCTAACGCATATTCAAAAGATATTCTTTTATTTGTTTTTTGTATATAATATTTACAAGCTTCCATCAATTTTTCTATATTATATGCATTATTTACTGGCATCAATGCACTACGCTTCTCATCTGTAGTTGCATGTAAAGATATAGATAAGGTGCATTGTATATTTTCATCTGCCAAATCATATATTCTAGGTACTAATCCACTAGTTGATATGCTTATATGCCTTGCTCCCATATTTATTCCTTTAGGATTATTTAATAGCTTTATTGCCTTCATTACGTTATCATAATTGTCTAATGGCTCGCCTATTCCCATAAATACTAAATTGGAAATTTTTATCCCTTCATCTCTTTGTACTGCTAATACCTGCTCTACTATTTCTCCAGGTGTTAAGCTTCTTACGAATTCAATACCTGTTGATGCACAGAATTTACATCCCATTTTACAACCAATTTGACTAGATACACATATTGACATCCCGGTGTTTATATTCCATAAGAACAGTTTCTATTGCATTTCCATCTAATACATCAAATAGATATTTCTTAGTTCCATCCTTTGATTCTTGTTTTTTTATAATCTTAAATGTATTTAGCGAAAATTTCTCATCTAACTTCTTTCTAAGTTCTAATGATATATTAGTCATATCATTAAAACTAGTTACATTATCTTGATATATCCACTTAAAAACTTGTTCTGCTCTATATGCTTTTTCACCAATTTCTAAAAATTCTTCTTTTAATTCATCTAAATTATAATTTTTTATGTTTTTTTTCAAAAAACTCACCCAATACTTTATATCATATTAATACATAATTTTCAACATTTAATTTTTTGTAACTCTACTCTAGTATAGAGCAACATCCGTAATTTCATCTATATAATATATTTGTTATACCTTAAAAGATAACTCATTTGAATTATCAGTTTCTGCAAAATATTTATTGTATAAATCTTTTGTTACAATAGCCACTAACACTAAATATATAAAGCTTATATACTGAATTGGAATTGGATTCTGTCCAAATAAAAAGCCTGTATATCCATACATAGAAATCAATGATATTCCTATAGGTACATATATTTTATCTCTATTATATATACAATATATAACACTCAATATGTCACCTGCAAATAAGTATCTATCATGCATATGTGGTAACAAAAATGTTGCAATCATTACAGACCATAATCCAAATTCTACTATTTTTTGATTATCAAATTTTATTTTTTTATATATTACCATAAATGCCATTATTACAAAAACAAATATTGTTGCTAATACACCAACTTTAGAAATATATTCATTTGGCGCCATTACATAATTATATGAATTCGTTGGGAATAGCAAATTATAAATTCCTGGGAAATTCATACTTAAATATGCAGAATATTCAGATGTTTGATTTATATATATATCTATACAAGCTGAAACTGGCTTTCCAAAAGCAATTGCTGGCAAACACATTATAATGTTTACTAATGGAATTATTAAAAAATAATATAAAGGAAATTTTCTTTTTGATATATATATTAAAACATATAAAGGTAATATAAATATGAATTGTAACTTAAAAGCAAATGATATTCCTAAAAACACAAATGATTTTAGATATTTCTCTTCTATTAATGCGCTAATAGATAATAACATAAATGCTACATAAATAGAATCAGCTTGCCCCCAACATGCAGAATTTATTAATACAGTTGGTAAAAATAGTACTATTCCATATACTAGTAATGCAAAGAAGTCTTTATTTTTATTGTTTTTTAATACTATATACACAATTTTCAATGCCGCTAATGCACATATATAATCACAAATTATAGATACAAATTTTACTGACACAATTGGCTCTATTGGTAAATATGTAAGCAATGCTAAAATTGTTAGATATGGTAAATTATAATTTCCTATATCTAAATTTAAAGCTTTTAATCCCCCATATTCTTTTAATTGATAAAACCATGGTTCTATGCAAGCATAGAAATCTCCTGAAACAAAATCTAACATTGTAATTCTTGCATATACTGATATTACTGTTATTATTATAAAAAACATAACAACTTTTTTTCTTTCTATAAAATTCCATATTTTTTCAGTCATATTTTTAAACTCCTAATAATAAATTTAATTATTCAAATTTTATCATAAGTATTTTTATATTACAATAAAATTCTATGATTTGTTTAATCAAATTTCGTATATATAATATTTTCTATTTCAATTTATTACATTGTTGGGATTCAATAAAAAATATTATTAAAAGGAGTGATTTTATGAGTAAAAATTACAAAATTGCAATTGTTGGAGCAACAGGGGTTGTTGGCAGAACTGCAATCAAAATATTAGAAGAAAAAAATCTACCAATTTCTTGCTACGCTTTTTTTGCCTCTGAGAAATCAGCAGGTAAAATTATAGAATTTAAACGGCAATGAATATGAAGTTCAAGAATTAAAAGAAAATTCATTCGATTCTGGATTTGATTTTGCAATATTCTCTGCAGGTGGCTCAATATCTCAAAAATTTGCCCCAATTGCAGCATCCAAAGGTTGTGTTGTAATTGACAATAGTAGTACTTTTAGAATGAATGAAGATGTACCTTTAATAGTACCTGAAGTTAATCCAGAAGAAATTTTTAATCATCATGGAATAATAGCTAATCCAAATTGTTCAACAATTCAAGCAGTTGTTGCTCTAAAGCCATTAGACGATAAATACAATATAAGTAGGATTGTTTATTCTACTTATCAAGCTGTTTCTGGAGCTGGAAAAAAAGGAATTGATGATTTAGAAAATGGAATAAAAGGTTTGCCACCAACTAAATTTCCTCATCCTATATTTAATAACTGTCTTCCTCATATAGATGTATTCCTTGATAATTCATATACTAAAGAGGAAGAAAAAATGATTAATGAAACGAAAAAAATTTTAAAAAAGCCTAACTTAAAAATAACAGCAACTGCTGTAAGAGTACCTGTATTTAATTCTCATAGCGAATCTATAAATGTAGAATTTGAAAAAGAATTTAATCTATATGAATTAAAAAAAGCTTTAATAAACAGTCCTGGCATAATTGTTGAAGATGATATAGAAAATAATATTTACCCATTAGCTACTAATGCAACTGGAAAAGATAATGTTTTCGTGGGTAGAATACGTAGGGACTTCAGTATAAAATCTGGTGTAAATTTATGGGTAGTAGCAGACAATATTAGAAAAGGTGCTGCTTCAAATGCCATACAAATAATGGAATATATAATAAACAATAGCTAAGTATAAATTAAAGGGACAGTACCAAAAATTCATAAACGTGAACTTTTGGTACTGTCCCTTTAATTTATTTTTAATAAAATTTATCATGAATAGCTTTCAATGCTAAATTTGCTTCTTTTTTATTCACTAGAACTGATATTTTTATTTCTGACGTGCTAACCATATACATATTTATATTATTTTCATATAATGCCTCAAAAACTTTGGCTGCAACTCCTGGATTATTTACAATTCCTACTCCCACTATAGATATTTTTGATAATTTGTCACACTTAATAATTTCTTTTGCCTTTAACTCAATTAAATTTTTATTTAATAACTCAATTGTTTTTTTTGCATCTGTATTTTTTACTGTAAACGAAATATCTTTTTGTGCATGTTCTCCAGCGGACTGAACTATTGTATCTACACATATCTTGTTTTCAGAAAGTAATTTGAATACTTTATAGAATCTACCTATTTTATTTTCCAATCCGACTATTGTTATTCTAGATATATTATCATCTTTGGCAACACCTGTTATATATAAAGATTCTAAATTTTTATTCTCTAAAACCCTAGTGCCTATAGTATCATTCTCAAATGTTGATTTCACATTAATTGGAATATCATAATTTTTACCTATTTCCACACATCTATTGTGTAAAACTTTTGCCCCTAAACTTGCTAGTTCTAGCATTTCATCATATGTTATTTCATCTAACTTTTTTACATTTTCTATCACTTTAGGATCTGATGAATATACTCCATCTACATCTGTATATATATCACACCTATCAGCATTTAAACTTGCAGCAAGTGCTACAGCAGTAGTATCTGACCCTCCTCTGCCTAGTGTAGTAATGTCCCCTACTTCATTTATTCCTTGAAAGCCAGCAACTATCACAATATTACCTAAATCTAATTGTTTCTTTATTTTTTCCGTTTCTATATATTTTATTCTTGCATTTCCATGTACACTATCTGTTATTATTGGCAATTGCCAACCAGTATATGAAATTGCATTATATCCTTTTTCTTTTAGGCACATAGCCAATTTTGATATAGTTATTTGTTCTCCTACAGATACTAAAACATCATGTTCCCTTGGTAACGGATTTTCTGTTATGTCCTTTTCTTCTGAAATTAATCTATCAGTTGTTTTTCCTTGAGCTGAAACAACCACTACAACCTTTTGGCCTTTATTATATTCTCTTATAATATGTTTGCATATGTTATATAGTTTTTCTATGTCTGCAACAGAACTACCTCCAAATTTTTGTACAACTATCCCCATATTTAAGCACCTCTTTTTAGTTTTTAGGCAAATATTAATTTTAAAATTTGCCCTATTATATTTTATTTAAGATGTGCTTATTTGGTGATATTTACATTATTATATTCCTTTTTAAAATACCATTATTAACAATACCTGTACCAATAAATTTATTTTGATAATCGTATACCCTTATAAAATCATCTAAATTATTAGTTTTTATTCTTCCACCATCCAAAAACAACTGTAACTTATCCGGCTGTAGTATTATGCGTTCTTTATCTATAAACAATTCTTCTATTGTAATTACTTTAATTTTATTAAAATTTTTCTCTATTTCTTCTAATGTATAACTATTGTTAATATTAAATCTATCAACTTGAGTTCTTACTAAATTTTTCATATATCCTACTGTTCCTAATTTTTTAGCAATATCCTCACAAAGAGAACGAATATATGTACCTTTAGAACATGATACTGTAAATGTTATCTCTTCATTATTTATATTTTCCAATTTTATACTATATATTTGTATCTCTCTTTTAGGTATCTCTACTTCTTTTCCTTCTCTTGCATATTCATACAATTTCTTACCTTTTATCTTTATTGCAGAATATATAGGAGGTGTCTGTATTTGATTACCCATAAAACTTTCTAATACATTTTGTACTGTTTTATCAGAATAATTGGGAACACTTTTAATTTCAATAATTTTTCCTTCTAAATCACCAGTATCTCTTTTTTCGCCTAACTTTATTGTTGCTACATAAGTTTTATCATGTTCCATTAAATACTCAGATAATTTAGTCGCTTTTCCTATCAATATTGGCAAAACTCCCACAGCATTTGGGTCCAAAGTTCCTGTATGCCCAACTTTTTTTGTGTTATATATTTTTCTTATTTTATTCACAACATCATGTGATGTGTAACCTTTAGGCTTGTTTATTATTATTATTCCATCCATATTTGTTCCTTTGATTTTGTTATTTGATTTGACATATACAATTACTAAGAAAAAGCGGATTTAAAAATCCGCTCTTATTATTAATCTTCATCTATAAAATTAAATTCGTCTTTAAATTTCTCTTTAAATATTTCAAATACTTTATTAAGTATTTCCTCATCTTCAACACTTACATAAGATTCTTCTTCTTCATCGTCATCAGTATCTTCTACTTTTAATATTACTACTTCGCCTTCCTCATCTTCGCCCTCTTCTACTGGCAATAATACAACATATTCTTCATCATCTAATTCTATTAAATCTAAGAATTCAAATTGTACCTCCTCGCCATTTTCATCATTTAATACTATTATGTTATCTAGCTCTTCCTCCATTGATTCTGGATTGTTTGTTTCGTCATTATTCATTTTAAATTCTCCTTTCATATTTTTCTTATTTAAAATTGTATTTATACAATGTTAATGTCTTAATAAATAATATTATTTGTACTTTCAATTATTGTTATTCTTTTTCATATATATTTCTAATATATATTCAGCAGATAATGTATCTACTATATTTCTTTTTTGTTTTTTATTTACATCCAAAAAATTCATTGTTTTATGTGCAGCCACAGTAGTCAATCTTTCATCTATTGTTTCTATTTTTATTTTATTATATTTACATTTTAGTTTATGTATAAACTGATTAGTAACTTCCACTCTAGTACTTGAAGTTCCATTCATATTCACTGGAAGACCAACTACTATTGTATCAATTTCATATTCAGCTAATATTTCATCTAATCTTTTTAATAAAACTTTATCATTGCCATTATAGTGAATTGTTTCTAATCCTTGTACTGTTATTCCTAATAAATCTGTTATTGCAATTCCTACTCTGCTATCTCCATAATCTATTCCTAATTTTCTCATTTTTATTCAAGTCCTATATAATTTTTTACTAATTTTTCTAATAGTTCATCTCTTTCAATTTGTCTTATCAAATTTCTTGCATCATTATGGCTTGTAATATATGTAGGATCTCCTGATAATATATAACCTACTATTTGATTTATTGGATTATATCCTTTTTCTACCAATGCATTATATACTTCTTTCAATATTTCTTTTGCCTTTGCATTATTATCCTTTTCTACTTTAAACCTCATCGTACTATCCATATTCATATATCTATCACATTCCTTTCTATATGCAATTTATTTCACTTTCATTTAGATCTGCCGTATCTAAATACTCCTCTAATTTTTTATTTACGCCTTCTAATCCAGTTCCTTTATAATAATTTGATATAACAAAATTCAATTTAGGTATTATAACATTATTCTTATTCTTTGATTTTGAACCCTCTATTTCTATTTTTAATTCTTCTACATACGCTTTAATATTTTGAACAAAGCCAATTACACTTTCTGTATCCACTCCAGAAAATACAATTACAAATTTAGGTCCCATATATCTTATAAATAAGTATTCTGATGATATACTTTTCTTAACAAGATTACTTATTTGAATTATTGTATTATCTCCTGCTTTTCTTCCAAACTTCTCATTTATTTCTTCTATATTTATTATCTTAAACATACATATAGTTGATGTTGTATATTGATCTATAATTTTCTTGCCTTTTCCATATAAATATTCTGCAGAATACAAATCTGTAAATTTATCTTTTCTGTGTATATTTTCCATAGTATTTTGATATGTCACATTTTTTAATACAGCAACTATATTTTCTTTTACTATTTCTAATATTGTTGTATCCATTTTGTCAAAAGCGTGCATTGTACCGCTTTCTATTATCCAATATCCTATATACACATTATCAATATATAAAGGAAAAAACATTGCTGATTTAGCTCTTCCAAATTCCATTTTTTGATATGGTAATTTTTCATCCTCTTTATCTATTGTAATATATTTAGGTTGAGCTGTTGTAATACTATCTTTAAAAATTTCCTCTTTATGCAAATTTTTTAAAGTATCCCAATGTTTTTCATCTACATTAGTTGCTCTAATAACATATTCTGCTCCATTAAATACTACAATCGTAGAATATTTTACTCCATATCTTTCTAATAAAATTTCGTTTATCTTATTAATTTTATCATCTACAGTTGTTGATTCGCCTATTGTATTCATAAAATCTTGTACTATATTTAGTCCCTTTATTGTTTCATTTATGCTATTAAATTTTTTTATTTTCTTACTTAATGACAAATTATATATAATTAATACAATTAATATTACTGTTAGCAATAATATTACTACCAACTCTAATCCCACAAAATCACCTCAATTTATTAGTATCTTCTATTTAATGTATTGTTTGCGAATCCACTTCTACCATATTGCTGACCTATTAATGGATATACCATACTAGCTAATTCTTTCAATTTTGCATTAAATACCTTTGTATATTGTCTTAACGAAATATTGCAATTTACAAGTGCCTCTAAATAAGCTGAGTAATTTTGCACTTCAAATGGTATAGTTGTATATTTTATTCTTGTTCTATCAAACAATTCTGTCATGAATGACATAGATGGATCATTATAAAAAGCCATTCCACCAATTATTACCTTTGGTGATAATCCACCAACTCTTTGTTCTTTGTTTATTATTATTTTTATTTTTTGTTCATTTAATATATTTTTATTTTTTAACTCTCTTAAAAATGCCGTCAAAGGTTGAATTGTTAATACATCCATACTCTGTACTAAATATATTTCTTGTGAATTATAGAAATATTCTACTGGTGTATCAAAATCGCAATCTATAAGTACTAATGAATAATTTTGTAATAATGTTGATAATATATTTTCTGCATCTTCAACATTTTGGTTTGTTCCAGGAACTGAGGTATATACTGTTAAATTCTTATTAACTTTTATGCCTTCTGGAATATTACTTCTTAAATTATTAATGCAATTTTCTGCAGTTTTTCTCAAATTCTCATCATTCTTTGTATATATATAATAAGCATTTCTACTTTGTGTCATATCTAATATTGCAGTAGAAATCCCCATTGATGAAAATAATTCTGCTAAATTATTTACTATAAATGAAGTTCCATTTTTTGTAGTACCTACGAAAGATACTATTTTTTTATCTCTAGTTAGTAAACTTGATAAATCAACATTTGAAGTATATTGTTGCTGAATTATTGCATTATTATATTCTTCATTCATTCTTTGTTTTATATTACGATTTTGATTTATATTAGTTACTGGTGTAGCTACATCATCTTGTTCTAATTCGAATAAATTAACAGATTCTTCTTGTGGTTGCTCCTGTTCTAGTTCAAACAAGTTTACTTCATCTTCTGCTTCTACAACTTTTTTAGGTCTACCTCTTCCTCTTTTTGGTGTTTCTGCTACCACTTCTGATTGCTGTATAGTTTTTTTAGGTCTGCCTCTTCCTCTTTTTGGTGTTTCAACAATTGTATCTTCCTCATTAATTTCTTTTGAAGGTTCTGTATCCTCTATTTTAACAGTTACTGGTGAAGGACCTTTTACCTTTGGAATTTCTGATGTTACTTTTTTTATTGGTTTTGATTCAACTTCATTAGGTATTACTACCGGTTTTGTCATCCTATTAGAGTTTAATCTATTCTCTAACATATCTATTTTTATCTCATCTGGATTTACATTATCGCTTGCTGGTCTTACATCTTTAGATTTATAAATGTCCATTTTCTTTGGAACGTATTGTGTAGTATTCGGTTTTCTTTGTTTCACATTTTTTCCAGTGCTCATTACTAGTTCTTGGTACTTTGGAGATTCTGCCTCTAAAACAGCTTTTACTCCTACTGGTAAGAAGTTTATTATAATTTTTAATTGTGCATCATTATACTGTGAAACAATATTATTGAAACTATCTACATATTTATCTGTGTTTCTTCCTAACTTTTTATAGTGAGATAATATATTTTGAATCTCTGTTTCACTAACATCATTCTCATTTTCTGTTTGATAGTTAACATCATCTGAATCAATTTTATAGTATTGTTTAGCTTCTTTTTTAGTTCTTGGTCTTCTTATTAATTCACACACATTTTCAATACTCTTATCTTGTCCTACAAGTGCACTATATACACCTATTCCGAAAAATTTGACAAGCATACTATCTCCAAAATTTCTTCTGTCTGTAGTAATTAATATAATTTGAGTATCTTTACCTGTAGAATCTATCGCTTCGTCACTTATACTATCTAATTTTTCAAATATAAATTTATCTATTGTATCATAATTATTACTTGCAAACGGTTCTAAATCTTCACTTATAACTATTCTATCATAGCTTTTATCTTTTTGTAATTCTTTGATTATTGCATTAAAGTAATAAACATTTTTATATGAAATTATTTCCTTATATTGTTTTTGGTATTCTTTAACTATTGATTCCGAAATGTTTTCATCACTAACTGCAAATAAAACTTTCATTTGTTTAACCCCTCCAACCTCTTACTACAATGGCAAAAATAAGTGGTAATATTTGGCATATAACCAATATTGTAATAAAAGTAATAACTAAATGTAAACCTCTATCTCTTAAATCCAATTTTCTTATTCCTATAACATATTGAAATATCGCTCCCACAGCAATTCCTATAAAGCAAAGTGGTATACTGTATAATCTTACTTTATTTAATATATATGCTGTCATTCCGTAAGCCTCTGAACCATACAATTCAACATAATCTTCCATTTCTTTTTTTGTATGTTCTTTTACTTTTATAAGTTCTCCAGCAACTTGTTCGTCTATTACTCCATCCTCTGATGCTACTTGATTTTTACTTGTTGTATTAGTTGCAAAAACTTGTACTGTTCCAACTATTGTTATTATTAATAAAAACACTATTGCAATTTTCTTTATTATATGTATTTTCATACGGAAATACTCCTTTCACGAATTTATCCTAATATTTATAATCATACAATATAATTGGATAAATAGCAATATAAATATCGAACTTTTTTTCAAAAAATTACAAAAAAAACACAATTAGCATAGAATCTAATTATGTTTTCTTATAATATATTTTTTCTATTTAAGTATTATCCATTCCCTTTATCTTATTCTTTTCTTCATTAAATTCTGGAGGATTTTCACCCATATTAGGAGGCATTCCACCTGGTTGCATATCTCCTTTCTGTCCTTTTCCTCCATTCATATTCATATTTCCACCCATCATAAAAGTATTACCGCCTAAATTAGTTAATATTGATTCTGTTGTAAATTTTGTATTTTCTTCTCCATTACTATAATTTGTTTTATCTAAATATAATCCATGAAAATTTTCTGTTTCACTTATTTCCCCACCAGTATATACAATATAATTTGTATCTGATTTAAAGTTCGGACTTGATATCAATAAACTTTGATATGTTTTTCCTAAATTAAATGTTATGACTTCATTACCAGCTTCATCTTGAATTCTTATATTTGAGTTTGCACCTAAATTTCCTAAAAGCACTACATGTTGAGTGCATTCACTCTGGGTAGGAGTACTATTTACCCCTCCTGCTGCAATTATTGTACCACCAGTTATTTGGCAAGTATTATTATCAAAGTCTAGTCCACCCTCAGGTACATTTGCTCCTGTTGCAACTATAATTCCGCCATTTATACTAACATCTCCATTAGCATCAATTGCATCTCCATTTCTTGCATTGCAATATATTTTTCCTCCATTTATAACCATATTAGTTGAATTTAGTCCATCATCATTAGATTCAATTTCAATTAGCCCGTCATTTATTGTAAGTAATGTTTTACTTTCAATTCCTTCTTCGCATTTTGAAATATTAAAAGTTCCATTATTTATAGTAACATTACCTGCTGCTGTTATCCCATCATCATTACAAGCTAAATTAAATGTTCCTCCGTTTATTATAATTATTCCTTCACTTTCTATTGCATCGTTAGCTGTTTTTACTGTTATTAAACCTCCATCTAATTGAAATCCATCATTTACATGTATTCCATCTACTAATGAACTCAATGTTATATTTCCATTTTCAATTATTATATCATCATCACTTGCAATTGCGTGCTTATAATTTCCAACTACTTCTAAGTTTCCATCTCCCTTTATTTTTAACGTATCATTACTAAATAAAGTTGCTTTTGCATCAATATTATACTTTTCTCCATCTTCAATAATATTATCACCATACAAAACAATAATTGTTTTTTTGGCGTTAGTAATACAAACAGCTGGCCCATTACTATTTTTTATATTTATGCCATTCAAATTTAATATTACCTTTTGTTCTTCTTTTGTATTTACTTCTAGCATTCCATCTTTTAATTCACCAGAAATTGTGTATTCTCCTCCTGCAACTATTGTTACATTACTTCCATTTACTTCAACCCCACTACCATCTACTTTAATATTACTTCCTAACTGTATTGTTGCTTTATTATTTGTTTCTAAATTATCGTCTGTTTTATCTATTGTTGTAGCACTATTTGTAGCTGAATCTTTTCCTGTAAAAACAATAGTAATTATCACTATTATAATAATAGCAATCATTAATGCAGAAATTATTATTATGTTCTTTTTATTTTCCATGGTAATATCCTCCTTTTTGTGAAAATTTTTTCAATTCATATATATTTTTCTACAATTCAATACTTTCTTGTGGAATTTTTTCTAAAACTACCTTTAAATTTCCATTTCTACAACGAATATCGTCTATAAATTCTTTTTGTTTTTCCACATCTATTAATTCAATTTTATACACTAATTCATACATGCTCCCCATATTTACTGTTTTTGCTTTCTCAAATTCTATATTTTTTAAATATTTCTCAAATAAATCTTTAAAGCTTTCCGTATAATCTAAATCCTCTGGTATTGTTATTTTCAAATACATAGTTTTATTATTTTCTTTTCCAAGTTTATTTAAAATTATTAGTGCAAGTATTGCTATTATCGTAAAAGTTAATGCAAAAGTTATGTATCCCATAGCAGTTGCAAGACCAACCGCCATACATAAAAACACACTTATTAATTCTCTTGAACTTCCTGGTATACTTCTAAATCTAATTAAACTAAATGCACCAACAATTGCTACAGACGTTCCTAAATTTCCATTTACCATTGTTATAATCACTTCTACTATTAATGGTAATATTGAAAGTGATATTACTTTGAAAAAGACACTGGATAAGTTTTTAATTGACTCAAAATTTTTACTAACCATAATGGCATCGCACCATTTGTTTTTAATTCCATTAAGTGATAATTTTCTTTTAATAATTTTTCTCCATAATCTCCATTTTCTAATCTAACATTATATTCTCTACTTCGTATATTTTTATCAAATGTCATTCTAAACATTGCATCATTTTCGTCAAAATATGCCTCTCTATCATAAGCTATAAAAACCTTTTTATCTAATATATATTTTTTTAAAAAGTAATCTATTTCTTTTAATATTTGTGAGTCGTATTTAGGTTCTATTTTATTTTCTATATAATCATACGCTTCTTGTAATGTTAATCGTATTCTTCTTTTATTTACATTTCCATCATATTTCTTTTTTATTTCTAGAAACACATTACTTTCTAATTTAGGCACACCGTAACTTCTAATTCTTATTTTTTCTTTATATATTGGCTTTTCTATAGATTTTCTAATAATTTCATTTGTTTTCGTATCATAATATATATTACATATTGTATGAAAGCCATATTTATCTCTTTTTACACTTTTAGGTAAATTTTCTATTAAGTATTCATATTGCTGTTGTGATAAAATATATTTTTGTTCTACTCTATTAAATACTAACTGCGTATTTCTCACCTCCTCGATGTAATCATTATAAAATCTCCGCCTTAAATAATTCTTAAATATAGAAATATTTTTAATATACAAAAAAATCAGGAGTATAAATTTATACCTCTGATTTTTAATTATTAAATTTGCTTGGTATGCAAAAATATTATATATTTATTATTAATACTATTAGTATTTTATAATGTAGCATAATTTACTTTATATAAAAATATATACAACAAAAAAAAGACACCATAAAGTGTCTTTTTATATATTAAAATTATTCTGCTGTTTCACTTTCAGGAGCATCAAAAGCTTCTAATATAGCTTTTTGAATTTTTTCCCTTGTTTCAGCATTAATTGGATGAGCTATATCCTTGAATTCTCCGTTTGGAGTTTTTCTGCTTGGCATAGCAATGAATAATCCATTTTGACTTTCTATAACTTTAATGTCATGAATTACGAATTCATTATCAAATGTTACAGAAGCAACTGCTTTCATTCTGTTTTCAGAATTTACTTTTCTTAAACGTACATCTGTTATTTGCATCTTTATGTGCACCGCCTTCCAAAGTTTTAATAAATTGTACATACTTATATTTTTATGTACATTTATATTATTCGCCAAAAAAAACTTTTTTCCTTCTACTTTTTACAATTATTAATTATTTTTTTCTGTTTAACATTTTATTATAAATTTTAATATTATATAACAGTAGTACATTGTTTTGCATTATACAAATAAAAACTTCTGCTTTTCCCAAAAATTAGCAAAGTTTTTCTCTCTTATTATTGAAAAAATATATAAATAAGTATATAATATTTGTTTGTAGAAAGGTGTTGTTACATTATGGATATTTCAAGTTTAGAAAATATTATAAAATATAAACATATACATATGATAGGTATTGGTGGAGTTAGTATGAGCGGAATTGCCGAAATATTACATAATTGGGGTATAGTTATAACGGGCTCAGATGCTTCTCAAAGTGAAATAACAGATAAACTTCAAAGTAATGGAATTGCTGTTTTTATTGGCAGTAACCCAGAAATCGTTAAACAAGCAAATTTAGTTGTTTATTCTGCTGCTATAAAACAAGATGACCCAGAATTAGTTGCTGCTAGAGAAAATAATATTCCTATAGTAGAAAGAGGAGATTTTGTTGGATATATTACTAAAATATATCACAATACTATTGGTATTTCTGGTACTCACGGAAAAACTACTACTACTTCTATGGTTTCACTTTGCTTTATTGAAGCTGGATTTGATCCTACAATTCAAGTAGGTGCTATTTTAAAACAAATAAACGGTAACTATAGAGTTGGAAATAGTGAATATTTTATTTTAGAAGCTTGCGAATATGTTGAGAGCTTTTTAAAATTCTCTACTAGAGCTGAAATAATTTTAAATATAGATAATGACCATTTAGATTATTTTAAAGATTTAGAGCATATAAAAAATGCATTTATTAAATATGTAAAAATTTTACCTAAAGATGGACTATTAATATTAAATGCTGATGATCCTAATTGCTTAGATTTACGTAATCATGCAATTGCTAGAAGTGTTACCTATTCTCTAAACGATCCTAAAGCTAACTTCATTGCTAAAAATATAACATTTGACAATAATGGTTTTCCAAAATTTGATGTTTACCATAACAATTGCTATTATGGGGAATTTAAGCTTTCAGTACCAGGAATTCATAATGTTGCAAATGCACTAGCATGTATTAGCTTATGCAATGAATACGGAATATCTCGTGCTTATATAAAATCTGCATTGTCAAAATTTACAGGAGCACATAGAAGATTTGAATATATTGGTACTTTTAACAATATAAATGTTTTTGATGATTATGCTCATCATCCTACAGAAATAATTGCTACTGCAAAAGCAATGAAGAATAAAAAATATAATGAATCTTGGATTATTTTCCAACCCCACACATATAGTAGAACATTAAATTTATTAGACGATTTTGCTAAAGCTCTAGATTCATTTGATCATGTTATAGTTACAGATATATATGCTGCTAGAGAAAAAAATACATTTGGAATAACTTCAGAAACTTTAGTAAATAGATTGAATTCACTTTACAATAAAAATGCTATCTATATTTCTGATTTTAACAATATTGCACGATACATTAAACAAAATTGCAAAGAAAATGATATAGTTTTAACTGTAGGTGCAGGAACAGTTGAACAAGTTGGCAAATTAATTTGTGGATAATATGTTTTAAAAAGTGCGATTGCAAAATGCAATCGCACTTTTATTTTGATACACTATCATTTAACTACTTACAAAATCTATGATTTCCAATTGTTACAGTCATAGGTCTTGACCATATCCATTTATTTGTTGCTGTATTAGGATTAAAATAATATATTGCTCCATATGAAGGATCCCAACCATTTAAAGCATCTTGGGCAGCTTTTATTGCTGTTGAGTTTGGTGACATATTAATTTGACCATCGCTCACTACATCAAAAGCTCCCGATTGATATATTACTCCTGCAATAGTATTCGGAAATGACGAACTTTTTACTCTATTTAATACTACTGCAGCTACAGCTACTTGTCCTGAATATGGCTCTCCTCTTGCTTCTCCATATACTAATCTTGCTAATAAATTCAAATCAGTTGAATTATTACTAGTTGATGAACTACCATTAGAAGAATTATATATTCCCATTGCGGCTAAAGTTTTTGAACCCGCTATTCCATCTACAGTTAAACCATTTTTACTCTGGAACCATTTAACTGCTGCTAGAGTTTGGCTACCATATATTCCATCTATATTTCCACTATAATACCCCCATCTTTTCAATTTTGTTTGTATTTGTATTACTTCGTTCCCTCTAGAGCCATATTTAGATAATGCATATGTTTCTTCCCTTAAGAAAATATTGTATGATAAATATGTTATTATTGCCAATATTAATAATATTGCCATTATTTTTTGCTGTTTCTCCATTGCTTTTATTTTTTTGAACATAAATAAAACCACCTTTTAAAAAATAGTTATTGTTTAATTTATTTTTTCCAAAGGTGGTTATTTTATGCATTTTTTATTGAGCTTGCCACGCCAGAATTGGGTATCCATTGATTTTTATTTTTCCTTCTGTTTCATCATAATACAACAAATTTACAGCATAACAAATATTAACAGCTATTTCAAATCTTCTATCTCTTCTTTTGTTAATCCTGTTGCTGACATTATTATTTCAATATTTACATTTTCTTTTAATAATTTTTTTGCTATTTTTTTCTTCTCATATTCTTTTCCTTTTGATTCTGCACAACTTAGAGCGCTTATTCTATCCATCTCCCACTTTTCTCTTAACTCTTGCATTCTTCTCACTTCCGCATCTCCTGTTAAGTAATTTATTTCTACTCTTGCCTTTTCTAATACTTTATTCTTTTTTTCTGCCATTTTTATTAACCCCCTATCTGTATCATCTATAAATGCTAACCACTGATTTAATTTGTTATTCATATCTGGATGTTGTTTTCTAAATTTGGGTAACTCCACAAAATAATATTTTATATCATTTAGCAATTCGTGTTCTCTATGCTTATCTAATACTGTTACACTTTCTGATACATATTCATCAAATTCAAACAATTCATAATCTAGTATATTTATCATTATTACTTTTTTTATATCCTCATAATTAGTTCCTCTCTCTATATTACGTGCCATTACTTTTGCACTATATGCTGTTGTTCTTTCTTCTATGTTAAATTCATTTCGTATTTGGAGTTCTATATTTACTATTATTCCACTATTTAGTTCTGCTTGTAAATCTAGCCTTCCACCTTTTTCTTCAACAGATAACTGTTCTAAATTTACTTCTTCTCTTATTGTTATTTTTTCAATTTCTATTTTTAATAGTGCATTTAAAAAATCTATTAAAAATATTTCATTTCCTTTTCTCGAGAAAAATGTTTTGAATATTATGTCATTCTTTAAATTGTATCTTTTTTCTGTTTTGTTAGTTTCCATATTGATACCTCCATCTTAACATTTTTTTGTCTTTTTATCAATACTTGTTTTTGAATTTCTTTGGCAGAATTGCCTGATTTAAAATTTTAGATTAAAAATATTTGATTAAAAAGAAAAAAGAGCAGAATAAAAAAATTTCTGCCCCTTATAAAATTTTATACTATACAACTTTTACCTTGTCAACAAATTTTCATCGACAAAATTCGTGTTATTAAAATTAATATAAACTATAACACTTCACAATATTAAAATATTCCTACTATATTTCCGTTTTCATCTACATCTATTTTTTCAGATGCTGGAACTTTTGGTAATCCTGGCATTGTAAATATATTACCTGTTAATACTACTACAAATCCAGCTCCAGATTTTAATATAACATTTTTTACATGTATCTTAAATGGCTCTCTACACTCTAAATTTTTTGGATCATCTGAGAATGAATATTGTGTTTTTGCTATACATACTGGCAAATTACTATACCCTAATTCTTCTATTTTCTTTATTTGTTCTAAAGCATCTTCTGTATATTCTACTCCTTCTGCCCTATATAGTGAAGTTGCTATTTTCTCTATTTTTTCTTGTATAGTGTCATCTAAATCATATATGTATTTAAAGTTGCTTGGTGTATTACATAACTCAATTACTTTTTCTGCTAAGTCTTTTGCACCATCTCCGCCTTTTCCCCATGCTTCTACTAAACTTAAATTTATTCCTTGTTCTTTTAATTTGTTTTGTAACAATTCTATTTCTTTTTCTGTATCATGATTAAATTTATTTATAGCAACAATTACATTTAATCCAAATTTATTTTTTATATTATCTATGTGTTTTAATAAGTTATGTATTCCTCTTTCTAAATATTCTAAACCTTCGTTAGTTATATCTGATATGTCCATTCCTCCGTGATATTTTAATGCCTTTATTGTTGCAACGCAAACTACAGCATCCGGCTTTTTTGGTAAATTTCTAGATTTGATATCTAAAAATTTTTCAGCTCCTAAATCTGCACCAAATCCAGATTCTGTAATTGTATATTCAGATAATTTCATTGCAATTTTTGTTGCAATAACACTATTACATCCATGTGCAATGTTTGCAAATGGTCCACCATGTACTATTGCTGGTGTTCCTTCTAAAGTTTGTACAACATTTGGATTAAATGCATCTTTTAATAATGCTGTCATTGCTCCTTCTGCTTTCAAATCTTTTGCTCTTATTGGCTCATCATCTTGGTTATATCCTACTATTATATTTCCAATTCTTGTTCTTAAATCATTTAAATCTGTAGCTAAACAGAATATTGCCATTATTTCTGATGCAACTGTTATATCAAATCCATCTTCTCTAGGAACTAAATTTTTCTCACCAGATAAACCTATTTGTATTTTTCTTAATGCTCTATCATTTAAGTCTACACATCTTTTCCATACAATTTTTTTAAAGCCTAATTCGTTTCCAAAGAATATATGATTATCTATCAATGCAGATAATAAATTATTTGCTGATGTTATTGCATGTATATCTCCTGTAAAATGTAAATTAATTTCTTCCATTGGAGCAATCTGTGCATATCCTCCACCTGTAGCTCCTCCTTTTATTCCGAATACTGGCCCTAATGATGGCTCTCTTAATGCTATTATAGATTTTTTTCCAATATTAGATAATCCATCTGCTAATCCTATTGATATTGTTGTTTTCCCTTCTCCTAATGGTGTTGGATTTATTGATGTAACTAATATCAACTTCCCATTTTCTTTATTTTCTAAATCTTTTAAAATCTTATTTGAAATTTTTGCCTTATATTTCCCATATTGTTCAACATATTCTTCACTTATACCCATTTTATTTGTTATTTCTGTAATGTTTTTTAATTTAACACTTCTTGCTATTTCTATATCTTCCATATTTTATCTCCTTTTTTTATATTTCTGCTATAATATTGCCCCTCCTATAATCCCAATTAATGCTCCTACAAATACTTGCGTTGGTGTATGACCTAATACTTCTACTAATTTTTCTTGCACTTGAACTCCTGTTAATCCTGGTGTTGATATAATTTTATTTAATATCTTAGCTTGTTTTCCTGCTGCACGTCTTACTCCACATGCATCATACATTACCACAAACGCAAAAATTAATGTTATAGCGAATATCGAACTTGAAAATCCGTGCTCCTTGCCAACTAAAACAGCTAAAGAACAAACAACTGCCGAATGTGAACTAGGCATTCCACCAGCTCCTAAAATTCTCTTAAAATCAAATTTATGCTCTTTTATTAAATCCCACATAACTTTAAATAATTGTATAAAAAACCATAACAAAACTGGTATATATATGTATTTATTTGTAATTATCTCACCAAACACCTGCATAAAACGTTTTTTCCTTTCTATTCTGTAGTATTAAAACTTTCCTCTTTTACATCTTCACCATCTTTAATTAATATTGTTATTTTCTTTTCTGCTTCTTCTAATATTTTAGTACATTTTTTTGATAAGGCCATTCCTTCTTCGAATTTCTTTACAGATTCGTCTAAGTTCAAATCTCCCTTTTCTAGTTCTTGCACTATTTGTTCCAAATTTTTTATTGCTACTTCAAAATTCAAATTTTCCTCTTCCATATCTTACCCCCATTATTTTTCTGCACGTTTTACCATGCTAATAAACATTTGTAACTGATTTTATTAATATGTTATTTCACATGTTCCTGTCACTATATCTATTTCGTACCATACTAATGCTTCTGTTGTTGCCTCATCCCTTACTGCTATTAAATATTTACCATCTGAAGTTATATTTCCAAAGCTATAATATACTTGCTTTTCCACTCCTAGTTTTTCCCATGTTGATTTAGCAATACTTTTTGCATATTCTTTTTTTTGCTCTACATTCATTTTTGAACTATCTTTATTGGGAGTTGGTGTTGTTGGTGCTTCACTTGGCTCTGGACTTCCTAGTACTGGTGTTTCTGTAGCAGTAACTTCATCTGTTGGTTTTGTAATTTGAGTAGTATTATTTACAGGTTCCTCAGTAGGTTGTTTGGAATCCGCTTTACTTAAATTCACTCCTGTAAATATAGCTAAGCCTATTATTAAAATTATAGCTAATACTGTTATTATTACTTTTTTGTTCATCTTTAACCTCCTCTTAAACTATTGTTGCCATTTTTTCTCCATCTGTAAAACGTAATTTTATTTTGTCATCCTTCTCTACATCATTAACACTTTTTACTATTTTACCATTATATTCTGCTAAACAATACCCTCTTGTTAAAGTTTTTAAAGGACTTAAAGTATCTAATTTAGATATAGTCTCTATTGATAATGCTCTTGCATCTTTTATTTTATTTATCATATTATTTTCTAATGCTTTTATCTTTATATCTATATTTATATATTGCTCATTTATCTTTTGATATGGTTCTTTAAAGACTCTTGATGCTTTACATTTTTCATATCTTAACTTCATATACTCTATTTTCTTTTTTAATGCAACTTTATATCTTCTATTATATGTATTAAGCCTTACTTTTAATTCTTCAACATCCGCTTGAGCAAGTTCTGCAGCTGCTGATGGTGTTGGAGCTCTTAAATCAGCAACAAAATCTGCTATTGTAAAATCTGTCTCATGACCTACTGCTGATATTATTGGTATTTCAGAATTATATATTGCATTTGCAACAACCTCTTCATTAAATGGCCATAAATCCTCTAGTGAACCCCCACCTCTCGCTATTATTAGCACATCAGCCAATTGTTTTTTATTCATATAATCAATCGCATCTGCAATTTTTTCTGCTGCACCTTCTCCTTGCACTGGAACTGGTAACAATCGTATGTGAACATTTGGATTTCTCCTCGTTGAAACATTTATTATATCTCTAATTACTGAACCTGTTTTTGAAGTAAGTACACCTATCGTTTTTGGCATATATGGTATTCTTTGTTTATGAGCTTTATCAAAATATCCCTGCTTTTCTAATCTTGCTTTTAATTCTTCATAAGCCTTATGCAAACTTCCTACGCCATCTTCTTGCATAGCTTTACAATATATTTGATATACCCCATCACGTTCAAAAACAGCTACCGTTCCAAATACTTGCACTTTTAAACCATCTTTGGGAACAAAATTTAAAGTAGCAGTTGATGTTTTAAACATTATACACTTTATTAATGAATTTTCATCTTTTAATGTAAAATACATATGCCCTGTATAATGGTGTTTAAAGTTTGATATTTCTCCTTTTACTAGAACACTATTTAAATATTCATCGCTTGCTACTTTTTCTTTTATATATTTATTTAATTCTGTTACAGATATTGCTTCTGGTTTCATGTATTCTCCTTTGTTTATTCCATGTTTTTTACTACACTAGCTAAAATTCCATTTATAAATGAATGTGATGTATCTTCACCATATTTCTTTGCAAGTTCTACAACTTCATTTATTACAACTTTATATGGCAATTGCTTATATTTTATTTCATATATAGCAAGTTTAAGTAAAGCTAGATTTATTTTTGATATTCTTTCTATTTTCCAATCAACTTTTAAATTGCTTGAAATTATTGATGATATTTCTTCTTGTTTTTCTTGTACTCCCTCTACTATATCTTTTATGTACTCTCTAGCAGTATTATCTATTACCTCGTTATTTTCAAAAAACAATTCTATTTGTTCTTCATTTAGTTCTTTCTGTACTTCTATTTGATATAAGAATTCAAATGCTAATTCTCTAGCCTCAGATCTGTTCATATATTCCTCCATTATTACATTCTATCTATAAATCTTTTTAAATTCTCTTTTACTTCTTGTTTATTTCTTTGTATATAATTACCAAGAAACATTCCTATTAATATTATAATAATTCCCATTATTATTCTATCTAGCTCAAATATTATAAGTATTAAAGCTATTATAATTCCTATTATTGCCCCTCTATATTGACTAAAAAAATTTTTAAAATCTCCCATTACTAAGCAACCCCTTTATTTTTATTTTATTTACTTAACTATTATTTTACCTCTTTTGCAGTTGCTACCGGTATTTCCTTTTTTTCTTCAGCAATATTCTTTATTTTAATATTAACCTCTTTTACTTCTAATCCTAAAGAATCCTTAATTGTTGATTTTATTTTTTCTTGCAAATTAGATGATAAATCTTTAATTATAGCATCTGGTTTAACAAATAAATTTATAAATATTATAAGATTATTATCTTTATCTAATATTACTCTACTTATCACATTTTCTACACTATCAAAATCTTTTACAACATTTGTTGCCAAATTTTCTAAAGTATCTCTTGAAACTAGCAATTTTCCATTATCATTTTCTAATAAAATACCTTCTCTTGATTGATCTGATTCTTTTGAATATGAATCAAAAAACATACTCTTTAAAGCAAGTAATAATAATACTACAGATATACCTATTGTTACATTTGTTGCAACTTCATTAGATTTCAAATATTCTAATGCACTCTTAACTAATTCTACATCAAACCATCCAAACATTAATAAACATAGTAATACTGCTAGTACAAATATTATTATTGAAAAAATTGCTAATGATAATCTATCTAAAAATTTCATATTTTATCTCATTCCTTCCTAAACAAATAAGCAATGTGCTTATAGCCTCATAGAACAACCAATTCATCATTCCTACAGGCTTTATTCTTCTGCTGTATCTGTTTTTTCTGTTGCTGTAGTAGTTGTACTTACTCCTTGCACATGTACATTAACTGCAATAACTTTTAATCCTGTCATTGATTCAACAGCTTTTTTTACTCTATTTTGTATTGCAAAAGCTACATCTGGTATTCTTGTACCATATTCTACAATAATATTAACATCAACTTTTGTTTCTTTTTCTCCAACTTCTACTTTAATTCCTTTTGCTAAATTCTTTTTCCCGCTAAATACTTCTGAAATTCCCCCAGCAAATCCTCCAGCCATTCCAGCAACTCCTGGTACTTCTGATACTGCAACACCTGCTATTACTGCTACAACATCATCTGCTATTTTTATCTCATCTAAAGAATTTTGATTTTCTCCTTCTATTACCTCTAATGTTGTTTCTTTTACTTCCTCATTTTCCATTTTTATTACCTCCCATTTACTATTAAAATTAATATCTAATTATAATTGTAGTTAACCATTTATTATCTACAACAAATCATTTATTAAATATTGTTACAAATCATATTCTGTTTTATAAGTATATCAATTTATGCATTTTTTTACAACTATTTTTTTAAATATTCCTAATAATTTATTCAAATATATCTGCCGTTTCTATTTTATTTCCTCTTAAGAAATCAGGAGTACTCATTCTTTTTGCATTTTCTCCTTGTATCTCATTTACCTTTATTATTCCATCCTTTGCCTTTATATATATTGCTTCTTTAGAATCAACATATACAACTGCACCAGATGTTACTTCATATTCTAATCTTTGTTTATACGCTTTAAAATCACTATATTTATTTATGAACTCTTCAATACTAATGCATTCTACATTCCAAAACTTTATCTTTTTACCATTTAATAATGCATACGCACCCATTATAGGATTTAGTCCTCTTACTAGATTTTTTATTTGCACTGCTGTTTCGTTTTCCCAATCAATTTTTGAATTTGATTTTTCTAACATTGGTGCAATTGTAAAATCATTGCCTTGCTTTATTCTTGGTGCAGTTTTGTTTTCTACTAACTCCAATGTTTTTTCTAATAATTTTGCTCCCTTTTGTGATAAAATGTCCCATATTTCCCCAGTCGTTTGAGTTTCGCTTATTTCAATTTCTTCTTGTAAAATTATATCTCCTGAATCTAATTCTTCATCCATATACATTGTTGTTACTCCAGTTTTTGTATCACCATTTAATACCGCCCATTGTATTGGAGCAGGGCCTCTATACTTAGGAAGCATTGATGGATGAACATTTATGCAACCTAACTTTGGTATTTCTAAAAGTTCTTTTGGTAAAATCTTGCCATAAGCAACAACACATATAACATCCGGATTCATTTCTTTTACTTCCTGTATAAATTCTTCATTACCTCTAACTTTTTCTGGCTGATATAATTTAAAATTATTTTCTATTGCATATTCTTTTACAGGACTTGGTAACAATTTCATTCCTCTGCCCTTAGGCTTATCTGGTGCCGTTACTACTGCTAATATATTATGTTTTGCTTGATGTAAAACTTTTAAAGAATCTCTTGCAAAATCTGGTGTTCCCATAAATACTATATTTAGCATATATACCTCCTTTTTAGCTAATTCATTTATTTTTTTGTTTCTTTTTCTGGATTATATATTTCTAATGTTCCAGGTATTATCTTGTCTATAAATAATTCTCCATTTAAATGATCTACTTCATGTGAAATTGCTTGTGCAAACAATCCCTCAGCCTCTATTTTTATCTTCTTTCCCTCTTTATCTAAAGCTTCAACAACAACTTTTTTAGGTCTTACCACTTTTGCAAATTTATTAGGGAAACTTAAGCATCCTTCATCAACTGTTTGCTTTCCTTCTTCTTTTATTATTTTAGGATTTATTAAAGTTACTGGTCCATTTCCTTCTTCGTATAAATCTATTACAGCAATTCTTTTTAATATTCCAACTTGAGGAGCAGCTAATCCTACTCCATTATATTTATGCATTGTTTCTATCATATCTTCCACTAATTCTTTTATTTTATCATCTATTTTTTCTACTTCTTTTGATTTTTTTCTTAATATTTCATCTCCATCTTGTCTTATTGTACGTATAGCCATTTTTATCTCCTCCTTTTACATTATGTGAATTGTTATAAAATATTCCGTTAACCATTATATCTCAAAAATCTAATTATTGCAAGGTTTATACCATGTTAGTAGGGTTTAAATCCACTATAATACTTGCCTTTAAATTTTTATATTGATAATACTCTTTCAAACTTTTATTTACCACATCTATAATACTATTATTAAATTTACACTTTGCAATTATTCTCCATCTATATTTGTTTTTTATCTTGTTTATTGGAGCCGGCATTGGTTTATATATTTCTAATTTATTTTGTGCATTTTTTGATAATATATTGTACATCTTAGTTGCTGATTTTTTTATATCTTCTTCATCATTTGAGGTAATATTAAACATCATAATATCACTAAAAGGAGGATATTTTAATCTTTCTCTTAATATTATTTCAGATTCATAAAACATATCATAATCCTGTTTTTGTGCACATTCTATACTAAAATTATCAGGGTTATATGTTTGTACAACAACTTCACCAGATAAATTTCCTCTCCCCGCTCTTCCTGCAACCTGAGTAAGCAATTGGAAAGTTCTTTCGCTTGCTCTAAAATCATCTATGTTTAAACTTCCATCTGCTGCTATGACTCCTACCAAAGTAACGTTTGGGAAGTGATGTCCCTTTACCACCATTTGTGTTCCTATTAATATATTAATATTCTCATTTTTAAATCTTTCTAATATTTGTTCATGAGAATTTTTTTTAGTTACTGTATCCACATCCATTCGTATTGTAGAAACTCCTGGAAACATATTTTTTATCTCTGCTTCTAACTTTTGAGTTCCTGTACCAAAATATTTTACTTTCTTGCTACCACATACAGGACATACATTAAATACCTTCGTTTCATATCCACAATAATGGCATTTTAATTTATTTTCTGTCATATGATATGTCAAACTTATATTACAATTTTTACATTTAGCTGTGAAACCACATTCTCTGCACATAACAAAAGTTGAATACCCTCTTCTATTTAAAAACAATATTGTTTGTCTATTATTTTTTATATTCTCTTCTATTTTTTGCTTTAAAACTTGACTAATCATTGATTTATTGCCTTTTGCTAGTTCTTGTTTTAAATCCACTATTTTTACGTCTGGTAACTTAGAACAATTAGCTCTTTTAGTTAATTTTAGCAAAGTTGTTTTTCCGTTCATTGCTTTATAAAAAGTTTCTATATCTGGCGTCGCACTTCCTAATACTAATGGTATATTATTTTTTTTACATAAATATCGTGCAATTTCTTTTGCATTATACCTAGGTGTTGAATCTGACTTATACGAGGTATCGTGCTCTTCGTCTATTATCACAATCCCCACGTTATCCATAGGAGCAAATATTGCAGATCTTGCCCCAATTAATATTTTTGCCTTACCTTCTTTTATTTTTTGCCATTGATCATATCTTTCTCCTAACATTAATTTGCTATGTAAAACAGATATGCAATCTCCAAATCTTGCAAAAAATCTATTTACCATTTGAGGAGTAAGTGATATTTCAGGCACTAAAACTATAGCCGTTTTTCCTCTATCTAATACATTTTTTATTAACTGTAAATATATTTCAGTTTTTCCGTGAACCAGTAACTCCATATAATAAAAACTCATTATATTCTTCTTGCTCTATACATTTGTTTACTTCTTGATAGCATTTCTCTTGCTCTTCATTTAACTGTAAAGAATTATCTTTTGGCACTTGTTTATTTATAAACGGATTTCTTTCTATTTGCTTTTCTATGATTTCAATATATCCATTTTTCTCTAAAACTTTTGTTACTGCTCTTGTAGTATCTGTTAGTTTCTCTAAATCAACTATATATATTCCATTGTTGTCTTCCAAAAACTTTAATAATCTAATTTGTTTTGGACTTTTCAATATTCTATTTTCTATATCTTCATATATTTGTTGCTTGTCTTTTTTTAGATAAACGTAATCAACCATTTTTTCTTTTATTCTATTATCTAATTTATTAGTTGTATTACCTGGTGGCAGCATTAACTTTACGCAATCAGATATATTACAAAAGTATTTTCTAGCCATTAGTTTGGCAAGTTCTATCTTTTCTGATGGTAATATCGAATCTTCTAGCTCTAAAATTTCTCTACTTGCAAATTCTGAATTTGGTTTTATATTTATTACAAAACCTTCTTGTTTCTTTATTCTTCCAAATGGCACAAAAACCCTACTTCCAATTGTTATCTTCTTTTCCATTTCTTTAGGTATTATATAATCAAATGTTTTATTTAATTGTTTTGCTGTACTATTTACTATTATCTCTGCTACCATTTGTCTTACCTCCAAAATCTGCAATAATATTATCTATTATATATTAAAAACACATTTTTATCTACAAAAAAACGCAAAAAATAAACACAAGGATTATTACCTTGTGTTTATTTTTTTAATAATTAAAATAAATTACTTAATGAGCTAAGTGAATCTAATGAATCTAATGCACTACTTAATTCTTTATATGCTTCTTCATGTAAATCACTGTATTGTGTTCTTCCTGAAAATTTACTATCTGCATAATCACTTAATTTAACATCATCTGTTACTAAATTTGCTATTGCTAATACTACAATTACTACCATTAATACAATTGTCGCAACTAATACTAATTTGTCTGTATTTACATTTGTTAGTGAACTCATAAATGATACTATTAATGTTATTCCTGAATGTAATGATGCAAGTGCTAATATTAAAATTGATAATGGTGTCCAGAAAGATAATATTAAAGCTAATGTATATCCAACTGTATAAACAACAGCAGAATTAACTGTCATTGATAATGTATATGGATATGATTTTTGATCTTTTACTAATTTAGAAATTATAAATAATACTAATGCAATTACAGCAATAGCTACTAAGTATATAGCAAATGTTTTTAATATTGCTACAACTGGATTTAATGCTTCCATATAAGCATCTCTTACACTGCTTTTTGAATTAAATATATGTATTACTCTAATTGTTGATAATACATTTACAATAGCTAACACTGCAGCTACTATAACAGCTTTTATTGCTCCTTTCTTTATATCTTCCTTTTGTACTGTTTCTGTTACTTTTGATACAGGATGCATTAATAATTCTACAAATCCTGCCAATAGACCTTTTGCTATGTCTAATACTTTTTCCATTTTTGGTTTCCTCCTTTTATTTTTATATATTAAAAAATATTATAAACTAATTTAAACAAACAACATTATTGCTCCAATTACAATTGATAAAATTCCTCCCACTAAAGCCATCATTGCATTGGTATTAGAAGAATTTATTAAATCCTCTTCTGATTTTGTTGTTACTATAAATGGTTTCTTTTTATCCATTGGTTTTCCTATATGTATAGTATTATCAACTCTATAAGCCTCACCTATTACATATAAACTTTGGTTTGGTTTTATTGTTTTTTCTTTCATTGAAACACCTAAGGTTTCTGCCCCTAAACTATTCAAAGACCATGAATTAAAATATTTATATCCTATAAGACTTCCTTTATTTTCAAATCTATCAAATGTTTTTGGTATATCTAAACTACAACCACTTGCATTTATTTCTAATGTTACCTTTTCCTCAGAACTAGCATCCCTCATAAATATATCTTGAGATGTTTTTTCATCAGATATTGGTGTTTCTACTTTTTTTACTCTTGTTTGTTCTCTACCTTGAGAATCTCTATATCTTTCTTTAACCTCACTTACTTGAGCAAGTGTTGATTCACAATACGCTACTTTTTGGTTAGAAAAAGGTGCTTCTGTTAATGTATCATCTGTTACATTTCCTTTTAATTCTACATATTCTCTATAATCAGATAACCCATTTTCATCCATTTGCTTAAACATATCTCTTAATTCTGATATTGTTTTTGTTTGCATAAATTTTATCTCTGTAACTTTATCTTTTGTTTTAGGTCTTATATAAAATATACCTACTAAACCTAAAGCAATTAATAGTATTGAAAAAATTATATTCATATTTTTCCTCGCTTTTATATTATTGGTTATTATTCATTTCTTGTTTTAATTTCTCTAATTCTGCATTAATAGCATTATCCTTTTCCATTTGAGCAAATGGGTCATTTGTTGATTGTTCTGTTCCAGATATTTCTGAAAATGCATTTGCTTGTGATTCTTTTTGCTCGATTTTTTGTTCCATTTTTTCCATTTTTGCAAAAGCACTCTTGCTATCCATATTTCCTAATGTTTTTGCCATTTTTTGTTTAGCATCTGCCATTTGGCTTCTTGCAACTAACATTGCTTGTTTGCTTCTTGCTTCTTCTAATTTTTGCTTTAATATATCAACTTGATTTTTTATTTCATTAACTTGTGTTTCCATAGAATTGCACATTTCTTGATATTGTGCTACCATTTGATCTTGTTTTACTTTGTTTTCTAATGCTTGCTTTGCTAATTCTTCATTTCCTTGTGATAAGCACATTTTAGCTTTTTCTTGCCAATTGTTAGATTGTTCTTGTGCATTAGCCAATTGTTTTTTTACTTGGTTTAAACTTCCCATTGCTGTTCCTAAACTTTGTGTAGACTTTCTTAATTGGTCTTCCATATCTATTATTATTTGTTTTACCATTTTCTCTGGATTTTCAGCTTTATCAATTAAATCATTGATATTTGATCTTATTAAATCACTTAATCTTTCAAATATTGCCATTTTCTATTCCTCCTATATTAAATTATTGTTCTCTTTTTTTAAATAATGTTTTTAGCAGTAATCCTGCTCCTGCAGCACACATTCCAATTATTAAAATGTAATCCCATAATGTCATAGAACTTAATGTTATTCTTACACTCATTATTATTGTAGCTACTACTATAACTACTCCTAATGATATTAATAGCTTAGGTCCAAATGATTTAGGATTGTAAAAGTACCATATAACACCTATAATAAATGGAACTATCATTAGTCCTGATGAAAAGTCTATCCCAATAAAATTCCATGAATACCAGCTTGAATGTACTATAGTCTTTTTAAATAACATGTATAGTCCTAATCCTAGAAGTATAACACCCAAAAAGAATTCAAGTAACTCATTACCAGAGCTTTGATTTTTTTGATTTGTGTTTTTTTGAATATCTTTCAAAGGATTTCCCTCCTTCTTTCGTAAAATTCTACATTATTATATTATATTTTACTTTTATTTGCAATAGAATTTATTGAAATTTTACTTAATGCTAAACCTTAAACGTATACATCAACATAAAAGAGCACGAATTTTATCGCGCTCTTAAATTATACGTTTTGTATTTATATAATATTCTATTTATTTTCTTTTACATCTACTTTTATATGAACTTCTCTTAGTTGCTTTTCTGTAACCTCTCCTGGAGCTCCCATTAATAAATCTTGAGCTTTACTATTCATTGGGAATGCAATTACTTCACGAATACTTGGTTCGTCTGTAATTAACATTATCATTCTATCAACACCTGGCGCAATTCCTGCGTGTGGTGGTGCTCCATAATGGAATGCATTAAATAGGGCTGGGAATTTTTTCTCTATGTGCTCTTTTGTATATCCTGCAATTTCAAATGCTTTAATCATTATTTCTGGATCATGATTTCTTACTGCCCCTGATGAAAGTTCAATACCATTACAAACAATATCATATTGATATGCAAGTATATCTAATGGATTTTTTGTATTTAATGCTTCTAATCCACCTTGTGGCATAGAAAATGGGTTATGACTAAATGCAATTTGTCCATCTTCAATTTCATACATTGGGAAATCAACTATCCAACAGAACTTAAATACATCTTTTTCTAATAAATCTAGTCTTATTCCTAATTCTGTTCTTATTTGTCCTGCAAGTGTTTCAACAATTCCTTTTTGCTCTGCTATAAAGAATATTGCATCCCCTGCACCTGATGAAGTTCTTTTTAATAGTTCTTCTCTTGATGCATCATCTATAAATTTAGCTATTGGTCCTTGGAATGTTCTATCATCATTTACCCTTAACCATGCTAATCCCTTTGCTCCACATTCTTTTATTGCAAAATCTGTCATTCCGTCAAAGAAACTTCTTGGACATTCTTTTACATTATGTGTTGCAATTACTCTTACTATTTTTCCTTTGAAAGCATTAAATTCAATGTTTTGGAATATATCTGTAACATCTTCTATAATTAATGGATTTCTTAAATCTGGTTTATCTGAACCGTATTTTAACATTGCTTCATTATATGAGATTCTTGGGAAAGGATGTTCTGCTACTCTTTTATTTGAAAACTCTCTAAATGTATTATACATAACTTCTTCCATTACGTTAAACACATCTTCTTGTGTTGCAAAAGCCATTTCCATATCTAATTGATAAAATTCTCCAGGAGCTCTGTCAGCTCTAGCATCTTCATCTCTGAAGCAAGGAGCTATTTGGAAATATTTATCTATTCCTGAAACCATTAATAGTTGCTTAAATTGTTGTGGTGCTTGTGGTAATGCATAGAATTTACCAGGATGAACTCTACTTGGTACTAAATAATCTCTTGCTCCTTCTGGAGATGAACTTGTAAGTACAGGAGTTTGTACTTCTGTAAAGTTTCTTTCTATCATTTGGTTTCTTAAAAATTGTAATATTTTTGCTCTTAAAAGAATATTTTGTTTTAATTTTTCTGAACGTAAATCCAAAAATCTATATTGTAATCTTAAATCTTCTCTTACATCTTTCTCTTCATTTACAGCAAAAGGAAGATTTTTTAATCTTTTTCCTAGAATTTCTACTGTATCTATAAACACTTCTATTTCACCTGTTGCAAGATTTTTGTTGATTGTTTCTTCATCTCTTTTTCTTACTACGCCTGTAATAGATATTGTTGATTCTACAGGTATTCTTTGTACTTCGTCTACTTTTTTCTCATCGCCTGATGTAACAATTTGTGTTATACCATATTGATCTCTTAAATCAATAAACACGACTCCCCCTAAGTCTCTAACAGATTGTACCCAACCTGCTAATTTAACTGTTTGTCCTACATTTTCAGCTCTTAATTCTCCACAATTGTGTGTTCTGTACTCATTCATTTTTTAACCCCCTTTTAATTTATGCATATACAAAAAATCCTTCATTCCTATATATACACATATATAGGGACGAAGGATATAATCTTCCGCGGTGCCACCCCATTTGAGAAAATTTTATTTTCTCCACTTTATTTTTTATTGCTCTAAAGTATGTTTCGTAATTAAACTTATTTAAAATGCTTTCAGCCTAGGCATTTATTCTCTGTAAAACAGTGTCTTAATTGCTTTCTACTTTATATTAACGCAAATTACTTATTTGAATATTAATATTTTACATATTATTTACAAAAAAGTCAATATTTATGTCAAATTTTTATTCCTCTATGAACTTTTATGACTGTCCTCTATGTTCATTTTTGAAATTCGTCTAGTGACTTAAATTCGTATCCCATCTTTTTTATCTCTTTTATACAATAATCCAATACCTCAGTATTATCTTTTGAATTTCCGTGTAGCAATATTACAGCACCATTATGCACATTTCCCAGTATTTTTTCTTTTGCATAATCAACTCTACATTGCTTCTTTTCATCCCAATCATCATAAGCAAAACTCCACATAACAGTTGTATATCCTAATGATTGTATTGTTTTTAAAGTTCTCTCGCTGTATTCTCCCATTGGTGGTCTTAGATACTTCATTTCATATCCTGTTTTATTATATATTGCTGTATGCAAATCCTGTATTTCGGATTTTATTTTTTCATCCGTTAAATCTGGCATACTATAATGATTTACTGTATGATTTCCTATTATATGTCCTTCATCAATCATTCTTTTTACTAAATCAGGCTGACTATTTGCATAATGAGCAGTTATAAAAAATGTTGCTTTTACATCATTTTCCTTTAATGTATCCAATATTCTAGATGTATATCCAGCTTCATAGCCCTCATCAAATGTTAAATACACATACTTAGATTCATTATTTCCCATAGCTATTCCATTATATTGTTCTATTAGTCTTTTATTATTTGCACCTAAATCTGGTTGTTCATGGTTATCATTTCTTTTTATTCCCCAACCTATTTTTTTATTACTTAACTCACTAGTTGTAGTAACTACACTTGCATTTGTTTGAATAACGTCATCTTTAGAATTTATTATACTAACAGTAAATATTAATGTAATTATCCCAAGTGTAATTGCTAAAATTGAATTAACAGATTTTATTTTCATGCTATTCCTCCTTGTTTTTAGTTCTATATACAATTTTATGCTTATTATTACTATTTTATTAATATATAGAACAAACAAAAATAAAACTGTTCAAAATTACGTTGGGCATATATAGTTATTTAACCTTTTCTTGTTTCTCATTTTTCCATATATCAGCTAAAGTTATAGTTTTCAATCCATCCCTGCTTTTTCCTAAAGATATCGTTTCTAATTTTATATTTCCGCTATTTAAACCTTTTTCAATTAATTCAATATATGCTCTCTCTTCTTCAGGTGTTCCTTTCATGTTTATTCCTTTTAACACTAAATCACTAATTTCAGTATTTCTTATTTCCTTCCTTAATCTCCTTATGCATACTGTAATCTGACTTTCATTATCTTTACTTGAAAATTTATCGCAGATTTCTTTTGCTTTTTCAAAATCTTTTATACCAGCCAAATTCCTTACTACTGTTTTTAGTGCTTGTTCTAATTCTACGCCACATAATTTTTGTATCTGCATAATTGTTATTTCTGGATTTGTTATATGATATTGTTCTGGTTCTTTCATTAGTATTGTTCTTATTTGGATTAAAATTTGCATTTTTTCTTGTTCTTCTGTTAATGTAAATCTAGTTTTAGGTTTGTTTTCTACTCTTCTTTTAGCTTCTTTCTCAACAGTTTCATTTGCTGACTGAATATCTAATGTACCATTTGCAAGCTCTTTTATAATTAATTCTATATCTACTGGAATCTCATTTCTTATTTTATCAAATACTTTTTGTTGACTAATTTTTGATATTTTATTTTCTATTTTTTTTCTTATTGGTTCTATAATTATTTGATTATTTTGTTGCATTCTGGTTGTTAATTTTTTCTCTAGAGCTTTTAATTCTTCTAGTTCATATGTTTGCGTCTGAGCAACATCAACAGCTTTTGTCAGTTTTCTCATTATTATTATTTTACATTTCATCATATAGTAATCAATTGTATCTCTTGAATTTAAGTTTAATTTTTCGAATACTTCTGACTCTAATAAATAATGTAATTTTTCTGCTTGATCAATAGTTAATTGATAATCTTCTATTTTCTTTATCTCTGCTAATGTACAAATAGCACCTCTTCTTTTTTCCTCTTTTGGAAGTTCTTTAATATCATTTACTATTTTCTCTATTTCTATTATAACTGAATCTACTAATTTCACATCTTGGTTTAGTAGCTCTTCTGATTTTTTAACCTTAAGTGTGTCATTCTCAAAAAATAGTTTTTTATATCTTTCTCTCATTTGCTCCATTTTTGCATGAGCATATTTATTTCTACTATCTATTATTTCTCTCTTTTCTACTTCTTCCAATTCTAACTTATATTGTCTCATTTCTTCAATTGGAATATCTAATTCAAAAGATATCAATTCTAAATCAAATCCATTTTTTATTAATTTCTTAAGTTCTTCTATTTCACTATATTCTCTCATTTTACCACATTTCCTTATTTTTTACTTTCATAATATATTTTATCTATACACTTTTAGAATATATCTTTTGTAAATATTATAAATTATAGCATAGATATATCCATTTTTCAACGCATCAATTTAGTTAAATAGAAAAAACTCCACCAGATACATCTAGTGGAGTTTTATTTCAATACCAAAATTACAATATTACCTCAGTTGGTAAAGTTCTAAGAATTATCGATTTCATTCTCAAACATAACAATCTTCTGCAATTCTGAAAAGAAATTAAAAAGTTTTACTTTTTCACCACCACTTTCATACTTCTGCACAAAATCATTAATAAATTTTGAGAAAGTCATACGAACTGTCTTATTCTGTTCAATAGGAATATCAGCATCTGCAAAAATAATATCAACATTTATTTTTTCTTTTTTTACAGCCAAACTTGCAATTTCAACAAGCTGTTTCTGCTCTTTTTCAGGCAGCTCGTTTAACCCCATTGCTTCCAGGACATAACGAACTCTTTCCTGAACAGGCTGTGTCTTATCAACACTTGCTAAAGTTTCCTCAAAGTCTTTAATTCCTGGCATGCATTCCATTTTAACTCTATGGTTAGAAATTACACCTTCATCAGACTCTTTTGCACTTTCTTCAACATTAATTACTTCCTTTTCTGTTTCTGTTGCCCGTTCATTAGAGTATTCTACTGTAGAATATTCATCTACATTTTTAAAAGCATACTCTTTATACTTACTAGTTACATTCAGGAATGACAACAAAGTTATTGAATATTCTTTAAGTTTTTTGGAAACCTGTCGTCCAGAGTAAACCTTATACCACTGTGTACAAAAGATATTCTTATCCTTTAAAGTACTTTCTAAATTTGGCCATGTAATCTTATCTACTTCTGCAGACGCGATTACTAAATTAGTAAAGAAATTCTTCTTTGTGCCCATTTCCAGCCATTCTGATACTAAGTTTGCAAAATGTTTAAAAGAAGTTGAATTTTTTGCAATTTCTTCTAACTCCGGAATGGTTATAGCGGTTGAGTTTACTTTCTTAGTAGATTGTTCTTCTCTTTTCTTTTTTTGCTGTTTGGTCTTTTCAGAGCTTTCACTTTCTACCTCTTCCTGCTCAGTACTTTTACTTTCTGTTTTTTCCTGTTCAGAGTCATTTGGTTTTTCAACCTTTAAGTTTTCATCTTCTTCGTACTCTGTCAAGTTCCTACCGTAATTCAACTCAATTACTTCGCAATGACCTATTGCATCAATAATTGCCATTGGAGGTTCCTGAAAAGCAATTTCCATTTTTGCTTCTTTACCTCTTACAACAATGCTACTTGTAGGATTAAAATTCCGGAAGAATGCCCTAATCAAGTATTCAGCATTTTCTCCTTGCTTAAACCTTACCTTTGCCCAAAACTTACTCATCATGTTTCTCCTTTCAATGTTTAAAAGTTTATTAGGTATAAATGTATCTTGATATTTCCATGTTTTTTTAGATATTTAGCAAATTAAGCAATTGCTAAAATATATTAAATACTTTGGAAATATTCCAATATAATCTATTATACTATAATTTACATAATTTGCAACAGTTGGCAAAAAAATAACTATATTACTATATAGCTATTTTTTAGTTTATTGCTTTCATTATACATTATACGAATTCTTCCCAAACTTCATTTGCAAAATCTAGACCTTTTTTCGTTAATTTTATATTATCGCCATCAACCTCAAGCAAATCTTCCTTTACTAATTTTTCTATTCTTTCTCTATATACATATAAAGGATTCTCTTGAAATTTATTTTTAAATGCTTTTATTTCCACTCCATCTAACATTCTTAATTTTAGCATCATATATTCTTCCATCTTTGATTCTCTTGTTTGAATTTCATTTATTTCTTTATTTTTATTATATTCATAATTTTCAATATTTTTTATATATGCTTCTAAATCTTGCGTATTTGAATATCTCATATTATTTATATATGAATGTGCTGCAGTTCCAAAGCCATAATATTCTTGTTGTTTCCAACAGTTACTATTATGCTTTGATTCGAAGCCACTCTTTGCAAAATTAGATATTTCATAATGTATATATCCCTTATTTTCTAAAATTTCTTTTGTTTTCCAATACATTTTTCTTTCTAACTCTTCTTTTGGCAGGATTTCCGTATTTTGTTCAACTAATTCCTTTAATTTAGTTCCATCCTCTAATATTAATGAATAGACAGAAATATGTTTTGGCTCAAGATTTGTTATAATGTTTAAGCTTTCTTCTAAATCCTTCATCGTCTGGTTTGGCAAACCTAGCATTAAATCTATATTAGTATTAGTAAAATCGGCTTGTTTTATCATTTCATAGGCATCAATAAACTGTTCAAAATCATGTATTCTTCCAATACTTTTCAATAATTTATTGTTAGTAGTTTGCACTCCTATGCTTATTCTATTTATTCCACTTTCTTTGTAATCTATTAACTTTTCTTTTGTTAATGTACCTGGATTTATCTCTATTGTAACTTCCCTTTTTTCATCTTGTCCAACTTTTTTATAAATCTCCTCTAATATTTCTTTTATATAGCTACTATCAATTACAGATGGTGTTCCTCCACCTATATATATTGTATCTATTTTATCATCATCTTTTAATATATATTTAATTTCTTTTCTTAATGCATTTATGTATTTTTCTATCATACATTCTCTATTAGCAAATGATACAAAATCGCAATAATAGCATTTTTGCTTACAAAATGGTATGTGTATATATATCCCTTTCATCTAGTTCCTCCGCTCTATATTTGCTATTTACGTAATTCTTCTGCTATTTCATGAATTTTCTTTAGTCTATGATTTACTCCTGACTTTCCTATAGGGATTTCTAATATTTGTCCTAATTGTTCTAGCGAAAGTTCTGGGTTTTCTTCTCTTAATACTATTATTTCTTTTAACATTTTAGGCAAATCATCAAATTTATTGCATTTTCTTATTAATTTTATATCCTCCATTTGCATTACAGCAGCATTTATAGTTTTATTTAAATTAGCAGTCTCACAATTTACTAATCTATTTATATTGTTTTTAGTTTCCTTTATAACTCTTATCTCTTCGAATTTTAAAACAGATGTATTTGCTCCCACAAAAGCTAAAAATTTAGAAATCTCTTCTCCATCTTTTATATACACCATATATCCCTTATTTTTAGTAATTATTTTAGAATTTATATTATATTTTTTTAATATTTTCTGTATTTCTTCTGCTTTATCTACAGTTTTAAATAATATTTCTAAATGGTAATCCTTGTTTGGATCATTTATAAAACCTGTTTTTATAAATGACTCTCTCACACACACTCTATCTATCTGTTCTTCTTGTTTCATACCACTTTTATTGTCCCATACTTTTTGGTTTAATAATTCTTCCTTTAAATCCGATGAAAAAGACATTATTTTTTCTCCTTTTCTGTTTATTATATATATTTTTTCGTTGAACACCATTGTTTTAGTTTCCTACATTATTTTAAGCATACAACAACTCTATCGTTTCCTGCTAAATCCTTTTTACAATATACATTTTTATACTCTTCACTAAACAATTCTGTAACAACTTTTCCTTGATTGTATCCAATTTCCATACAAATTGCTCCAAAATCTTTTAAACGTTTTTTAGAATCTATCAGTAATCTTCTATAAAAATCCAAACCATCTCTACCACCATCTAATGCTATTTTTGGTTCCTTTTGCACTTGAATTTCTAAATTATTTATAACATTAGTTTCTATATACGGTGGGTTTGAAACTATTATATCAAATTTCATATTACAATTTACTTTTTCAAACATATTTGAATTTATAAATTCAATTTTTTCATTTACATTATTTTTTATTGCATTTTTCTTTGCAATTTCTAATGCTTTTTCACTTATATCTACCGCATATATTTTATCTACATTTGTATATTTTGCAATAGAAACTGCTATTGCTCCACTCCCTGTACACATATCTATTATTGATATATTATTTTTATCTTTAACTAAATTTAATACTTCTTCTACCAAAATTTCGGTATCTGGTCTAGGTATTAACACATTTTCATCCACATAAAAATCAATACCCATAAATTCTTGTTTATGGGTAAGATATTGAAGTGGCGTTCCGCTCACCATTTCATTTATTTTAGCAAAAAATTCATTACAAATTGTATCTGATAAAAACTCATTTTCATTAATTAAAAGATACTCCTTGCTTTTTTGCAATATATTTGATAGCAATATTTTAGATTTTTGAATTGGACTTTCTACATTTGATCTTTTTAATATTTCAATTGAATTTTTTAAAGCTTCACTAATTGTCATTACTTATTCTCCATTACTTTTTTTATTTCATTTCGTGCTTCCTGTATAGAACTTTCATTAGGAATCATTACATACAATGGTTGACTTCCCATTGAATAAGTTGTATTTGTAGAACCCGTTCCTGTTAATGAAATAGTTTTTATTTTCCATGAAGGCATACTTTCTAATTGTTTTTTAACTATATCAAGTACCTCATTTTGGTCTATATTTGTATTAAAACTTCCAGATAACGAATTAAGTATACTAGTATATTTCTTCAAAATTGTTGTACTATTTAATACTTTATTTATAACAGCTTCTATAACTTTTTGTTGATTCTTTATTCTTTGATTATCTCCACCTGCAAATGAATATCTTTCTCTACTAAATGCTAATGCCGCATTTCCATCTAAACGGTTATATCCTTTTTTGAAATGATATCCTACAGTTGAAAAATCATAGTCTGAATATACATCTATTCCTCCTAATGTGTCTACTAATTTTATAAGAGTAGTAAAGTTCACTCTTAAATAATAGTTAATATCTATATTTAAAAAATCCTCAACTGTAGTAACAGTTTCTGTTATTCCATATATTCCTGAATGTGTTAATTTATCTTTTGCCTTTTTACTATGTAATGTTACATAGTAATCTCTTGGAATAGATGTAAGAAGGACTTCGTGAGTATTTAGATTAATTGTTGCAACAATATTTGCATCACTCCTAGACACATTATTTATATTTCCATAAGTATCTATTCCACTAATATATACACTAAATACTCGGTTTTCAATAGTATATTTAGAATTTGCATCTTCTATTGATGCTTGTGTTTCTATTTTATGTGTTTCAGTTGTAATAATTTTAGTTTTATCTTTAAATTCTTCTATTTCGTCTGATAACATATTGTATTGAGATGAACTTACAATAACAACATCTATTTTTTTATCTATCAAATCATTTCCTAATTGTGTCAAATTTTCTTCTGCCTTTAATGTAACAGTTACTCTGTTTTGTATCTTTTCTTTTACATCGTCTTCTATTTGGAAAGCATATACTTCTTTGCCAACAATATCTTCTATTTTATTATATGTGCTATCTTTTCGTACAACTATATAATATTGCTCTACTTCGTCAACCTCTGTAAATATTTTACCTAAGAAATTCATTGTTACATCAACATAGTGATTTGCAAAAATATATCCGGCTGATGTAATAATTATTATAAATAAGCAAAAAATATTTAATTTAAGAGTTTTATGTTTTTTTACTAAACCTATAACTAAAGCCATTGTAAATATAATTTCTACAATTGTAATTATTGCTACATATGAAGTTGGTAATATTTTTGTATTTAAAATCGAACTATAAAATCTAATTGTTATAATGAGAAACGCTAATCCTATTATTAAAAATGCTATGCGCAGTTTGTTTACATTTTTTTTATTATTTTCTTCTCTCATTCTTCTTCCACTACTCATTTAATTTCCTCCTAATATACTTTTTATTTAATATACTTTTTATAATAGATATATAATATTTCAATTCATCTGTTTTTCTGAATAAAATATATAAAAACAAATTAACAATTACTAAACAAATAATAATACTTATTATTAATTTTTGCAATACATTACCTATACTTATAGAATTTATTGCAAAAAACACTAATATAAAAGCAATAGCTATTATAACAGTATATTTTAAAAATTCTAATATATAATCAATTTTTTTCCTATTAAAAAGTGGATTATATATGTACTTTGGGAATCCATAAAAATGTAAAACTAATGAACTTACAATTGTTCCTATGATAACACCTTCAAGTCCAATCCACAATACTAAACCAATTGATACAATAAGATTTATAACAGCTTCTATTATTGGTACAAATCTATTTTCATAGCAAATTCCTCCTGCTGAAGCAAAAGTTTGCATAGTTCTTCTCATACCTTGAGCATAAAAATTTATTGCAAATATTAATGCTGTTAAATTTGAAAAAGTATATTCAGTTCCCAACCATAATGTCACTAGTGGATTTATTGTAAAAGCCATTCCTATTGATGCCAACCCATATATCCAAAAATTCAAAAATGTCATTTTCTTGTATATCTCATAAGATTTTTCTTTATTATCTTCCACTAATAACTCTCCTACGCTACTAGTAACTGCTGAAAATATCTGAGATAGCAATGTGTTTGCTGCATTTATAATTAATGTATAACTTGCATAGATTCCTGAAATAGCTAAGCCTAAAAATTTAGATATTATTATGCTATCAGTTCCTAGCACTAAATATCCTCCAATTTGATGAAATATCAATGCTTTAACTCTCTTCTTTATGTCATCAATTACATCATCATCCAATTTTTCCTTATTATTCTTCATAATTTCTGGATACATTCTATTAGCCAAATAATTTATCAATATATTTTCAAATAGTCTACATACAATCTTTATTAATAAGTATACTACATAATTTTTTATTGTAAACAAAACTAATATCTGTAAACTATTCATTACTAACATATATATTATATGTATTAAATCTACATATCGATTTTTTTGATTTGCATAAATTATAGAACGTTTATACGCAATCAAATATGAAACTGCTGAATCTGCTATAAATAAAATATAAATAAAATATAAATTTTCAGGTATACTATTGTTTCCTATAAAAAATTTAATAAATGGCATAATAAGTAGTCCAACTACAACTACTATTATTGCTATTGTGTTATAACATTTTTTATAGAAATTCATAAGTTTTTTTATTTTTATTGTATCTTTCTCTGCAATCGGCTTATATAAATGATATATTATCTGTGATCCTATACCAAGTTCCACTATTGAAAGCATAGAAATTATATTAGTAAATACTCCATTTAAACCAGAATATTCAATTCCTAGATTGTTTACTAATATATTTTGTGATATAAAGCTAATAATAATAGTTATTAAATTACAAAGTAAAGCAGTTATTATATTCTTTATTGAATTTTCTAATCTCATATATTACTTTCAACTCTCCTTTATATAGTTACAAAACTCTTCAAAATACCTATCTTTATTAAAGCTCTGTTTATTCAGCCTCAACTTACATTTATTCCTTAATTCTTCAGAAATATTTTTATTATTTATTAAAACTTCTATTTTATCTTCTATATCTTCTTCTAAATTTTCTAAATTAACATATAATGCACAATCTTCCAAAATATCTGGCAAAGCACCTGCTTTAGTTGCAATTATAGGAATATTATAATACATTGCTTCAAGTGCCACAACTCCAAATGCTTCATTACAAATTGAAGGTATTACACATACATTAGCTAGCTTATAATAATATATTATATCTGTATATTTTACATATCCAGTAAATATAATCTTATTTTGTATTTCATTTGTTTCTTTTATCAGTTCTTTTTCAAAATCTGTTTTCTTATAATTATCAGCAAACCATGAAGATCCAACAATTAATAGTTTTACGTTATCGTACTTCATACTTATTCTTTTGAATGCTGTAATAAGCTCTAATATCCCCTTCTCTTTAATTACCCTGCCAACATAGCATATTACAAAATCATCTTCTTGTAAACCATTTTTTAAAATCATTTCTTGCAATTTCTCAGATTTTATATTATTTTCACTTAACAAATCATAGTCTATACAATTGTTTAAAACAAATATTTTTTTAGATTTTTTTACCTCCATTAATCTTCTCTTTATATACTCGCTAACAGTAAATATTCTTTGTGCTGTAGTTTCTATAAACATATAATTTTCATGTGTTTTATCACATTCATTAAAGTCATTATGCATGTGATAATACAACTTATCTTTAAATTTAGTTTTCTCATATACTCTTTTATATAAAAACATATTATTTTCTATTATAACTTTATCATATTCATGCCTATTTAATAACTTTATGCATTTTTCTATTGAAGACATATAGCTTCTTTTTCGTTTTAGAATTTTATTTATAAAATTATTTGCTTTTTGAATTATTTTATCAAAAAAATTTATATTTACTTGTATTACTCTAGTATGTTTATAATCACTTATTATATTTTCCGAATATATTGAATATAAATCTATATCAAAATTATAATTTTTTTCATTTTCTCTTACAATATCTAGCATCAATTGTTCTACAGCTCCGCCATTTACATTTGATACTGGTAAAATCATTGGAGATACGAAAGCAATTTTCATTTTATTTGCACCTCTGTTTCAGCATCTTCTTTAATTTATATGCTTTTTTCAATTTTTTATATTTTTTTGAATTTAATAATTTTAAGCAATATCTACTAAACCTAGATATATCCTTAGATATTATTAAATTATTAAATAGTTTTTTATTACACGAATTCCATATTTTTTCTATATCCAAATCATTATCAATACAAAACATTTTATAAATAATTTCATTTAGCTGACTAACCCCTAGTACTTTTATTAAGTTTTCTATTTCATTATTAGATTCATTGTTATTATCTAAAATAACTTGAATCTGCTCAAATACTATATTTATATTATTCAAATATTTACTCCAAAACTTTATATCTCTAGTATTAAAATCTTTAAAGAAGTAATAATATGTGCATTTATTAGATAAATAATAGTTCTCTGATTTAGAAAAAATATCTATAAAAAATAACTTGTCCTCCATATAATCTACATTTTCATTAAAAGGCTTTACATTATCAATAAATTTTCTTTTTATCATTAACACCCATACAAATGTAGAAATTTCCCCTTTTATAATTTTCATCAATATTTCTTTCTTTTTAGATTTATTATCAACTAATATATCTTCATTAAATAAACATTTTCCTTCAGATATTTTTAAATTTTCGTCATTGCTTAAGTAATAATTACATTTTACGAAATCACAATTGCTTGATTCTAATATTTCAACCATATCGTATATAGCTTCTTTCAATAACATATCGTCAGGATCTACAAAAGTTATATAATCCCCTGTTGCATTTTTAATTCCTACATTTCTAGCTGAACTTACTCCACCATTTGATTTATAGATATACTTTATTCTATCGTCTTTTTTTATATATCCATATGCAATTTCTTTAGTACTATCAGTTGATCCATCATCAACTAATAACAATTCTATATCCTTATAGGTTTGGTTACTTATTGAATTTATACATCTCTTTAAAGTATTACTACAATTATACATAGGAACTATAATGGATACTTTAGCCATAAAATACCTCCCTAACTTTTCTTCACTAAATTTCTGATAAAATTAGAAAATTTTACAAAGCATAATGAAATTTCTAGGTCTTTTGCCACTTTCCTATCATCATATATATTTTTAAATATATACTTATAATATGAAACATACTTAATTTTGCTAAATAAATCATTCTTATTTATAAGCAACAATTGCTTAATATATTCTAAAAATCCTATTGGATTTTCTCTATATTTTATTTCTATATTTTTAGTTAATCCATCTTCCAAATAATCACAAATATATATTATTTCATTAAAATATCTTAGCTTGTAACCATCAAAAGCTATTTTATTCCAAATTACCGCTTCAGGTAAAAAATTCTCATTATCATATTCTGGGAATCTATACTTTTTCAATATTTCAGTATAGAATATTTCAGCCTTGTCTCCAGTAATATTATTTTTTAATCTATCAAAGATAATTAAATCTCTATACTTTCCCTTAAATGTTGTTCCTACCTGCTTCTCTTTTGAATATCCTTTTAATCCTACCACACCAATTATATTGTCATTTGCAGATATGCTTTCTTCCCATTTGATAATTTTCTCCAAAGAATCTTCTAACAAATAATCATCTGAATCTACTATAAAAAACAATTCTCCTTTAGCACAATCCAGCCCTTTGTTTATTGCTCTATGTTTTCCTCCATTGCTAACCTTTATATAATTTATGTCAAGCAAATTTTTATCCTTTAATTTATCAAAGATCTCTTCTGTATTATCTGTTGAACCATCATCAACAACTATCCATTCGAAGTTTTTATATGTTTGGTTTAATAAACTTTCGTATAATCTATTAATGTAATTTGCCCTATTATATGTTGCTGTAAATACTGTTATTTTTTTCATAATATCACCTTATTTATAATTCAAATTTATCACATATATTATTAATCACATTAGGAATATAATAAATTATTTTATTTACTTGCTCATTAATTTTAGTAATAAATTTCATATTAGAAAATTTAATAACTATTTTATGCCTTAAAGCATCAATCAGTATACAGATTATAAATGTAATAAATGCTTCTATTAATACCGCAAATATTATGTACCAATTATTAATAATTTCATTTATATGCCAAATTTTAGTATATAAAATTTTACTTAATAATGGTTGTTCGTGTATTAAATATACACCTAATGTATATGGTGATATTCTTTTTATAATAGATATTACTTTAGTATTTTTTAATTTCAAATTTTTAAAATATAAAAACAAGTATAGTGATGCTAATAATACAAATATAGAATTATATGAAAACCATTTTGTAGCTATTATTAGTTCCTTATTATATTTTAACAATACGTATACACTTGCTGTTCTTAAAAAATATATTAATAAACTAAAAGCAAAATATTTTAACAATGGCTTCCTTATATTTCTATCAGAAGATATATGTAATCTTATATATCCTGCTATAAAATATAATGTAGTAAACCACACAATTCCAGTTCCTCCACTAATATCAACCATAAACTTAGTTGGTAAAAATGATGGAATTATGCAAAAAATAATAATCATAATAAATAAAAGAATCCTATATTGATTTTTCTTTAGAGTTGATATTAGCAAATTATAAAATGGAGATAATATCGACATCACAATATAAACAGATATAAACCAATATCCTTTTGATATTGTTGGTAAAAAAGTATATAATAAATTTTTTATTCCAATATCGGCATTTCCTGATATTAGCAATATTAATCCTATTGTCATAGAATAAAATATAACTTTACCCCATATATTAATTATTCTTCTTATTTTTAGCTTTGAATTTACAGAAAAATATCCACTAATTAAAACATAACAATTAACCGCTACGATGCAACAACTCTCTAATATCCAAGCAATATTATTGTTTACACTAAAAACCTGCGTATAATCTAAAGTTCCAGATTTTGATAAAAAATGCAATATTACTATCATTAGCATAGCTATAATTCTTAACAAATCTAAACTATAATTACGTTCATTTTTTTCCATTATTTTCTCCTTATTAATTTCCAAAATACATTTGTTTAAATACTGGTATTTGTATTCTTATTCCAGCTACCATAAATGATATAAATACTATGAAAAAGAAATACTTCTCTTTTTTATATTTAAAGCTATTAAATAATTCCATTATTTTTTCTAACATAAGAATTAAAAGTAAATCATTAAATCTGAAAAATAAAGTATGGTATGGTATACAAAGTATAGTAAAAATAACTATAATATATAAATACTTGTTGTATTTTTTAAAAATATTATTTTCCTTATTAATAATATCAAAATATATCGATGTAAATATCAAAAATAAAGTTTGGGCAATTCTATATATGTATTGCAAATTTAAAGGTATCTGCCATTTATTAAAATACATTATTATTTTCATAGTTATCCTATTTAATCCCTCAATTGAGATATATGATATAGGCAACACAATTATTTTAGGAAATACCATCACAATAATAATTGCACTCATTACAGCAATTATTAATTTTTTGTTTTTTATACTACTCAATATTCTAAAAGCTAATAAAATAAATGTTGCAGTATGAATTAAGCATGGTAAAACATATAAAATCCAAATCCATTTATTATTTTTTCCTTTTATATTCTCTAAGTATAATGCCAAAGCAAATATTATGAAAGCTAATGTATATCTAAAACATCCTGCAATATACACATATTCACACAAAGAAAATAGCAACATTCCTACAAAAGTCACTTTGCTATAAGATATTTTTCTTGATTTTGCATAATCTACTAGCATAAACAATGCAATAAAATAAAATAAAAATGTTGGCAATACTTGTAATAATTGAAAATTTCCTATTTTTGCTATAATGTAAAAATATAACATTATAACAGGTTCTCCACGAAGCTTAAAAAAGCCAATAACATCTTTTGTATTAAAAGTCCTCAATTTTTCTAACCAATTATAATATTGATATAAATCATATCCCTGCTTTGGTACCCATAAATACGCCAATATTGCAAGAGCTAATGCAATGATTAATGATATATAAATCTCTATATGTTTTTTTATATGATTGATAAATCTATCCATTACCCCTCCTATTTATTATAAATTTCTTCTAATGTTTTTATAACGCTTTCAATACTATAGCCATTATTATGCAAAGCTTCAATTGAATTCTCAATATTTCTTTTTTTATAATCTGATTCTAATATTTTATCTATCCAAATATTGACTCCATCATCTATAGACAAAAAATTTACTAAGCCAATTCCCAAATCTACTTCCCTAGAAACTTTGTCTGAAATCAAGCATTTAACATCAAAGCCTTGCGCCTCTATAGCAGTCAAAGGTAACCCTTCATACAATGATGGCAACAAAAAAATATCAAATATATTAATATATTCATATACATTTTTTATATTTCCTGTGAACACAATACAATCATCTAAATTTAATTCATCAACTTGATTTTTTATATTCTCAAAATTCTCTCCATCTCCAATAAAAAACATTTTAAATTGAATATTTCTCTTTTTCATTTCTTTTGCAATTTGTAATAAAAATTTATGATTTTTTATATCTACAAATCTTCCTATATGCCCTATAACAAGTTGTCCATCCATTATATTGTATTTTTCTTTTAAATTATTTATATTTTCAATATCACTAGCAATATTTTCTATCTCTTGAATTCTTACAGGATTTTTTAGAACTATCCCTTTTTTCTTAAATTTTTCTCCAAATAAACATTCTCCTGCCTCTGTTGAACACGCAATTATATGACTAGCATTTTTTATTATCATTTTCTGTAAAAACAGCTTTTTTAACTTATATTTTAAATTTTTTTCAAAATGATCCATTGCACTATGTGAATGTGCGATTCTTATTTTTATTCCGGCATTTTTTGCTGCTTTCATAACAAAACCAGAATGTAAAAAAGTATGTGAATGAATAACATCATAATTGCCATCTTTGAATATTTTAGTAAGATATTTTATATATTTGCCAGCACCTATTTCTTCTATTTTTTTTATTCTCACAATATTACCATTGTGTGCTAAAATTTCATCATCATACCATCCTTTTTCATTAATGTTTACAATAAATGTAAATTCGTATTTATCTTTATTAAATTTTTTAAACACATTCATTAACATTGTTTCTGTGCCACCACAATTCATGGAACCTACAAATTGTGCGACTTTAATTTTTTGCATTTTTTCCTCCTATAAAGTATGCTTTTTTAAATTATTATAATGAATCTTTAAGTAAATTCTTTTTGGTAACATAAAAGTAATTATTGGTTTAAATGCCCATACATATTTAGTAATTGGAATATGTATTTTCCTAAACCCCCATAATTTAAGCCTAGTTTCATTAAGTCTATTTCTAAAACTTCTTCTCTTATAAGCATCATTATCATCTCTCATTTTATACAAACATTCCTTTAAATTATAACATCTATATCCTTCAATATATAATTTAAACCATAAATGATAATCTTCTACTCTCAACAATTTTTTTGAAACCGTGTATCCTCCCACTTTTCTTAATGCTTCGCTTTTCATAATACATGGTGCATGATAAATTGGACTTTCTTTTATAAAATCTTCTTTTTTTACTTCTCCAAACCTGTGGCTTTCACCCCAATCACCATTCTCATCAAAAAAAATCATATTAGAACTAACTAAGTCATAATCAGGATTATCTTCCAAAAAATTTATTTCTTTTTCAAATCTCTCAGGTAATGAAACATCATCACCATCTTGTCTCGCTATATATTCGCCTTCTGCTACCTCTAAGCATTTATTTAATGTATAATTTAATCCCATATTTTTTTCGTTTGTTAGCACTTTTATTTTTTCAGGATATTTTTCTTGATATTCTAGTGCAATTTTTAGTGTTCCATCACTTGAACCATCGTCGCACATTATAAATTCCCAATTTTGATAAGTTTGATTAATAATTGATTCTATACTTTCACATAAATATCTTTCATTATTGTAGATTCCCATTATAATAGAAATTTTAGGCTTTTTGGTTTTACTATTGTTTAACATTATTATCAACATTCCTTTTATATATTTTTGTCATCTCTTCTAATACAACGTCTAGCAAATATTGTTTTATCATTTCTTGATTTATTTTTTTTATTTGATTTTTTTCTTCTTCTTTTATTTCTGATAAATATAATACTTTATTACGAAACTCTTGGCAATCATTTAAATTAACAACATACCCATTTTCTCCATTTTTTACCAAATCTCTATTTCCTCTACAATTTGTTACTACAAGTGGAAGACCATAATACATAGATTCTAATATATTTATAGGTAATCCCTCTCTATTTGAAGAAGAAACAGCTAAATCCGCAATAGCAATTAAATATGGCACATCTTTTCTAAAACCTAGAATATGTATTTGTTTAGATAATCCTAATTTTTCAACTAAATTTCTACATTCATTATTTCTAGAATCTCTTCCTGGTAATAATAAATGAATTTTTTTATTTTCTTCTAAAACAGGTTTTAGTGTATTTATTAACCATGTTTGACGTTTTGTTTTTGTAAATTCAGCTGGATATATTAATACAAAGTCCTCTTTTTCTATATCTAAACTTTTTCTCAAATTTGTTTTTTCTTCTTCAGTCATATTAAAATCAAATTTTTTAGAATCTAATCCAACTCCTGGAACATAATAAATATGTTCAGACTTAAACTTTCTTTTAGCTAATTCATAATCTTCTTTATTAATAGTTATTAAATCATCTGTAAACTTTGATAAATATTTTTCTATTGGATAATACACAAGCCAATTTAAAACTGGTGCTCCTTTGTAAAAGTGAAAACCATGTGCAGTGTAAATAACCCTCGTTCCTAATTTGTTTCTTGCACGTTTTGCAGCTAATCTCGTCACAACACTTCCCATTGGTGTATGAGTATGAATTATTTCAAATTTTTCTTTATCTATAATTTTTTTTAAATCTTTAATAGCTTTTATATTATTCCACTTTATTGGACTTCTTTCAAAACTAATTTGATGTTTAACATCACAATAAGGAATTTCCTTAGAAGTATTAGTTGCTACATGTACTTCATATCCCTCTTCTTTAAAAAACTTTAAATATGGCATATGAAAATTCAATATATGTGAATCCACAGTAGCAGTAAATAAAACTTTTTTCATAACCTTATTTCCTACTTTCTATTTAAACTAAACTGCCTCTTGTCCATTATTATTTTGTTTTCCTTCTATGTTATGTTGACTTTCATAATGAGCACGCAACTCATCTAACTCATCCTTTATTCCATCTTCTGTTATAGAAGTATTATTCTTTTTAAATACTGATAATATAGTTTTAAAAAATATCATTACATCTACTTTAAATGATATATTATCTACATACCATATATCCGCATCTAGTTTTTCTCTAATACTTAATCCATTACGTCCTTTTATTTGTGCCCATCCAGATAAACCAGGCAAAACTTCAAATCTTCTCATTTCACTTTCCGTAAACCATTTACTATATTCAGTAATCCATGGTCTAGGACCAATAAAAGACATATCTCCTTTGATAATATTTATTAATTGTGGCAATTCGTCTAAACTTAATTTTCTCAAATATTTTCCTATTTTAGTAGGTGAATTATCTCCAAATTTAACGCCATAATACATAGTTCTAAATTTATATATATAAAAAGGATTCCCTTGAAACCCAACTCTTTTTTGTTTAAAAATCACTGGTCCTTCACTATAAATCTTAATTAAACATGCAACAATTAACATTATCGGACAAAATATTATTAAAAAAACTGTTGCTAATACAACATCTAATATTCTCTTAATAAATCTTCTGTAATACATTATTATTCCTTCCTTAATATAAAAACATTCTCTTTTGTTCATTTACTCTAAAGCCATTAGTATTTTATACCATGAGTATCTAAAAAGCAACCTTTTATAACATTTTTTTACTTTTTTATTGCGTTTTTTCAAATCAATTTACGTTTTACAAGCACACTAAAAAAAGATGAGAAATTTTTAATGTATTTACTCATCTTTTTTATATATTAAATCTTATGTTATTTTAAATATATACTAGGATCTACATTTTCATCATTATCAAGAATTTCAAAATGCAAATGGTATTCATCTAGTATTTCAAATGTTGCTGTATTCCCTACAGTTCCTATTGTTTGTCCGGCTGATACAGTTTGACCTATGGATACAAATTCTGCTGTTAAAAGATTAGAATACACTGTTTTAAATCCTTTGGTATGCTCTATTACAACTGTTAAACCATATCTAGGATCATTTTTTATTGCAGTCACAGTTCCTTGTGCAGATGCTTTTACAACAGTTGCCTTCTCAGCTTTTATATCTACACCTAAATGCGTTACCCATTCATCTAATGTTTGAGAATATAATAAATTTTCTTTTGCATATTCTCTCATTATTTCTCCATCCAATGGCATCGTAAATTCCGGCATTGGTTCTTCTACTACCACTTGCTGTTTTACTTCGTTAGGAGTTGGAATAGGTGTTGGAGTTTGTTCTACTACCGCTGGTGTTTGTTCTTGTTTGCTTTCTTCTATAGTTTTTCCTATTTGAGAATTTGCTTCTTCAAGTATGTTAGTTCCATCTTGATTTGCTATCATATCCGCAATTTCATCTGCTTTTAACAAGCTGTTTTCCAAATTTTGCTTTACTTTATTGCTATACGAAATATAAGTTATTATAAATGCTACTATTGCAATTGCTAAAGTTATAGAAGAAGCTATCATTAACTTTTTAAAGTTACTTGCTTTTCTGTAATTTTTTCTTGACATTAAAATCATTCCTTTCAGTCTTTTTTCTTTAGTTTAATTATTTCCTTTTTTATGAAATTTATACATTATATGTTTTGTATTTCTACTCCTATATAATAATGTTTTACTATTTCTTCATAATTACTTCCTTGCTTAGCTAATGCATCAGCCCCTGTTTGACTCATTCCTACTCCATGCCCATATCCAATTACAGTAAATTTTATCTTATCTCCTTCTATTTGTTGTACCGTAAAATTTGCTGATTTAAGTCCAAAAATACTTCTAGCCTCTACTCCAGATAAATTTACATTTCCAAATTTGATTGTTTTAATTCTTCCGCTATCAGTACGCTCTATTACTTGAACCGCATCTTCTTTTGAAAAATCTATTTCAAATTCACTATGTACAGCCTTTATTTTCTCTATTAACTCACTTCTAGTAATTTCAACCTCCGAATTATATTGTGGATATGCATCCTCTCCCACAGTTGTCACTACTTGTAAATATGGATATCCGCTTCCTCCCCAAACATTTAAAGGTATCTCTGTGTTTCCTCCGCTATTCGAATGAAAAAAAGCATTAATTGGCTCTCCTTCATAAGTAATTATTTTTCCAGCAGTACTATCAACAGCTGTAACTATTTTGTTCCAATATTCTTCTTGTTTCTCTATATCCCATTTTGCCAATCTATCTTCTTTAGTTATCCAAGCTTGACAACATGTAGAATTATCACATATATCAGCTCCACTATGTTTGCCACCACTATGTTTTATCTTATATATTGTATATGTTCGTGCAACTATTGCTTGTGCTTTTAGTGCCTCCATTTCATAACTTGCAGGCATTTCAGCTGACACTACTCCATATAAATATGTATCTATAGGAAATTCTTCTACTTGCCCAGTTTTATCATGTAATAACTTTATAGTTGCATATTGATTATAGTTATATTGCTCAACTATTGGAGTTTCTGTAGCAATAGGTTGTTGAACTTGATTATTAGCTTCAACTACATTAGGAGGAGTTGAGCTTTCAAATTGTATTGTAAATAATATAGGAATTAAAAATATTGATACAATAATCAAAAATAAATATATAGCTATTTTTCTCATCATTTCCTCCTTTTATATTGAACGACAAAATGTCGTTTTCTCCAATAATCTTTAAACACACATAAATCATTTTATGATGCTAATTTATCTTTCATGTAATCTAAAACTTTTCTTTCTATTCTTGATACCTGTACTTGTGTTATTCCAAGCATTTTAGATACTTGCGTCTGAGTTTTCCCTCTATAATATCTTAATAATATTATCTGCTTTTCCCTATCTTTTAGTCCATTTATTAAATCTTTCAGTGCAATTTTCTCTACTATATTTGCCATTTCGTCCTTTTTATTTTCAATTTGCTCAATCTTTTTTACACTATTTTTATCTCCTTCATTATAAGCTTCCTCATTGATAGATTCTATCGGTCTTGACGCTTCTAAGGCTAAATTAATATCTTCTACTGTAACTCCTAGCATCTCTGACATTTTATTTATTGTAAGTTCATCCTTATATTGGTTTTGTAGCTCTCTTATTTTTATCGCTAATTCTTTTATACTTCTACTTACTTTAATCATTCCGTCGTCTCTTATAAATCTTTTTATCTCTCCTAGTATATATGGTACTGCATATGTAGATATTTTGGTTTCAAAGTTCACATCATATCTTTGTATCGCTTTTATAAAACCCAAACACCCAATTTGATACAAATCTTCTGCTTCATATCCTCTTCCAACAAATCTCTTGACAATACTCCAAACCAATCCAGAATTTTTTTCTATTATACTTGTCATTGCTCCCATATCTTTATTCTGTGCTTTTAGTATCTCATCTACTTTTGTTTCATACATATATACACTCCTTATTCACATTCATTTGTAATCAATTATTTTATAAACATTAAAATATATAATATAAAAATCGAACACCCGCTTCTACTGTTTTTTATAGTAAATACAGTTATTATCGTAGCGATATATTAAACGGGTCGTCGGGGACGCCGACCCCTACAGTTTTATTATTCACTATTCACTACACAGATCGATGTGGGCATCGACCCATACAATATTTACCGCGTTTAAGGGTGTGGCAGATTTTTTATTATATATTTTAGTGCCATAAATATTTATTATTCAATTGTATTAGAACATAACTCATCTCTGCATTTTATTAACTTTTTCATAGTAATTTTTGTTCCTAATCCAACGATAGATTCTACTTTTACATCATCCATAAAGCTTTCCATTATAGTAAATCCCATACCAGACCTTTCTAAATTAGGCTTAGTTGTAAACAAAGGTGTTTTAGCTTCCTCTATATTTTTTATTCCCTTTCCATTGTCTGATATTTCTATATGTACACTTTGTGCAAAAATCTTGCATCTAATTTTTATTATCCCCTCAGTATCTTCATATCCATGTATAATACAATTTGTAACTGCCTCTGATACTGCTGTTTTTATATCGGATAATTCTTCTATTGTTGGATCTAATTGAGATACAAATGCAGCAACAGTAACCCTTGCAAACGCTTCATTATTAGATTTGCTCAAAAACTCTAATTTCATTTCATTTTCATTTATGTCTTTCATTTATACTTTCCTCCTTTAATTCGTATTTGTTATGGAAGTAAATACACTTACGCACATTCTTCTATAGGAATAATCTTCAATATTCCAGACATTTCAAAAACCTTTCTAATACTTGGTTTCACATTAATCATAGAAACCTTTCCTCCTAGCATAGATACCATTTTGTATCTTCCTATTACCATTCCTATTCCTGCACTATCCATGAAAGTGACACCACTAAAATCAAATATAGCTTTTCTAGGCATATGTCTCTGAATTTCATAATCCGCTCTCCTCCTTATTTTTTCTGTAGAATGATGGTCTATTTCTTCTGTTAATTCTAAAACAAGGAGCTTGTCCTCATTATCGTACTTTACATTCACTGTAATTCCTCCTTTGTAATATTCTATATAATTTTATTCTGTTTTTTCCATAATTTTCCTTCGAAGAAACAAGGGAACTTTTGCCGTTTTTTAAGAGATTTTCGACAAAATTTGCATTTATTAATTATCTATTTAATTGCTTCTTTTTGAATACTAACTTTTACGCTATTTACAGTATTTAAAATGTAATTATCTTTTTTATTAGATTGTTTTTTACCTCTTCACATTGTATTAGCATTTTTTTGCTTTTTACATAATATGTATTATATAGGAGTGTGATCTATGAAAGATATAATTTTTAAAGGATGCGGAACAGCTATTGTAACGCCTTTTGATGATAATAGCATTAATTTTGATTCATTTAAAAAATTAATTGATTTTCAAGTAAAAAACGGTGCTGATGCAATTATTGTTTGTGGAACTACAGGTGAATCCGCAACAATGTCATTAGAAGAAAAAAAACAAGCAATTAAATTTACCGTTGACACTGTAAACAAAAAAATTCCTGTTATTGCAGGAACTGGTGGTAATTGTACGCAATCTGCCATCTCCTTAAGTAAATATGCCGAAAGTGTAGGAGCAGATGCTCTCTTAGTAGTAACACCATATTACAATAAAACAACACAAAGTCGGTTTAATTGAACATTATAAACACATAGCTAATAGTGTAAAATTACCTATTATTTTATACAATGTACCTAGTAGAACTGGTCTTAACATTACTCCAGAAACTTGTTTAGAATTATCTAAAATAAAAAATATCGTTGCTATAAAAGAAGCAAGTGGAAATATTTCTCAAGTTGCTAAAATTGCAAACTTATGTGGTAATTCTCTTGCAATATACTCTGGAAATGATGATCAAATTGTACCTGTTTTATCACTTGGAGGAATTGGAGTTATTTCTGTTCTATCCAATATTCTTCCAGAATATACTAGTAATATAGTTCATAAATTTTTAAATGGTAATATTCTTGAATCTACTAAAATGCAATTAAAAGCATTACCTCTAATTAACGCTTTATTTAGCGAAGTAAACCCTATCCCTGTTAAAGCAGCACTTCAAGAAATGGGATTTAATACAGGTATTCCAAGATTGCCACTAGTAGAACTTACATGTGTAGGTAAAGAAAATTTATTTAGAGAAATGAAAAAATTTGATATTATTTAACTATTCTTATTCATTTTATGTTATAATTAATTATATATTTTTTTAGGATATGATGCGTATGAAAAATGATGATGAAATTAATGAATTTAATTTAATAATTGCAGACATAATTAATAATGAAACTGTAAATGAAATGAAAAAGTTCAGACAACACTATGATACAAATTGTTTTGAACATTGTAAAGATGTTGCTTTTTATAGTTATTTAATTTGTAAAAAACTTAATTTAGACTATGAAGCTGCTGCTCGTGGCGGTATGCTTCATGACTTATTTTTATATGATTGGAGAAAAAAAACTAGTGATAGAAAAAGCTGGCATGGTTTTAGACACCCTAGAATTGCATTAAATAACTCTAATAAGATATTTATTTTATCTGATGTAGAACAAGATATTATTTTAAAACACATGTGGCCTTTAACTGTAATTTTACCAAAGTATAAAGAAAGTTTTATTGTATCTTGTGTAGATAAATATTGTGCTATTAAAGAATCTTATGAACACTACAAAAGAAGCCGTAAACTACAAAAAGCTTATAGATATGCTTATGTGTTTTTGAGTTTACTAGTATTAAAAATTATCTAAATCTAGGATGGTGTTTAATAATGGTTAGTGTTTTATTAAGTGGTTGTAATGGAAATATGGGAAACGAATTAATAAAACACATAAACACTACTAGCAATTTTAATATTATATGTGGTTTTGATAAAATTACTAGCTTAAATGGAAAATTCCCAATTTATTCTAGTTTTAATGATATTAAAGAAAATATTGATGTTATTATAGATTTTTCCGTTCCTTTAGCTAGTATAAATATGCTAAGTTATGCAAAATCTAAAAACATACCTATGGTTATTGCAACCACAGGTTTTAATTCTAAGCAATTAACTTTCATAAAAGAAACATCAAAATTTATTCCAATTTTTAAATCTGCCAATATGTCTTTTGAAATTAATATAATGAATCTTTTAGTTTCTAAACTTTCAAAATTATTATGCGACAGTGATATCGAAATAGTTGAAACTCATCACAGAGAAAAAATTGATGCCCCTAGTGGTACGGCTTTAATGCTTGCTAATACCATTAATCATTCTCGCAATTACTCTATGAGTTATACATATAATAGAGCTAATTTTAGGGCAAAGCGCAATAAAAATGAAATTGGTATACATTCTATAAGAGGTGGTACCGAAGTTGGCAAACATTCTGTTTTATTCTTAGGTAATGATGAAAACTTTGAAATTACTCATACTGTTTCTTCAAGAAGTATATTTGCTAGTGGTGCATTAAAAGCAGCTACTTTTATAATTAATCAAAAACCAGGTTTATATAGTATGAATGATATAGTTAAATTGGATTAGAATATGTTTTTCAAGTCAAATTTTTCTTTATCTTTTATATGCTCCAATAAATAAATAGACTTTTCTAGTTCCTCTATACTTTTTGCATACTGTTTTTCTTCTATACAAGTTTTCATTCCAATTAATGATATTTCTATTAGATCCAACTCATCATGAGTAATTATTATTGACCATTTTTCCTCTATTTCTTTCCATTTGTTATATATATCATCTGCCAATGCTATACTCTCACTATCTTCTTCTTTTTTCGCCTTTTGTATTTCTATTTTCAAATCTTCTATATTATTTACCAATTCATCGCTAGTTTTTGTTAAATAATTTTGCGATACATATGCTCCAGTCCAAACTAATGCAACTGAAATAATTATAATTATTATTTCTTTCATTAAAAAATTTCCTTTCCTATAATATATTTTGAATCTAATTTGTTTTCATATTTATTCTTCTTTTTTTTGGCAGAAAATTTGTCCCTTTCCATCATAAGTTACAATTAGAGCTTCCTCCGGTTTCATTTTGAATTTTTCTACTTGTTTTTTTAACCAATTATAATCTTTGCCTAACGTTTTTAAATTATTACTCATTATTTTACCATCCAAAACTAAATCATATGGTAATCCTTCATATTCTGGTGTTATACCTAAATCTTCTGGTATAACCATTCTTTTTTCTGGCTTTTGTATTACAGTTAATTGTCCACTTGTCTCCAGTATTGCGTATTCTACATCTCCTATAGAAAATGTTCCATTTTGTCTTAATCTCTCTTGTAACTCATTTAATGTTATTTTTTCCTTTTTTAAAGCTTTTGAATCTATTTTTCCTCTATATATTAATATTGTAGGTTTCCCTGATATAATTCTTCTTATATTTATGCTTTTCATGTTAATATATGAAATAATCATTTGCATTATAAGTAATCCTATTATAGGTATAATTCCATTAAATATTGGTACTCCTGTATCTGCCATTGGAATAGATGCCAAATCTGCTATCATTATTGCTATAGCTAACTCAAATGGCTGTAATTGACCTATTTCTCTTTTTCCCATTAATCTCATCGTAAATAATACCAATATGTATAATATTATACTTCTTAAAAGAGTTGCTAACATAAAAACCTCCATCTCACTTTAATTTATTTATATATGTATATTTTTTTATTTTTGTTAAAAAATATACATATAATTTTTTGAATATTTTTTCTATTTTTGTACATAATACTTATACGAACACCTAGAAAGCAATTTTATTAAATATATATATTTAAAAAAGGAGGTTTCTTTATGGACGAAAATAATAACACACCAACTCGTTCAAACACTGGTACTAGTACAGCTTGGCAAATAATTGGGAGATTAATAGCTGCCGGAGTAGTTTTAGCAATTACAGCATTCTTTACTCCAGGATTTAATATAAGCAACTTTTGGTCTTTAGCCGTAGCTGCAGTAGTCCTTACAGTTATTGATTACCTAATTGTTAAATTTACTGGATTACATGCTAGTCCTTTTGGAAAAGGATTTGTTGGTTTCGTATTATCAGTAGTTGTATTATATGTGACTCAATACTTTGTTGCAGGTTATACAATATCTTGGATGGCTGCAATAATTGGTGCAATAATTTACGGTATAGTCGATTACTTTATACCTGGCGAACAACAAATGTAGCCAAAAAAATAAAACGCACCTAGAATATTAAACTTTTTTGTTTAACATTCTAGGTGCACTATATTTTTATAATCAATAACTTATATTCATTATGCAACATCTTCAACATCTGTGTTAGTATCTGTATCTGTTAATGTTGATTGTGATTTTAATGCTTTTAATTGATTCTCAAATTCTTCTATTTGATTTTCATATCCTATTACTGTTGCAATTTCTTTTATTGTATCCATATGTTCATCTATATAATTTAATAATCCTTTTGAAAGTTTTTCTTGTTGTGCAGATGACATAGAATTTATTCTTGTTGAATTGCTTGATGATAATTTGTCAATATTTACAGAGGTATATTCTGCTTCTGTATCTATATTTAATGTAGCTGTTATCATGTCTTGAATATCAGCAGATATCTTCATATTTGCTTTGCTTACTTTGCCTGATTTTTCTGTATTAGCAAATATTTCTAGTTTTAAACCTTCTAAATCTGTTGATAGTTTAGTTTCATATTTTTCTTCACCTTTTTTAGTTTGTTCTAAATTAAATAAAGTCATTTCTTCTCCATTTGATTTTACTTTTAATGCCATTTTTTCTGTATCACCATTTTTTGTTGAGTCAATCATAACAGCATCATCGCCCATTGCAAAGGCAATTCTTACAGCATCATTATTATGCTCATATACTGTTATTTTTACTTCTTGATTTATTATTTCATCAGCATTTTCTAATGAAGAAAGTGCACTTTCAAGTACAGTGCTTATCATTCCTTTACTTACTCTTGTTGTGTTATCTCCTGATAATTTCATTATTTTGTTAACTTTATCTACTACCAAGTTTATTGTAGCATCATCTTCTTTTAATGATTCTATAAATGCTTTTGCTAATTTTACTAAATCTTTATTAGAAATTTTTACAGTATATGCTGTAGCATTAATCTCCTCACCATTTACTGTTATTTTTTCTTTTTTGCTAGAATAGTTGTCTTCTGGTATTGTATCTTGTAATACTTTTTTATATCTTTCTACTATTCTATCAATTTCTTCATCTTTAATATCTAATAATTCTATAATAGCATCTGTATCTATACTATTCATTGACAAACTTGATACATCAATATTTACATTTCCTTCTTCTATTGTATTCATCATTTCATCATATGTTAATGTTAAATATTGATCATACATTTTATCTAATTTTATTCCAAATTGCTTATCATCAGCTAGTACTTCAAATGTTCCTAAATCTTTTCCATCATATTTTAAATTTATTGACATATATCCTGTTTTATCTGATGGATTTGTTTTTGATTCAAAACTTACTTCAACTTTATTTAATAAGTCAGCTATTTTATCATATTCAGATAAAGCGCTTCCCAATTTTACATCCATAGTCATTTTTCCTTTACCTGCAACTGATTCATTTTGTATATTTTTTAATTCAGCTATATAATCGCTATAGCTTGTTTTTTCATCGCTTGCTGTTGCTTTATCTAAGTATTCATAAAATAAATTTTTTGGTTTCTTTAATCCGTTAAATACTCCTGTTTTAAAGTATAATATTGCCACAACTGCTGCAACTACAACTAAAACAGATACTACTGCAATAATAATCTTTGTTGATTTTTTCATTTTTATCCTCCTTTATTTTACTGTGTATAATTATATATATGGGCAAGGCCATATATAACCCTCCCCTTATATATTTACACATTGTATATACTATTATATATATAACAAATTTCTCATTTTATGCTCTTGGATATTTAATTGCTGCTTGTGCTGCTGCTAATCTTGCGATTGGAACTCTAAATGGTGAACAAGATACATATGTTAAACCAACTTTATGGCAGAATTCTACAGAAGATGGATCTCCACCATGCTCTCCACATATTCCAAGTTTAATATCTGGTCTTGTTTGTCTTCCTAATTTAGCTGCCATTTCAACTAATTTTCCAACACCAGTTTGATCTAATTTAGCAAATGGATCTGATTCATATATTTTCTTATCATAGTAATCACCTAAGAACTTACCAGCATCATCACGGCTAAATCCAAATGTCATTTGTGTTAAGTCATTTGTACCAAATGAGAAGAATTCAGCTTCTTTTGCTATTTCGTCTGCTGTTAAAGCTGCTCTTGGTATTTCTATCATTGTACCAACATGATATTCTAATGTAACACCATTTTCAGCAATTACTGCATCTGCTGTTTTGCAAACTATATCTTTTACATATTTTAACTCTTTAACTTCTCCAACTAATGGAATCATTATTTCTGGAACTACATTCATTCCTTCTTTGTTTACATTTATTGCAGCTTCTATAACAGCTCTTGTTTGCATTTCTGCAATTTCAGGATATGTTACAGCAAGACGGCATCCACGATGTCCCATCATTGGGTTGAATTCATGTAATCCTTCTACAATATTCTTTAATTCTTCAAATGTTAATCCCATTTCTTTAGCTAAAGCTTCTATATCAGCATCTTCGTGTGGAACGAATTCATGTAAAGGTGGATCTAAGAATCTAATTGTTACTGGGTAACCTTTCATTTCTCTATATAATCCTTCAAAATCTCCTCTTTGCATTGGTAATATTTTAGCTAAAGCTTTTGCTCTTTGTTCAGGTGTTTTAGAAACTATCATTTCTCTAATAGCAGCTATTCTATCTGGTGCAAAGAACATATGCTCTGTTCTACATAATCCTATACCTTCAGCTCCAAAATTATATGCATGTTTAGCATCTAATGGAGTATCAGCATTTGTTCTAACTTTTAATTGTCTATATTTATCTGCCCATCCCATTAATGTTGCAAAGTTTCCAGAAACTGTTGCATCAACTGTTTCTATTTTTTCTCCATATACATTACCTGTAGAACCATCTAATGAAATATATTCACCTTCTGTTACTTTTCTTCCATCTGGGAATGTAAAGTATTTTTCTTCTTCATTTACAATTATGTCACCACATCCAGCAACACAGCAAGTACCCATACCACGAGCAACAACAGCTGCGTGTGATGTCATACCACCTCTAACTGTTAATACACCATTACATACAACCATTCCTTCGATATCTTCTGGTGATGTTTCAAGTCTTACTAATACTAAATCTTTTTCTCCTGCTTTGTGTAATTCAACAGCTCTATCTGCTGTAAATACTACTTTACCAGTAGCAGCTCCTGGAGATGCAGCCAAACCTTTTGCAACTACTTTTGCTGCTTTTAAAGCTGCAGCATCAAAGTTTGGATGTAATAATTGATCTAATTGTTTTGGTTCTACTCTTAATACTGCTTCTTTTTCATCTATCATTCCTT
>CAKPQL010000005.1 GCA_934178555.1 uncultured Clostridia bacterium
TATGAATATGCAAAAAGAGAACTATAGATAGGAGGTTTTCTATGAATATTACAGGGGTAATGTTCTATTACTATTTTGTATATAAAAGAAAATGCTAGAAAAGAGATTACAAAAGAAATGGACAAAAGACTACAAACAAGTATAAAACATAGAAAATTAGGTAGAGAAGTAACATATGAATATTTAATGAGACTAGAATTATATAAATTGATAAAATATTTTATGGAAGATCTGCCTTATGAAGGGTTTAAAATATGGTGGTAATATGTATGTTATTTTAGTATATGATATTAACTTAGAAGAAAAAGAAGGTCAAAAAGTATTAAGAAGAGTATTTAAAACCTGTAAAAAATATTTAGTACATATTCAGAATTCTGTATTTGAAGGTGAACTATTAGAATCACAGGCACTAAAACTTAAATCAGAGTTAGACAGATACATACGAAACGATAAAGATAGTGTTATTTTGTTTAAAAGTAGAAGTCAAAAATGGTTAGATAAAGAATTTTTAGGTAAAATAGAAGAGGATAAGACATCTAACTTTTTGTAATTTAAATTAGTATCTGTCGACCGTTAATAATGTAAAAAACATACTGGATCGACAGATGAGAAATATACTTAAATATGTGAATTTCATATATTTTATAAAATAAATAGAAAAATCAATAAATAAAAAAATATTTATCGACAGAAAAGGTATAAAAAGAGCATAGAATAAAGGGGACTATAATATACCTGTAGTAATTTAAATATAGTAGAATGTAAATCTAATTCCTTCAAGACCATACCTGCTCATAAAAACTATGTAGTAATTTAAATATAGTAGAATGTAAATAATTCTGAAAATAAAGGAATTGATTGTAATCTAAAGTAGTAATTTAAATATAGTAGAATGTAAATGCTATTCTATCTGCTATCTTATCAGGATGACTTTGTAATAATATAAATATAATAGAATGTAAATAGCGAAAAGGCTTTTGCTTACAAAATGAAATTGGTAGTAATTTAAGTATAGTAGAATGTAAAGCTATCAAACGATATGGCACTTGAATTGCTTTTCTTGTATTAATCTAAATATAGTAGAATATAAATTTTGTAAATAACTCAATAGCAAGTGCTATTTCTTTTGTATTAATCTAAGTATACTAGAATGTGAATATACGATATGGGTAGTTTGTCAATACGTATATATAATGCTAAATTTAGCATATTATTTATGGTGTGATAGAGTGATATTAGTTAAAAAATCTAATAGTAGATGTATAAAAAAGCAGCTCCGTAAAGAGTGCGGAGCTGTTGAAGTTTGTTGTGTTACTTTTTGCTGAAAGTTAATTATCTATCTTCCTCCATACTTCTTAATTATCTTCTTATGGTGTGCTGTTCTGCGATAAGCACCAGTAGAAGTTTTTACGTAGTTGCTGTTGCAACACCGGTATCTAGAAGGATGCAGGATGGGAAGAAGTCTGTGCTGAGGATGTCTGCGTAAAGTTCTGTTCATACAAAAACCTCCATAAAATTTAATAATATAATTTTAACATAAAGTTTATAATAAAGCAATTTTTATCCAACCATTGTAAAGGAATTTGCATTAATATCAATTTCATTTTTATATTCTTCATAACATTTCATTGCATTTTTTATAGCATTTTTGTATGCATTAGAATTTTTATTAAATTGCATTTTACAAAATGCTTGTATTAATGTTACATTAATTATTTCTTTGCTATATTGAATAATATCTGGATTTATAACTAAAATTTTATCTTTTGTAGTTTTATAAAAATTGTTTTTTAGTCTTTCAATTTTATAATCATCTGGTGCAAATTTTACAATATGCCTAACAAGTTCTAAAGAATATTCTAGCTCACTAGGGGCAAGCTCAGAATATAATTTCATTATTGCATGATTTATAATATCTATATTGTCAGAATTTTTATATTGCTTGGGTAAAATTAATTCAAAATCTTTATCTCTTTTATTTAGATTAATTGAATTTACAGTAGCATATTTAATGTTTAATTTATAACTAATTCCAAGCACACTAACTGCTAAATAAGATTTAAATATAGACTTCTTTTGAAATTTTAATATATCCATTACATAACCCCCATTCTAAAAGATACGATAAAATATTCACAAAAACTTTGTTTGCTAACTTGTAAATAATTTTATATCTAAAAAAATAATATGTCAATATATTTTAAAAATATTTGTTCGCATTTGCATAAAAAATCTATAACTACACAAAATATGTTAGAAAATACATATTTTGTTTTAGGTGGAGGTTTTTTGTAGATGAATTCAAGGGAATACAGAGTACTAAATATAAACGGAGCAGTGTTAGATAAAAATCAACTAGAATCATATATAGAAAAAATAGCTGCAGACCATAATTTGCAGCATTTTTCTAATAAAAACACATATCCAATTCCAAGGCTAAAAGATAATTTTAAGTTTATAACGAAAACATATAACCTATTAAATGAACACATAAAAATGGGAATAGATATGTATCCAGCCGGAGAATGGCTTTTAGATAATTATTATGTAATAGAAGAAACGGTACAAACATTAGCAAAAGAGCTGACACCTAAAAAATATAGAGAATTTATAGGTTTAGCAAATGGACCATATGAGGGATTTGCAAGAATATATGTATTGGCGGCAGAGATTGTAGCATACACAGATTGCAAAATAGATTATGATAATTTGAAATATTGTTTACAAGCATATCAACAGAAAAAAACATTAAGCATGGAAGAAATTTGGAATTTACAGTTGTTTTTACAAATTGCAATAATAGAAAATATACGAAACATATGTGAAAGAATATATTCATCACAAATACAAAAATATAAGGTAGAGAGCATAGTAGAAAGATTAGTTGAAAAAAAAGACTATAGAAATCAGAAGTATAAAGCAAATCATAAAGAACAAGTGAAAGTTATATCATATAGGGAAATGAAATATCCATTTATAGAATACATGTCATACAAGTTAAAAAAATATGGAAAAAATGGAATAGCATATTTGAATGTATTAGAAGAGCAAGTAAGTAAGATGGGAACAACGATACAAGATGTAATAAAAAAGGAACATTTTCTTATAGCGACATCTAAAGTATCAATCGGTAATAGTATAACTAGTATGAGGGAAATTGGTAGATTAAATATATTAGATATATTTGAAAATATAAATGGTGTGGAGGAAGTATTAAAAGAAGATCCGGCAAATATATACAGTAAAATGGATTACAAAACAAAAGGGTATTATAGAGGAAAAATAGAAGAGATTTCCCAAAAAACAAAAATTTCAGAAATATATATAGCTAACAAAGTATTAGAATTAGCAAGTAGAGAAAATATAAACGAAAAAGCAAAGCATGTAGGGTATTATTTAATATCAGAGCGGAATTTATGAATTATATTCTACTTTACAAATCAAACAAAAAAAGTCTCATAAAAACTTATATATATCATCAGCATTTGTAATACCACTAATATTAACTATAGTATTAGAAATAGGGTTGAAAGCAATTACAAATTCTATAATTGCAGTAATATTATCAGTATTAATTTTTATACCAATTACAGAAATATATATTCAAATAATAAATTATATATTAAACAAAGTAACAAAAGCAAAATTAGTACCTAAGCTAGATTTTTCTGAAGGAATACCAGAGGAATATGCGACATTTGTTGTAATACCAACTATTATAGATAGTGCAAAAAAAGTAGATGAATTAATGGAAAAACTAGAAATATATTATATGGCAAATAAAAGTAATAATATATATTTTGCTCTTTTAGGAGATGTAAAAGCAAGTAAGAATGAAAAAGAGTTTTATGATGAACAAGTAGAAAATGCAGGAATCGAAGCAGTAAAAAGGTTAAATGAAAAATATCCAAATGATAAATTTCCAATATTTCATTTTCTATATAGAAATAGAATTTGGAATGCTTCCGAAAAATGCTATTTGGGTTGGGAAAGAAAAAGAGGATTGTTAAGTCAATTTAATTTATTTTTAGTTACTGGAAAAGATGAATTTAGAACAAATACAATTGCAAAACAGTCAGAACATCCAAATATAAAATATATAATAACTTTAGATTCTGATACAAATTTAGTATTAGACTCAGCAGTAGAGTTAATTGGGGCAATGGCTCATATTTTAAATAAACCAAAGCTTGGAAAAAATAAAGATGTGGTTACAGAAGGACATGCACTTATGCAACCCAGAGTAGGAATAGATTTAGATGCATCACAAAAAAGTATATTTACTAAAATTTATGCAGGGCTAGGCGGAGTTGATTCATACAGTAATGCAATTTCAGATATATATCAAGATAATTTTGATGAAGGAATTTTTACAGGAAAAGGAATATATGATTTACAAATATTTTATCACGTTTTAAATAACGAAATACCAGAAAATACAGTTTTAAGTCATGATTTATTAGAAGGAAGTTATTTAAGATGTGCGTTAGTAAATGATATCGTATTATTAGATGGATATCCTTCTAAATATAATGCGGCAATGGGGCGAAGCCATAGATGGATACGAGGCGATTGGCAAATTGTACGTTGGTTACGAAAAAAAATAATAGATAAAAATGGAGATAAAAAAGAAAATCCATTAGGAACGTTGTCTAAGTTTAAAATATTAGATAACTTAAGAAGAAGTTTAATTCAGGTATTTGCGTTTATTTCAATATTAATGTATGCGTTTTTTAAAATATACAAAGATGTATCAATATATCCAATTATTATACTAGCATTATTGTCAATAACAATGCCTACAATTATAGATATATTAAATTATATAATATTTAAAAAAGATGTTGGAAGCGGTTTTATAAATGCATATAAAAGTTTTTCAAATAAAGTAAGCATGATTAGAGCAAGTATATATAGGGGAATATTAGAAATAATGTGCTTACCTCACAAGGCATATATTAGTTTAAATGCAATAACTAAAACGTTATACAGAATGAATATATCAAAGCAAAATTTATTAGAATGGACTACTGCCGAAGAAGCAGAAAAACAGGCAAAAACAGATGTGCTATCATATTATAAAAATATGCTTGTAAACTTAATAGCTGGAGTATTATTTATTTTTGCAGCTTTAAGAATTCAAAGCATTATAATGATTGCATTAGGAATATTGTGGATAACAGCACCTTGGGTTATGTGCTATATAAGCAAAGAGTTAGTAAGTAATAAGCAAAAAATAAAAAAAGAGGATACAGAATATGTTTTACAAATAGGAAAGAAAACATGGGAATTTTTTGAAAACTATATAAACGAGGAAAATAACTTTCTTCCACCAGATAATTACCAAGAGGATAGAACAGAAAAAATTGCCTATAGAACTTCATCAACAAATATTGGGCTTGGGATGCTAGCAATAATTGCTGCTTATGATTTAAAATATATTACGATAGATAAAGCATTAGATATGCTAAATAAAATGTTAACAACAGTAACAAGTTTACAGAAATGGAATGGACACTTGTATAATTGGTATAACACTAAAACTCTACAACCTCTTATGCCAAGGTATATATCGTCTGTCGATAGTGGAAATTTTGTAGGATACATGTATGTAGTAAAGCAATTTTTGATAGATGAAAAACAAAAAAATGAATATGACCAATTAGATAATATGATAAAACATATTGATGAATTAATAAAAAATACAGACTTTTCAGTATTATATGATTATAAAAAAAGGTTATTTTCAATAGGGTTTAATGTTGAGGAAAATAAATTAACAGATTCATATTATGATTTATTAGCATCAGAGGCAAGGCAAGTGAGTTTAGTAGCAATAGCAAAGAAAGATATTCCATCAAAACATTGGAATAACTTAAGTAGAACACTTACAACTTTGAATAAATATAAAGGGTTAATCTCATGGTCAGGTACGTCATTTGAGTATTTAATGCCAAATATAAATATAAGAAGACATGAGGGGAGTTTACTAGATGAGTCTTGCAAATTTATGATTATGAGTCAAAAAGAATATACAAAAAAGTTAGGAATACCATGGGGAATATCAGAATCTGCATTTAATTTAAGAGACCTAAATTATAACTATCAGTATAAGGCGTTTGGAATTCCATGGTTAGGACTAAAAAGAGGTTTAGCAGATGATATGGTAGTATCATCTTATGGATTAATATTAGCATTACCAGATGTTCCACAAGATGTAGTTAATAACCTGAGAATATTGGAAAAAGAAGATATGTATGGAAAATATGGTTTCTATGAATCAATAGATTATACAGCGTCAAGATTGAAATATGGGCAAAAAAGCTGCCCTGTAAAAACATATATGGCACATCATCAGGGGTTAATATTGTTATCAATTGATAACTTCATAAATAATAATATATTGCAAAAAAGATTTGGAAAAAATCCAGAAATGGCTGCTGTAGATATCTTATTACAAGAAAGGATGCCAGAGAAAGCAATTATAACAAAAGAGAAGAAAGAAAAAGTAGAAAAAATAAAATTAAATAAACATGATACTTATACAGTTAGAATATATAATAAAATAAATGAGTTTTTGCCAATAACAAATACTATATCAAATGGAAATTATACAATATGCATGAATGACAAAGGAGATGGCTTTAGCCAATATAACAATATATTAATAAATAGATTTAAGCAAACAGAAGATTATCAGCAGGGCATATATTTTTATATAAAAAATATAAATTCAAAAAGAATATGGACAAATACTTACTCAAATTATTTAGGAAAGCCAGATAAATATATTATACAATTTGCACCAGATCAAAATAAGATAATAAGGCAAGATGGAGCAATAGAAACTACAACAAAAATAACAGTGGCACCAAATGATAATATTGAAATACGAAGGTTGGAACTAAAAAATAATGGAAATAATGAAGAAATATTAGAAGTTACAAGTTACCTGGAACCAGTAATATCAACGAAAGAACAGGATTATGCTCATCCAGCGTTTAATAATTTATTTTTAACTTATGAGCATATAGATGATTGGATTTTAGTAAAAAGAAAGCAAAGAGAAACTTCAAAGCAAGATATATATATAGGTGTATGTTTATTTGCAGAGAATGATACTATTGGAGAAGCAGAATATGAAATAGATAAAGAAAAATTTATTGGTAGAAATAACACAGAATTACCAATAATGGTAAAGGATTCAAAACCTTTAACTAAATCTTTAGGACTAACTACAGATTCTATTGTGGCACAGAAAAGAACTGTTAAGATATTGCCAGGTCAAAAAATTACAATAGATTTAATAATAGGAATTTCAAATGAAAAATCAGAGGTAACACAGAATTTAAAAAAATATAAAAATTCACAAAAAATATCAGAAACGTTTGATTTATCTTTTGCAAGAACAGAAGCAGAAAGTATTTATTTTGATATTAATAGAAAAGACATTGAAACTTACCAAACAATGTTATCATATCTAATGTTTCAAAATCCATTAAAGAAAATAGAAATGGAAAAATTGCCTAAAAAACAATACAGCCAAAGTGAATTATGGAAGTTTGGTATATCAGGTGATTTACCAATATTATTAGTATTAATAAAAGATGTAAATGATATATATGTTATAAATGAAATATTAAGAGCCTATGAGTTTTTTAGAGCAAAAAATATAAATATAGATTTAATAATATTAAATGAAGAGGAATATATATATGAACAATATGTAAAAGAGGAAATAGAAACAGCTATATTAAATAAACAACTTAGTTTTTTAAATAATGTTAGTATATTTGTTTTGAATGCAAAAGAAATGCACCAGAATGAAATAAACTTATTAAAATTCAGAGCTAATTTAACAATAGATGCAAAAAAAGGAAATATTGATTCTCAAATAAGAGAAAAGGAAGAAGAGTTTTTAGATACTCAATCAAATATTGGACTAGAAAACTCTGAAAATCATATATTACAGCAAGAAGAAAATATAAATATAGAAAATTTAGATGAATTGAAATATTATAATGAGTATGGTGGCTTTTCAGAAGATGGAAGCGAATATAAATTAAAAATTAGTCATGAGAGTAATACACCTATAGCGTGGAGTAATATTATGGCAAATCCTCAATTTGGAACGGTTGTAACAGACAATTTAGGAGGCTATACTTGGTATAAAAATAGTAGATTAAATAGAATAAGTTCATTCAAAAATAATGTAGTATCAGATATACCATCAGAAATAATATATCTAAACGATAAAAAAACTGGAAAGGTATGGAGATTGGGAAATAAAGGAAAGCAAGAGATATATCTAACATATGGATTTGGATACACAAATGTAAAAACAATAATAGATGGAATACTTCAAGATTTAGATATATTTGTTCCCAAAGAAGACAAAGTAAAAGTAAATTTATTAAAATTAAAAAATACTACTAATGAGAAAAAAGAGTTAAAATTAGTATATTATATTAATCCTTGTATGGGTGAAGATGAAATAAAAACAAATGGATATATAAATATGGAAAAAAGCAATAATGTTATATATGCGAAAAATTTATATAATTCATTAGAAGAAAATTCAGTAGTATATGTATCAACAAGTGAAAAAATAGATTCATATACAGGAAATAAAAAGTTCTTTATAGGTAATAAAACGATAGAAAATCCAGAGGCAATATATAAAGTATCATTAGATAATCAAAACAGTTTAGGACAATTATCTTGTATTGCAATAGAAATAAATTTAGAAATAGAAGCATATGGAAATAAGGTGATAGCACTTGCTTTAGGGGAAGAAGAGAATTTGATAGATGCAAAAAATATATCATACAAATATTCAAATATTTCAAATTGTAAAGAAGAATTAAGCAATGTAAAAAATTATTGGTATGAGTTACTAAATAGAGTACAAGTAAAAACACCATTAGAATCAATGAATATAATGTTAAATGGTTGGATAATTTATCAGACAATGAGTTCAAGGCTTTGGGGTAAAACAGGATATTATCAATCTGGAGGAGCTATTGGATTTAGAGATCAGTTACAAGACACATTAGGATTAAAGTATTTAAATCCAGATTTTATGAAAAAACAAATATTACTACATTGTGCACATCAATTTGCAGAAGGAGATGTAGAACATTGGTGGCATACAGAAACTAAAAGAGGGATAAGAACTAGGTTCTCGGATGATTTGCTATGGTTATGTTATGTAACAGCAGAATATATAAATACTACAGGTGATTATTCAATATTGGAGGAGGCAGCACCTTATATCGAAGGAGAAGTATTAGAAAAAAATGTAGATGAAATGTATGATATACATTATGAAAGTCAACAAAAAGATACAGTATATGAACATTGTATAAAAGCAATAGAAAAATCTTTGGATTTTGGGAAAAATGGATTACCTAAAATTGGTTCTGGAGATTGGAATGATGGATTAAATACAGTTGGAAATAAAGGAATAGGAGAAAGTGTATGGCTTGCATTTTTCTTATATGATATTTTAGAAAAATTTATACCAATATGTAAGGCAAGACATGATGATAAAAAAGCCGAAAAATATGAAACTATAAAAAATAATTTAAAGTTTTCTATAAATAAAAATGCATGGGATGGAAGATGGTATAAAAGAGCATTTACTGATGATGGAGATACATTAGGAAGCATAGAAAATGAAGAATGTAAAATAGATAGTATATCACAAAGCTGGTCTGTAATATCAAATGCGGGAGAGAATGACAAAAAATATATTTCAATGGATAGTTTAGAAAAGCATTTAGTAGATAGAGAGAATGGAATAATAAAACTATTAGATCCTCCATTTGACAAAGGAAAACTACAACCAGGATATATAAAAGCGTATCTCCCAGGAGTAAGAGAAAATGGAGGACAATACACACATGCGGCTGTATGGGCAATAATTGCTTTAGTAAAATTGGGGTTTGGAGATAAAGCCACAGAGTATTTTAGAATGATAAATCCAATAGAACATTCAAGAACAAAGGAATCAGCTAGAAAGTATAAAGTAGAGCCATATGTAATAGCTGGAGATGTGTACAGTGCAGACAATTTAGCAGGAAGAGGTGGATGGACATGGTATACAGGTTCAAGCAGCTGGTATTATAGAGCAGGGTTAGAATATATTTTAGGACTTAAGATAGAAAAAGGCTATTTAAAGGTAGAACCATGTATTCCTATGGATTGGAAGGAATATAGCATAAGGTATAGGTACAAAACAAGTATATATAATATAAAAGTAAAGAATCCAAATTCAAAACAAACGGGGATAGAGAAACTTATATTAAATGGAAATGACATAGAAGATAAACAAGTAAAATTAATAGATGATGGAAGTATAAATGAAATTGAAATAATAATGTAATAGATAGGTCTGTTAGCAATAAAACCTGTTTATTTATAAAAAAACATTATTAGGTACTTGTATATTTCTCTAAACAAAATTAATAAAAAATTTGTAAAAAAACTTGTACAAAATGTATTAATATGATATAAAATAATAGAAAAGTAAGTCTTAGTGGTGAAAGGCGGGGTTTTTTGTGGATATAAATAAAGGAGATAAAAAAACAATATTAATAGTAGATGATGAAAAGCCAATAGTAGATATATTAGTTTATAACTTACAAAAAGAAGGTTATAATACATTAGAGGCAAATGATGGATTAACGGCGGTTGATATAGCTTTAGCAGAAAAACCAGATTTAATCCTATTAGATATAATGTTACCAAAGATGGACGGATTAACAGTATGCAAAAAAATAAGACATACACTTAATGTACCAATATTAATGTTAACAGCAAAAGATGAAGAAATAGACAAAATATTAGGATTAGAATTAGGTGCAGATGATTATATAACAAAACCATTTAGTGTAAGAGAATTAATGGCAAGAATAAAAGCAAACCTAAGAAAAGCTGATATGAATGGAAATATGGATGTACAAGAAAATACAGCACAAGAGTTAAATACAAATAAGATAAAAGTAGGAAACTTAACATTAGATTTAGATAAATTCGAAGCAAAAGTAGGAGATGAAGTTATAGACTTAACACTAAGAGAATTTGAAGTTCTAAAATTTCTTGCAGGTCAACCAGGACAAGTAGTTACAAGAGAAACATTACTAGAAAAAGTTTGGGGTTACGAATATTATGGAGATATAAGAACAGTAGATGTAACAGTTAGAAGAATTAGAGAGAAAATAGAAAAAGATACTTCTGCTCCAAAAATGTTAATAACAAAAAGAGGAGTAGGATACTATATAGCATCAAAATAGATAATAAAAAATAATGTAGGGGCACGGTGCACCGTGCCCCTACTAATATGTATGATTGAATACCCTAAAGAAAGAAGGATGTAGAATTGTTAAAAAATATTCAAATAAAAATTATATTAATACTTGTATTAGTAGGGATTATTGTAATATCTGGAATAGGAGTGTTTTCAATATCAACTATGAATGAGTTAGAACAACATGTTGCAGAAAAAGAAGCAATAGAAACACAAATACAACAAAATAAAATATTATTTGTATCTGGAGTAGCTATATATACTGTTATTTCTATAATGGTAGGAATGTTTGTAAATAAAAACATAATAAATCCTACTACTAAATTAATAAAGAGTGCAGAAAAAATGGCTGCTGGTGAAAATGGAAAGATGAGTAAGACAGATGAGAAAAAGAAAAATGAAATTACAGATTTAACAGATGCATTTAATTTTATGACAGTAGAAATGAAACAAAATTTAAATGAAGCAACTAGACAAAAAAAACAAATGGAAGCAATATTACTTCATATGACAGATGGAATAATTGCTTTTGGGATAGATGGAAATATAATACATATAAATCCTGCAGCAATAACATTTTTAGGATTGGCTAAAGAGGATGACACATTTGAGAAAATATTTAAAAAAATGAATATAGATATTAATATGGAAAAAATAATATATCTAGAGAATTGGACTTCATCAGAACAAAAAGTAAAACTTGGAGATAGATATATAAATATGTTTTTTGCTCCATATAAAGATGAAAATGACAGACCAGGAGGAATGATTGTTGTTATTCAAGACATAACAGAACATGTAAAGTTGGATAATATGAGAAAAGAATTTGTGGCAGATGTATCTCACGAATTAAAAACACCAATAACTTCAATAATGGGATATGCAGATACACTATTAGAAGGGGAATATGAAAAAGAAATACAAGATAAATTTTTAAATGTAATAGCATCAGAAGCAAGAAGAATGGCAAAGTTAGTAAGCGATTTACTTACATTATCGAGGTATGATAATTCTCAAACACGCATAGAGAAAACAGAATTTGATTTAGGAGAACTAGTAAAGAAATGTCAAGAAAAACTACAAATAGAAATAGATAAAAAACATCAAGAAACAGAATGTTTTGTAACGGCAAATGTGCCACCAGTATATGCAGATAAATATGGGATAGAGAGAGTAGTGTTAAACATATTGTCAAATAGCATAAAATACACAAGAGATTTTGGGAAAATAAAGATATATGTAGGATTTGTATATAATAATGCATATATTAAAATTATAGATAACGGAATAGGAATACCAGAGGAAGATTTAAATAGAATATTTGAGAGATTTTATAGAGTTGATAAGGCTCGTACTAGGGAAATGGGTGGAACAGGACTAGGATTGTCAATTGCAAAAGAAATATTAGATAAAAATAATGGAAGCATAGACATAAAAAGCGTTGTAGGACAAGGAACAGAAGTAGTTATACAAATACCTACAAAACAATAAATTTAATTCTAATAATACTAATGATATTTTTGTTTCAAACATTATTGATTAATTTATCCTTGTATTGTATAATAAATTAGTATTTTAGAAAGAAGGTTTATTCATATGATAAAAATTAGTCCAAAGGTAAGGAATATATTAGAATGGATATTTTGTATAATAGTAGCTATAATATTAGCATTATTGTTTAGGCACTTTATAGGTACACCAACAATAGTACAACAACCATCAATGACACCAACATTAATGCAAAACGATAGATTAGTTTTAAATAGATGGGTAAGAACTGTGCATGGGGAACTAAAAAGAGGGGATATAATAACATTTGAATCACCAACAGTGACTAGTGTAACTATAGGAAATGCAGATTTAAATAATCCAGTCGCAACATATGATTACAATCCAACTAATTGGTGGGAAAAATTCAATTACTATTTCTTAGAAAATGGAAAAGTAAGTTTTATAAAGAGAGTAATAGGATTACCTGGAGAACATGTAGAAATAAAAGATGATAAAGTATATATAAATGGAGAAGTATTGCAAGAAGATTATTTACAATCTAATGTGAAAACAACAGCTGTAGGGGGAGTATTTACAGATATTGTAGTTCCAGAAGGATATTTGTTTGTTTTAGGTGATAATAGAATGGGTAGTACAGATAGCAGAAGATTTGGATGTATACCAATAGATAGAGTTGAAAGTAAAGTACTTTTCAGATTTTGGCCACTAAATAAATTTGGAAAGGTAAACTAAAATGAATTTTGAAAACATAGTAGGAAATGAAAAAAATAAACAATTATTAACAGAAATAATAGAATCAAAGAATATTTCGCATGGGTATATGTTCCTAGGAATATCTGGTATTGGGAAATTTTTATTTGCTAAAGAATTTGCAAAGGCAATTTTATGTAATGAGCAGATTGGATGTAATAAATGTAAATCATGTATAGAATTCGATAGCTCAAATAATCCAGATTATCAAGTAATTGAACCAGATGAAAATAGTATAAAAATAGAACAGATAAGAGTAATGAATAGCAAGATATATGAAAAACCAATAATATCAAGCAAAAAAGTATATATAATAAATAATGCGGATTTAATGACAAAAGAAGCTCAGAATTGTTTACTAAAAACAATAGAAGAGCCACCAGAATATGCGGTTATAATATTGGTAGGAGCAAATGAAAATATGTTCCTAAATACAATAAGATCAAGGTGTGTTAAAATAAATTTTAATAAGATTAATGATGAAGAATTAACAAAAATACTTACAGAGAGATATGAGTTTAATGGTATAACAGAAAATATGTTGAGACTATTTTCTGGAAGCATAGAAAAAGCTATAAATTTACAAGGTAAACAAGATATATATATGGAAATAGAAAATATGTTTAACAACTTGGATAGAGTAAATATAATAGATTTGTTGAATAAAAAGGAAATAATAACTAAAAACAAAGAAGAAATAAATAACATATTAGAATATATTAATGTATTACTTTTTGAAAAGTTAAAAAAATTGGATAAACAAAACCAATATATAAAAGCTATACAAATAGTTGAAGATACAAAAGATAGATTAAAGAAAAATGCTAATTTAGATATGACAATAGATTATTTATTATTAAATATATGGGAAACAATAAATATTTAAAACCATATAGGAAACAAGCATCAAGATTGCTAAAAAAGGAGATTTATATGAGAAATATAGTAGGAGTAAGATTTAAAAAACCAGGAAAAATATATTTTTTTGATTCAAATGGATTTACAATAGAAAAAGGAAGCCATGTAATAGTTGAAACAGCTATGGGAGACGAATATGGCGAAGTTGTAATAGCTAATAGACAGTTACCAGAAGAAAAAATAACAAATCCATTGAAAAAAGTTATAAGAATTGCAACTTCAAAAGACATAAAGCAATATAATGAAAATAAAGCTAAAGAAAAGGATGCATTAAGAATATGTCAAGAAAAAATAAAAAAGCATAATTTAGACATGAATTTAATAGATGTAGAATATAAATTTGATAATTCTAAAATTTTATTTTATTTTACAGCAGACGGAAGAGTTGATTTTAGAGAATTGGTAAAGGATTTAGCGGCAGTATTTAAAACAAGAATAGAACTAAGACAAATTGGAGTAAGAGATGAAATAAAAAGATTAGGTGGAAATGGAATGTGCGGAAGGGAATTGTGTTGTTGTTCATTTTTAGGAAATTTTGAAACAGTATCTATAAAAATGGCAAAAGAACAAAATATTTCTCTAAATCCATCTAAAATATCAGGAAATTGCGGTAGATTAATGTGTTGCTTAAAATATGAGCAAGAAGTATATGAGGAAAAACTAAAAAGATTACCAAAAATCGGAGCTATAGTAAAAACAGAAGACGGCGTTGGAGAGGTATGTGGAGTAGAAACATTAAAAGAGAAAATTAAAGTAAGATTTACAGACGCAGAAGATACTTTTTATAAAAGATATGATGCAAAAGACATAAAAATAATAAAAGATGCAGAAGAAAAGGATGATATAAAAGTAGATAATCCAGAAGAATTAAAAGAATTAAAAGAATTAGAGAATTTAGAAAAATTAGAAAAGATGGATGAAAAAAGAGAGGATTATTAAAAAAATAATGTAAAGGTGGTGATAAAAATGGCATATAAAATAACAGACAAATGTATTAGCTGTGGAGCATGTGCAGCAGAATGCCCAGTAGGATGCATATCACAAGGTGATGAAAGATATGTAATAAACAGAGAAAGCTGTATTGAATGTGGAACATGTGCAGGGGTTTGCCCAGTTGGTGCACCTTGTCCAGAAGAATAAAAAATATATCAACAGATGTAGAGACGGACTTCAGAGTCCGTTTTTTTTGCTTTATAGAAAGTTTTAATGTATTGATTTGCATGTTGCACATCATAGGGAGTGGTGTCCTTGACGTCCCGCGTTATGAAAGCGCAAGTCTTGTTATTAAAGTTAGCAAAAATCTGACTGTTTGGTATATTGACATTAAAAAAAAATAGCAATATACTATAAAAGTCAAAAAGAAAAAAGGAGGAGAAAAGATGGAAAACTTAATAGAGATAAGATGGCACGGTAGAGGCGGTCAAGGAGCCAAAACAGCGTCATTATTGCTTGCAGATGCAGCATTTAATACTGGAAAATATATCCAAGGATTTCCTGAATATGGACCAGAGAGAATGGGTGCACCTATAACAGCATACAATAGGATAAGTAATAAACCAATTACAATACATAGTAACATATATGAACCAGATTATGTTGTAGTTGTAGATGATACATTATTAGAATCAGTAAATGTTACAGCTGGATTAAAAGAAACAGGAGCAATTATAATAAATACAACAAAAGATGAAGAATATTTAAATAAAGTATTAAATGGATATAAGGGTGGAATATATACAATTGATGCAAGAAAAGTATCAATGGAAACTTTAGGCAGGTATTTTCCAAACACGCCAATGCTTGCAGCGGTCGTAAAGGTAAGTAAAGTTATGACAGAAGAAGAGTTTTTAAATGATATGATAGGTTCTTTTAAACATAAATTTGCTAAAAAACCAGAAGTAATAGATGGAAATATGAAGGCTCTAGAAATGTCATTAAAAGAAGTAAAACAAATTCAATAATCCAAGTATAAGAAAAGCAGTCCTAATACTAAAATAGATGTGGGATGTAATAAGGAGGAAATAAAATGTCTAAAATAGATTCAAATACATCTTGGCAAGATTTAACTATAGGTGGAAACATTTATGAAGCAGGAAATGCAAGAAATTTTAAAACAGGAGATTGGAGAAGTATAAAACCAATTTTTTTATCAGAAAAATGTAAACAATGCGGATTATGTTTTCCAGTTTGTCCAGATGATGCAATACCAGTAAATAAAGAACAAAAAAGAGAAGATTTTAATTATGATATGTGTAAAGGATGTGGCGTATGTGCAAAAGTATGTCCATTCGGTGCAATCGAAATGAAGTAATATATTGAAAGGAGAATAAAAAATGTCAATAAGAGAACGTTTAAGTGGTAATGAAGCAGCAGCTACAGCAATGAAACAAATAAATCCAGATGTTGTAGCAGCGTTCCCAATAACACCATCAACAGAGATACCACAATATTTTTCAAGTTTTGTAAGTAATGGAACAGTGGATACAGAATTTGTAGCAGTAGAGAGTGAACATAGTGCAATGAGTGCATGTATAGGTGCAGAGGCTGCTGGAGCAAGGGCTATGACTGCAACATCATCAAATGGTTTATCATTAATGTGGGAGATGATATACATAGCATCAAGTTTAAGATTACCAATAGTAATGTCATTAGTAAATAGAGCAGTATCAGGACCATTAAACATACATAATGATCATTCAGATGCAATGGGAGTTAGAGATGCAGGTTGGATACAGTTATTCTCAGAAAATAACCAAGAGGCATATGATAATTTAATTATGGCACATAGAATAGCAGAGAACGAGAAAGTATTATTACCATTGATGGTATGCCAAGATGGATTTATAACATCACACTCAATAGAAAATATAGAATTAATAGAAGATGATTTGGTAAAAAAATTCGTAGGAGAATATAAACCAGAACATTACCTATTAAATGATAAAGAGCCAATGGCAATTGGTCCTTTAGATTTGCAAGCATATTTATTTGAACATAAAAGACAACAATCAGAAGCAATGAGAAATGCAAAAAAAGTAATTATAGAAGTTGCAAAAGATTTCGAGAAAATGACAGGAAGAAAATATGGTTTATTTGAAGAATATAAATTAGATGATGCAGAGATTGCAATAGTTTGTATGAATTCAACAGCAGGAACAACAAAGTATACAGTAGATAAATTGAGAGCACAAGGAGTAAAAGCAGGTTTACTTAAAATAAGAGTATTTAGACCTTTCCCAGCAGAAGAAGTAGCAAAAGCATTATCACATGTAAAAGCAATAGCAGTGCTAGATAAAGCAGATTCTTTAAATGCTGCTGGTGGAGCATTATTTGAAGATGTAGTTTCTGGAATGTATGTAAACAATATTCATGTACCAACAGTAAGTTATGTATATGGTATTGGAGGAAGAGATACAAAATCAGATGATATAGAAAAGGTTTATAATGATTTGAGTAAAATTATAAGTACAGGAAAAATAGAAAATCCATATAGATATTTAGGAGTAAGAGGATAAGGAGGAAATAAAAATGGCATATAATCATAAAGAGATAATAGCAAATAGACCATCAAGATTTACATCTGGACATAGAATGTGTGCAGGATGTGGAGCACCACCTGTAGCAAGAATGGTATTAAGAGCCTTAAAGCCAGAAGATCATGCAGTAATTACAAATGCTACTGGATGTATGGAAGTTTCAACTTTCATATATCCATATACAGCATGGACAGATTCGTTTATTCATACAGCTTTTGAAAATGCTGGTGCAACATGTTCTGGAGTTGAGGCAGCATATAAATCAATGAAAGCACAAGGAAAATTACCAGAGAATAAAACAACTAAATTTATAGCATTTGGTGGAGATGGCGGAACTTATGATATAGGAATACAAAGTTTATCTGGTGCAATGGAAAGAGGACATGACATGGTATATGTATGTTACGATAATGGAGCATACATGAATACTGGAATTCAAAGATCATCTGCGACTCCAAGATTTGCAGACACGACAACAACACCAGCTGGAACAAAAATACCAGGTAAAATGCAATCAAGAAAAGATTTAACATTAATAATGGCAAATCATCACTTACCTTATGTTGCACAAACAGCAGCAATAATGAATTTTAAAGATTTATATGAAAAAGCAGAAAAAGCTATATATACAGAAGGAGCTTGTTTCCTAAATGTTTTATCTCCATGTCCAAGAGGATGGGGGTACCCAACAGAAATGTTAATGGAAATAAACAAATTAGCAGTGGAAACATGTTATTGGCCGTTATATGAAGTAATAGATGGAAAATACAAGATAAATTATAAACCAAAAAATAAATTACCAGTAGAAGAATTTTTAAAACCTCAAAAAAGATTTAAACATATGTTTAAACCAGGAAATGAATGGATGATAGAAGAATTCCAAAAAGAGGTCGATACAAGATGGGAAGAGTTATTAAGATTAGAAGAAGTAACAAATAAGGGTGTAGAATAAAAAGCAAACCACACATGCATTGTGTGGTTTACTTTTTTGAAGAGTTTAAGTAAGATATGCGTTGATTGTGTTGTGGACAGATGGTGTACAATAACAATCCTGTAATGCATGAAGAGCATTCAAAGCTAATATATCGTCGGATGGGCAGATTGACTTCAACATGCTACTAAACTGGGATGGGTAGTATTCAGCGCCGTTGAGGAACATACCATTAACAATAAGCTGATCTTCTTGGCTGTTTGGTGAGACGTTCCGAATATCTCCGTTTTTGAATGATAGTGCAAAAATTGTGTGGGTCTGTTTTGATATCAAAACAGATCCTGTGTCTGTCATCTGAAACTCTTCAAAGCTTTTTGGATCCATAAGAAACCTCCTGGAATGTTGTGTAGACTTTTAATAAAAAGTTTACTGATTTATTGCGAACATTATAATTATAGCAAACATTAACATATTATGTCAATATTGGATATTCTAATAATATTATGATATTATAATAAAAATACTATTTAGATTAGAAGGAGGAACAAGTGGAAATATTAGAAATTGCTCAAGAAATAAAAAATGAGGGAGGAAATTTATATCTTGTGGGAGGAGCTGTACGTGACGAAATAATGGATAAGCGAAAACATGATGAAGATTATTGCGTAACAGGCTTAACATCAGAAGAGTTTTTAAATTTATTTCCAAAATCTCATACAAGAGGAAAATGTTTTAAAGTATATGAGCTAGAAAATAAAGAATTTGCTTTAGCAAGAAGAGAAAGAAAATCAGGCAAGGGTCATAAAGAATTTGAAATTGTTACAGGAAAATATATAACAATAGAGCAAGATTTAGCAAGAAGAGATATAACAGTAAATTCAATGGCAAAAGAAATACTTACAGGAAAAATTATAGATCCATTTGGAGGAATAGAAGATATAAAAAATAAAATAATAAGGGCAACATCAAATGCATTTTCAGAGGATCCATTAAGAGTTTATAGAGTAGCAAGATTTGCTGCACAGTTAAATTTTAAAGTAGATGACAATACATTAAGACTAATGAATACTTTAAAAGGAGAACTAAATACTTTATCAAAAGAAAGGATTTTTGATGAATTTAGGAAAGCTTTATCTCAAGATGAGCCATCGATATTCTTTGAAGTATTAAGAAAAGCAAATGTATTAGATGTACATTTTAAAGAAATATATAACTTAATTGGAGCATTACAACCAATAAAATATCATCCAGAAGGAGATGCATATAATCATACTTTGATAGTATTAGATGAAATAAGCAAACACGCAGAAGACTTAAAAATAAGGTTTGCAGGATTAGTGCATGACTTGGGAAAGGGAGTAACCCCTAAGGAAGAATATCCACACCATTATGGACATGATATAAAAGGCGCAAGTGTTGTAAAAGAATTTGGAAAAAATTTGAACTTACCAAATTCTTGGATAAAATGTGGTGTAACTTCTGCTACAGAACACATGAGGGGTGGGATTTTTTTTGAAATGAAGCCTGCAAAACAAGTTGATTTTTTAGAAAAAGTAGAAAAGTCTTATTTAGGATTAGATGGCTTACAATTAATAGTAAATGCAGATAAAGGAATTAGAGAACCTGTAAAAAACTTTGCAAACTTAGGGAAAAAACTATTGAAAGAAATAAACGGAGAATATATATTATCTAAATTTGGAAAGATAGATGGGCTAAAAATGAAACAAAAATTACATGAAGAAAGAATAAAATTTGTTGAAAATGAATTCCCAAATCTTCTACGGAAATATTGACTTTTTATGAAAAAAAAGGTAATATATATAAGAGTTATTTACAAATAACTAATTTGAGGAGGAAAAATTGTTATGGGAGAAGTAATAGTAATCACATCAGGAAAGGGTGGAGTTGGAAAAACAACAACAACAGCCAATTTAGGGGCGGCCCTAGCATTGGAAGGCAAAAAAGTAGTTCTAATAGATACAGATATTGGACTTAGAAACCTAGATGTAGTTATGGGACTAGAAAACAGAATAGTATATGATATAGTAGATGTAGTAGAAGAAAAATGTAAATTAAGACAAGCCTTAATAAAAGATAAAAGATTTGATGAACTTTTTTTATTACCAGCAGCCCAAACAAAAGATAAAAGTGCAGTAAATGAAGAACAAATGAGAGATTTAACCTCTAAACTAAAAGAAGAATTTGATTACATATTGATAGACTGTCCAGCAGGGATAGAGCAAGGATTTAAAAATGCTATTGCGGGAGCAAATAGAGCAATAGTAGTAACAACAGCCGAAATATCAGCTATAAGAGATGCAGATAGAATTATAGGTTTATTAGAATCATCAGAAATAAAAAATCCAGAATTAGTAGTAAACAGATTAAGACCTTCAATGGTTAAAAAAGGTGAAATGATGGATGTTGACGATATTATAGATTTGTTATCAATAGATTTAATTGGAGTTGTTCCTGATGATGAACATATAATAAGCCAAACTAATAAAGGAGAGCCTGTAATTCAAAATAAAAGAGCGCCTTCAGGAAGGGCATATTTAGAAATTGCCAAAAGAGTATTAGGAGAAAATATTGATGTAACTATACCTGGCAGAGAAAAAGGTTTTATAGCAAAAATAAAATCATTTTTTGCAAGAAAATAAGTTCTTAAAAATATAATCACAAGGGTTGGGGGATAAAAAATGTTTGAAAATATTGCTAATTTTTTTAAAAAATTAATGAAATCAGAAAAAAAAGAGCCAGGTTCAAAAGATGCTGCAAAGGAAAGGTTGCATTTAGTATTAATGCAAGATAGAGCAAATGTATCTGCTGACTTTTTAGAGTTGATGAAACAGGAAATAATAGAAGTTATAAAGAAATATATAGAGGTTGATGAAAAGGAAATAGATGTTAGGCTTACAAACAAAGAAAATGAGGATGGAACTAATGGAGCTCCAGCCCTATATGCAAATATTCCAATTTTAAATATTAAAAATGAAATGAAAAAGGAAGTAATGGCAGAAAAGAAACAAAATGAACAAAAAAATGAAGAATTAATAGAAGAAAAGAAAGAACAAACAGCGGAAAGTCAACCAGAAGTTAAAGAAGAAATAAATGAGAATAATAATGATGAAACAAAAGAAATAGTAGAGAATGTGGAGAATGAAGAGATTAAGCAAGAAGAAAACATAGAAGTAGTAAATGTAAACGTAAATAATGCAGAAGAACAAAATTAGTTAGAAATTTCTATATTTATATTAAAAATATAAATATAGAAATTTTTAAAATTATATAGAATAATACATTGCAAATATTGTAGGGAACGAAATTACAGAAAAACCTCGAGATGAAGTAATTCTTTTGAAAACTATCTTAAAACCAATAGGAGAAAACAATGAATAAAAGATTTGTAAAAAATGCAGAATGGAGTATATTAATAATAAGTTTAATATTATTTGCAATAGGAGCTGTGGCTTTATATTCATGTACTCAATCTACTGATTTTGATGAGATGAAGAAACAATTAGTATGGTTTGCGATAAGTGTGCCAATATTAATTACATTCATGGTAGTGGATTATAATTTAATAAGTAGAGCGTCATATGTAATTTATGGAATATTTATAGTATTACTAATTGGAGTTTTATTTACTCCAGAGATAAATGGTGCTACCAGTTGGTTTAATATAGGTGCATTTTCTTTTCAGCCTGGTGAGTTTGCTAAGGTGTTTGTAGTTATATTTTTTTCAACAATACTATGCAAATTTCAACAAAAAGGTAAAGAAGAAATTAATAAACCATGGAAATTAATGGTTGTGTTAATATCAGTTGCTCTTCCAGTTTTATTAATAGCAATACAACCAGATATAGGAACTGCAGCAGCATTTTTAGTTGCAACAATATTTATTTTGTTTGTTGCAGGAATAGATAAGAAATATATAGTAGTTTCAGTATTATTAATAGTAATATTGATTCCAATTATATATATGTTTATATTACCAGAACATGCCAAAAGCAGAATTGATGTGTTTTTAAATCCAGATTTGGAGCCTAGAGGGGCAGGATATAATATAATTCAATCTAAGTTAGCTGTTGGAGCTGGAAAAGTTTTTGGAATGGGAATTTTGAAGGGAAATCAAACACAATTAGGATTTTTATATCCTAAAACTACAGATTTTATATTTGCAGTAATTGGAGAAGAAATGGGATTTATAGTATCTGCAGTAGTGGTAATATTGTATATATTATTATTAACTAAATGCATACATGTTGCAAAAACTGCTAAAGATGATTTAGGTTCATATATTGCAACAGGAATAACGCGGAATATTATTTTTCCATGTGTTAGAAAATATAGGAATGACAATAGGATTACTACCAATAACAGGTGTTCCGTTACCATTTATAAGTTATGGAGGAAGTTCGCTTATAACTAATTTTATATGTATAGGAATAATATTAAATATAAGCAGTAGAAGACAGAAAACAATATTTTAGATTAAATTTATAGGAGATAATAATGGATATACATCCACTAAAAATAGGAAATATAGAATTAAATAATAATATATTATTAGCACCAATGGCTGGAATAACAGATAAAGCTTTTAGAACTATGTGTGAGAAATATAGTAATCCAGGACTTGTATATACAGAAATGGTAAGTTCTAAGGCGATATATTATGGCGATGAGAAAACAAAATTATTGGTTAATACAAAAAATGAAAAACCTATAGCAATACAAATATTTGGAAGTGAGCCAGAAATAATGGCAAAAGCTGCAAGTCAGTTGCAAGATAAAGCTGATATAATTGACATAAATATGGGGTGCCCTGCTCCTAAAGTAGTAAAAAATGGAGATGGAAGTAAGCTATTATTAGATTTAGAATTAATTGCAAGAATTGTTAAAGAGGTTACTAAAGCAGTTAATATACCAGTTACTGTAAAGATGAGAAAAGGTTGGAATAATAGTAATATAGTAGCTGTAGAAGCAGCAAAAATAATAGAAAAAGCAGGTGCTGCGGCCATTACAATACATGGAAGAACACGAGAGGAATATTATTCTGGAAAAGTTGATCTAGATATAATGAAACAGGTAAAAGAAGAAGTAAAAATACCAGTAATAGGTAATGGAGATATAAAGAATATGCATGATGCGCAAAGAATGCTAGATTATACTAAAGTTGATGGAATAATGATTGGAAGAGCAACTTTAGGAAATCCATGGATAATTGGACAAATAAAAAATGGTTTAAAAAATGAAGAAATAAAATTACCAACATTAGATGAAAAACTTGAAGCAATAAAAGAACATATAGATTTGGAAACTTTAGAAAAAGGTGATTATATAGGAATAAGAGAAATGCGTAAACATATTTCTTGGTATATAAAAAATTTAAAAGATTCTAGTCAAATACGTGAAAAAATAAATAGGCTAGAAACGAAACAAGAAGTAATAGATTGTCTTAATGAATATTTCAGAACATTGTAAATATAATTAATATTATAATGTTTGTTAAAAAAATACAAAAGTAAAATTATAAAAGGCTCGTTTAAGCTAATTTTTGTAGATGAGTTAAAATGAATTTTGTTAGTATTATAAAAACAAATTTTTGAAATTCTCTAACAAGATTTATTAATAACATCTAACTTCAAATTACTTTCAATTTGCTTTTAAATATTTTACTTTTGTATTTTTTTTAGAAAGGTGTGTTATTATGAAAAAATTTATTCCTATAATAATTGCAATTATAATTATTTTATCAATAATTTTTTTACTTTTTGGAAAAAATAATTATAATTTTTTAAATAATGGAAATAATATGAGTAACAAATCAGCTGATGAAATTAAAAATTATATTTTAAATATGGATTCATTTAGTGCAGAAATATCGGTTACTATAACAAGTAATAAAACAATAGATACATATGTGTTTAATCAGAAATTTAAAGGTAACCAATATGTTCAAGAGTTATTAGAACCAGAAAATATTGCAGGTTTGAGAATTTTATATGATGGAACAAATATAAAAGTAGAAAATACAAAAATAGGAATTTCAAAAATGTATGAAAATTATAAATATATAACAAGCAATTCTTTATGGATAAATACATTTACTAATGATTATAAAAATGAAGCAAATGAAAAGAAGATGTATGAGGAAAATGATACAATAGTATTAGAAGTAAAAGTAAAAAATGAAAATATATATAATACAAATAAAAAGTTATATATAGATAAAAAAACAGCGAAACCAGTAAAAATGGAAGTACAAGATATTACACAAAACTTAAAGGTTTACATATTATATAATAAGGTAGAAATAAATACCTTGCAGGAAGAAAATATAATAGCCTTTAAAGTAAAAGAATTAAATAATATAATATAATATAAAAAATCTTTCTGCGAAATTTGAAGTAATATTTAATATATAAAATATACAAATTAGCAGGAGTGAAGAATATGGTAATAAAAAGAGGAGATATGTTTTATGCAGATCTAAGTCCTGTGATAGGTTCAGAGCAAGGTGGAGTTAGACCAGTATTAATAATACAAAACGATACAGGAAACAAATATAGTCCAACAGTTATAGCAGCTGCAATAACATCTCAAATGGGAAAAAATAAATTGCCAACGCATATTGAATTAGATTCGGATGAATTTGGATTAAAATCTGATTCAGTAGTATTGGCAGAACAAATAAGAACAATAGATAAAAGTAGACTTAAAGAAAAGATAGGGCATATTGATGATTTGAATGTGATGAATAAAATTAATAATGCATTAGGAGTAAGCTTCGGACTAGGAGAATAAACCAGGAATTTATCCTGGTTTATTTTTGTAAAATTAATATTTACAATTAATAAATCAAATGATATAATCGAATTATATTATACAAGGGAGAAAGAATATGAATCAAATACTAGTTGTTGGAAACAAAAATGGAAAAAGAAATAATTCAACAGTAGATATAAAGAAAATAGTTTTATTTTTTAGTGTTGCAATAATTATATTTGGAGCAATATTAATAATAGAAGGAGTAGTTGGATTAGGTAGCAGTAAAAAAGAAAATAATAATCAAAATATATCCACAATAGAAACAGTAACACCAACACCTTCAAGTCCGGTAGAAGATGATGAGGAAGCACCGACAATAGAGTTAATACTATCAGGGGCAACAGTAAAAATTATAGCTAGAGATGAAACAGAAATAGATTATTTGGAATATGGCTGGAACAATGAAGAAAAGAAAGTTGTAAATAGTACTAGTGATAAGAATAGAATTGATGCATCAGTTGAGCTAAAACAAGGGACAAACACTTTGAAGGTAAGAGCAGTAGATAAAGCAGGAAATGAGAGTACAAAAGAGAATGATTTTAAAGGAGAATATGATCCTAAAGTAGAGTTGTATACAACTGAAGGTGGAGATGGACTAATAATAATAGCATCTTGTGATGATGGAATTAGTAAAATAGAGTTTACACAAAATGGTGAAAGGTATCTTTTACCTGTACAAGATTCTAATTATACCGCAGAAGATTTTGCAAGTATTGGGGCTATACCTGAATATTCAAGTGATGGAAAAATAATAAAATTACAGTATACTTATAAGAATTTATTAGAAGGTGAAAATAGATTTTCTGTTTATGCATATAGTACTGAAGGACGTGTTGGAAGTCAGGATGGTTATTGCACATATACTCCAACAGGACAATAGATTTTTTATATAAATGGAACGGGCATAAAGTGCCCGTTCCTAAGTAATTTAAACAAAAATTAAGGAGAAAAGCATGGACATAAATAGTTGTATAGCATATTTTATTATATACTCATTTTTGGGATGGGTATTAGAATCTGTATTTAAAACAATAACATCAAAAAGAGCTGTAAATAGTGGATTTTTATATGGACCACTTTGTCCAATATATGGTTTTGGGGCATTGATAATGCTTATATTTTTAAAGAGTTTTAAAGATAATATTATACTATTGTTCATATTTGGATTTTTAGTACTTTCAATATGGGAATATATAGTTGGATTTTTATTAGAAAAAACTTTTAAAACTAAATATTGGGATTATTCAAATAATAAATTTAATATAAAGGGTAGAGTATGTTTATTAAATTCATGCTTTTGGGGAATTTTAGGAGTTGTATTTACAAAATTAATACATCCACCAGTTCAAAGTTTAATAGAAATTGTTCCGAAAGAACTTTTATTATACATAGACATAATATTATTTATGATAATGATAATAGATTATATATTTAGTATAATAAAAGTATATAACATAAATGTAAACATAAACTTACTTAATGAAATAAGTAAAACTATAAAACTAGAACTAGAAAAAATTAAAGAATATGCAGGAAATAAGGCGAAAGAAAATGAAAAGTTACAACGTGTTATAGAAGAATTAAAGCAAAGACAAGATAGCTTAAAGAATAAAATAGAAAGGCAAACAATACGATTAAGAAAAGCTTTTCCAACTATGAAATCAGAGAAAATATCAGAATTTTTAAACCAAAGAAAAGAATCTATTAGAAAAAATAAATAGAAATGGGGAATACATATGGTACAGGATATATTTATAATAGATGAAGATGAAAAATTTTTAGAAAATGTGAAGGAAAGATTTAAAGAAGAAAGCCAATACAAATTTTTAAACGTAAAAACTAAAGAACTAGATATTGCATTAAAAAATATACCTGCTTTAATAATTATAAATGAAGATACAATAAATGAAGACATACTATTGATTTGTAAGAAGATAAGAGAGAATGAAGATAACAGCATAACTCCTATAATAGTTATATCATCAGATAAAAATAAAGAGCATAGACTAGAAATATTAAAAAACGAAGTAGAATATTATATAGTAATGCCTATAGATGACGATTATTTATATTATACAATAAAAAATATTGTGAGATTAATGTATGCAAATAGAAGAGTAAGTCCATTAACTGGATTGCCTGGAAATGTTCAAATACAAGCAGAAATGAAAAAAAGATTATTAAATAAAGAAAAATTTGGAGTTATATATTTCGATTTAGATAATTTTAAAGCCTACAATGATATATATGGATTCCTACAAGGGGATGAAATAATAAAATTTACAGCAAGAACTATATTAAAAAACACTCATACAGAAGAAAATGGAGATTGTTTTGTAGGGCATATAGGTGGAGATGATTTCGTAGCGATAGTTGGACAGGATTCAGATTATGAAGGTATCTGCCAAGGTGTTATAGCAGAGTTTGATGAAGGAGTACAAAAATATTTTTCTGAAGTTGATCTAGAAAGAGGATACTTTGAGGTAGCAAATAGAAAAGGAGTATTAGAACAATTTCCACTAACATCAATATCAATAGGAGTAGTTATAGCTGATCAACAAAGATTTTACAATACGTTAGAAATAGCAGAAGTAGGAGCTCAAGTAAAACATACTTCAAAAATAATAATGGGTAGTAGCTATGTAATAGACAAACGTAAATTAAGAGGATAGTATAGAACCTAATAAAAAATATAATTTGACAAATTGTTACTAAAGAATTATAATAAAAATATAAACAAAAAAACGGAGGTGTTGTATATGTCAGCTTGCACAAAATGTGATTATTGTGATGAAAGTGGAAGATGTACAAATAGAAGTTTTAAAGGTACATGGTGTGAAGGAAAATGTGAATATTATCACTAATATCTAAAAGATTATTCCGGTAGGGAATAATCTTTTTTTGTTATATACATCTTGACAGTTAACAATAATCAATATAAAATAGTATAGTAAGTTAAATTATAAACTATAAAACAAATTAGTTATATATATTTATCTGAACATTGAAAATTAAATAGAAAGAGGTGCATATTATGGATAATACATTAGCAATTGTACTTACCTTTCTAATCTCATTAGCAGTTGGTATACCAGTTGGTATTATGATAAGAAAAAAGACTGCTGAATCTAAAATACAAAGTGCTGAAAGCGAAGCTAAAAGATTATTAGAGAATGCAAGCAAAGAGGCTGAAAATAAGAAAAAAGAAGAAATTTTTAAAGCAAAAGAAGAAATATTGCAAGCAAGAAATGAATTAGATCAAGAGATTAAAGAAAGAAGAAGTGAAGTACAGTTACAAGAAAAAAGAATTATTCAAAAAGAAGAATTATTAGAAAAAAGATCAGAGATTTTTGAAAAAAGAGAAAATGAGCTAGAAGAAAAATTTAAAGAAATGGACAACAAAAAGATAGAGACTGAAGAAGTATTAAATAGGCAAATGGAAGAATTGCAAAGAATTTCTGGTTTATCACAAGAAGAAGCAAAAAAACAGTTGCTAGAAACTTTAGATAAGCAAATAACAACTGAGAAAGCTGCACTTATAAGAGAAGTAGAAAACAAAGCTAAAGAAGAAGCTACAAAAAATGCAAAAGAAATACTTACATATGCAGTACAAAAATGTGCAGCAGATCATACATCAGAGACTACAGTGTCTGTTGTTTCTTTACCTAATGATGATATGAAAGGTAGAATTATAGGTAGAGAAGGACGAAATATAAAAGCCTTGGAGACTCTTACAGGAATAGATTTAATAATTGATGATACTCCAGAAGCAGTTATATTATCTGGATTTGATCCATTAAGAAGAGAAGTTGCAAAGATTGCACTAGAAAAACTTATTGATGACGGTAGAATACATCCTGCAAAAATAGAAGAGATGGTAGAAAAAGCAAAAGAAGAAGTAGAAGCTACAATAAAAGCAGAAGGAGAAAGAGCTGTTTTAGAAACAGGAGTACATGGATTGCCACCGGATGTAGTTAAGTTAATAGGTAAATTAAAATATAGAACAAGTTATGGGCAAAATGTATTAAATCATTCCATAGAAGTTTCAAATTTAGCACGTATAATGGCAGAAGAATTAGGATTAGACCCTAAAATTGCAAGACGTGCAGGTTTATTGCATGATATAGGAAAAGCATTAGACCATGACATGGAGGGAACACACGTAGAAATAGGTGTAGACATATTAAGAAAATATAAAGAAAACGAAATAATAATAAATGCAGTTCAAGCTCATCATGGTGATGTGGAACCAAAATCATTAGAAGCTGTACTTGTACAAGCTGCTGATGCAATATCTGCATCAAGACCAGGTGCTAGAAGAGAAACATTAGAAACATATATTAAAAGATTAGAACAATTAGAAAAAATTGCAGATTCATTTGAAGGAGTAGACAAATCTTTTGCAATACAAGCAGGAAGAGAAGTAAGACTTATAGTAAAACCAGAAAAAGTTTCTGACGATGAGATGGTTATATTGGCAAGAGATGTTGCAAAAAGAGTAGAAAATGAAATGGAATATCCAGGTCAAATAAAAGTTAATGTAATTAGAGAAACGCGTGCAATAGAATATGCAAAATAATAGCAAAAAAATCCAACCACTAGGTTGGATTTTTTTTACCTCTAACTATAGTACCGCTTATTCCATTAGTACCACTACTTAAGAAAGAAGCGATATCATTAATAGATATATATTTTCGTACATCAGTTGTAGCTATTTTTTGAGCAACAATAAGTGGATCAATAAAATCTATTAAAATTCTTCCAGGTGAAGATGCAAAATCTGCACCTGCATTCATTATTGCTTCAAAATAACTTTGACAAGCACCTGCAAAAATAACTAATTTCTCATTTGAATTTGCCCATTTTCTAGCTTCTCTTACAGTATTAATAAAATATTTAGAATTACGATAATTATATATATTATTTTTATCAGAACCATTCTTTAACATTGCATCGTGTCCTGTTATTACTAGTATATCTGGTTTATAACGTTCAAGTAATTCTTTTATAAAATTTGCTTGTTTATTTTCTGGTATATTTTTTACAATGGCTTTTAATCCTGCTTGTTTATAATATTTAGCAGATTTTTCGCTATATCTTCTATCACCATCTAAATGTAATATGATAGCATCACTTTGAATAAAAGACCTATTAAATTTATTTAAATAATTATCTTGTGGTGGCTTATTTATTAAAACTAAGTCAGATAAAGGGGAATCTGCTACAATTCTAACCGTTAATCCTTTTAAAATAGCGATGTTATCGTTATTTTTAGTTTTAATAATTCTGTCTATTATAAATAATATATCTTTTTTATAAGATTTTCTTGCAACAATACTTCCATGTTTTAAGTTTTTTTCTGAAATTTTTGATTTTTTGAAATATGAAATAAAATTTCTTTTCAACTATATCACCTCAAAAGATATAATAGGACTTATATATATTATGATGAAATTTGTCGAAGTGTGAAAGAAAAAATTTCCTGTTGATTTTCTATGTGTAATGAAATATAATAAATGCAAATAAGTAAAAATTATATATTACATTACTAAAGGTAGAGAATAAGGAGATACAAATGAAAGAACAATTTGATTTCTATAGTAAAACCGTTTTAAAATCGTACAACTTAGATGATAAAATGAGATATCAATTAAATATGCTAGATAACTTAGATGTATTTACAAGGAAACATTGTGAAAATGTTGCTAATTTAACATGCAGAATATGTGAATATATGCATTTGAATAAAGAATTCACAATATATTGTACAATATGTGCCTATTTACATGATATTGGAAAATTATTTATACCACCAAGTATTTTACAAAAACAGGGCCCTCTTACAGATGAGGAATATGAAGTCATGAAGACGCATACAGTGATTGGATATGATATGTGTATGAAGGATTTAAAACTAAGACCTTATGCAGTAGGTGCAAGAAGTCATCATGAGGCATTAAATGGTACAGGCTATCCAGATGGTTTAACGAAAAAGAATATTCCGTTGGAGGCACAAATAATTAGGGTAGCAGATGAATACGATGCAATTGTAAGTAAAAGGCAATATAAATCACATATAGATATATCTGATACATTGAAGATAATAATAAATGATTCTAAACCAAATGAAAAATTAGGTGCTCTTGCAAAATTAACATCAGATTCAAAATTGGGAAAGGTAAATCCTAAAATAGTAAAAATATTACTAAAAGTAGTAATTGATGATGTGGAATATGAAATTTCATGTTTGTATGAATATATAGAATATTTAAAATCACAAATTGAAAGATTAGAACAAATTGATAAATATTACAATAAAATGATAACTCAAAAAAGAAAATCTAAACAAGAATATTTTGCAGAAGGAATAAAAATTTTATTAGAAAAAAATGAAACAATAGAAAATTATAAAGATGTGTTATATGAATATATGGATGCATTAAAGGCAAGACAGGAAAAAATAGAAAAGCTATACGATGAAATAAAAAAAATAAAAAAACTAAAAGTATAATTATTTAGTTGAAATTATTAAAGGTATATGATATAACAAATACAAAATAGATATATATTTACTAGAGATAGGAGAGAATAAAAATGGAAAAGAAAAAAATAGACAAAAGAAAATTAGCAACAAGAATAATGGCAGGATTCTTAGCTTTATTAATGGTAGTAGGAACAGTAGGAACATTAGTATTTTATCTTATTAATTATGTATTTAAGAAATAATAAAAAAAGAGGTACATATGATAAATAATTTTTTTATTAAATTAAATGAAATATATCAAAATAGAATTGTAGGATATTGGGATATATTATATCAAAATCCTGTTAAATTAGTAATGCTAATATTGGATATTAGCATTGTCTTGTATTTGGCATATAAATTATTAAAGGTAGTTAAGAATACAAGAGCATGGCAATTATTAAAAGGTATAATATTATTGATTTTGGCAACATGGATTAGTTCATTATTAGGTTTAAATATACTAAATTATATACTTACATCATTTATGACTTATGGAGTGATAATTTTAATTGTAATATTTCAACCAGAGTTACGTAGAGCATTAGAACAATTAGGAACAAGTAAAATAACTAAATTCTTTGGGATTGACAAAGATTTGGCGACTAAAACAAAGGAAAATATATATAAAATAGTAATTGCAGCATTAGAGCTTTCAAAAAATAAAATAGGAGCATTAATAGTAATAGAAAGAGATATAAAAATAAAAGATATAATAAATACAGGAATAATGATGAAAGCAGAAATATCACCACAATTATTAGTAAATATATTTGAACCTAAAACGCCACTACATGATGGTGCAGTTGTAATCAGTGAAAATCAGATAATGGCAGCAGCATGTATGTTGCCACTTGCAAGTGATGCAGATATTGCAAGAGAGCTTGGAACAAGGCATAGAGCTGGAATTGGAATATCAAAGGAATCTGATGCAATAGCAGTTATAGTATCAGAAGAAACAGGAAAAATATCAATAGCAAAAGATGGGACATTAATAGCTGATGTACAAGAAGATGCATTAAAGAAAATATTAATAAAAAATATAATTACAGATAGATTTGTAACAGAAAAAAGAGAAAACAAAATAAAGTTTTTAAATATAAAAAAGAAGAAATAAATATCTGAAGGCACGTTTTTGACGTGTCTTTTACTTTACATATTGTATTAATAGTTTATTACATAAAAGAGGTGCTTATATTAAGAAATATTGATTTACAAATTAACATAAATGTGATATAATAATATAGTTCCCAAGCTAGGAAGCTTAATAAAATATTATTAGGAGGTGTTCCATAATGATGGAGCAGAAAGTAGTAAACCAGCGGCCAATAGTTGTGTTTAACCACGACATAACGGAGAAAGACTTAAGAATCATACCGGATAATTTCGACGGTGATATTATTGTTCACGGCTTTATCGAAAGCACAGAAAAAATATCAATTGCCGGAAATCTTTGGGTTTACGGAGGTATTATCTGCTGCGAAGTTGAGGTTGAAAAGGATTTAGTATGTGAAGGAACTATCACCTGCCATATCCTCGATGTGAAAGGAAATTTCCTTTGCAAGGGTATTTTCGAATCCTGTGACGTCGAAGTAGCAGAAATTAACTGACGGTAACTAAACTCCTAAGCGAAAGGGGGGCAGCATAATGCTGCTCCTTTTTTTATAAAAATTAAACTATTATGCACTGTATATGAATCGTTGCAACGTGCTTTAAAATATGCTATAATGAACAAAATTTTATAATAAGAGGTAATTTTAATGAGAAATATAAAATTAATAATAGAATATGATGGAAAAGGGTTTAATGGATGGCAAAAACAGCCAGATAAACCCAATATTCAAGGAGAAATAGAAAATGCTATAGAGAGAATAACTGGAGAAAAAGTGGAATTGTATGCTTCTGGAAGAACAGATGCAGGAGTTCACGCATTAGGACAAACTGCAAATTTTAAAACAAATAGCAATATACCAATTCAAAAACTTTGCTTAGCAATAAATTCACAGGTAAAAAATAGCATAGTAGTAAAAGATGCAATAGAGGTAGATGAAGGATTTCATTGTAGATATAATTGTAAGGGAAAGAAATATAGATATATAATAAATAATTCGGTTAATGGAAGTGCAATTTATAGAGGGCTAGAATATCATATGCCAATAAAATTAGATGTAGAAAAAATGAGAGAGGCTTCAAAATACTTTATTGGAAGACACGATTTTAAAGCTTTTAAGTCAAGTGGAACTAGTAGTAAAAGTAGTGTTAGAGAAATATACACAGCAGATATAATAGAAGATGGAGAAAGAATAAAAATAGAGCTTACAGGAAGCGGATTTTTATATAATATGGTAAGAATTATTTCTGGAACTTTAGTAGATGTTGGATTACGGAAAAATAAAAGTAGAAGATATAAAAAATATAATTGAGCAAAAAGATAGAACAAAAGCAGGAAAAACATTGCCGGCACATGGATTATATTTAGTGGAAGTATATTATTAAATCACAAATTAATAAAATATTCATATAATGTAATAAGATACATGAAAAGCTAGGAGGAAAGAATATGAATATTTTATTGATTTTTTTTGCGCTACCACTTGCAACTATAATAATAGCAGCTGCATTAGAAAAAATATTTAAATGCCCATTTATAGTAGCATCAATAATATTTGCAATATTTTTGATTGTTACATTTGCTGCTTTTGATGTAAACTTTTTAATTGCGACTATTGTATATACAATTTTAGCATTTATAACTGCTTTAATTGTTAGATTTATAAAGAGAATTCTTTGTTGTAATAGAGACAGTGATAACGATAACGATGATTTTTGTAATCGTTTATTAGACTTGTTAGAAAGAATTAGTGAAAATAATAATAATGATGAAAATAGTAGTAATAATTGTAATAATAATAGTAGTAATAACAGTAGTTGTGGATGTCGTTGCAGAAGAAGATATTAAGTAAAGCTTTTTGATGAATTTCATTAACATTTTAAGACAATATAATATATTATTTTTTGAGGTTAAGCTATAACAATAGCGAATTCTGTAAGAGGTTTACCTATGTTTATAGTATTAACCAATTAAAGGAATATATTATATTGTCAATATATTAGAAAAATATATGGATTTTAGAAGTAAACTATATAAATTATTCCATATTGCTTCCATATCTTTTAATTTTTTGCGTTGTAGTTTTTTCTAAAGCCTCTTTTAATATTTTGAAAGATTTTATATGTTTGTAATTAGGAAATCTTGAATTGATTTCTTTTACAACATTGGAGATAATTTCTTCTACTTCTTCATTAGAAGGTTCGGATGTATTTAACTTTTCGCATATTGCTTCCATATTTGGCAACAATTTAGCATTAACTACAGTATCTGTATCAGAGTTTACACCGTAAACTAAAGCTTCTGAAATAAACTGATTATCATTTAAAAAGTATTCAATTTCTTCAGGATAAATATTTTTTCCGTTTTTTGTAACAATGACACTTTTACATCTTCCTGTAATATATAAAAAGCCGTCGTCATCTATTCTTCCTATATCTCCTGTATGGAACCAATCGTTAACTAGTGCTTTTTTTGTAGCTTCTTCATCTTTAAAATATCCTTTCATTACATTAGGTCCTTTTACAATTATTTCACCACAACCATCTGAATCTGGATTATAAATTTTATATTCTACATTTGGTATTGGCATACCAACAGAGTCAGCCTTATGAAAAAAATCATTGTTTCCTGCAACTAAAGGAGAACATTCTGTAAGTCCATAACCTTGTAAAACTTTTATACCAAGCTTGAAAAATGATTCTACAATAGTAGGATTAAGACTAGCGGCTCCAACTATAAAAGTTTTCATATTTCCACCAAGTGATTTTTTTATTTTATATTTAACAATAGGTCTTAAAATAAGAGGTATATTATCCATTACATGGTTATTGTTTAAAAAATATTTTTCTGGTAGGCTTTTTTTCATGGTTTTCATTATTTTTGTATGAACATTCTCTAATAATAATGGAACACATAAAATAAAAGAAGGTTTATATTCTTCAATATTTTTTTGAATATGTCTTAAACCGTCACAATAAGTAATAGTTCCACCACCATATAACACTAATAAAAATCCAATTGTACATTCATATGTATGATGAATTGGTAGTATTGAAAGCACAGTAACGGAAGGATCTACTTTGACTGTTTGCGCAATAGACATTATGTTTGAGCAAATATTTTTATGAGATAAACAAACTCCCTTCGCATTTCCTGTTGTTCCAGATGTAAAGAGAAGTATTCTAGTATCATCTGGATTAATTTGAATATTTCTAAAAGTAAAATCATTATTATTTATTAATTCTGCACCATTTGATAATAAATAATTAAAATTGGTGCAATTTTCTATATTTAATGATGAATTACTCATATTTATTAAAGTTAAATTAGTATTAATTAAACTATTTTTTAAAGAAGAGATAGTAGATATAAATTTATCATCTCCAATTATTGCAGAGCTTTCTGAAACATTAATAAAATTAATAATATCATCTGGATGTAATTCCTTGTCAAGAGGAACTACTGTGCCTAATATGCTAGAGGTAATATAAGAGACAGCCCAATTATAACTGTTTTTACCTATAACACAAATAGATTTACCAATTAGCCCTAGCTTTGCAATTGATGTTCCAAGAGCTTCAACATCATTTTTGAACTTTTCATAAGTTACCCCATATATTTTACCAGTTGTATCTTTTAATTTAAAAGCAAATTTGTTTTTAAATTTAGTAGCAGATTTATATAGCATATCCTTTAAATCTGTTATATTAGGAACACAAAATAGTTTTTTTTCTAATATTGACTGTTTATTTTGCACTATGATAATCATTCCCTTCTTGTAACATATTATTTTCTAAAATTTATAACTATAATATATAATAATTATAAACTTTATTCAATAGTAAATACAAAAGAAAAAGATAAAGACTCAGATTTGTAATTCTGAGTCTTTTGGCAGAAAAAAGTTAAAGTTATTCGCCAAAATGCCTTCCTTGAAGAATAGCTAAGTCATCAAGACTTTCTGGAAGGTTGGAATCGTCCAGTACTGGCTTAGGTGATTCCTGTGGAGCTGGTTTGAATACTATTGCGAAATCACCGTCGTCACTTGCAATACCTGCAACCTCAAAGTTTTTAAGCTCCATAGATTCGATTGTAGATGCTAACTGGGAGAATCCTTTTACATAAATAATTGTATGATTAATCATTCATACATTCCTCCTTTTAGTATTTACTGTGTTGTCTCGAGTAGGAGAATATACAGTATTAACATAATTATAACATATAAATTGGATTTTGGCAAAAGTTTAGTTTGGTTTATTTATTTTCTCTACTATTTTTAGCATATTTTCTTAATTTTTCATAAGTTAGATAATTAACTGTGCCAGCAGGGAATTGTCCATTTTTATCTTTCTTACCTGCTGGAACTCCTGTTAATATTTCAATACCTTCGTCAATTGTGCTTACAGAATATATATGGAATAAACCTTGCTTTACAGCTTCAACAACTTCATCAGAAAGATTTAGATTTTTAACATTTTGAATTGGAATAATTACTCCATGATTTCCATTTAAACCTCTCATTTTACATATTTGGAAGAAACCTTCAATTTTTTCATTAACTCCACCAATAGGTTGAATCATACCTTTTTGATTTACAGAACCTGTTACAGCAATTGATTGATTAATTGGTATACCAGATAAGCTAGAAAGTAAGGCGTATGCTTCTGTACTAGATGCACTGTCTCCATCTACTCCTCCGTATAGCTGTTCAAAACAAATACTTGCAGTAAGTGATAAAGGTTGTTCTTGAGCAAATTGTTCTCCAATGTAGCCTGATAATATAAGAACACCCTTTGAATGAGTAGAACCAGACATTTCAACTTCTCTTTCTATATTGATAATTTCGCTTTTGCCCATATAGGTATTAACTGTTATTTTGGCAGGCTTTCCAAAAGAATAATCACCAATAGTCATAACTGTAAGTCCATTTATTTCCCCAACTTTAAATCCATCCGTATTTATTAATAAAGTATTATCTTTTATCATTTCAAGATATCTTGAATCATATTTTTTTACTCTATCTATTCTTTCATCAAGTGCTTTTTGAATAAAATCTTTAGTAACTATTTTCTTCCTTGAAAGTTTTGCCCAAGTTGCTGCTTCTCCAACAATTTCACCTATTTCATTAAATTTTGTAGAAAGCTTTTCTTGATCACCAGCAAGACGAGATGTAAATTCAACTACTTTTGCCATAGCCTCACGGTCTAATTCTAGAAGTCCCTCTTTTGAACAATAGCTATGAACAAATTTAGAAAGTTTAACTATGTTTTCGCTTGTTCTTGGTGCGTCTTCTTCAAATTCTACTTTAACTTTAAATAATTTTTTGAAATCTGGATCAACAGCTAATAGAGTATGGTAAATATTTGAGTTACCAACAACTAATACTTTTACATCTAGTGGTATAGGTTCTGGCTTTAAAGATACCATAACCATAGAAGAACGTTGATCTATAGCATTTTCTATATTTAATTCTTTAATAGTTAATGCTTTTTTTAATGCTTCATAACATAATGAATTTGATAATAAATCTTGAGCTTGTAACATGATATATCCGCCGTTTGCTTTATGAAGTAGACCTGGTTTTAACATAGTATAATCGGTTTTTAACATTCCGTATTGATTTTCATATTCTAGTTTACCAAACATATTGTGATAAGTATAATTAGAATCCATTACAACAGGTGCACCTTCAAGATAGCTATTATCAACAAATAAGTTAACTCTATAATTAAGCCAAGGTTTTATTGTTGTTTCTGGTTGAGGACGACCTTGCGGATTTTTTTGAACAGTATTTTCATCAACTAAAAATAAAGAAACATTTTTTAAAATGTCAGACCTAACATCATCCAAAAATTTAACAATTTTTTTAATTTTTTTGTATTTAGATTTTAATGAACTAATATGAACGTTAATAGTAAGTAGTGCAACATTTGATTGCCATTCTTCTACTTTTTTGTCAGATTCTTTTTCAATTAATTTGATTTCATTAAGTACTTCAAAAACTTGCTCTTGAACAAGTGCAGATTTGTCTTCAAAATCTTTTTTTATACTAGCATCTAATTTTTCAAATTCTTGTTCTTCAATAGTTTTTCCGTCTATAACAGGCATCATATATATACCGCTTTGCGTTGCTTTTACAGAAAAACCTTGTTCCATTGTTTTTTTATTTAAGTTTTCTAATAATAAATTTCTTTTGTTTTCAAACTCTTGTTTAATAAGCTTTTTTTCTTTCTCAAAATCATCATTATCAAAAGTTCTTTTAATGTCAACCTTTATATCTTTTATAAAATTATCCATATCGTTTTTGAATTCTTTTCCAGAACCAGCAGGAAGAGATACTGCAATAGGTTCATTTGAATTTTCAAAATTATATATATAACACCAATCAGATGGCTTTTTTTGTTTTTTTGCAATAGTATCTAAGTAATTTTTTGTATACATTGTTTTTCCTACGCCCATAGGCCCTTCTAAGTATAAGTTGTATCCTTTTATACCAACATTTAAACCAAATTCCAATGCTTTGATACCTCTATCCTGTCCATAAACAAGACCTATAGTATCTAAGTCTCCTGTTGATTCAAAAGAGAATACATCTGGATTGCATACATTTTTTAGATCTTTGTAAGATAATTCATTTTTTTTCATTAGTACCTCCACTTCTGGTAAAACCAGATTTATATTTTATATTTAATAAAAACAATATACTATGGCATTTTTTAAAGATACAATGTCATAATAATTGCATCGTCTGTATTATTATAATATTTTTTCCTAATTCCTAGCTTTTTAAATCCAAAATTCGAATATAATTTTATAGCTGGTATATTAGAAGAATTAACTTCTAATGTTAATTCTTTATAGTGAAATTGATTTGTCAAAGATATAAGTTTTTGTAATAGTAAAGTTCCTATACCATTTTTTCTAAAATCTTTTTTTACAACAATATTTGTTATATGTATATCATCTATAGATTTCCAAATACCAGCAAAACCTATGATTTCATCATTATATTTTGCAACAATATAAAAAGAATTTTCATTATTTAATTCAGATTTTAAAACTTCGGTAGACCAAAAATCATCAAAATCTGAATTAAGTATGGGGGATATAACTTCAAAATCAGAAATAGTCATATTACTAATTTCAACATTATCCATGTAATTCTTTCATCCTTTCAGCTTGTGATTTTCTTAAGTACATAGGTAAAACAGTATCTGCATTTTCAGTATAACCAGTTTTATATTTTTCAAAAGCACACTTTCCAACATTAGAAGAATGCTGATTGTTGTTTGTAGAAAATTTTGCATTTGGATAATTAGCAATTAAAGTATCTTTATAATTAATTGAACCTGTTCCTACAAATGTTATATCATTATAATTACCTAAAATTGATATAATATTAGAAATATCATCTGCAAGATATTCACTGATAAGATTATAATTTTTATCAAATAAAGCACAGTAAACTTGGTTATTATTAGCATCTATAAGAGAGCAAATAGCTCCAGTAGCATTTGGAACGTTATAAGCTAAGCAATCTAAAGAGCTTATACCAATAACAGGAATATTTGAAACTTCAGCAATTGCTTTTGCAGTGGCGATTCCTATTCTAATTCCAGTAAAAGAGCCAGGACCTTTATTACAAGCAATTAGATTTATTTCAGGTAATCCGATATTTGATTTTACAAATAAATTTTGGATTAATGGCATTAAATTTTGTGAATGAGTTTTGTCATTATCTATTACTAATTCCTGTATAGTTTGGTTATCTTCTAGTAATGCAACAGAGCATAGGTTACTAGATGTGTCAATACTTAATATTTTCAATTTGAATCCCCCTTAAATTCACTTAGTGAAGTAATAATGTAACTGTCAAACCTATCTCCAAAAGTATCAAAATTAAGAATACGTATATTATCATTAGTAGAGTCTTTGCTAAACGAAATTTTTAAATAATTTTTAGGTAAAACTGATTCTATTAATTCGCCCCATTCTATTATGCATATACCATTTTGTAAATATTCATCTCCGCCAATAGCAAAAAACTCGTCAACATCAGAAAGCCTATATACATCGAAATGGTATATAGGTACATTTTTACTATCATATTCATTAACAATAGTAAAAGTAGGGCTAGATATTTCATTTTCAAGTCCAAAATAAGACAAAATTCCTTCCGTAAACTTGGTCTTCCCTGAGCCTAAATCCCCAGATAAAATTATTATATCTCCTTTTTTAAAATTACTAGCTAAAATTTTAGCAAATCGTTTTGTTTCTAATTCATTTTTTGATAGAAAAGTATACATTTTTTCACCATTAATAATATTTTCTTTTTTCTAGTATTTTATATGATTAAACTTTAGTTGTAAATACAAAAATAAAAAAAATAATAAAATATAAGAATATATGTTGAAAAAATAAATTTTATACTATAAAATAAGATAAAATAAAATTAGAATGTCGTACGGAGGTAAATAATGGCAACTATAATTAATGGAAAAGAAGTAGCACAAAAGATAAGAAGTAATTTGAAAGATAAAGTTTTAGAATTAAAAAAACAAGGAAAAATTTTAAAATTTGCTGTAATTATGGTGGGGGATAATAGTGCATCTAAAATATATATAAAAAATAAAAGTAAAGCATGCGAAGAAGTTGGTATAGACTGTGAGGAATATATATTAGATGCTGGAATACAAATGGAGGAATTATTAGGCTTGATTAAAAATTTGAATAATAGAGAAGATATACATGGTATATTACTACAAAGTCCAATACCTAAAAATCTTGATATAGATTTAGCCTTTAGAACAATTGCTCCTGAAAAAGATGTTGATGGATTTAATCCGGTAAATGTAGGGAAACTTTGCTTAGGGCAAGACTGCTTTATAGCATGTACACCTTCAGGAGTAATGAAATTATTAGAAGAATATAATATTAATGTAGAAGGAAAAAATGCAGTAGTAATAGGAAGAAGCAATATTGTAGGAAAACCTATGTTACAATGTTTATTAAATAGAAATGCAACTGTTACAATATGTCATTCTAAAACAAATAATTTATTGGATATTACTAAAAAAGCAGATATAATAGTGGCTGCTGTTGGAAGAGAAAAATTTTTAACGGCAGATATGATAAAAGAGGGAGCAGTTGTCATAGATGTTGGGATAAATAGATTACAAGATGGTTCAATTTGTGGAGACGTTGATTTTGAAAGCGTTAAAGAAAAAGCATCATATATAACACCTGTACCGGGTGGAGTTGGACCGATGACAGTAGCAATGTTAATGAGCAATATTGTAAAAGCATCTGAACAATAGAAAATTTATTAAATATTTTATGGGGGCAATCTAATATTAGGAGGTTTGTATTTTGGAAAATACAATTTATTGGGTATGGCTCTCAAGAATATCTGAATTAACTGTAACAGAAAAGAGAAAGTTATTAAAAAAATATGATATAAGTAGATTATGGAATATATCGAAATCAGAAGCAATTTACATATTAAAAAATGAAGAAAAAGCAGATGCATTAATTGACAAAAGATATAAGACGGATTTACAAAAACATTTAGAATATATGAAACTAAATGATATAAATTTAATATCAATATGTGATGAGAAATATCCTAAAAGTTTAAAGCATATATATGATTCACCAGTAGTTTTATATACAAAAGGAAATATAGATATATTAAATAATTTGTCAATTGCAATAGTTGGCTCAAGAAATGCAAGTGAATATGGCAAAAAAATAGCAAAAACAATGTCATATATGTTGGCTAAGAATAATATTAATGTAATAAGTGGACTAGCAAGAGGAATTGATGCAAATGCACATATTGGTGCAATAAATGCAAATGGTATTACAGTAGCAATTGTTGCAAATGGACTAGATAAGATATATCCAATGGAAAATGAGTATTTATATAGAGAGATAATACAAAAAAATGGAGTAATTATTACGGAATATGCATTAGGGACAAGACCATTGTCCATAAATTTCCCTGCAAGAAATAGGATAATAAGCGGATTATCGAATGGAGTTTTAGTAGTAGAAGCAAGTAGAAAAAGTGGTTCATTAATAACTGCAGATTTTGCTTTAGAGCAAGGGAAAAACGTATATGCAGTACCAGGAAACATAACTAGCCCTAACTCTATAGGAACAAATGAGTTAATAAAACAAGGTGCAAAATTGATAACAAATGTAGGAGAAATAATAGAAGATTATAATTTTTTGTAATGATGGTATAAAATTTGCAAAATTACTTTCTTTTTTTATACATATGTAATATAATAAAATTATTATATCCCTAGGTAAGGAGGAAAATATAAATGCCAGAGAAAAAGAAGAGCAAAAATAATACAAATAAAAATACAAATAAAAATGCTAATGTAAATGGAGTTAAAAATAGTAATGCAAAAAATGTAAAAACTAAAAAAAAGAAATCAAAAGCTAGGAAAATTATATTGTGGGTAGTGATTGGTTTATTAATAATATTTTTAATTGCTGCTGGGATCATTGCTGGAATGATATTTGGAATCTTTCAGAAATATTCTATTCCAATAGATAAATTAAGAGTTAGCAGCGAAAACACGATAATATTAGATACAGATGGAAATGTTATTGCTACTTTAAGTGCAAATGAGAAAAGAGATAGTATTTCAATAGATGAAATGTCAAAGTATTTGCCATCTGCTTTTGTTGCGATAGAAGACGAAAGATTTTATGAGCATCAAGGAATAGATATAAAAAGAACGGCAGCAGCAACTATATCTTATATATTTAAAGGAAATTCATCTTTTGGTGGTAGTACAATAACACAACAATTGGTAAAGAACATAACAAAGGAAGATGAAAGAGATGCTACAAGAAAGATAAAAGAAATGGCAAGAGCATATAATTTAGAAAAAACTTTAACGAAAGATGAAATACTAGGATTATATTTAAATATGATATTTATGGGAGAAGATGTATATGGCGTGCAAATGGCATCAAAATTATACTTTAATAAAAATGCGTCAGAATTAGATTTAGCAGAATCAGCTTTTTTAGCAGGAATAAATAATTCTCCTAATTCATATAGACCTTTTGAAGACAGCGAAGAAATGAAAGAAAAGATAAAAACAAGAACATTAACAGTTATAGATAAAATGCATGAATTAGGAAAAATTGAATCAGAAGAAATCTATAATGAGGCTGTGGAAAAGGTAAAAAATGGGCTAGTATTTACTAAAGGAAATACAGACTTAAATGTTTATTCATATCATACAGATGCATTAATAGAACAAGTATTAAATGATATTCAAAAGGCAAATCCAGAAATGACACGTTCAGCAGCGGAATTCTACCTTTATAACGGAGGTTTAACAATATATTCAACACAAGTAACATCAATGCAAAATGCAATGGAGGAAGAATACAAAAACACAAAGTATTTAATAAAATCAGGTAAATATTATGTAAAAGATTCAGAAGGAAATGACACAGATGTAAGAGCAACAACACAATCAGCAATGGTAATTATAGATTATAAAACAGGTCAAGTAGTTGCAACTGTCGGAGGTTTTGGAGAAAAAACAGCAAGATGCCTAAATAGAGCAACACAACAACCAAAACAGCCAGGCTCTACAATAAAGCCAATAGCAGTTATAGGACCAAGTTTACAGGAAGGATTAATTACAGCTGCAACAGTAGTAGATGATACACCAACAGCTACAGGGTGGCCTAAAAACTCTGGTGGAGGATATACAGGACTTATGGTAGTTAGAGACATAATAAAAGTTTCTAGAAATATACCAGAGGTAAAAATGATAAATGTATTAGGTCCTGAAAAATCTGTGGAATATTTAAAAAAATTTGGGTTAACAACATTAGTAGATACAGATGCCAATCCAGCAACAGCACTTGGAGGAATAACAAATGGAGCAAAAGTTTTAGATATGGCAGCAGCTTATGCAACTATTGCTAACGATGGTGTATACATAGAACCTAAATTTTATACAAAAATTACTGACTCAAATGGAAATGTAGTATTAGAAGCAAATCCAGAAACTAGAACTGTAATGAGTGCAGATAATGCATATATATTAAAAAGTATCTTAAGAGGTCCAGTATCTAGTGGAGGAACATATCCTGGTGCTAAACTTCCTAATATGGATACTTGCGGTAAAACTGGAACAACAGATAGTAATGAAAGATGGTTTTGTGGATTTACACCATATTATGCAGCAGCAACTTGGTATGGATTCGATAAAGATGAAAAATTATCAACAGGAAATACAGCAGCAGCAATATGGACGGCTGTTATGAAGAAAGTTCATACAGGATTAGAATCAAAAAGTTTTCAAAGAACAGGAAATATAGTAACTGCAAAAGTTTGTAAAAAATCAGGGTTATTACCAACAGAAGATTGTGAAGAAGCAGGATGTGTGTATACAGAAGAATTTGTAAAAGGAACAGTACCAACAAAGAGTTGTGAAACTCATGTAAAGAGAAAAGTGTGTATAGGAGAAGATGGAAAAATAAAATTAGCAAATGATTTTTGTCCAAATGCAATAGAGATGGTATTTATAACAAGACCAAATAGTGATAAAGATAGAGCATGGGAAAAGGCGGCTGATGCAAAAGATATGTTGCCAGAAGAAACGTGTGAAGTACATGTTAAACCAGAAGAGCCATCACCTAGCCCATCACCTAGTCCATCGCCAACACCAACTGTAGAGCCAAGTACATCACCATCAAGTAAACCTAGTGCAAAGCCATCACCTAGCACGACACCAAGTGTAGCACCATCAAGTGTACCAAGTGCATTACCAAGTACAGCACCAACAGCTACACCAGTATTACCATCAGTGGCACCAACAGCAGCAACAGTGACACCTTAAATATTATGCAGGGGCACGGGGTACCGTGCCCTAATAAAATATATTATGAATGAAATAAGGAGGTATTTATGCAAATAAAATTTTATAATACATTAACAAGAAAAAAGGAAGAATTTATTCCATTGAACAAAGATGTTGTTACAATGTATTCTTGTGGACCAACAGTATATAAAGATGCTACAATAGGAAATATGAGAACAAATATATTTATGGATACATTAAGAAGAACATTGAAATATAATGGATATAAATTAAAGCATGTTATGAATATAACAGATGTTGGACATTTAGTTTCAGATGCAGATGAAGGAGAAGATAAAATGATAAAATCTGCAAAAGAACAAGGAAAATCTCCATTAGAAATTGCTAAGTATTATACAGATTTGTTTATGAAAGATTTAGAAAGACTAAATATAGATTTGCCAGAAATTATATGTAAGGCAACAGATAATATAAAAGAGATGATTGAATATGTAGAAAAATTAATGGAAAATGGTTATGCATATGAAACATCTACAGCTATATATTTTGATGTTTCAAAATTAGATACATATGGTATACTTTCTGGTATAAATTTAAAAGAACAAAAAGCTGGAGCAAGAGTTGAATTAGATGAAGAAAAAAGAAATCCTTACGATTTTGCTTTATGGATAAAAGCACCAGAAAATCATTTAATGAAATGGGAAAGCCCATGGGGATTAAGTTATCCAGGATGGCATATAGAGTGTTCTACAATGGGTAAAAAATATTTAGGAGATCAGTTTGATATACATACAGGTGGAGTAGATTTAATACCAACACACCATGAAAATGAAATTGCACAAAGCAAAGGATGTACAGGAAAAATACCAGCAAGGTATTGGATGCATGGGGAATTTTTATTAATAAATGGTGGGAAAATGTCAAAAAGCCTAAACAATGTATATCTTGTAGAAGATATAGTACAAAGAGGATATTCTCCATTAGCATATAAACTATTTTGTTTTACATCACATTATAGAAACAAATTAAATTTCACATGGGAAGGCATAGATGCAGCAAATAAGTCATTAGAAAAGTTAAGAGAGTCTTATATAAGGCATAATCAAGGTGAAGAGAGAATTCCTCAAGAAGAAATTGAAAGTTATAAAATTAAATTTTTAGAAGCAATAAATGACGATTTAAATATGCCTGTAGCTATGAGTGTAGTGTGGGATGTTGCAAAAAATACTAAAAAATCAAGACAATTTGCCGAACTTTTACTGGACTTTGATAAAGTTTTGGGATTGGACATAGATAAAAAAGAAGAATTAAAGAAAGATGAGATTCCAGAAGAAGTACAAAAATTATTGGATGAAAGAAATAAAGCAAGATTAAATAAGGATTGGGCAGAATCTGATAAATTAAGAGATTTAATAAAAGAAAAAGGGTATATTGTAAAAGATTCTAAAGAAGGTACAACAGTAGAGAAAATATAATATTAAAATATTGGAGAATAATATGGAAAATAAAAGTATGAAAGAAAAATATGCTTCATATTATAGAGCTGGAAAAGGAAATATAAATAATTTTATAAATGGAATAAGTAAAAAAAATTTCAAACATTTAAAAGAAATGTATAATGATGTATGCAAAGAAGAAAGTGACTTTTTAGTTGACTTAGAGATGTATAATCGAAAACTGCAAAATATTCAGAAAAGTAACCATAGTAAAGAGGATTTAGAAGACATAAAGTTTAATATGAATTGGTGTGAAAAGAGATTAGAATTTGTGAGAATCAAAAAGGAAATATTACAAAAAGAATTAAATGAAAAAGAATTGCAAAGATAAATGTTTGAACAAAATGTATTTTTATGATATAATTTATGTATACTATTTTTAGAAAGAAGGTTTTATGATGGAAATCTCTATGAGGATTAAAATAGAAAGGCGGAGTCTGTTTCCAATATTAAACTTTATATGTGAGACAAATATCTGCAAAGAAGCTAGAAAAGATTTGATTTCTGCGTTCTTGAAATTTGTAGATGCAAGTGAAAAATATAAGGGAAAAATTTGGGATTCAGGCGAAATGATATCTTTTCCAATGGAAAAAGGAAAAATGTATATGAGTTTTTCTTTGATTTTTCCAAACGAACAATCCTTAGTAGAATTTTGTAACCTCGTAAACAACATTTGAAATAAAGGTTTCCGTAATGGAGACCTTTTAAATTAATAAGGGATAAGGATAAAATTATGTTTAATATAAATGAAGAATTAAAAAAATTACCAGGAAAACCTGGGGTATATATTATGAGAGATAAAGATAATAATATATTGTATGTAGGAAAAGCAGTTTCTTTAAAGAATAGAGTAAGACAGTATTTTAGAAAAACCAAAAAAACAGAAAGAATAAAAAGAATGGTATCATTAATAGACCATTTTGAATATATAGTTACAGATAATGAAGCAGAAGCACTAATTTTAGAATGTAATTTAATAAAGAAAAATAAACCTAAATTTAATGTATTATTAAAGGATGATAAAACATATCCATATATAAAGATAGATGTGAAATCAGAATATCCAAGTGTATTTATAACAAGAACTATTTTAAACGATGGAAGTAAATATTTTGGACCATATGCGAATCCGGGAAGTGCAAAAGAAATGGTAGATTTTATTAAACAAAAATTTCAAATAAGACAATGCAGAAATTTTAAATCTAATAAGAGAGCTTGTTTAAATTATCATATAAAAAAATGTCTAGCACCCTGTATGGGATATGTATCTAAAGAAGATTATAGAGAACAAATAAATCAAATTATAATGTTGCTAGAGGGAAGAACAGAAAAAATCATAAAAAAGATAGATGATGAAATAAAAGAGATGTCAGATAAAATGGAATATGAAAAAGCAGCAATGCTAAGAGATAAAAAGCTTGCAATAGAGCGAATTTCGGCAAAACAAAAGGTATCTAATATAAATGAAAATACAATAGATGTTATAGGGATGGCAAGAAATAATATAAAAGTATGTATCGAAATTTTCTTTGTAAGAAGTAGTAAGATGATAGGAAGAGAACACTATTTTTTTGAAAATTTAGAAGAAGTAGAAGATAAAGAAATATTATCAAGTTTTATAAAACAATATTATTTTGATAAAAATGATTTGCCTAGTAAAATAATGTTAAAAGAAGAGATTGAAGAGGCAAGTGTGTTACAGGAATGGTTAAGTAAAAAGGCTGAAAGAAAAGTAGAATTTAAGTTTCCACAAAAGGGTGAAAAATTACGTTTTGTAGAAATGGCAGAAAATAATGCTAGAATAACGTTGGAAAATAAATCAAAGGAAAAAGAGGGCATCCTATTAGAATTAAAAGAAGTATTAGATTTAGACAAGTTACCAAGAAAAATAGAGTGCTTTGATATATCTAATATATCTGGAACCAATACCGTTGCTGGAATGTGTGTAGCAGTTGATGGAAATATAAAAAGAAATTTATCAAGAAGATTTAAAATAAAAACTGTTTATGGGCAAGATGATCCTAAATGTACAAAAGAAGTGATTGAAAGAAGAATAAAACATTCGCTAAGTGGAGATAACAAAGGCTTTGGAGTTTTACCAGATCTTATCTTAGCTGATGGAGGTATAACACAAATAAGAGCGATTATGGAGGTAATAGACGAATACAATTTGAATATCCCTGTATATGGAATGGTAAAAAATGATAAGCATCAAACTAGAGCTTTAATAGACAAAGATAGAAATGAAATAAAAATAAGTACAGAGCTTTTGAATTTTATAACGATTTTTCAAGATGAGGTTCATAATACTGCAATCGAGTATCATAGAAAATTAAGAGAAAAAGAAATGTTAAAGTCTGAATTAGATGATATAAATGGAATTGGAGAGAAGAAAAGGCAAGAATTATTAAAGAAATTTGGAAGTATAGAAAATATAAAGAATGCAAGTATAGAAGAATTAACAAGTATAAAAGGTATAAATGAAGATTTAGCCAAAAGAATAGTAAATTTAAGCAATAAATAGTAAGTTTAGTTGAAATATGACATACGATTGTGATAATATATATGAATAAATGTATTATTTCATGAATATATATTTAATGAAATAAAAGGTTGTTTGAATATATCATTATAATAACAACTAAAATATATTTTGGAGGTAATATGTTTATGGAAATTACAAAAGACAATTATTTTAATGTTAAGTATAATAAGTGTAGAAATGTACTTGAAATGAAAGAGAATAGAAAGAAAAATGTTTTTAAAAGACATAAGGTTATAACAGGAGTACTTAGTGCAACAATTATACTTGTAATGATAAATTTATTGTTAATATATAAATTTTTTGCAATATTGCTTACTATTTAATAATTTGATATATTGCTAAAATAAAAGGGGTTAGAAATGGAATTGATAATCGGAAAAACAGCTGGATTTTGTTTTGGAGTAAAAAATGCTGTAGATAAGACATATGAAACAATAAAAAAACAAAATAAAGAATTGTATTGTTTAGGAGAATTAGTACATAATGAAAAAGTTATAGAAAATATAACAAGTGCAGGAGTTGTAACGGTAGATGATATTAATAATGTGCCAGAAAATACAAATCTAATAATAAGAGCACACGGAGTAAAACCGGAGGTATATGATATTGCAAATAAAAAAAATATACATATTATAGATTTAACTTGTCCAAAGGTTTTAAAGGTTCATGAATTAGCTAAAAATTTTTGTAATAAAAATTACTATATAATTTTAATAGCAGAAAAATCTCACCCTGAAACTATAGGAACAAGTGGATTCTGTGGAGAAAATATTAGTATAGTACAATCAGTAGATGATATTGATGTAGAGATAAAAAAATTTAAAAAATCAAATTTAAGTAAAATTGCAATAATAGCACAAACTACATTTTCAACGGAGCGATTTGAAGATATAGTAAAAAGAATAAGAGAAAAAGTGGATTGTGAGGTAGAAATAGAAAATACAATATGTAATGCAACTGCAATGAGACAAGCTGAAACAGAAGAATTATCTAAGAAAGTAGATTTAATGATAGTTGTTGGAGGAAAAAATAGTGCCAATACTAAAAGATTATATGATATATCTTGCATAAATTGCGATAATGCTATACTGATACAAAATAAAAATGATGAATTATTAGAAAAAACATTAAGAAATAAATATGATAAAATAGGACTAATGGCAGGAGCATCAACTCCACGAGAAAGCATTGAAGAGGTCGTGGATTATATAAATAAAATCGGAGGGGAAAATGAATATAGCAAATGATTGGAAAGATTATGAAATACTAGATATGGCAAATGGCGAAAAGTTAGAAAAATGGGGAAAATATACACTAGTAAGACCAGATCCACAAATAATATGGAATAAAAAAACACATGAAGAAAAATGGAAAGAAGCAAATGCTGTATATACTAGAAGTAAAACTGGTGGCGGAAGCTGGAGTTATAAAACAAAATTACCAGAAACTTGGAAAATAAATTATAAAGATTTAACCTTTAACATAAAATTAATGGGATTTAAACATACAGGATTATTTCCAGAGCAGGCAGCTAATTGGGATTGGATGATAAATAAAATACAAAATGCAAAAAGACCTGTAAAAGTATTAAATCTTTTTGCATATACAGGAGGAGCATCTGTAGCGTGTTTGTATGCTGGTGCTTCTGTTTGCCATGTAGATAGTTCTAAAGGAATGGTAGCATGGGCGAAAGAAAATGTTATATCATCTAAATTACAAGAAAAGCCAATACGATATATAGTAGATGATGTTGTGAAGTTTGTTAACAGAGAAATAAGAAGAGGAAATAAATATGATGCAATTATAATGGATCCTCCATCTTATGGAAGAGGTGCTAATGGAGAAGTATGGCAATTTGAAGAAAGCATTAATAACCTAGTGAAATTATGTATGCAGGTATTGAGTGATAACCCATTATTTTTCTTAATAAATTCATATACAACAGGAATATCTTCTATGGTTTTAAGCAATATATTAACAATAAATATGAATAGAAGTTATAAAGGAAAAATTACATCAGGAGAAATTGGATTACCAATGAAAGATTCAAATTTAATATTACCTTGTGGAATATATGGACGTTGGGAGAAGTAAAAAAATAAAAAGAATTAAGAAATTGACAAAATAATCAGCAATTATATATAATACTAGTATTGTAATGGTGGATTTTGTGTCTACCTATATAGAATAAAAAGGAGCGATATATATGGAAAGAGTAAGAGGATTTGAAATAGCAAAAGGTTTTGAAGATAAGGAAATAACAATGCCAGAGAGAAAAACAAAATTATCAGCAGGATATGACGTATGTGCTGCTGAAGATTGTGTAATACTACCTTTTAAATTGGGAGATAAACCAACACTTGTAAAAACTGGTTTAAAAGCATATATGCCAGAAGATGAATATTTAATGTTATGCAATAGAAGTTCTAACCCAAGTAAAAAAGGATTGGTTATGGCAAACAGTATTGGTATAATAGATGCAGATTATTATGGAAATCCAGATAATGATGGACATTTTATGTATGCCTTTTATAATATAAAAAACGAAGCATTAGAAATAAAAAAAGGAGATATAATAGGACAAGCAATTTTTCAAAAATTTTTAACAATAGATAATGATTTAGCAGAAGGTGCAAGACTAGGGGGATTTGGATCAACTAGCAAATAAAAATAAGAATAATTTACCAATTTTGTTATTTACTTTTAGCAAAATTTGTAGTATACTATATATGGTCGGTGATAGAGAAAAACATACGGAAAGGAATGATTTACATGTTTAACGTTGGCGATAAAGTAGTATACCCAATGCATGGTGCAGGAACAATAGAAGCAATAGAGGAAAAAGATATATTAGGAGAGAAACAAGCTTATTACATAATAAAAATGCCTGGAGAAGTAAAATGTATGGTACCAACAGTAAAGGCAGAAGAAATTGGTGTAAGAGATGTTATAGATAAAGAAACTGCAGGAAAAGTATTTAAAGTATTGGAACAAGATAGCACAGAAATGTCAATGAATTGGAATAAAAGATACAGAGATAATATGGATAAAATGAAAAGTGGAAACGCTTATGAAATTGCAGATGTAGTTAGAAATTTAAGTTTTAAACAAAAAGAAAAAGGATTATCAACTGGTGAAAAGAAAATGTTATTGAATGCAAAACAAATATTAGTAAGTGAGTTAACATTAGCAGAACATGCACCAGAAAATGAAGTTGAAGAATTGGTAGACAATACAATCAATGCATCATATAGTGAATATTGTAAAAACCCAATACCAAATAATATTGTAAAGAAATTTATTTCGTATGAAGACGTTATTGATATTGGAGATATGGATGATAACTTTGATTCAACAGATGAATTATAATGAGATTATGGTAGGGCACGTGAAAACGTGCCTTTTGCTTTTGGTAATAGGAAAAGCTATTAACATAAAATATATCGTTTTTACATTATTTTGTTCGACAAAAGAAGGATTTGAGATTTAACTGTCGAATATTATATTTATGTAAAAGAAAGGTGCAAGAAATGGTGCGATATAGTGACGAATTAATTGATGAAATAAGAAATAGTAATGATATAGTAGATATAATATCACAATATGTAGTATTAAAAAGAAGCGGTAGAAATTTTTTTGGATTGTGTCCATTCCACAAAGAAAAATCACCTTCTTTTTCTGTTTCTCCAGATAAGCAAATATTTCATTGCTTTGGATGTGGAGCAGGTGGTAATGTAATACACTTTATTCAAAAAATAGAAAATATAGATTTTAGAGAAACTATAGAAATGCTTGCAGAAAGAGCAGGAATAATCTTACCTACAATAGAAAATTCTGCAGAAGATAAAAAACAATTTTTAAAGAAAAAAGTGTATGAAATAAATGAAAAAGCTGCTTTATTTTATCATGAAAATTTATATAAACCAACTTCAAAAGCTGCACAGGAATATATAAAGAAAAGAAAATTAGATAATAAAACATTAAAGTCATTTCAAATAGGATATTCAGGAAATTACAATGAATTATATACATATTTAAAACAGCAAGGTTATACGGATGAAGAGGTAGTTGCGTCAACACTTGTAGTAAGAAATGATAATGGTTCATATGTAGACAGATTTAGAAAGAGACTAATGATACCTATATTTGATGTAAGAAATAGAACAATTGCTTTTGGAGGAAGAGTATTAGATGATTCTTTACCTAAATATATTAATTCACCAGAAAGTATAGTTTATAGTAAAGGAAGAAATTTATTTGCTTTAAATATTGCAAAAAATTCTAATCCACAAAAGCTCATAATGGTAGAAGGGTATATGGATGCAATATCTCTATATCAAAGAGGCATAAATAATGTGGTTGCATCTTTAGGAACGGCACTTACAGAGGGACAAGCTAGATTGCTTAGAAAATATTGTGAAAAAGTTATTATTTCATATGATTCAGATGGAGCAGGACAAGCAGCAACTTTAAGAGGCTTGGAAATACTAAAAGCAATAGGGTGTGACGTAAGAATATTACAAATGGAAGGTGCAAAAGACCCAGACGAATATGTTATAAAATATGGAAGTGGTAGATTTAATTTATTAGTAGAAGAAGCAATATCTTTAGTAGAGTTTAAGGTAAAAGTTTTGAAAAGACAGTTAGACATAAATAATACTAGCGATAAAATAAAATTTTTAAACGAAATCGCCAAAATATTAACAACAGTTGATAATGATATAGAAAAAGAAGTTTATATAGAAAAAATTTCTGAAGAATATAAAATATCAAAAGAAGCAATATATGCACAAATTAATAAATTAAATTATGCTAACAATCAAGGGAAAAAAGTACTTGAAAGAAATTTTCAAGTAAAAGCGCAAGTAAAAAATGAACAAGAAACAGAAACTTTAGTAAAAAGAGAAAATATGATAATTGCACTTTTAATTAATGAAGGAAAAAGAGTATATGACCAAATAAAAGATGTAATATCTCCAGATGATTTAAAAAAAGAAGAAAATAAAGCAATAATAAAAAAAATGTATGAAGAATATAAAAACGGAGATAGTAATATAAATAATATATTGGATTTATTTAATAATGATGAGAAAACAATAAATTATATTACAGGTATAATGGCAACAGATTATGGAATTACAGATATAAATAAATCAATTAAAGACATAATACATATATATCAAAAAGATAAATTAACAGATAAAAAAAATCAAATAATAAAACAGCTTGAAGACAAGAATTTAAGTATAGAGGAAAAATCAAATTTAGAAAAACAATTAAGCAATATAATTATAGAGTTAGCAAGAGTTAAGTAAAATTGAAAGGAAAGGTGTTTACAATGCCAAGAGCAAAAAAAGATGAAGTAGAAAATGTAAAAGAAGAGATAAAAAAACAGGCAAACGATAATAAAACAAAAACTGAAAAAAGTAAGCAAAAAGTAGAAAAGAAAGTAGAAAAAATAGAAGATACAAATGAAAAAGTAAAAGAAATAGTAAAAAAAGCAAAGGAAAAAGGGCAAATAACTTATGGAGAATTAGCAAGTGAATTAGGTGATGCAAACCTAGAGCAGATTGATAAGGTGTTTGATGCTTTTGAAGAAATTGGTGTAGATGTATTAAAAGATGATATAGAAGAGCCTGATATAGAAGATTTAGAAAAAATTGAACCAGTTGAAGATATTGACTTAATGAATTTTGATGGAGTAAATGTTGATGATCCTGTTAGAATGTATTTAAGAGAAATAGGAAAAATACCATTATTAACATTTGAAGAAGAATTAGATTTAGCAAAGAGAATGTTAGCTGGAGACGAAGAAGCAAAACAAAAATTATGTGAATCAAACCTTAGATTGGTAGTAAGTATAGCTAAAAAATATGTTGGAAGAGGAATGCTTTTCTTAGACTTAATTCAAGAAGGAAATATGGGATTGATTAAGGCTGTTGAGAAATTTGATTATACAAAAGGATATAAATTTAGTACTTATGCAACATGGTGGATTAGACAAGCAATAACAAGAGCAATTGCGGATCAAGCAAGAACTATAAGAATACCAGTTCATATGGTTGAAACAATAAATAAACTAATACGTACATCTAGACATCTATTACAACAATTAGGTAGAGAGCCATCTCCAGAAGAAATTGCTAAAGAAATGGATATAAGTGTAGAAAAAGTTATGGAAATACAGAAAATAGCACAAGATCCAGTATCACTTGAAACACCTATAGGAGAAGAAGATGATAGCCATTTAGGAGATTTTATACAAGATGATGATTCACCAGCACCACATGATTCAGCAGCATACACACTATTAAAGGAACAATTAGAAGAAGTTATGGAAACATTAACACCAAGAGAGGCAAAAGTATTAAAATTGAGATTTGGTTTAGAAGATGGAAAAGCTAGAACATTAGAAGAAGTTGGAAAAGAATTTATGGTAACACGTGAGAGAATAAGACAAATAGAAGCAAAAGCATTAAGAAAATTAAGACATCCAAGTAGAAGCAAAAAGTTAAAAGATTATATGAATTAATATGAATTAGGCATAATCGGAATTGTTTTTGAATTATGCCTAATTTTTAATTGTATGAAATAAAGAAAATTATTATTTAATTGCCACAAAATACCAATTAAGATTAAAAAATATATTGCAAACACTTGATTTTTCTAATAAAAAATGCTAAAATAAAATTGTATTATTGAAAAGAGAGGTGAAATTCTTAAAGAAATTTAAGAAGAATAATATGGAACAAATAAAAGAAAAAGGATTTTTTAGAAAAATTATAGAATGGTTAAATAGAGTAGACGAAGAAGAAGTAAATGATAGTGGGGATATAAACGAAAAAGCATTTGCAGGAGAAGATGCACAAATTTTAGAAGCATTAAAAAAACAAACTGAAAAGATAGATAGTATGGGAAATACAATGTTTATTGACAGAGGAAAACGAAGAGAGAATACAGTAACAGGAATGAAAGCTAAAGTAGAAACTCCATCAATGAATAAAAAAGTAGTAAGAAACAAAGAATATGAACAAGAATATGAACAAGAGCAATAAAACACATGAAAATGTGTTTTATTTTTTTGACATATTAAAATTTTTGTGTTACTATAAGAAAAATGTATTTTTTAAAATATGATGTTAATAATATTAACAGAAAAAGAGAGGTTGTTATGGAAAAGAATATAAAAGTAGTTAATGGAGATGGGTCTGATTTAAAAATATCACCAGTATACGAGCACTTAAATTCTGCAAAGCCAAAGACAAACAAAGAAAAGAAGAACATAGTAATACCAGAAGAAAAGAAAAAATAAATGCAAGCAATTGCACATAAACAAAAAATTACAAAAACAGTTGACAAACTAAAAAAAAATTATTATAATAGATAAGTATTTTAAATAACATATGGCGAAGTAGCTCAGTTGGCTAGAGCACTTGGTTCATACCCAAGGTGTCGAGAGTTCGAATCTCCCCTTCGCTACCAAAATTTATAAAATGGCTAAAAATAGCGTATTTCAACAAATTTGAGATACGCTATTTTTTATATTTAGTATATATAATTTAAGAAAAATGTTAGAATAAAGAATATGTGAAAATCCAAAAAAGTATTGATATATGCAAGTATTTTGCATATAATATAATATATAAGTTATAGTGTTACCGTTTTATAGAAAGGATGAAGATAATGGGCAATAGGATTAGTACGGAACAGGAAAAAATATCAATTGCTGAAAAGTATTTGTTATATGGTACTTTTCGGAAGGTAGCAGAATATTGTGAGTGGAGTAAATCGACAGTTCATAAAGTCGTTAATGAGTTTATTAAAAATGGCGAATTTTATGACACGGATTCCTTGAAAAAACTTATTGAAAAAAATAAGGAGGAAAGAGCAATAAGAGGTGGAGAAGCTACTGCCAAAAAGTTGAAAAAGATCAAAAAGTGAGATTAAACCCTGTAAAAACACAAGCAAAGCACCTATATTTAGGTGCTTATTTTTAAGTATTCTTTCCATAAAGTTTTTCATATTCTTTACATTTAATTTTATAATCCAATTGTTGAGTTAAATATCTATAATACATATAACCTTGTTCATATTGTAACATTGGATTAAGTACAGGGTCGCTTTCAAAGTTCATTCCATATACATCACAATCTCTATCCATAAAAACCTCCATATAAAAATAATTAATATAATAAAATATATGTAAAAAAAAGCTAAAAATGCATAAAAACAAATTAAAAGAAGAAAATACATTTAAGGCAAATGTTTTGTTTAGAATTATGAGTTAAAATATTGTGAATAAAAAATACTTATGATATAATTCTAAAAGATACAAAAGAGAGGGGTAAAAATTATGAGTGAAAAAACAGAAGGAGAAAAATTAAAAGAAGAGCTATTTAATAGCAAAAAAAATGGTTGGGAAGTAGCAACAGAAGAGGAAAAACAAAATATATTTAAGTTTTGTGACGAGTATATGTACTTCTTAAATAGAGCAAAAACAGAAAGAGAAGCAGTTGAATTTTCAACAGATATTTTAAGAAAAAACAATTTTAAAAACATAGAAGAAGTAGATTCATTAAATCCAGGAGACAGAATTTATTATATAAATAGAGAAAAAAATGTATATGTTGCAGTAATGGGAAAAAGACCATTAGAAGATGGAATAAACATAGTAGGGGCACATATTGATTCACCAAGATTAGATTTAAAGCCAAATCCTCTTTATGAAGATACAGGATTTGCATATTTAAAAACACATTATTATGGTGGTATAAAAAAATATCAATGGACAACAATACCTCTTGCAATTCATGGAGTTATAGTAAAGGCAAATGGAGAGAAAGTTAAAATAAATATAGGTGAGGATGAGTCAGAACCAATATTTACAATAACAGATTTATTACCACATTTAGCACAAGAACAAATGGAGAAAAAACTAAAAAATGGAATAGACGGAGAAGCCTTAAATCTTCTTATTGGAAGTATACCATATAATGATGAGAAAATTTCAGAAAAAGTAAAACTAAATATACTAAATATATTAAATCAAAAATATGGAATAAAAGAGGTTGATTTCTTAAGTTCAGAAATAGAATTAGTACCAGCATTTAAAGCGAGAAGTTTAGGATTTGATTCTAGCATGGTTGCATCTTATGGACAAGATGATAGAGTATGTGCATATACTTCATTAAGAGCAATACTAGATGTAGAAGTACCAGAAAAAACAGCAATTTGTATATTAGCAGATAAAGAAGAAATAGGAAGTGTTGGAAATACAGGAATGGAAGCAAATGTATTTGATACATTTGTTGCAGAAATGTTGAACAAAACAGGACAAAATAAGGCTAATTTATTAGATAAGGTATTTTGTAATTCCAAAATGTTATCTGCTGACGTTGATGCTGGATTAGATCCAATATATGCTTCTGTATCAGAGAAGAATAATTCATCAATGCTAGGAAAAGGTATTGGAATATGTAAATATACAGGTTCAAGAGGAAAATCAGGAGCTTCAGATGCAAATGCAGAATATGTAGCAGAAGTAAGGAAGATGCTAGAAGAAAATAATATATTATATCAAATATCAGAACTAGGAAAAGTAGATGTAGGCGGAGGCGGAACAATAGCCTATATATTTGCTAACAAAGGAATAGATGTAATAGATTGTGGTGTTCCAGTATTATCAATGCATGCACCATATGAGGTTACAAGCAAATATGATGTTTATTCAGCTTATAAAACTTATAGAGTATTTTTTAAATAAATTGTGTACAAAATATATAATTAAAATAATATAAAATAAAAAAGTTCATTCAAATTACTTTTAATTCGCTTTTATATTTTAATATTATTTTAATTATTATTATAAAATTACCTATTTTAAAGGGGGATTATAGCAAAAAAAGGAGAAACAAAATGGAAAATATAGCAGAAATACTAGAAATAGCAAAAAAATGTTTAAATTGTAAACACAAACCTTGCCAAAATGCATGCCCAATGAAAACGAGAGTTCCAGATTTTATAGCAAAAGTAAAGGAAGAAAATTTTAAAGAAGCATATGATATATTGCTAGAAAATAATATTTTTAGTAATATATGTAGCACAATATGCCCACAAGAGAAACAATGTGAAGGTAGTTGTGTAAGAGGAATAAAAGGGGAACCTATGCCAATAGGCAGACTAGAAAAATTTGTTAATGAATGGGCAAAGGAAAATGAATATACATATAAAATGAAAAAAATAGAGAAAAACTCATTAAAAAAGGTAGCAATAATTGGTTCAGGTCCTGCTAGTATTTCGTGTGCAATAGAACTTGCAAGAAGAGGAATTAAATCAATAATATTAGAAAAAGATAAAAGTTTTGGTGGAATATTAAGATATGGAATTCCAGATTTTAGATTAAACAAAGCTACAATAGACAACATAATTGATACAGCAAGAGATATGGGAATAGAGATGAAAGCAAATGTAGAATTTGGTAAAGATATATTTTTACCAAAATTACAAAAAGAATATGATGCAATATTTTTAGGGATAGGTGCACAGATTCCAAGTATATATAAGATGTCAGAAGAAGAATACAATTCTATATACAAATCAGATTATTTCTTAAAAAGATATAACGAAGGAAATTATATAAAAAATCTAGGTATAACAGTTGTAATAGGTGGAGGAAATGTTGCAATGGATTGCTCAAGAACTGCTGTAAAAATGGGCGCTGAAAAAGTATACGTCTTATACAGAAGAGCAAGAGAAAATATGCCAGCGCGTGATAGAGAAATAGAAGAAGCAATGGAAGATGGAGTAGAGTTTAACTATCTAACAAAAGTAGTAAAGGCATTTGGAGAAAATGGAAATTTGACAGAGATAGAATGTATAAAAACAGTAGTAGAAGATGGAAAAGCAGTTGATATAGAGGAAAGTAATTTTAAATTGAAAGTAGATACAGTAGTGTTTGCTATAGGGCTTACTCCAAATGCAAAACTATTAGAAGAACAAGGAATTGAATTAGAAAGAGGCTTAGCAAAAATAAATGAGGATGGAATGACTAATATAGATGGAGTTTTTGCAGGAGGAGATGTGTCAGAAACAAAATCAAGCGTATGTAGAGCAGTAGCAGCAGGAAGAAAAGCTGCAATAGGAATAGAGAAATATTTAAAATAAAGTATTACTCAATAAAAATAGATAAATTAATAATTTATCTATTTTTATCATATAGTTATTAAAAATGCGTCCTTTTGGTATGATATTTTTGTAAAATAATAATAATACAAATTAATAAAAATCCTATGGCTATCCAGTTAAAATTCATATTAACTGGATGGCTTTTTTGTGTACTGTTAAAAACAGTAACTAAGTCTAAATTAAAGAAACTAACATATTTTAAAGCAATATATGTATAAAAAGCACTAAAGCATCCTTGTAAAAATTTACCTAGTAAATAAGGTTTAATAGAAATATCAGTTTTAGATATAATCCCTAAAACTTGTAATGCAACGGAAATTCCACCAAATCCAAGTAGAAATGAGCATATAATGATATTTGTAGAAATATATTTTGTTGTAATTAAAGAAACATTTTTTACACCATTTGTAAGTTCTATAATTCCACTAAAAAATGCAGGTACAAAACTATTATTAATATTAAGATAATTACAAATAGAATAAAATGGTACTGACAAAGTCTCTAAGATTTTTGTATGTTCTAATATAGAAACAATGACAGAGAATAGTACAACAAATCCACCAATCATAACAACATTTGAAATAGCACTAGAAATACTTCTTGAAAGAATTGTTCCTAAATTTGAAAAATTACATTCAATATCTTTTTCATTAAATGTGGTAGTATTTATATTCGATTTGGATTTATATGAGTGTGTTTTGTCTCCGTTCTGTATTCTTTTTCCAAAATCTAAAAACTATTCCTACACTAATGCAAGCCAAAATATGAGATATGAATAATAAAATTCCAGTACGAGTATCAAAAAATAGGCTTATACCAACAGTTCCAATAATAAAAAGTGGACCTGAATTATTGGTAAAAGCAACAAGTCTTTCTCCTTCTTCTTTTGTACAAATATCATTTTCTCTAAAATTAGTTACAATTTTAGCTCCGATGGGATATCCACTAATAATTCCCATAATAAATGCAAAAGCACCTTCTCCAGGAACATTAAATATCGGTCTCATAAATTTATTTAACGCTTTTCCCATAAGAGGAATAATACCAGTATAACTTAGTAATTCTGTAGCTATAAAAAATGGCAAGAGACTTGGTAAAACAGAATTAGCAAAAAGTGATAATCCGAGATTTGGCAGCGGATAAATTACTTTTAGAAAAAATTACTAAAAGTATAGTAAACAAAACAAAAGTAATTGGTAGGATTAATTTTTTTAGTCTTATAAAAATAAAATTAGTCTTATTCAAAATATATCACCTAATGAAATATATATGAAGAAAACTGGAAATAATTCAAATAAAATTATTGTTTACAAAATAATAAACTATAATATAATTTAACTAATTTATATAAAAAATATACTTATGAGTAAAATATTATTTTTACTATAATTAACATAAAATACTGGAAAAATATTGTAAAATGATATATAATAAATAATACTGTGTATAATTATTATATAGTTATTGTGCAATATTTTCTTATATTAGTTTGTACTAAAGCAAAATAGATTGTAATGTGTAGAAAAATATAATTGCACTTATTCTATATAAGAAAGGTAGAAAAATGGAACCATTATTAAAAACTTTACCTAATTTTAAAAAATTCAAAACATATATAAACGATGTGAAAAATAATATTACACCAATCATGTTATCAGGGCTAACTGATGCAGGAAAGGTTCATTTTGCGTATGCAACAAAATTTTATACAGAAAAACCAATTTGTATAATTACATATAATGAAATGCAAGCAAAAAAAATAATAAAAGATTTAAAATTATATGAAAAGGATGTATATTATTTTCCTAAAAGAGAAGTTTTAAATTTTGATTATTTAGCAGAAAGCAAAGAAAATATATATAGCAGAATAGATTGTTTAAATAATATATATAGCAAAAATGCTAAAGTAATAGTTACAACAATTGAAGCAATAGAACAACCTATTATATCTAAAGAAACATTGTATAAAAATATATTGAATTTAAAAATATCAGATAGCTATGATTTAAATGAATTAAAAGAGAAACTAATTTCTTTGGGTTATGAAAGATATGAGTTAGTAGAAAGTAAAGGGCAATTTAGTGTAAGAGGAGGAATTATAGATATTGCTCTATCTGAAAAAAAAGGAATAAGAATAGAATTTTGGGGAGACGAAATAGATTCAATAAGAAGCTTTGATATACAAAATCAAAGATCAATAGATATGCTTACAAAAGCTACAATATATCCTGCTCATGAATTTGTTTTAGAAAAAGGATTAAATGAAGTTGTAAACAAGATAATAGAAAACAAAGACCAAAATCAGATACAATATTTAGAAGAAGATATAGAAGTTATAAAAGCTGGAGATTATATAAGTAAAGTTAATAAATATTTTAATGATTTTTATTCTCAAACTCAAAGTATAATAGATTATTTAACAGAAGATTACATATTATTTTTAGACGAAGCGGGCAAAATAAAAGCAAAGTCTGAAAACGTAAAAAAGGATGTAGACAGTATAATACAGAATTTAATAGAAAAGGAAAAATATGTACCACAAGCGTTATTAGGTTATAGTGATTATATAAAATTTATAGATTCAATAAAGAAAAAACAAGTAATATATTTAGAAAAACAAGATATTGGATTTGTAGATAAACAAAGTATGCATGCAAAAAGAAACGGATATAGCTTTAGCTATAGGGAGGTTAACTTTTTTCGCAGTTCAATGGATTTATTGCTTGAGGAATTACAAAAAGCAACAGGAAAAACAGTAATAATATTAGTAGGAAATGAAAGTAATGTACAAACGGTAGTAAATCTATTAAATGAAAATAATATACCTGTAGAGGGAGATGCTAATATCGACCAACATAACACATCTCAAAGTAATGGGGTAATAGTTATTCCAGGTTCAATTTCAAATGGGTTTGAATGCTTTGATTTTAATTTAATGGTAATAACTGTAGAAGATATATTTGCCAAACAAAAATCTAGAAGAACAAACAATGTGGCTTTTAAACAAGGGGAAACAGTAGTGTTTTCAGATTTGAAAATAGGAGATTTTGTAGTACACAAAACGAGTGGAATAGGTCAATTTATAGGAGTAAACACAATAAAAGCAGATGGAGTAACAAAAGACTACATAAAGGTAAAATACAAAGATGATGATATATTATATATTCCAACCAATAGCTTGGATAACATTAGAAAATATATTGGTTCTGGAGATGGAGTGCCAAGACTAAATAGATTAGGTAGCAAAGAATGGGAAACAACGAAGGCAAAAGTAAAATCGAACTTAAGAGAAGTTGCAAGAGAATTAATAGAGTTATATGCAAAAAGACAGAAATCAAAAGGATATGCTTTTTCGGAAGATACTCCTTGGCAAAAACAATTTGAGGATAATTTTCCATATACAGAAACAGCCGATCAACTAAGATGTATAGAAGAAGTAAAAAAAGATATGGAACAAGATAAAACAATGGATAGACTTTTATGTGGAGATGTTGGGTATGGAAAAACAGAAGTTGCAATTAGAGCAGCTTTTAAGGCATGTATGGATCAAAAACAAGTTGCATACTTGGTACCAACAACAATACTTGCTAATCAGCAATATGAATCATTTAAAGAAAGAATGAAGGATTTTCCAATAAGAGTTGAACTATTAAATAGATTTAGAACAAAAAAACAACAAGAGGAAATAATAAAAAAACTAAAATTAGGAGAAATTGATGTAGTAATTGGAACACATAGACTACTTAGTAAAGATGTAGAATTTAAAGATTTAGGATTACTAATAATAGATGAAGAGCATAGATTTGGAGTAAAAGACAAAGAAAAGATAAAGCAAATAAAGACAAATGTTGATGTATTAACAATGACAGCAACACCTATTCCGAGAACTTTGCATATGTCAATTGTTGGAATAAGGGATATGTCTGTTATATATGAGCCACCACAAAATAGAATACCAGTACAAACTTATGTATTGGAATATGATGAAGAAGTTGTAAAAGAAGCAATAACAAAGGAATTAGAAAGAGATGGGCAAGTATTTTATTTATATAATAATGTAGAGAATATAGATAAAAAAGCTGAGCAAATAAGTGAACTAGTTCCAGAAGCACAAGTTGGTTTTGCACATGGTCAGATGACAGGAAAAGAACTAGAAACAATAATGATGGATTTTATTGAAAAGAAAATAAATGTAATAGTATGTACGACAATATTAGAATCTGGAATAGATATACCAAATGCCAATACAATAATAGTGGAAAATGCAGATAGATTAGGGTTAGCACAACTTTATCAAATAAGAGGAAGAGTTGGAAGAAGTGACAAACAAGCATATGCATATGTAATGTACAAAAGAGATAAGCTATTATCAGAAGTAGCAGATAAGAGATTAAGAGCAATAAAGGAATTTACGGAGTTTGGTTCAGGTTTTAAAATTGCAATGAGAGATTTAGAAATAAGAGGAGCTGGAAGCTTATTAGGTGAATACCAACATGGGCATATGGAACAGGTTGGATATGATATGTATTGCAAATTACTAGATGAAGTAGTAAAGGAAATGAAGGGTATAGAGGTAGAAGAAGAAATAGATGTACAAATTGATATAAATGTATCTAGTTATATACCAGATGAGTTTATAGAAAATAGTAGTCAAAAAATAGAAGTATATCAAAATATAGCATTATGTAAGACTAAAGAGGATATACTAAATGTAACAGATGAAATAATAGATAGATATGGAAAAATGCCAAAAGAAGTTGAAAACTTATTGAAAATAAGCGAAATAAAACAAAAATGTAGACAATGCGGAATTGCAAAGTTAACACAAAAACAACAAAATATAGTAATAGAATTTGTGCCAGAAAAATTTGATTATGAAATAGTAGACAAATTGATAGAAAAATACAAAAATAAAATAAAGTTTTCTCCTGCTCAAAAACCATACATAACATATAAAATACAAGATGCAGATAAAATAATGGAAGAAATAAATGAATTTTTGAAAAATTTATAATATTGATTGCAATGCAATGTGAATTTCGTAAGATTAAGAAAGGAAAATAAAAATGCAAGTCATAACAAGTAAAGATAACGAAATAGTAAAGAATATTAAAAAATTAAAAGATAAAAAATATAGAGAACAAGAGCACAAATATATAGTAGAAGGAATAAAGTTAATAGAAGAAGCAATTGAAGAAAATGCTAAAATAGATACAATAGTAGTATGTGAAGATTGCGTAAAAAATCAAGAATTAGATTCAAAACTATTATATGAAGTTGCAAGATATAATTGTATATATGTAAATGAAAGAATATTTGGCTTGATAACAGATGTAAAAAATCCACAAGGTATACTTGCAGTAATAGAAAAAGAAGAATTAAATCAAAAGATAGATTATACAGAAGATTTAATTGTGATATTAGATCAAGTACAAGACCCAGGAAATTTAGGAACTATATTAAGAACAGTAGATAGTATTGGGGTAAAGCAAATAGTAGTTGCTCAAGGTACTGGTGATATATTTAACCCTAAAGTAGTTCGTTCAACAATGGGGGCAATATTTAGGGTAAAAGTGATAGAAAGTGATAATATACAAAAAACAATAAATGAAATAAAAAAACACAAATTTAAAGTAGTAGCTACTTCACTAAAAACAGAAAAAAGTATATATGATGTAAAATACGAAAAAACAGCAATAGTAATAGGAAATGAAGCAAATGGTGTATCAAATGAAGTGCTAGAAGCATCAGATGAATTAGTAAAAATACCAATGCTTCGGAAAAACAGAAAGCCTAAATGCTTCAGTGGCTACAGGAATTATATTGTATGAATACGTAAGACAAAAATTGGGTAAATAAAGGAAAACATAGATAAAACACAATATTCTATGTGTATTTTTAATACGCATAAAATATTGTGTTTTTTTGTTACTATTTTGTTTTATTATGCAATAAACCGCATTCAAAATATAAAAATAAAAAATTTGCCAAAACCTTAAACGCGGCTGAATATGAAAAATATTAAATTGTATTTCTACGATAATAAATGTATTCACAGTTCTAACAAGTAGAAGCGGTTTTTCAATTTTTTATTTTTATATTTTGAATGCTTGATATATTACAAAACTGTAGGGTGGGACTTGCCTACGCCCACATACAAAAACAAAGGAGGAGGGCAGTGAAATTACAACCTAAAAAAGTAAAAATAAGATCAATAATAATGTAAGTTTTAGAAGTAGTAATCCATATATATGGCAGGCGGAATATGTGCTTACATATACAATAGTAACATAGAAGACACAAATAACATAAACAATGGTTATCCAATACTTGCTTGGCAAGCAGAATAAAATAAAAACCATATTATTGCAATTTAAGAACACGAAATTTGTCGACAAAAATTGTTTGACAAAATAAGAACAATATATTATAAAATAAGTTAAGGGGCAGAAAATTTTTATTCTGCCCTTTTTACTTTTTGCAAATATTTTTTCTAAAAATTTAATTCTAAACAAATTTCCAAAACACAAAAAATAATAAAATACAAGTTGGAGGTGGTTACTAAAAATTGTCAAAAAAGCATTGAAATGCAATTATAATAATGATAAAATTAGGAGGAAGATAAATGGATAAATTAAAAGTAACCAACGACTTTGTATTTAAGAAGATATTTGGAAAACAAGAAAACGAAGAATTATTAAAAGATTTATTAGTAGCAATAATAGAAGAACCTATTAGTAAAATAGAAATACAAAAAGATGCAAGTTTGGAGAAAAGGCTAGATATAAATAAAATAGGAGTATTAGATATAAAGGCAATATTAAATAATAAGACAATAGCAAACATAGAAATGCAAGTAAAAGACCAATATAATATAGTGGAAAGAAGAGAATAGGTAAACAGAAACAAAGCTAGATCAATGGATACAGTTTATAGGAAATGTAAGTAAAGAGGGGTAAAAGAAGCAATGATAAAAAATAAGGTAATAAAGAAAGCAAAGGAAGAATTAGATTATTTAACAGGAGATGACGAAACACGAAGATTAGAAGAACTAAGGGACAAAGCAATAAGAGATGAAAAAACAAATTTGCGAGGAGCGAAAGAAGAGGGAAGAGAAGAAGGAAAATTAGAGGGAAGAATAGAGGGAAAATATGAAGCAAAAACAGAAATAGTAAAACAAATGCTTAAACAAAAGACTAATATTGAATTTATAGTAAATGTAACAGGATTAACAAAAGAAGAAATAAAAAAGATTATAAGTGCAGAGTAAAGCTCTGCACTTATTTGTGAATAATGAAAAAAATATATATTAGGTTATTGTTATGACGTTATTTATTTAGCTTAAAACAGCACGGCTGTAGGAACATAATTCTCATCTGGTGGATATACATAAAAATCTTCAGGTTTGTTAACTTGTTTCAATTCACTTATTTCTATTACAGGAATATCACCATGATAATCTCCTCTAGTTATAGTTCCTGTTATTTCTACCCAAGTTTTATCTGGTAAATTTGAAACTTCTTTAGAATTGCATAAGAATCCAACTACTAAAGTTTGTAAATCGGAACTAATTATCATATCTCTAGCAATTACAAATTGAGTGTTTGAAAAATCGGATACTCTATAGATATAGCCGGTACATCTAATTTTTTGACCAACATATGTATCTAAATCATCATGGACAGTTTTTAATATATTAGTATAGTTTTCTGTATTTACAATACATACATCCGGTTCTGGAATAGTGTCTTTTACTCTTACAGTTTGAGTAAAAATTTTGTAAGCTGAGATAGCAAAAAATATAATAACAATAACAGCAATAATGATAAAAAATATTTTCATTAAATTATGTTTATTCAAATTAACATTACATATAAACATATAAATCCTCCTATAAGTTTAAATATTAATTATTTATGTTACACTTTAGACTTGTAACTATATACTTTACTATTGCGAACTGATTTGATGACCAAGTCTTAATAGTAAAAAATTTATTATTAAAGTGTATGTTTTATAGTTGCAATATATGATAATTAGTGATATAGTACATAAGTAAAAAAAGAAAGAGAGGGTGTATCAATGGGTTTGTTCAGTAAGATTTTTGGATCATATAGTGAAAAAGAAGTAAAAAGAGTTATGCCATTAGTAGAAAAAATAAATAGTTTAGAAGAAAATATATCTAAATTATCAGATAATGAATTAAGAGGAAAGACTACGGAATTTAAAACAAGATTAGCTAATGGGGAAACATTAGATGATATATTGCCTGAAGCTTTTGCAGTAGTTAGGGAAGCTTCAAAAAGAGTGTTAGGAATGAGACATTTTGATGTGCAATTAATAGGTGGAATTATACTACACCAAGGAAGAATTGCTGAGATGAAAACAGGTGAAGGAAAAACTTTAGTTGCAACATTGCCAGTATATTTAAATGCACTATCTGGAAAAGGTGTTCACGTAGTAACTGTTAACGATTACTTAGCAAAAAGAGATAGTGAATGGATGGGAAAATTGTATAAGTTTTTGGGGCTATCAGTAGGTCTTGCAATTAGCGGAATGGATCCAAATAAAAAAAGAGAAGCATATAATGCAGATATAACATATGGAACAAATAATGAATATGGATTTGATTATTTAAGAGACAATATGGTTATATATAAAGAACAAATGGTACAAAGACCATTAAACTATGCGATTGTAGATGAGATAGATAGTATCTTAATAGATGAAGCTCGTACACCATTAATAATATCTGGAACAGCAAATGAATCATCAGCATTATATAAACAAGCAAATGATTTCGTAAAAAGATTAAGAGCTAAAACATTAGTAGAAGAAGATATAAAAGATGAACAACAGTCAGAGGATAATGAAAACTATGATTATATTATAGATTTAAAAGCAAAATCAGCAACATTAACAGCTAAAGGTATAAAAAAAGCAGAAGAATATTTTAGATTAGAAAATTTAAATGATATAGATAATGCAACATTGGTACATCATATAAATCAAGCATTACGAGCTCATGGTATAATGAAAAGAGATATAGATTACATAGTGAAAGATGGAGAAGTTTTAATTGTTGACGAATTTACAGGAAGAATTATGTATGGAAGAAGATACAATAATGGTTTACATCAAGCAATAGAAGCAAAAGAAAATGTAAAAGTAGCCAACGAATCAAAAACACTTGCAACAATAACATTCCAAAATTATTTTAGAATGTATAGTAAATTAGCTGGTATGACAGGTACTGCTATGACAGAAGAAAATGAATTTAGAGAAATATATAATTTAGATGTTATAACGATACCAACTAATAAAGAAATGATAAGAATAGATAATAATGATGTTATTTATAAAAATGAGAATGCAAAATTTAGAGCAATAGTAGAAGACATAAAGGCAAGTCATGCAAAGGGACAACCGGTTCTAGTTGGTACAGTTTCAATTGAAAAATCAGAAAAACTAAGTGCAATCCTTAAAAAAGAAGGAATAAAACACGAAGTTTTAAATGCTAAATATCATGAAAAAGAAGCAGAAATAATTGCTCAAGCTGGTAAATTTGGTGCTGTAACAATTGCTACAAATATGGCAGGACGTGGTACTGATATTATGCTTGGAGGAAATACAGAATATTTAGCAAAACAAGAAATGAGAAAAAAAGGATATTCAGATGAAATAATAGAGCAAGCTACTGCACATAATGAAACAGATGATGAACAAATACTAAATGCAAGAAAAGTATTTGAAGAACTAGAAGATAGATATAAAAAAGAAATAAAAGATGAAAAGGAAAAAGTAATAGCTGTAGGAGGATTAAAAATAATTGGTACAGAAAGACACGAATCAAGAAGAATTGATAACCAATTAAGAGGACGTAGTGGACGTCAAGGTGACCCAGGAGAATCAAGATTCTATATAGGACTTGATGATGATTTGATGAAGATTTTTGGTGGAGATATGGTAACTGGCGTATACAATAGGTTAGGTGCAGATGAAAACTTACCATTACAATTAGGAGTATTATCAAAAGCAGTAGAATCAGCACAGAAAAAAGTAGAAGGTAAAAACTTTAGCATAAGAAAACATGTTTTACAATATGACGATGTTATGAATACACAAAGAGAGATTATATACAAACAAAGAAGAGAAGTTTTAGATGGAGAAAACTTAAAACATAATATTTTGAATATGATATCATCAGTAGCAGAAACAATAGTTGCAAATTATGTTTCTGGAATTGAAAGGAAAGAAGACTTAAATAAAGAAGGATTGCTTTCAGAAATAAGAATGGTATTTGGAATAGAGCATTTAGATACCCTTGAAAATAATAGGTTAGATATAGAAAAAATAACAGATGAATTAAAAGAAAAAGCTCAAGATCAATATGAACAAAAAGAAACTGAAATAGGAACAGATGAATTAAGAGAATTAGAAAGAGTTGTAATGCTAAAAGTTGTTGACCAAAAATGGATGGACCACATAGATGCAATGGATGAATTAAAAGATGGAATTGGTCTTCGTGCATATGGTCAGAAAGACCCAGTAGTACAATACAGAATTGAAGGCTTTGATATGTTTGATGCAATGGTATCAGATGTAAAAACAGATGTAGTTAAGATATTATTAAATTTACACAAAAAAGATCAAATACAAAGAACCCAAGCTGCTAAAATAACAAGAGAAGGTGTTGAAAATACAGTAAGGATGAATATGGGAGATGGCTCTGGAGTAAAAGAAAGTAAAACACAAAATAATACACCAATAGTAAACAATGAACCAAAAGTAGGAAGAAATGATCCTTGTCCATGCCGG
>CAKPQL010000006.1 GCA_934178555.1 uncultured Clostridia bacterium
GCCTTTACTATCATATACTCCTATTATCGCACCTGATAATACTTCTGTTGTTCCTGCTCTCATCTTTGTTATTGTTACATTTGCTGTTATTTTACTACTATAAATTATTCCATTATTGCCATCTTCAAATGTTACAACACCATCTTCTGACACCAATATTTTATATATCTTACCATCTTTAATATATCCTATCGGATAAACTTGCTCTTTGCAGTAATATGTTCCTGCTGCAAATCCCCTTAATATTATTTTTCCTTCCTCATTAGTTACTCCTTTTATACTATTTCCATCTTTTCCTATTACCTCATTTTCTGCCAGCTCATCATAAAACAATCTAAATTCTGCTCCTGGTATAGGTTCTTGTGTGTCCTTATCCAAATTTATTAATTCAATTGTTAATGGATTGTTCACAAAAACTATATTGATATCTTCACCAGTATTTACATCTACTACTTTTCCATCATTTGTAAATTCAAATACTTTTGCAGTTGAATCTTTAATATATCCACCTGGAGCTCCGAATTTCTTGAATTGTATATACTCCTACTGGTATACCTTTAATTTCAAATATACCACTGGTATCACTTTTACCCTCACTTATTATTGTGCCTTCTTCATCTTTTACTTCAAATATTGCTCCTTCCAAATAATTTCCATTTTCATCTGTTTTTAGTACATTAATACTATAGTCTTCTATAGTTAGAGAAAATTCTTCGAAATTAATTTTAGTTAATTTTCCACAATTATGTTGCAGATATGAAGAAACCAAACCGAAACTTTCTCCTACGTGATTATCATAATTTAATTGCTCATTTATTATTTCAATATCATTATCCACAACTACTACTGAAGTTGGTGTAACCTCTACTGTTATATCATGTATAGTATCTGCTGTTTTTTTAACAGTTGCAATAGTGCTTTTAGCATATGTAGTAGCAATAGTACTATTACTTTTAGTTTCAAATGTATCTATATCTATGTCATCAACTCTATATATACTAATTGCACTTTCTGAATATAATAAAATATATCCAGACAAAAGGTTATTTTCTATTGATGAATTAAATATAAATCCTGCTCCCTCTGCAGTATGATAAAGTACTTCTGATTCATCTAAAACAAAATGAAAAGTTTTCTTACCAGCAAAATTATAATTTTTATATAAAAAATCTTTATATGAAACAATACCATATCCATAAAAATATATAGCATCATTGATAATTTGAATATGTTGCCCATTATATGCAGCATCATCGGTTGTTGTTCTTGTATACCATTCCCAATATTCATCTTTGAAATATTCTATATCATCTAAGTTATAATTAATAATAGGAGTATCATTTCCCTCATTAATTTTCCAAATATAATCAAAATTCCAACTTTCATATGTACCTTGTTTTTTCATATCCTCAATTGATTTATAAGTTCCATTACTAGAACTTTGATTAATATTTTCTATATTCCAATATGAATTTACTATATCACCACTATTTAGACCTACTATTCCTCCCTCATTCGCTGTTGTAGCATTTAATGTAGCTATACCAATAGCATATGTCATCCTTACAGTTTGTGTATTTGCCCCTGCTATACCACCTATATTAAGAGTATTAGCTTGTGCATCTATATTTCCTTTATAATAACTATTTTTTATAGTTCCAGAATTAGCACCTACTAATCCTCCTATATATGTTTTGGTTGAATTACTAGTAACTATATTTGAACAATTAATTGAGTATTTAATTAAAGATTTATTATATCCAACTAAACCACCAATATATGTTGTATTTACAACACTTGTGTTTTGTATATTACTTGCTCCTAATATTGATACATTTGCAATTTCTCCTCCAGTTGTATAACCTACTACACCTCCCACATATGCAGCATTACTATCTCCAGTCTTCGAGTTTGTATATGTAGTCACTATAGTTGCATTTTCTAATGTTAAATTTTTTATTACTCCTCCATCTATATATCCAAACACTCCTACATATTGTTCTGCGGATTCTATATTCATATTTTTTATTGTATATCCTGCTCCATCAAAAATTCCTGTAAATGGATTTGTTGCATTTCCTATTGGCTCAAATGTATTTGTAATATTTATGTCATTTCCTAATTTATAATACAATAAAGATGAATTAATTGTTACATCTTGCAAAGCCATTAAATTTTGTAATTCTTCTTGCGTTTTTATTATATATGGATATTCTTTTGTACCTCCCCCTTCATATGCTGTATATGTGTAATTTTCTTTATTTACTTCTTCTGGTTTTTCTATATTTCTTAAATATGGTAAAGTTTGTCCTTCTTCCATATTCCATATTGTTTCAAAATCCCAATCTGTATACATACTTTTATATAGCATACTATTAAATAATTTTGCTATTCCACCAGTGCTTTCCTCTTGTCCTGTTGTTTCTGGACTCCAATATGAACTCGTTACTGTTGGTACTGCATTTGAACAACCTATTAAGCCTCCTAAGTTTGCTTTCGCAGTTGTTTCTGCATTTACTTCTCCTACTACATATGTGTTCGTTATAAATACTTTGTAATAATATGTGCTTGATTTTGATGTATATGTATTTAAATATATATATCCTATTAATCCTCCTACATTCACTGTTTTTGTTGTTTTACCAACTATATTTCCTATTGCATACGCATTTGTTACTACTGTTGTTGAACCATTAGTTGCATTTGTTCCAGTTCCATATATATATCCTACTAATCCTCCTATATTTAATATTCCTGACGTTTCTGCATTTACATTTCCTGTTGTATATACATTTGTTATCATTGTATATCTTGCACATCCCACTAATCCTCCTGCATACACTGTTCCCGTTGTAGAATTTATTGTTGTATTTCCTGTTGTATATGCATTTGTTATTTTTACACATGTTGTTGAACTAGTTCCATATGTATATCCTACCAATCCTCCTACATATATTATACCTGTTTTTCCATTTCCTATTACTTCTACATTTGTATTTGCATAGTCTATATTTGTTTGGGTTGCATATCCTACTAATCCTCCCACATATGCAGTATTGGATCCAGCTGTATTTTCTACATTACTTGTTCCTATTATCTTTACATTTTCTATTGTTCCTACTTTTATGTATCCTATTAATCCTCCTACATATCCTACTGCACTCGAACTAGCATATGTACTTTTTACTGTTTCATTTTCTATTATTAAATTTTTTACTGTTCCTCCATTTATATATCCAAACATTCCTACATATTGATTACTTGATTCTATATTCAAATTGCTTATTTTATAATTATTTCCATCCAATGTTCCTGTAAATGGATTTGTTGCATTTCCCATTACATCAAATTCATTCATTAAACTTATATTATTTGCTAATTTACAATGCGCTCCTAATTCATTTCGTATTTTTTGTAATTGTTCCTCTGTTTTTATTATATATGGATTTGTTTCTGTTCCATCTCCCTCATATGCTGTATATGTGTAGTTTTCTTTATTTACTTCTTCTGGTTTTACTATATTTCTTAAATATGGTAAAGTTTGTCCTTCTTCTATATTCCATATTGTTTCAAAATCCCACTCTGTATATATACTTTTATATAGCATACCTTGCAATAATTTTGATATTCCACCATTGCTTTCTTCTTGTCCTGTTGTTTCTGGACTCCAATATGAACTTGCCACTGTTGGTACTGCATTTGAATAGCCTATTAAGCCTCCTAAGTTTGCTTTCGCAGTTGTTTCTACATTTACTTCTCCTACTGCATATGTGTTCGTTATAAATACTTTGTAATAATATGTGCTTGAATTTGATGTATATGTATTTAAATATATATATCCTATTAATCCTCCTACATTCACTGTTTTTGTTGTTTTACCAACTATATTTCCTATTGCATACGCATTTGTTACTACTGTTGTTGAACCATTAGTTGCATTTGTTCCAGTTCCATATATATATCCTACTAATCCTCCTATATTTAATATTCCTGACGTTTCTGCATTTACATTTCCTGTTGTATATACATTTGTTATCATTGTATATCTTGCACATCCCACTAATCCTCCTGCATACACTGTTCCCGTTGTAGAATTTATTGTTGTATTTCCTGTTGTATATGCATTTGTTATTTTTACACATGTTGTTGAACTAGTTCCATATGTATATCCTACCAATCCTCCTACATATATTATACCTGTTTTTCCATTTCCTATTACTTCTACATTTGTATTTGCATAGTCTATATTTGTTTGGGTTGCATATCCTACTAATCCTCCCACATATGCAGTATTGGATCCAGCTGTATTTTCTACATTACTTGTTCCTATTATCTTTACATTTTCTATTGTTCCTACTTTTATGTATCCTATTAATCCTCCTACATATCCTACTGCACTCGAACTAGCATATGTACTTTTTACTGTTTCATTTTCTATTATTAAATTTTTTACTGTTCCTCCATTTATATATCCAAACATCCCTACATATTGATTACTTGATTCTATATTCAAATTGCTTATTTTATAATTATTTCCATCCAATGTTCCTGTAAAAGTGGAAGAAGATGATGTACCTAATATATTCCATGTTATATTTACTAAATCTATATCGTCCATTAATATATATTTTCCTGACAAATTACTAGAAACCCCTATCAAATCATCAGCACTATAAATTCCTGTATACCCTTCTGGTACTTCTGATATATGTTCTATAACACTTTCTAATTCAATTGTTTCTTCCTCGTTTTCTAAATTCGTCGCAAATACACATATTACAACTACATTTAATAATACAATCAATAAAATGGTTAAAATTAATCTAATTATTCTTCTATTCGTATACTCTAGGTTATTCATATTCATCTCTCCTATTTATATATTATATAAATATTTATATTTTTTAAAGTAGTGAATTTTGTTTATATTTTCCACATATTGTCTAATTATTAGGGATTTAAAAGTTTTATAAACTCTAATTTTATATTATTTTTGTATTAATTTTATGTTACTTTATGTGTGTTTTTCTCGTATCTTTTCTACGGAAATAAACATAATAAAGAGTCCTAGCAAATTTAAAATTTCTTAATAACTTTTAAATTTGCTAGGACTTTATTTAATACTCATATTTATTTTTTTAAAATAATTTCACATATATCATGTGTAGATCTTTTATTTGCCAAACCGTTTTATACTACCTTTCATCTTTTCTAACTTTTCATCAGAATCTACTATTGATTTTAAGACGCTCTTCACATCGTCATTCTTTTTTAGCCAAACACCCACTCCGCCTCTTTTCTAAAAATTCTGCATTTTGTTCTTCTTGTCCTGGTATTGGATTTATTATAATTATTGGCAATTCTGATGTCAGACTTTCTGTAGTAGTTAAACCTCCTGGCTTTGTAATTACCAAATTAGATATACTCATAAGTTCTGGTACCTTTTTTGTATATTCTAATACTTTTACTCTGTTACTACTATTACTATTTGTAACAATTCTATTAAAGGCTTCTTTCATTACTTCATTTCGTCCTGAAATTGCAATTACTTGAATATCTGTAAATTCTTTTATTAATGTTTCTAAAATTTCATAAGTTCTCTCTTTTCCAAGCCCCATTTCGCCTCCTCCAAAGAAGAGTACCGTCTTTTTATTTTCTTCTAAATTAAATTCCTTTAAAATTTCACTTCTATTAAAATTTTCTAAAAATTTTTCAGACATCGGTATTCCTGTTGGAAAAATTTTTTCTGCATTAATCCCCAAATTTATCATTGACTCTTTCATTCCTTCATGTGCCACAAAATATTTATCAATATACTCGGATTCCTGTAACCATTGGTTATGTATTTCATAATCTGTCATTATTGTTGCAATTTTACAATTTATTTTACCTTTTCTTTTTAATCTACCACACATTTGTGTTGCAAATGGATGTGTTGATATTATTATATCTGGACTTTTCTTTTGAATTAAATGATATAATTTTTTTGACATTAAAGCATTTGTTTCATTACTTATTTTAGATAAAATTCCTTTTTCTGAATTAAAATAAACTCTCTTCCATACCCAGGGAGCTTTCTTTGCCATTTGATTGTATGCACCTGTAGTAATTTTGTTTATAAATTTACTTATATACTCTATACAATCTATCATTTCAACATTTATATTTTCGTAATTTTGTTCTATATATTGTTTTATAGCATTTGCTGCTGATTTATGTCCTCCACCATATGAACCATATAGTATTAAAATTTTTTCCATATCTTCCTCCAAATCATTTTTTATAAATTATATCATTATTTTTTTTTTATTCAAATACTATTAAAAAAATAATCCAATTTGTATAATTTATGAAATTTTATGCAAAATATATGTAAATTTATTTTTAGGAGGACATTTTGAAAAATAAAAATATTTTTACATTTATTTCACTAATATTTTTAGTATTAACATTTATTTATTTTCGTATAAATACAATACCAGTTAAAGTATACGCTGTAGGTACTACAAATTCTACATCCGATCTTCAGCTTTTAGCACGAGCTATTAACGGAGAAGCTCGTGGAGAACCATATGAAGGTCAAGTAGCTGTTGGAGCTGTTATTTTAAACAGAGTAAAACATTCTAGCTTTCCTAATACAATCGCAGGAGTAATTTATCAATCTGGTGCATTTACAGCAGTATCAGATGGTCAAATAAACATTCCAATTTCACGAGGCTCAACTGTATTAAAAGCTGCCCAAGATGCATTAAATGGCTGGGATCCAACTAATGGATGCATTTATTATTTTAATCCCAATACTGCTACTAGTAGTTGGATTTGGTCAAGACAAATTGTTATGACAATTGGTAAACATCATTTTTGCAAATAATGAACTTTAAGTACTATACCTAAAGTTCAAATAAGAAAGGATTTGAATTTAATGAATTTTAAAGATAAAGTTATAGATTGGAAAAATAGATTAAAAGATAGACATATGTTTAGCATTATTATCGGTCTAATAATAGTATGCCTAATACTTGGTGGAGTAATTTATAAAAAGCAAAAAGAATACAGACAAGTTATGGAAAATCAATATAATTTAGCTTTTTTCGAATTAGTAGATTATGTTCAAAATGTTGAAAATTACCTTGCAAAATCATTAATTTCTACTTCTCCTGAACACGGTGCTGAAACATTAACTAAAGTTTGGAAAGAAGCAAATTTAGCGCAAATATATTTATCTCAACTTCCTATAAACAATGAAGGCTTATCTAACACTGCAAGATTCTTAAATCAAGTAAGTGATTACAGTTATTCTTTATCTAGGAAAAACATCAATCATGATGCTCTTACTCAGGAAGATTTAGATAACCTAGAAGAACTTCATAACTACTGTGTTGAATTGCAAAACACTCTTAATCAGTTATCTACAGAAATGACAGATGGAACAATAAGTTGGAAAGAATTAACTAAAAAAGGAAGCACAATGTTTGCTCAACAAGTTAGTAATAATTCTAAAGATAGTTTTAGCAATATAGATTCTAATTTTGGCGAATATGCTGGATTAATTTATGATGGTGCTTATTCTGAACATATAGATAAAGCAGAAAAAAGAGGATTAACAGGCGATGATGTATCTGAAGAACAGGCCAAGGAAATAGCAATAAGTTTAATTGGTTCAGATAGAATACAAGATATTAATTCTAATGGATTTTCTGAAAACGGAAATATACCTTCATACAGTTTTTCTATTACATTAAAGGATAATGATAAAAATAACCCTATAAGTATTTCTATATCTAAAAAAGGTGGGCATATTATATTTATGAACCACAATAGAAATATAACAGCAGAAACAATTTCACAAGACGATGCAAATAAAATTGGGAAGGATTTTTTAACAAGCAAGGGCTATGCTAATATGAAAGAAACATACTATATAAAGCAAGATGGCATTGTTACAATAAACTATGCATATAGTCAAAATGACGTAACTATTTATCCTGATTTAATTAAATTAAAAATTGCATTAGATAATGGAGAAATTCTAGGAATGGAAACCACTGGATATTTGAATTCGCATACTGAAAGAACTATTCCAACACCAACTATATCTATGGATGAAGCTAAATCTCATTTAAATAGCAAATTAGAAATTACCAGTGAAGGATTTGCAATTATACCAACAGAATGGAAAACAGAAGTATTTTGCTATGAATTCAAAGGAAAAGTTAATAACACAGATTTTTTAGTTTATATAAACGCTGAAACTGGAAAAGAAGAGAATATATTAGTAATTATAAATACACCAAACGGAACATTAACTATGTAAATTTAAGACAAAAACACACTAAACAATAGAAATTAAAAATATCACACTTAAAATAATTTTAAGCCATATATCAATTTTTATATTGCAAAAATTTTCATTAATAATATATCTTATTTTGCAAATAATATATTTAGAAAGATATGATTTTATCTTTCTAAGGAGGGAATTATAATGTCTATAAAAAACACTATAATGTCTGAAAACCTTAAAGAAGAAATTGCAAAAGAACTAGGTGTATTCGACCAAGTAAAACAAGATGGTGGATGGGAAAATATCTCATCTAAGACATGTGGTAGTATGGTTAAAAAAGCTATAGAAATAGCAAATAGAAAAGTATAATAAAAAAGGGTCATTGTTCAATATGACCCTTTTTTTATATCGATTTATTCTTTTCCCTCTTTTATTTTGAAAATATCTTTATAGCCAATCATAATTATTGCTACCATTATAAATGCAAAAGATATTGCCTTCCATATTCCACTTTCTAAAAGTATTATTGCAAACATTCCAAAAATTGCACTTATTCCATATAATATAAGAACTGCTTGTTTTTGAGTATATCCTCTTTTCATTAATCTATGATGTATATGACCATTATCTGCATTAAATATAGCTTTTATAGATTTTTCTTTTATTACTCTTCTAAAAATTGCAAATATTGTATCACATATAGGCAATGCCAACACTATTAAAGGTGCAATCAATACAATGGCAGTATACGTCTTTGCCATTCCTAATATTGATATTATTGATAACGAATATCCTAAAAAATTAGTTCCAGTATCACCTATAAAAGTTTTAGCTGGATTAAAATTGAATGGCAAAAATCCAACTATTCCTCCTGCTAATGCTGTTATTAATATTGTTGCAATTATAGGAGAATCATTTAATGAAAATATAATTACTAAAGATAAACAAGATATAAGTGATATTCCTGATGATAATCCATCTAATCCATCAATTAAATTTATTGCGTTAGTAATCACAACAATCCACATTATTGTAATTATTTTAGAAATTACTTCACTTATACCAATCTCACTAAATACTTTCATATTTATTTGGTCTATTACAATTCCACTTTGTACTACAATAAATGCAGCAATCACTTGTGCAGTTAATTTTACTAATGCTGGAACACCTCTTAAATCATCTATAAAACATACAATTCCTAGGATTAAAAAACCTAGAAAGAATCCAATCATTTTTATATAATAATTTTCTGGTCCTCTTAAATTTATTGTATTTTCTAAGGACATAACTATAAACAAGTATACTATTGAAACTATAAAACCTGCTATTACAGCTAGTCCTCCAAGCCTTGGTACTGTTTTTTTATGTATCTTTCTTGGTTCTGTTGGTACATCTACTGCTCCAATTTTTTTTGCTAATCTTATTGTATATGGTGTTGCTACAAAGCTAGTTATAAAGGCTAACAAAAATGCTATTGCTATATCTCCCCACATATTTATTATCTCCTTTTTTGTAATTTTATATTTATTAATATAATTTGTCAAGGAAACCCTAAAATTTTGTCAATTTCAAAATTCACTTTATTTTTTGTGTAAAAAGGTATAGAATTATCATATTAATATAAAGAGACTGTTTGAAAGGAATGATAATTTTTTATGAAAGAACTTACTGTTAATGATATTGTAAACGTATGCCATGCAAAACTTTTAAGTGGCGATGCTAATACCACAATTAATACATTTTCTAAAGATACTCGTACTATTCTACCTGGAGATTTATATATAGGTATAAAAGGCGAAAACTTTGATGGTAATATATTTTGTAAAAAAGCTTTAGAATTAGGTGCCATCGGTTGCATTACAGATAGTAACTTAGATGAATCTATTTTGCACGAGTACAAATCTAAAATTATTTTACAAGTAGAAAATTCTATAGTTGCACTACAAAAACTAGCAAACTATAAAAGAAAGCTATATAATATTCCCGTTATTGCAATTACAGGCAGTGTTGGGAAAACTAGTACCAAAGATATAATTGCAAGTGTTGTATCTCAAAAATATAAAGTATTAAAAACAGAGGGCAATCTAAATAACCAAATTGGATTACCTTTAACGTTATTAAAATTAAAAGACCATGACGCACTTGTAGTAGAAATGGGAATGGGAAATTTAGGTGAAATTAACAATCTTTCTAAGACAGCAGAACCTACTCTTGCAGTAATTACTAATATTGGTACTTCTCACATCGGTAATTTAGGTTCAAGAGAAAATATTTTAAAAGCTAAACTAGAAATTTTAAATGGATTATCCTCAGATGGTAAATTAATAATCAATAATGATAATGATTTATTACATAAATACTACGAAGAAAATAAAAATGATAAAATCTTAACCTTCGGAATTGAAGAAAATTCATTATTGAATCCAAGCAATATAAATTACAATAAAGATGACAGTACCTATGATATTACAATTGATAACAAACAATATACAGTTAAAGTGCCTGTTGGTGGAAAGCATTTTATATATAACAGCTTAGCAGCAATATCAGTTGGTTTGCAATTAAATATTCCTATTACAGATATTATATTAGGAATACAAAATTTTAATTTAACAAAGAGCAGAATGGAAATTAATCATACCAAAGATAATATAATAGTTATTAATGATGCATATAATGCAAGTTATGATTCCATGAAAGCTGCACTTGAATATTTAAAAGGATATTCAAATCAAAGAAAAATAGCAGTTTTAGGTGATATGCTAGAATTAGGAGATTTTTCAAAACAATTACATGAAAAAGTAGGAAATGAAGTTGTTAAAAACAATATTGATATTTTAGTTACAATAGGTAAAGAAGCAAAAAACATATATCAAAAATCTATTGATTTAGGTTTTAATTCTAATAATGCTTTCTCATTTGATAATAATGCTGAGGCTATACAAAAAATAAATGAAATTTTACAACCAAATGATGTAGTATTATTAAAGGCTTCTCATGGTATGAATTTTGCAGAAATTTTAAATGGAATTTTAGGTATGTAGGAGGTTTTATGAAAAAAATTGGTGTTATATTTGGTGGAATGTCTACCGAGCATGATGTTTCTATAGTTTCTGGAACATCTGTAATAAAAAATTTAGATAAAACAAAATATGAAATTTATCCAATTTACATTGATCAAAAAGGAAATTGGTATAAATATTCTGATCCAGAAGAAAAAATATTAGAAGTAGGAGCTAAGATTAATGCTACTGAAAAAATTGAAAATATTATTGAGTATTTGAAAAATCTAGATGTATTATTTCCTGTATTACATGGTTTATATGGAGAAGATGGAACAATACAAGGATTATTTGAATTACTAAATATTCCTTATGTTGGATGTAAAGTATTATCTTCTTGTATTGGAATGGATAAAGTATATACAAAAATAGTTTTAGGAAAAGCAAATATTCCTCAAGCAAAATCTGTATATATTAGAAAATATAATGAAAACTACATTTATATAGATGAATTTTTTAATGAAACTATTCTTTCATTAAAAGATTTATGTTTAATTATTTCCAACAAATTAGTTTTCCCTTTATTTGTAAAGCCATCAAACTCTGGTTCTTCTGTTGGTGTAAATAAAGCAAAAACTCTAGAAGAGCTAGAACATTGTATAGAATTTGCAAGCAAATACGATAAAAAAGTATTAGTTGAAGAATTTATAAATGGACGTGAAGTTGAATGTGCTGTTATTGGTAATGAAGATGTTAAGGCTTCTTGTATTGGAGAAATATTGCCAGCAGAAGAATTTTATAGTTTTGATGCAAAATATAAAAATTCTAACTCTGCACTTTGCATACCTGCTAACTTACCAGAAAATATATCTAAAGAAATTAGAACTTTAGCAATAAAAGCTTTTAAAGCTATAGATGGAAAAGGATTATCAAGAGTAGATTTTTTTGTAGATAAAGCAACTTCAAAAATATACTTAAATGAGATAAACACATTACCTGGATTTACGAATATTAGTATGTATCCAAAATTATGGGAAGAAACTGGTATAAAATATAGCGAGTTATTAGACAAATTAATTGAATTAAGTTTGGAATAATATATTGTAAAAGATGCAATCATATTTGTTTTCACTAAATTATTTAATCTAACATATCTATACCAAGGAGGATTTATGGAATTAGAAGAATTAAAAAATATATTAAAAAATAAATTATCTGAAAAGAGATTTTATCACAGCTTATGTACAATGGAGATGTGTGAAAAATTAGCAACACACTATAATATAAATGTTGATGAAGCAAAACTTATTGGATTAGCTCATGATATAGCCAAAGAAATGCCTTCAGAAGAAAAATTAAAATACGCCGCAGAAAACAACTTATCTGTTGATAATGTAGAAAAATCTGCTCCATCCCTATTGCACGCCAAAATTGGGGCAGATATATGTAAAAAGCAATTGGGTTTTTCTAATAAAATGTGTACAGCAATTTCACTACATACTACTGGTGGAGAAAATATGGACACATTATCAAAAATATTATTTGTTTCTGATGGTATTGGATTAGATAGACATTGGGAAGATGTAGATTATGTACGAGATTTAGTATTAAAAGACTTAGATGCAAGTGTATTATATATGCTTAACTTAACAATAAAAGATTGCGTTGAAAAAAATAAGCCGATTCATATAAATACAATATTGGCTAGAAATTATCTAATGCTTGAAAAGTAATTATTTAAGTTACTTTTCAAGCCCCATACAATATTTTCATTAATTTTTGTATATAAAATAATATATTAATAAAAATCGAACATCCGCTTCTACTATTATATACATTTATTATAGCAACAGTACAATTTAATTATTCTTCACATTATACTGCGTTTAAGGATGTGGCAGATTCTTATTAATATATTATTTACAATACATATTTACTAGAAAGTCTTTAAAACATTATATCTAAGTTATCTTATGCATATTTTCTTTTCTCATATCCTTCAAAAACTTCAGATATCTCTTTTTCTCCTGATGTATTAAGAATTATATCATGCGTTCTTAGTATATCTTTAATATCATCATCTAGTTTTGTTATATCATAACAATTTATTATTTTTACTATACTATGTATTCTATTATTTTCAAAAAATCTATTCAAATTATTATTTACATTTTCTATATATTCTTTACTACCATTAACAATTATGCTTATTTTTCTTTTATTATTACAAACATTATTTAGATTCTCCTCCATTATTTCATATTTACTCATATCATTACTATTCCAATCTATATTCATTAATTCATTTTTACTTTCATCGTTTAATGTTAATCTTGATAAAACTAATTTTACTTCTTCTGTTAAATTCTTTTGTGATATTGTTATAAACTTCTCTTCCTCTTTCGTTTTCTTGTCTAGATATGGAAGCAACATAGTGATTAAATGCAAATCACTAACACAAAAACTACATACTTTTTTAAAGTTTTGTTTGTCGTACATACTTACAGCCTCCTTACATTTTTGTTCTGACTGGTAAATTTTACCATTTTATTTCAAATGTGTCAATATTATTACAGAAATATTACAAAGATTTTTATACACTAATTCGACATTATTCATAATGTATATTTTTTTAATTTTGGTTAATACTTTTTATAAAGAAATATTTTAACAGTTTATATATTTACTGTTAAAAACTAAAAAATTTAGTTCCTTATAAATATTTTGGAACTTAGAACTCGGAGGTTATCGTGAAAAAATTTATATTTAACCGTTTTACATTAGTAATACTTCTACTATTATTATTTATATTCATATCAGCTCTATCTTATGCCACAAATGTTTCTGCACATTTAGCTGATAGTGTATTTAGATTGCACGTAATTGCTAACAGTGACGAAGATTTTGACCAAAATTTAAAATATAAAGTTAGAGACAAAGTAATTGAGTATATGCAAACACTTTGTCAAGATGGAACTTCTAAAGAAGATTATATAAACATAGCCAAAAATAACTTATATGAGATAAAAGAAGTGGCAAAAAACACTATAATAGAAAATGGATTCAATTATGATGTAAATGTATATGTTGGTAACTTTGAATTTCCAACAAAAACATATGGAGATGTATCTTTCCCTGCTGGTTTTTATGATGCTTTAAGAATTGAAATAGGAAATGCAAGTGGCAAAAATTGGTGGTGCGTAATGTTTCCTCCTCTATGCTTTGTAGATATAACTTCCGGTGTTGTACCAGAAGAATCTAAGGAAACATTAAAAGATGAGATTTCTGCAGAAGAATTTGATTTAATTACCGGTGCTAATTCGGAAGTAAAATTCAAATTTAAAATTATAGAAATGTTCCAAAATTGGGGCTTAGTTGCAAATAAAATGTAGTGGCTGATAACCACTACATTTTATTTTTAATTATATTTTTTATATTGATATATTAAATTTATTAAAAATAGTTGTAAAAGCAACTATTTTATGGTATATTTTTACAGGATAGAATGAATTTTTATGCAAAAATAAAAATATTCGGGGGTAATTTAATTGGAAAAGTTAGTTATTACAGGGGGTACTCCTCTAAAAGGTGAAGTTATTATAAGTGGCGCAAAAAATGCTGCTGTAGCAATCCTACCTGCAACTTTATTAATAAATGGAATATGTACAATAGAAAATTTACCAAATATAAATGATGTTAAATTATATTGTGAAATATTAGAGAAAATAGGTGCAAAAATAACATGGAATACAAAAAATGAAATAACAATTGATACAAGAAATATCTGCTGTACAAAAGCACCTTTAGATATTACAAGGAAATTTAGAGCTTCTTATTATTTAATTGGTTCTATGCTTGGCAGATGTAAAGATGTACAAGTTAGTTTACCTGGTGGATGCAATCTAGGTGCTAGACCTATAGATCAACACATAAAGGGATTTGAAGCATTAGGAGCTGTTGTAGATGTTAACCAAGGTAATATTACTGCAACTGCAAAGAAACTTACAGGAACTTCTATTTATATGGATATTGTATCAGTTGGTGCAACAATAAATGTAATGCTTGCAAGTGTTTTAGCAGAAGGTACAACAATAATAGATAATGCCGCCAAAGAACCTCATATAGTAGATGTAGCCAATTTCTTAAATACAATGGGTGCTGATATAAGAGGAGCCGGAACAGATGTTATAAAAATAAATGGCGTAAAAGAACTAAAAGGTGGAGCCACTTATTCTATCGTTCCTGATCAAATTGAAGCTGGTACATTTATGCTTGCTGCTATGGCAACAAAGGGTGATATTACTATAAAAAATTGTATAACAAAGCATTTAGAGTCAATAACAGCAAAAATAGTTGAAATGGGCGGATATGTTGAAGAAAACGGTGATACTTTAAGAGTAAAATGTAATAAAAGGCCAAATAAAGCAAATATAAAGACACTACCTTATCCTGGTTTTCCTACTGATTTACAACCTCAAATGGGAGTAGTATTATCAATTTCCGACGGCACAAGTATTATAAATGAAAGTATTTGGGAATCTAGATTCCAATATACTCAAGAATTACTTAAAATGGGTGCAAAAATCACAGCACAAGGTAAATCTGCAATTTTTGAGGGAGTAAAAACTCTATCTGGAGCTCCAGTTTACTCTACTGATTTACGCGCTGGTGCTGCACTTATAATAGCTGGTATAGCAGCAAATGGAAAAACAGAAGTATACAATTTAGAACATATTGATAGAGGATATGAAAACATAGAAGATAAATTTAAAAAATTAGGTGCAAAAATCGAACGAGTAAACGAATAAGGAGAAATACAAATGCTAAAATTTTGTAGTTTATATAGTGGCAGTACTGGAAATAGTTTATTAGTAAAAAATGATAACACCTGCATTCTTGTTGATGCAGGTGTTAGTGGTATAAAAATAGTAGAGGCTTTAAATTCTATTAATATTGACATATCACAAATTCAGGCAATACTTGTAACACATGAACACACAGATCATGTAAAAAGTGTTGGAACATTATCTAAAAAATATAATATTCCTGTTTTTGCAAATAAGGAAACTTGGTCTGCAATGCCTACAGAATCCAAAAAGGTTCCATTAGAATGTCAAAAAACTTTTACTATTGATAATAAATTTAATATAGGCTCTTTAGAAATATTACCATTTAGTATACCTCATGACGCTACAAACCCATGTGGATTTAATATATTTGGTTCTAATAAGAAAATAAGTATAGCAACAGATATAGGGCATATTACACCATCTATTTTTGCAAATTTACAAAATAGTTCTTTTATACTTCTAGAATCTAATTATGATCCAGATATATTGCAGTATTCTTCTTATCCTTATACATTAAAAAAACGTATCTCTGGTCCAAATGGTCATTTGCCTAATAAAGAAGCCGGTGATACTATTTCTAAATTAATCAATTCTGGATTAAAAAGTGTTATGCTAGGACATTTAAGTAAAGAAAATAATTTTCCAGAACTTGCACATCAAACAGTAGTCGAAGAATTAATCTCAAACCACTATAATGAAAACTCTATTAATTTATATGTTGCATCAAGATTTGAACCAAGTAACTTTTTAGAAGTTATTTAATTTATTGGGGGCTGTAGAGGAAATTATATCTAAAAGGGGCTATTTAATTTTTTAGATTAACTCCTCTACAAGATTAATATCCTTTTATTCTGAAATTCTTTTAACTATTTTTTCTGAAAATTTTTTGATAATAAATTTCTTTACTAGAAAATAAATAATTATAAATAAAAAAATTCTAAAAATCATTCTGTCTCCTAAAAATGAAGTTTGAAATTAATGTAATTATATTATCGTATATTTTTACCAATGTCAACAAAATTATTACGACAAAAATTGCCAAAATACTACAGCAGTCAGCATTCCAATAATATCTCCTATCAATGCTGCTTTTAAAACTCCTCTAGTCTTTCTTATATTCACAACACTTGTATATATTGCTATTGTATACAATGTTGTTTCTGTAGATCCCATTATTGTTGAAATTATCATTCCAATCTTGCTATCTACCCCATAAGTTTTCATTATATCTATCCCAACTGCCATCGAAGCACTTCCGTGAAATTGGTCTTAGCATTGCTAGAGGCATAATTTCAGGAGGTATTCGTAAAATATGTAATAATGGTGATATTGCATTAACAATTAAATCTAATATACCAGACACACGTAAAGCGCTTATTGCCATAAATAATCCTATTAGAGTAGGAAATATATTAACCACTATTCCTATTCCCTCTTTTGCCCCATCTACAAATATATCAAATGTATTTTTCCTTTCTAACAATCCATTTATTACAATAATTATTATAACAAGAGGTATTGATACCATTGATAAATAATTAACTAATACCATCTTCTTTTTTTCCTTTCATCTCGTTTTATAATGTATTTTGCTGACATCGTAGCAGCAATGAATGCACAAACTGTTGCAAGCCAAACTGCAATAATCATTCCTGTTGGATTACTAGAACCGTAAGGAGCTCCTAATTGCAATTACTGTTGTTGGTATAATCTGTAAAGATGCTGTATTTATAACAATAAACATAAACATAGAATCAGATAATGTATCTTTCTTATGATTTTGTTCTTGCAAAGATTTCATTGCCTTTAGGCCTAAAGGCGTTGCAGCATTACCTAATCCCATAATATTGGCAACCATATTCATTGATATTTCTGTATAAACTTTATCATTTTTATTTATATCTGGAAATAACACTTTCATAATTGGAGAAATTACTTTTTTTAGTCCATCAATTATTTTTGTGTTAGATGCAATTTGCATTATTCCATTCCATAAGCAAATAGTCCCAAAAAGTGTTATACACAATTCTACGGCATCTTTTGCCGAAGCAAATATAGAATCATTAATCTCGGCAATTTTTCCGGTAAAAATGCCATATATGAATGAGATAATAATAAAAATTGGCCATATAGTATTTAACATATAAAACTCTCCTAAATTTATATATTAAATCTTATGACCTTATTTTTTATTATATGTCTATTATTATTTTTCATGCTTATGCGCTGTATTACTATCTTCTTCTTTTTGTGGCTTTGTTATCATAAATACTGCAAAGAATATAAATATTGCAATCACTGCAATTAAATTTTGTTGTATGAATAATACCAGATGTCCTAGTTTGGGAATTTTAGAATTGTATTTTCCAACAATATCATCATATGTTATTACTCCCAAATCTTCTGCATTATTGTTATCTCCTTTAGTTTTATATGTAACAATTCCATTTTCTTCTTCTATTTCTGTTACTCTATGTGTAACCATCATATTTCCTTTTTCAAATGATATTATATCTCCTACTTTTATATCTTCCTGTTTTACATCTGTTGTAATTACTATATCTCCTATATTTATTTCCGGTTCCATACTTCCTGACAATACTATATATGCTTTGGTATTTGTTATAAACGGAACTTCTTGTTTGTTTATTATTTTTTTTACAATAATAGCTACCAAAATAATCGCTATTATTAATATGCTTATCTTTATTATTTTAGATATTTTTTCTTTTGTCATATATCTATTTCCTTTCTTATGCACTCATTATATGGAATAGCATAGAGGTATATTAACTATAATCATCTTATAAGACGATATAATATATTATTTTTTAAGGTTAAGCCCGAACAACAGCGAATTCCCTAAGAGTTCTCCCTACGCTTGAGGGTTAACCGAATAAAAATAATATATTTATATCGTCCATATATTACTTGCTATAGCTATTTTAGTCATTTACAGTTGCTTGAAAATTCACCTTTAATTTATATTGCGTATTATCTTTTACTCCTAGTTCTGTATCATAAGCTGTATCTTCCCATTTCCATTTTAATGTATACCTTATTTTAGTTTTTCCTGGTATAGTAATTTGCTCTAATTTTACACCATTTATATATACACTTTGATTTTCATTTCCTAGTACATACTCATTTTCTCTCATAACTTTATATACCATATTAACATTATCTGGATTTTCTTCTTTAAAACTTAATATATATGTTACTGGTTTATCCCAATTATTTTCTAAATCGAATTCATATGTTCCCAAAAAACCTGGTGCAATTTTACCTGTATAATCTTTCTTATAAAATTTACTTTTAAATACATTTATCTCTTCTAACTGATTCCAATTTTTATTACCTTCCCATAAAGTTATAATTCCATCTACTTCTTCAGGCTTTTCATTTGGGCTCGGTGTTGTTACTGGTATGTCTGTAGGTTTTACACTAGGATTATTGGTAGGTTCAGTTATAACTGTATCTCCTGGTTTTACTTCATCTTTTACACCCAATGTTAACATATTGGTTATTCTTCCTAATAAAAATACCATTATATAAGTAGATAAAATTGCTATAATAGCAATTGCTTGTTTTAATATTTTTTTATCCTTTTTCTGTTTATTTTTTTCTTCATTCATAGAAAATCCTCCATATTTAATTATAACCCTCATGAAAAAATATATTTTACTATATTCTTTCATGAGGGTTATACCCCCATGTTATTTATAAAAAATACTTAATTTACTATACTGTTGGCTTAGCTTGTGTTGCTGTTAATTTAACATTAAATGTCATATCTTTTGCAGCTATACCATCTGTTGTATCAGCAGTATCACCTGCAGCTACACCATCAGTTACTGCTCCTGTTTCATAAGGCCAAGCCCAGAAAATAGGAAGAGTTACTTCTGTTCCTACATCTGCTAATGCTATATCACCTTCAATTGTGAATTTACTATCAGCAACTGATATTTCATTTTCAGTAGCTATACTATCTTTATAGAATTTTAAGTTAGTTGGTACATTTGATAATGATGATATTTCAAGAACGTAATGAATAGCAACTTCACTTCCTGTAGCATCAATTGCTAAAGAAAAACTTCCATCAGTTCCTGGTGCTATCTTACCATCAACTACTTTATCATGTAAAGTTGTATCTGCTAAAGTAAATGTTTTACCTTCTGTAAAATCTGCGCCATCAGCTTTTAAAGCTACTGACCATTTAGCAACTGTTGCACTACCTGTTCCATTTACAGATGTTGTATATTTAGCAAATGTTCCAGATATAATAACAGCTGTTACTATAGCTAAGAATAATACAAGAACTATTAATCTAGTTGTACGATTTTTTTTCATTTGTTTTCCCCCCTTTCGTCTTGTCATATGTATATAATTTTGAAGATTAACTTCAATAATTACCCTAAGTTATTTTTATTGTTCATTTTGTCCTTTTTCTTTTCCTTTTGTTAATTGTTCATTTTCTTGTTTTAGTCTTTCTATTTCTTGTTTTAAACTTTCATTCTTATTTTCTTCATTTTGTATATATTTTGAATTCTTTTTATTTTCTATAGCATGTAATATCAATAAAATTGCAATTGGTATTGAAACAGATATTACTGTTCCTATAGGAGTTTGTATAAACAATAATACATATCCTATTTTGCTTATTTTTCCTACATACTTTCCTTCTACTTGTTCCATAGAAACTTGTTTAAAATCTGCTTCGTTATTATTATCTCCTTTTGTAACAAATTTTCTATTTCCATCTTCATCTATTACATCGTCTATTACTCTATGGGTTACTACAAAGTCTTTAGATTCTTGATAAGCAATTATATCACCTACTTTTAGAGAATTAGTATCAACTTCTTTTATAATTGCAACATCTCCTGCATATAATTCTGCTTGCATTGAACCTGACATTACAATAAATGGTTTCCATCCAAAAAAGCTTGGTATTTTATCTTTATGCATTATAGAATCTATTATAATTACACTATTAAAAAATATAATTGGTAATAAAATTAAAATAATTATAACTTTTAATATATTCCAAATTATTTTTAAATTTTTTTTCTCATTTGTGTTATCCATTGTATAACTCCTTATTTTCGTTTGTGAATTTATGATAACATAACGTTTTTTATAATTCAACATCCTTTTTGAATTTTTTCACTTTTTCTCAAACCCATGTCTGTTTTTGTCGAATTTTTAGCACACTTCAGGGATATGTCAAGTTCATTACATTTTTGTTACAAGAGTATTTCATGGCTTTTTACTCTATTGCCATACCAATTATTTCATTTGACAATAGACCGTTTTCATTATAAAATATTGTTATTCAAAAAAATTATTTTTGAATATATGTTATTTATAAGAAGGGTATGAAAATATGGAAGATAAACTTCATGTTGGTGTAGATGTTGGATCTACAACCGTAAAAATAGTAGTTATGGATGATTCTTTAAATACTATATATACAAATTATACAAGACACTTTTCAGATACAAAAAATACTGTTTGCAATGTCTTAGAACAATTAGCCACAGATTATCCTAATTCTTTATTTACTATAGCTTTAACAGGTTCTGGTGCAATGTCTGCTGCTAAATTTCTAGATTTAAAATTTATACAGGAAGTTGTTTCTTGTAAACGTTCTGTTGAAAAATATATTCCGCAAACTGACGTTGTTATAGAACTTGGTGGAGAAGATGCAAAAATAATTTACTTTGATAAATTTATAGAACAACGTATGAATGGAACTTGTGCTGGTGGTACAGGTGCTTTCTTAGACCAAATGGCATCATTATTATCTACGGATACAGCTGGTTTAAACGAATTAGCAAAAAATTATACTACAATATATCCTATAGCATCACGTTGTGGAGTTTTTGCAAAAACAGATATTCAACCATTACTAAACGAAGGTGCAAGGAAAGAAGATATTGCAGCCTCTATATTTCAAGCTGTAGTAAACCAAACAATTAGTGGACTTGCTTGTGGTAGACCAATTCGCGGAAAAGTTGCATTTTTGGGTGGTCCTTTAAGCTATTTATCAGAACTTAGAAAGAGATTTATTGAAACGTTGCATTTAAAAGATGATGAAATTATTGTACCTGAAGAAGCACATTTGCTAGTAGCAAAAGGAGCGGCATTAGATTCTCTAGATTCTAATCCAATTACTGTAGAAAAGCTTAAAAGTAAAATACAAGTTTTAAAATCTTCTGTTGATACCACCACTGAGCCATTAGCTCCTCTATTTGTAACTGATGAGGAATATCAACAATTTAAAGCAAGACACGAAAAAGCAAAAGTTCCTACAAATGATTTATCAACTTATTCTGGTGACTGCTTTATAGGAATAGATGCTGGTTCTACTACTACTAAATTAGTATTAATAGATAATGAAGGTAAACTTTTACATTCTATATATGGTAGCAATGAAGGAAATCCTTTAAAGAGCGTTATAAAAATGTTAAAAGAACTTTACTCTATATTACCAAAATCTGCTATAGTACGTTATAGCGGTGTTACAGGATACGGAGAAAAACTTGTTCAAACAGCTTTAAATATTGACTTAAATGAAATTGAAACAATTGCACACTATACGGCAGCAAAACAATTTATGCCAAATGTCACAAGTATTGTAGACATTGGTGGTCAAGATATGAAATATATAAAAATGAAAGACAATGTTATAGATAATATTATGTTAAATGAAGCCTGCTCTTCTGGTTGCGGTTCTTTTATTCAAACTTTTGCTAGTAGTTTAAATATTTCTATTAGCGAATTTGTTGATGAAGCTTTAAAATCCAGAAGACCAGCACCTTTGGGTTCTCGTTGTACAGTATTTATGAACTCAAAAATAAAACAATCACAAAAAGAGGGATACTCTGTTGGAGATATTTCTGCTGGTCTTTCTTATTCAGTTGTAAAAAATGCTATTCAAAAAGTTATGAAAGTAAGAGATATATCAACACTTGGAGATCATATTGTTGTTCAAGGTGGTACATTTTATAATGATGCTGTACTTCGTGCATTTGAATTAACTGTTGGAAAAGATGTAGTTCGTCCTAATATAGCTGGTTTAATGGGTGCTTATGGTATGGCTTTACTTTCAAAAGAACAATATGAAACAAATATGGATATGACTTATACATCTACTATAACCAAAGCAGATGAACTTGATAACATAAGTGTTAAAGTAAGCCACGTAAGGTGTGGACGTTGCGAAAACAATTGTCTTCTTACTGTAAATGCTTTTAGCAATGGTAAAAAATTTATTTCTGGAAACAGATGTGAACGTGGTTCTGGAAATGTTACAGATAATTCAAAATTACCTAATATGTATAAATATAAATTTGATAGATTATTTAGTTATGAACCTTTGCCAGAAGAAAATGCACCAAGAGGTGTTATAGGAATACCTAGAGTATTAAATATGTACGAAGACTATCCTTTCTGGTTTACATTCTTCACTAATTTAGGTTTTAGAGTAATTTTATCAGAAAAAAGTAATAGAAAAACTTATGAAAAAGGTATGGAATCTATGCCATCTGAATCCGTTTGCTACCCTGCAAAATTGGTTCATGGTCATATTATTAGTTTAATTAACCAAGGCATAAAAACAATATTTTATCCATGTATCCCATATTCTCGTAAAGAATATGCAGAAGCAGATAATCATTACAATTGCCCTATAGTTATATCTTATTCTGAGGTTATAAAAAATAACGTTGAAGAATTAAAAGATATCAAATTTTTAAACCCATTCTTACCTTTTGATACAAAAAACTTAGTAAAAAAAGTATTAGAATTAGATGAATTCAAATGCTACAATTTTACAAAAAAAGAACTTACCTTGGCTGCAACAAAAGCAGAAGAAGAATATCAAGCATTTAGAAATGATGTTCATAAAAAAGGTGACGAAATATTAAAATATATTGAAGAAAATAATCAAAAAGGAATAGTACTTTCTGGTAGACCTTATCATGTAGATCCAGAAATAAATCACGGCATTGATACATTAATTACCAGCCTTGGTCTATGCGTATTATCAGAAGATTCAATAGCACACTTAGGAAAAGCTAAAAGACCAATTAGAGTAGTTGACCAATGGATGTTTCATGCTAGGCTTTATGCAGCAGCCGAAGTTGTTGGAAAACATAAAAACTTAGAATTAGTGCAATTAAACTCTTTTGGTTGTGGTGTAGATGCAGTTACTACCGATCAGGTAGAAGAAATACTTTCAAGCTATGATAAAATGTATACTTTAATAAAGATTGACGAAGTAAATAACCTTGGAGCCGTAAGAATTCGTATTCGTTCTTTACTTGCAAGTATAAATAAACGTTTAAAAGAAGCTCCAAAGCCAAGTACATGTCCTGGCAACTATGAGCAAAACAAGGTTATATTTACAAAAGAAATGAAAAATGATTACACAATTTTAATACCACAAATGGCACCTATACATTTTGAATTGTTAGAGTCTTCTGTACAAGCCTGTGGCTATAATGTGCATCTTCTACGAGAGTGTACTCCACATACAGTAGAAACTGGATTAAAATATGTTAATAATGATGCCTGCTATCCATCTATTTTGGTAACAGGTCAAATGATAGAAGCATTAGAATCCGGCAAATATGATATAAATAAAACAGCCCTTATAATGTCTCAAACTGGTGGTGGTTGCCGTGCAACAAATTACATAGGATTTATAAGGAAAGCATTAAAAGATGCTGGCTTCCCTAACATACCAGTTATTTCTTTCAACGTAGTCGGAATGGAAAAAATGCCTGGCTTTAAATTATCAATAGGATTAATGGAAAGACTATTCAAATCTGTAATTTATGGCGATTTACTACAAAAAATGTTAACAAAAAATCGTGCCTATGAAGTTAATAAAGGCGAAACAAAAAAACTTTTCGATGATTGGATGGAAAAATGTAAAAAGTTAGTAACCAAATCAACAAATAAGGAATTTAAACAAAGTATTTATGATATTGTAAACGACTTTGAAAAAATAGAATTAAATACATCTATAAAGAAGCCTAAAGTTGGAATTGTTGGAGAAGTATTAATAAAATATCATCCATTTGGAAATAATTTTGTTGCAGATCTTCTAGAAAATGAAGGTGCAGAAGTTATACTTCCTGATTTTATGGGATTTGTTAAATTTATGGCAACTCATAAAATAACATTTAACAAATTGTTAAACACAAATAAAACTTCCTCTAAGATTTCTAAAATAGCAATAAAACTAATTGATGTTCTAGAAAAAGATGTAAAAATAGCACTTGATAATTCTAAAAAAGGATATCTTCCTCCTTGTGATATATGGCACTTAGAGGATAAAGTAAAAGAAGTATTATCTATAGGTAACCAAACAGGTGAAGGATGGTTTTTAACAGCAGAAATGATAGAATATATAGAAAATGATATTCCAAATATTGTTTGTGTTCAACCTTTTGCTTGTTTACCAAACCATGTTGTTGGAAAAGGAGTTATAAAAACGATTAGACAAATGTTCCCTGACGCCAACATTGCACCAATAGACTACGACCCTGGAGCAAGTGAAGCAAACCAAACAAACAGAATAAAGCTTCTTATGACAGTTGCAAAAGATAATTTAAAACTAAAAGAAAATTCTTTAAAAGCTACTCAACAAGAAAATGAAATCATAGAAAACAAAAATAAAGAAGAAAAAATAGGCATCTAGCCTATTTTTCTTCTTTATTTTTTATTATTCACTATTCTAACACTGTATGTATTTTTATAATTACACACCCATAAACAATTGCACATACACTTTTCCATAAATTTCGCTATCTATTACACATATACCTGTATATTCATAATCAATATCTAATATATTATCTCTATGTGCTGGCGAATTCATCCATGCATTAACAGCTTTTACAGATGTTTCATTTCCTGCTAAATTTTCCCCTGCACACTTATATCTTACTCCCTCTTGTTTTAACATTTCAAATGTGCTTCCAAAGGTTGGTGAAGTATGAGAAAAATATTTATTATTAACAATATCTTCCGCTTTTAATTTTGCAACCCTTTGTAATCCACTATATGCCTGTAACTCATCTAATCCATTTTGTTTTCTTTCTTTATTTATTAAATTCAATATCTCTTGTTCTTCTTCAGATAATATCGCATTATCTCCTTCAATAATTAATTGTTCCTCTGTTGCATCACTTGCACCAAATACAAAACATTGAAAAACTAATGCTATAGAAAACAAAATTGACACATAAAAAATAAACCTTGAAATTTTAGAGTTTATAACTCTCACACAATTCACTCCCTTTAAAATATTATTTTTTAATATTTTTTCTTATGTGTGAAACTTTTATTCCTCTTCTTTAGAATTCATCAAGATTTAAATTTTAAATTATTAAATTTTATTTTTCTTGTACTGCCTAAATTATTATAACACATTATGTAAATTATGTCAATTTATTTCATTTTTGCCGCTATAGTTAACAAAAAAATGAACCCTCCTTATTAAACAAATTTTGTCTAACAATTTGGGTTCACTTCATTATACTCCATGTTCCTTTAATTATATTATAAAACTATCAAAATATGATTTTACTGTTTCAAACAGTTACTACACTCCAGTTTGACACTTTATACATCCACCGTGCTTAAATATTGGCAGATTTTTTATTTATATATTTGTTGTATGTTTATAATTTATTTTATCCAGCTTCTTCTTCTGTAAATTGAGAATTATATAAATCTGCATAAAATCCTTTTCTACTTAATAATTCTTCATGTGTTCCTTGTTCTACTATATCTCCATTATTCATTACTAGTATTAAATCTGCATTTTTTATTGTTGATAATCTATGAGCAATTATGAAGCTTGTTCTTCCCTTCATTAAGTTATCCATTGCAGATTGTATTTGTAATTCTGTTCTTGTGTCTATTGAGCTAGTTGCTTCATCTAATATTAATATTTTTGGATCTGCAAGTATTACTCTTGCTATTGTAAGTAATTGTTTTTGTCCTGCTGAAATGTTAGTACTTTCTTCATTTATTACCATATCATATGAATTTGGTAATGTTTTAATAAAATGATGTACATTTGCTGCCTTTGCCGCTTCTATTACTTCTGCTTGTGTTGCTTCCGGTTTTCCATATTTTATATTATCTCTTACAGTACCACCAAATAACCAAGTATCTTGCAATACCATACCAAATTGTTTTCTTAATTCACCTCTTTTAAAATCTTTTATATTATGCCCATCTATTAATATTTCTCCCTTATTTACATCATAAAATCTCATTAATAATTTTACAATAGTTGTTTTACCTGCACCAGTAGGTCCTACTATAGCAATTTTCTGCCCTTGTTTTACATCTGCACAAAAGTCGTTTATTATTATTCTATCTGAATCATCATATGAAAATTGTACATGGTTAAATGTAATATTTCCTTTAATTTTATTTGTATCTATTTCTTCTTTATTTGTTTCTTTTTCTTCAGGTTCTTCTATAAATTCAAAAACTCTTTCCGCCGCTGCTATCATAGCTTGTATCATACTAGATATTTGTGCAATCTGTCCTAGTGGCTGTGTAAACTGTTTATTATATTGTATAAATGATTGAATATTTCCAACCGTTATAATTCCTTGTGCCGCATAATATCCACCAAGTATTGCTACTATAACATATCCCACGTTACCAATAAAATTCATTATAGGATGCATTAATCCTGATAAAAATTGTGATTTCCATGCAGAATGATATAACTCATTATTAGATTTCGTAAAGTCCTCTACTGCTTTTCCTTCACCATTAAAAGCCTTTACAATTGTATGTCCACCATATATCTCTTCTACTTGACCGTTTACATATCCTAAGTAATCTTGTTGTTTCTTAAAATATTTTTGAGATTTTTTTACTATTTTTCCTAAAATCACTGCTGTTATTGGTAATATTAGTAAAGATATTAAAGTCATTGGTACACTTATTGTTAACATCATTATTAATATCCCAATTATTGTACAAATTGATGTTATTATCTGTGTTATGCTTTGATTCAAATTTTGACTTAATGTATCCATATCATTTGTTATTATTGATAAAACTTCTCCATTAGTTTTTTTATCAAAATAGTTCATTGGTAATTTGTTTATTTTTTCTGCTAAATCTTTTCTTAAATTATATGTAAGTTTTTGAGATACATTTGTCATTGTAAATCCTTGTATTAAAGAAAAAAGAGTACTAATTACATATAAAATTAAAAGTGTTAACAATATATTTCCAATTTTTCCAAAGTCTATTCCGCTTCCACCAGATATTTTGCTAATTACACCATTAAATATCTCTGTTGTAGCGTTTCCTAATATTTTAGGCCCTATTATTGCAAATATTGTACTTCCTACTGCAAAAATAAATACTATTATCAATTTTATTTTATATTGTGATAAATAATTTTTTATTAACTTTTTAGTAGTGCCTTTAAAATCCTTTGCCTTTTCCACTGGGGCAACATGCCCCGGTCCCATTTTTTTAATTGGCTGCCTTTTTGGTTCCATTATTTTTCCCTCCTCTAAAGTTCTAATTTTGCCATATTCATTTTATTTTAATTCATCTTCTGATAGTTGTGATAATGCTATTTGTTTATATGTTTCACAATTTTTCATTAACTCTTCATGAGTTCCTTTTCCTACTATTTTTCCTTCTTCTAGAACTATTATTTGATCTGCATTTAAAACAGTGCTTATTCTTTGTGCAACTATTATTATTGTCTTATTTTCTGTATTTTTCTTTAACTCTTCTCTAAGTTTGGCATCTGTTTTAAAATCTAATGCTGAAAAGCTATCATCAAATACTAATATCTCTGGATCTATTGCAATTGCTCTGGCTATTGATAAACGTTGTTTTTGTCCTCCAGATACATTATTTCCTCCCTGTGCTATTTCTGATTTATATCCATTTTCTTTTTTATCTATAAATTCTTTTGCTTGTGCAATTTCTGCTGCTAAATTCATTTGTTCGTCTGATATATCATTTTTTCCATATTTTATATTTGACTCTATAGTTCCTGAAAATAACATTCCTTTTTGTGGCACAAATCCAATTTTTTCTCTTAGTTTACTTTGTGAAATATCTTTTACATTTATACCATCTACTAACAATTCTCCACCAGTAACATCATAAAAACGAGGTATTAAATTTACAACTGTAGATTTTCCACTTCCTGTACTTCCTATTATTGCAGTTGTTTGACCAGGCTTTGCAACAAAATCTATATCTGTTAAAATTTCTGTATCAGCATCTGGATATCTAAATGACACATCTTTAAACTCTACATATCCTTTTTTATTTTCATCAAATTTTAATTCTTTATCAGGATCTTTAATACTTGGTTCAGTTTCTAATACTTCATTAATACGTCTTGCAGAAACAGATGCCCTTGGTAACATTATAGATATCATTGAAATCATTAAGAATGCCATTACAATTTGCATTGTGTATTGTATAAATGCCATAATATCTCCTACTTGCATTATACCCAAATCAACATTTTTTCCTCCAACCCATACTATCAATATTGCAATTACATTCATTATAAACATCAATGTTGGCATCATTATACTCATAGCAGTATTTACAAATATGTTTGCTTTCGTTAAGTCTCTGTTTGCTTCGTTAAATCTTGCTTCTTCCTTTTCCTCTGTATGGAAAGCCCTAATTACAGGCAATCCTGTTAATATCTCTCTTGTTACAAGATTTAGTTTATCTATTAAATTTTGTAATCTTTTAAATTTAGGCATTGCTACTATAAATAAAGTCATAACTACTACTAGTATTGCAAAAATTGCTAATCCTATTATCCATGCCATTGACGTATTACTATTTCCTAATACTCTTAAAAATCCTCCAACTCCTATTATTGGTGCATATACTACCACTCTAAATAACATTCCTATTAACATCTGTATTTGCTGAATGTCACTCGTACTTCTTGTAATTAATGACGCCGTAGAGAAATCTCTAAATTCTTTAGTAGAAAACTTTAATACTTTTTTAAACACTTTATCTCTTAAATTTCTACTCAATTTTGCAGCCACTCTTGATGATAATAACATTATAATTATCGCTGATACCATGCTAACAAGAGCTATCCCTAGCATTTGAGCACCAACTTTTAGTATATATTGAGTTTGATATTCATCCATATTTATTCCTAATGAAGTATACTCTGCTTTTACTGCTGCAATTGCTACTTGTTCTATCATAGTACTCATTCCTTTTTGTAACATTGCATAAGCCTCTGAAATAAAAAACATTAATTCATCTTCTGGAATTTGTTTTATAGATTCCATATCTAAATTTATAACATCATCTCTTAATTGTTCTGGTACTACTTGAATCAATTTTTGAATTATTTGAAAATTACTTTGTTTATTGTTGATTATATTTAATGCTAATATTGGCTTCAACATCATTGTTTCTAGCTCTTCTTCTTTATTACTTGTTATCTTATTTAATATATATATATCCTCATTTTCCAATACTGGATATTTTTTTACATATTTATCATATTCTTGTTGTGATAAATTTGATTTAGATATTAAAGTATAATTATCTAATATCTTATTATCGTCCATTGTAAACACTAGTAACTCTTCCATTTTGCTCTTTCTTATTGCTTCTAGAACAATACTTTCAATTCCACCTTGTTGTATCCCTATATTTACCACTTTAGAAGTATAATCTGGTAATGATAAATCTGCCATTGCTTGTATACATAACAATATGACAATTATTACAACTGATACTAGTGAATTCTTTAAATTTTTTAATACCTTAAACATCCTATTTCCTCCTTATACATTAAAGTGCGTTTGTTGTTAAATATATCACGTTTAAATTAGTTTATCAAGTATGAAAATTTCTTTTAACATATCTTGACAACACTAGTAGATTTATATTATAATTATTTTTAGTTCAAGCACCATTAGCTCAGTTGGTAGAGCAGGGCACTCTTAATGCCAAGGTCCACAGTTCAAGCCTGTGATGGTGCACCAAACTTAATAAAAAAAGAAAAATATGAAATCATATTTTTCTTTTTTATTTTACTGCTATCATTAATTCATTGGGTTGTACAATTCTATTAGAATCTTTATAAAAAAATTCTTCTCCTGTAAAATATACCTTATATTTCATATTTTCTAATCTTATTTTCGAAAAATTTAAAAATAAATTTGTTTCTTCTTCTGTCAAATTATTTTTTACTCTTAGTTCATAAAACGTAATACATATATATTCATCATCTTCGGCTATTTTTTTATTTATATAATTTGTTATAAATTCTAAATTCACATTCATCACTCCATTAAATGTAATTTATATTATTATAACATAATTTTTATAAAGTTGCATTTTATTTTATAAAAGAAAGGATGTACACTTCTGTGTACATCCTAAAAATTTATATTAGATTAAATTTTCTTTAGAATTCTAAATAATTTCTTGGGTCTACTGCTGATGAGTATGAACCGCTTATTTTTCTTATTTCAAAATGTAAGTGTGCTCCTGTTGATGTACCAGCTCCTGCATCTCCTGGTTTTCCACCTTCTAATGCAATTTGTTGTCCTTTAATTACTGTATCTCCTACTTGTACATCAATTTCATATAAGTGAGCATAGAAACTATATATTTTTTCTCCATTAACAACATGCTCTATTTCTATACAGTAACCATATCCACCATTTTCTCCTGCATACGTTACAGTACCGTCAGCTATTGCTAATATTGGTGTTTTCCATTCTGCAGCAATGTCTAATCCTGTATGGAATTTCTCTTCTTCTCCTGTTGTTGGATCTATTCTTGTTCCATAATCAGATGTAATTACATAGCTTGAATTAACTGGTAATACAAACTCTGATTTATTTGCACTCATTAAAGCCAATGTTGTAATTTGTGGTTTCTTCTGCCATTTTAATACTGGATATCCATTGTTTAGGTTATCTGTATCTGATTTATATGATTCACCTAAGTTTGCTAATAATGTTGTTATATCTGTTATTGGTTGTGTTGTATCTATTTGTTTACGTATTGACTCATTTATTGTTGCTCCTACACCATTATTTGTACTTGTACTTAAGTAATAACAATTTGTTAATGCACCAGTTGTTATATCTCCGTTTGTTTCTGTTACTTCTTTGAATCCTACTATTTCACCTACTGAGGTACTTCCAGATACAATTCCTATACTATAACAATTTTCTACTATTACTTCTTTTAATATTTGTCCTGCTATACCACCAACTTGGTTAATTCCTGTTATATTTCCAGAATTATAGCAATTTCTTATTACAGTATTTCCTTTTGCATATCCTACAATTCCACCAACTCTACTTGCATTTGATGTTATATCTGCTGAATTGTAACAATCTTCTATTGTAGTATCAGTTGCATATGCAACTATTCCACCTACATAACCTTTAGTTGAAATTATATTACCATCTTGAATTCCTATATTCTTAATAGTAGCTCCATTTGTATGTCCAAATAATCCTACATATGTTGATGTTGAGTTTATATCAATGTTAGAAATTGTATGTCCGCTTCCATCAAAGTTTCCTTTAAATTGTTTATTAGATTTACCTATTGGTGTAAATGTCAATCCTGTTAAATCTAAATCATTTGCTAATGTTACTTTTTCTCCTTCATATGTTGTTCCACTATTTACTAAACTACTAAATTCTATTAAATCTTCTTCTGTTTTTATAATATTATCTTTTACTTCTACATCTGCTCTTGTCATATTTCCATATGAATCTTTTACTTCTACATAGAATTTATATGTTTTATTAAATTCTGAAACCATACTATATGTCTTAGTAATAGTAGCAGTTGTTCCTGTTACAGTTTGTCTTGCAATTTCTGTTCCATCTTCTTTGTAGAATATAAAGCTATCTAAGTTTCTATCTTCTCCACTTGCTGTTAATTCTACTCCGCTTAATGTTAATTCTGCATCTAATGTAACATTTTTTGGTAATGTTATATCTTCGTCAGTGTCTTCCCCACGTTTTGATACTACAGCTCTTGCTCCATTTACTCTAACAGTTATATCAATTAAGCTCATATTAGGATCAATTGTAATAACATTATGCTCAATTTTATATTCGTCTCCTTCTACTATTGAAATTGTTTCATTACCTATTACTACACCATTTTCGTCTGTTACTTTTAACACATAGTTTCCTATTTGAACATTATCAAATCCAAATTCTCCATTTTTATCTGTTAAAGTTGTTTCATTTATTTCTATAGTTGCATTTGTAACCTTTGTATCTGTCGCATCTAATACTTCTCCAAATATTTCTATAACTCTTATATATTTAATATCTTCTGCCTTCTTATCATAGTTTTTAATTAATATATCTAAGTCTTCATTTGTAATGTAACCATCTCCGTTAAAGTCATATTTATCGTTTGTACTATCCACTACAGTATTTACTCTTGCTTTTCTATTTACTTGAACTAAGTCTCTTATGTCAATATATTCATCATCGCCCGCAACTTCACCAGCTATTAAGTATGCTTTTCCTGTATATCTTCTTACACCATATGTTGCAGGTATATCTATCATTGTATATTTCAAATATCCATCTTTCTTTATAGTCATCTTATAATTGTCTCCTGCTGGTATCTCTACATTAAATGTTCCGTCTGCCTTAGTTACTGCTGTTGTTATTAATGTATCTGCATTATCTAGTATTTGAACTACTGTGTTTGCATAACTATTTTTGTTTTCTGTTATTATTGTACCTGTTATTATTGTGCGTTTCTTAATTGTTAATTTATATTTTGATTCATTTCCACTTTCTGCTGTAACAATTACATCTAATACTATATCTTTATCCATTGATTTTAAATCTTTTACAACATTTAGTACTTTACTTCCAATATGTTTTTCAACTGTTACTGTTGATAATGGATTTGTAGCAATCAATGTAATATCTGCATTATATTCTTCTGGGTCTAGTTCTATTACATATTCGCCTATATAATTCATATCGGTTGGTTTATTCATAGTTGCTATTTGTCCACCGTTATATTTTACTTCTTCTAATCTACTATCATCTGATACATCTTTTAACCATAATGTGTATGTTTGTGTTCTGCTTCCATTTGGTGATACTACTGTTATTGTTACATATGTAGTATTTTCAAAATCTATATCGTTTAATGTTGCCTGTCCAGTTACTTGTTCTCCTGAACCATTTACATTGTCTTTTGTATAAATCTTAACAGTAGCTGAACCATACATTGAATCTTCTGGATATATACTATTAGCTTTTGCAAGTGCATATACTGCTCCGCTTCCTGCTAATCCTAAATTATTTACTTTATACTCGTATTTTCCTGGTTGTAAATCAACTTGTCTTCCTCCAATTGTTAATTCTTTCAATTCTGCTTGACTTGCCTTTGGAACTATATCTATAAAGTATTCTGCTGAAGCTCCTCTTTGTGGTATTACTTTTACTTTTAATGTTGTTACAGCTTCTTTATCTATTGGTATTGCTTCTGCTAATAACACTCCGTTTGATGCGTTTATTATATTTCCATCTAAATCGTATAATTCAACAGTTGCCATAGGGCTTACTGGTACTATTCTTAAATCTATTTCTTCTCTTTCTTCTGCAGTTGCATCTAATAGTATTTCATATGTATCATGATATCCAAGTACACCGTTATGCCATTCACTATATGGTGAATCCATTGGTGTAATACCATCATTATAGTTATCTGTTGTTATTGACTCTAGAGTATTTTCTGTTGATACTCTATTTACATATAAGTAGTATACTCCCTCAATTTCTTCACCTGTTGCACTTTGACTTGCTGGTATATCTACCCTTAACTCAATTTTAACTTTTCCATTTACTAATGTATATTTATCAATATGTTCTATTATTTCTTCTACTTTTTGCCATTTGAATGATTGTCCATTTATAGAAACATTTGCAAATTCATAATTTGGAATCATTTTTACATCAATTTGTTCTACTGTATCTGAAATTTCATATTCATAATATGTTTCTTGCTCTGTTACAATTGGTTCTAGTCCATTTCCATCAACATATAACTCTTTAATTGATGCATCAGCTGATTTCCTAATGAACCATACTCTGTAATCTTTTGCAGTTATACCATCTTCTGATACTACTCTTACTTTTAACTCTGTTAATGTTTCTGTTATTGCCACAGTTTTTTCTACTTGACCAACTCCTGCAACATTTACATAGTCTCCATCTAAATAGATTTTTGAATATTCACTTTCTGTAATTATCTTTGTTAATACTTCATTAACACTTTCATCTATATATTTAGTATATATTGTTCCGTCTTTTTCTGTCTTTCCTACAAAGTCATAATGTGTAATTTGATCATCTACAGGTATTTCATCATTATTTCCAATAACCTTAGAAATCTCTGCCGAATCATCTTGTTTTGTTATTGTTAATGTATATTCCTCAGCTGGTACTTGTAAATCTTCTGATTGTACTTTTACTTTAATTACAAATGTTCTACCAACTGATGTATTTAACATAGCAACTTTTGAATATGGATACACATATGGTTTATATTTTGTAGTTATAATTGTTTGACCATATAATTCATTTCCTGTCTTGATGCTATTTCCAGCTTTATCCAATATATCAACAAGTTCTAGATTTATTACAGCATAACTATTTGTTGCCCATAATGTCAATTTTGTTGTATCTTGATCCATTCTTATATTGCATGAATAATTATTTGGATTTGTTGGATCTGCTACAATATTTTGAGATCTATCATAGAATTTCTTTCCTGTCTCATATTCTTTTCCGTCATTATCTATTTTAATTTCTGGATATTCTCTTTCTATTGTAACACTACTAATTGAATCATCTGAATACATTCTTCTTACAATAATATATCTTTCTACTGTTGGTGCATCTTCAAATTCTGGTATTATTTCAACTTTTATTGTAGCTACACTATTCTCATTTGGTAATGATATATCAAATGGTAATGTCTTTGCTTGTCCATTTACTGTAATTACCTTTGTTGCACTAGCACATTCTAAGTTAATTTCATCAATTCTAACTGTATCTAATTGTGATGTTACATTTATTCGTTTTTCATATCGTTCTGTATCTGAATTCCAACTAAATGTTCCATCTGTTTCAACTTTATAATCTGCACTATCTTTATTTATTACTATGCTTGTTATATTTGTGCTTGTATGTTGTCTTGTTATTTGTACTGTATATTCTTTTGCTTCAATACTTGTATCCTCTGGAACAAGTGATATTTTAGCAATAATTACTTTATCATCTGTATAATCTAAAGCAGATATTATATTGTTTAATGTAAATATTATTTCTTTTTCATCTGAACTTGATTTGCTTGTTCCAAGCAATGTTGTTACATCTGTTCCATTTACATTAACTGATATTGTTGTATTTGCTTTACTTAATTTATTTTCACCAGTTATTATTATTGGTAAAGTATTTTTATCTGCATTTACATTTACTTTATAAATTCCATCTGTATTATCTAATGTAGCCAATTTTCCATCTACTACTATACTACTTAAGTTAGTGTTTCTTGCTTTTTTGTATAAAGTTATAACATATGGTTTATTTTCATTTGTTGCTCCTGATTCTGCTTTTGTTATTACCTTAAAGTAAACCTCTTCTCCTTCTGGCATTGTAAATGTTGAATCTATTGTATAATTTTCAAGCACCTTTGCATTATTGTATGGATCAGCCTTATCTATTCTTGAAATTTCTACATCCATTTTTGTTGTATCTGCAGGTAGTATATCTCCTAATGAGATTTCAGACCAATTACTTGGAATATACACTGTATCACAACCATACCAATAATCATAACCATCTTGATATTTATTTCCATAATACCATTTATAATAGATATGTGTTTTTTCTTTAAAAGTCTCTGTATGAGTACTATTATCTTTTAATACTATTTCTCCTGTTTCACCACTTACTGCTGGTTTTACTTTTATTTGTTCCAATATAGTACTATTATATTGTCTTGTAATTATTAACTTATATGTTTTTGAAGGTATATCAGTATCTTGTGGTATTACTGTTATTAATACTTCTACTTCTTTTTCAGTTATACTACTTAAATCATATGTTCCTACTTCTTCATAAGTTTTATTATTAGGAGTTGTTGTGTAATTTGCATCTGTAATAGAAACTGTTGCAAATACATTTGCAGATATTGCTCTTATTACAGCTGAAGTATCTGTATCGTTTACATTTGCTTTAAATATTGCTTCTATTCCAGCTTCTGTTGAAGCCTCTTTTGTTGCATCTACTCCTTTTACATATACATTGCTTAAGCTTGCATTTGTAGCCATTCTTATTACATTTATCTTATATTCTTTTGTTGCTCCAGATTCTGCAGTTACTGTAATTATTACTTCTTTTATAGCTCCATCTCCTGTAGTTGCTTCTGCTAAGTCTACACTAAATCCATCATCTGTTTGAGTAACAACTGTATTGTCAACTTTTATTTCAACTGTTGCTCTATCACAACTTGCTACAATTTTTGCAAAATCTACTTTTTCTACTGATGATTTTGCTATAACTTCTCCATCTGGATTAAATACTATTGTTCCTGTTTGATCAGTTGATGTTGAAGTTTCTGTATATGAGTATGAAACATCTTCTACTCCTAATTCTATGTGTCTTCTTGTTAATTTTAATTTATGTGTTTTTACAACACTTGTATCTTCTGCAGCAACATTAAATTCTACATAAATGTATCTATTTTCATCGTTGCTTGCATCTTCTGTTGGATCATCTGCATATAAATCTGCTAATCCAGATATTGCAAATGAATTGTTTACTACAGAACTTATAGTTACACTACTTAAATCTCCATCAACTACTTTATATGCTCTTGGTGTTCCTACTACTTTTCCTAAAGTATCTGCTGGTGATACTAGTATGTCTGTGTCTTCATTTACATTAATTTCTGCAGTATATAGATTTGTTTCTGAATCATAAATAGCATTTTTAGTTCTAGTTCCAGCTTTTACTGTTATTGCATTTATATCAGCATTAGCTGATTGTCTTCTTACCTTTAATGTATATGCCTTTTCATTTCCATATTCAGCTTTTACAACTATATTAAATGTTTTTTCTGTTCCTTCTGAAATTGTATATAATTTCGTTGCATCTAATTCTTCTTTTTGTACACTACCTGTTTCATCTGTATATCGTACATATACTTTAGCATTTCCACATATAGTTTCTGCTGAAATTATGTTTATTCCTTCTACACTTGAAGGTATTGTTTTGCTTATTACATCTGTGTTTGCAAAGCTTATTTGTTGTTTAGTTGTTCCATATGTATATTCAACTTTTCCTAAGCCTACTTCTGTATGTTTTCTATTTAATCTAATAATATAATCAGCTCTATTACCATCTTCTGCTCTTACAGTAACTTTTACATTTATTGTTTTTCCTGTTGTATCTGTATCTTCTACTTTGTTATGTGAAGCTTCACTAATGCCTGATATTGTAAATTCATTGTCTACTATACTACTTACTGTTGCACTTGTTAAATCTCCTTCTGATACAAGATATGCTTTTGCAGCTACCACTCTAGCATTGCTATCTCTTAATACAACTTTTACTTTTGGATCACTTCCACTTTCTATATCTAATACATAAGCTCCTAATGTTGTATCTAGTATATTTGTTTTATTCTTGTCTGCTTGAACTTCTTTTATTGATGTATCTGTTGTTCTCTTTCTAATGTTTATAGTAAACTCTTGATTAACATTTCTTAATGAAACTATAAATTTTACTTTTGTAATTCCGCTATTTGCTACATTTACTGTTAACTTTCTATCAGTTAATACATTTCCCAATTCATCTTTTACTATAACTTCATCATCAAGTTCACAAAGTATATCTGTTAATTCTATTACTGAAGTATTATTTGGAACTTTTATTATATCCCTTGTTTCAAATGTATTGCTTGATTTAGCTTCAAAGTCTGATGCTGTTAATTGTGCATCTGTTTTAACATTTCCTGACAAATCTAATCCATTTATTGATATTAGATAAGGTTTCTCGCCTAATACATAAAGTGTATATTCTGTTGCTCCTAAAGCTCTATCTTCTGGTGTTACTTCAATTTTTATAACAATTTCTTGTATATCACTTCCTGATATACCTACTTGATTTAATGCCTGACTTAATTGATTTAATAAATCTTTTGTTATATCTTTTAATCCATTATCTCTTATATTTTCATCTACACCTTTACCTGTAACTGTTACATCTGTTCCATTTAAAGATTTGATGTATACATTTACTAAAGCATTTTCTTCTATATCTTTTATACTTAAATCAAGTTTATTTATAGGTAATGCTAATGTATCAGTATATGTAGTTTTTGTATCTAATCTTGGTTCATATCCGTTTAATTTTATTGTTCCAATATATTTATTATTAGATTTCTTAGTAACTTTTAATCTATATTCAACACTCTTTCCTATCTCTGGAATTACTGTAATTAATTCTTCTATAGTTGCTTTATCTTTTGCTGCAAATGGTATTTCCTTAGGATTTGCTGTAGAATATAGGCTTCCTTTTTCACTCTCTAATCCGTTTTCTATTGTTGCGTATTCGTTTTCTGTTTTTATGTTGTTTATTACTAATTTATCTTGTGTAGATGGAACCTTATATTCATATGTATATACAATTTTTCCATCTATTGTTTCTGGACCTACGAAATCTTTTGATGAAGTAATTGTTTTTGTAGTTCCATCTTCATTTAAAACTTCAATAGCTATATTTGTATTTGACATTAATCTTGTAATTGTTAATTCATATTTAGCCATATATTCATCATCTGTTTTATTAGTATAGTATTCTGGATATAATTTATATCCTTTAGATGTTACTGTTGTTTCTACTACAATTGTCCTTACCTCGTCTGCACTTATAGTTTTATCTACTCCATTTTCATCTGTATATGTATAATTTTGTGTAAGTGATATATTTAATGAATTTTCATTCATTTCAGATGTTGCTGTTGCAATATTTTCTTTTACAGTAAATCCGTTTACTTTTGTTACTTTTATGCCTACTACACCTTCACTCTTTGAAGTTACCTTTACATCTTTTACTGTTTCAGTTATTTCTGATTTGTAATCTGGTTTGCTTATATCAACTGTAACACTATCTGTTACATTGTATAAACTCATATCTTTCAAGTCTACATTATCCGTAGTTTTCTTTATTGTCAAATTGTATATTTTTTCATCTTTACCATTTTCTGCTGTAACTTTAATGTAAACATGTTTTACTGTACTTCTTAATCCTTGCTCTACTAAATCTGAAGATTTAATTCCATTTAATTCTTTTAAATCACCTGTAATATAATCGCTATATGTTTTTCCTTCTGTTGATTTTATTATATTTGTCCACTCTACTTTTGCACGACTATCTTCTACTACTAAATCAGAAAGTTTTAAGTCTGTTAATTCTTTTGGAACTATTATATCAATATCATATGTTCCTGAAACTGCATTATATGTAACTTCTCCAAAATCATCTAATCCCTTTATTACTCTTTCATCTACTGTTACTGTTAAATCTTTTAAGTTTGCATTACTACTTATTTTTCTTAAGTATAAGTCATATCTTTGAGTTTTTCCTCCATATTCTGCAGTTACTTCAATTACAAATCTTTGTGTTGTTTCATCTAAAATTACTTGTGGATTACTTGTAATTTCAGTTTCTTTAGTTAAATCTATACTATTTATTACAGCACTCATATTTTCATCAGATATTTTATATATCTTGTATGTAGCATTTCTTGCACATTTTGGAATAATTCTATATACATTATCTGTTGAATCTGTAGCAATTTCACGTGTATATGCTGTTGATGTTGATGTAATATATTCTGCAACTTCTTCTGTATTTGTAGTTGTTCCTTTTAATGTTACTGTCTCTAATATAGCTTCATTGCTTCCTTTTTCTATCTTTAGTATTAGAGTTTCTATTGCTCCATTTTTATCTGTGAAAGTTATTACTACATTATTTGTAATATCTGCTACTAATTCAATATCAGTAAGTATCTTTTCAGAACTTGAAGTTATTTGGTCTGTATATTTCTTTTCTATGCTATTTCCGTCTTCATCAAGCATTCCCTCATTTACAGCAATGTCTAATGAAACTGGTACATATTCTGAATTTACTGTTAATCCAATTCTTGCTTTTGTAGCTGTTGGATCTACTGTTAATGTAGCTTCTCCTTTCTTTATTTGCTCGCTTGTTAATGACTTTTTGTCTAATGCAGTATTATTTGCATTTACTCCTGTTACAGTTGCCGCATTTAACATTTGATGCTTAGAATTTATTTTTATTGTATATACTCTTGTTTGTCCATCTTCTGATGTTACTTTTACAACAACTTCTCTACTTATATCTGATGATAATTCCAAGTTATTTGCTACATATACTCTATTTGCTTCATCTATTGAACCTGTATTATCTTTAGATATTGCCATTTTTACTACTGCTTTTGAATCCTCAGGTGTTATTACTAATTTCAAAATACCTAAATTATTTGTAACACTTGTACTATATACATAATCTGATTCTTTTGTAAATCTTGCATCTTCTACTACCACGGTTGTTACAGTGTTTCCTGTTGATGAATCTATTGTTTCTGAATGTAATTCTTTTGTGATATTAGCATTTGAAGATAATTTCTTTATATCTAATGTATAATCTTTACTTAATGTTTTGTCTTCAGATGTAACATTGATTCTTAAACTATCTTTAGTAGATATATCAATAGCTGTTCCATTATCAACTCCATCAACTGTTACTGTAGCTCCATTATTTTCTGTTTCTACATTAATTGTTGGGTTAGTTATACTATCAGATATTTCTAATATCCACTTGCTATCATCACTTGTGTCTTTGCTTGCGTACGTTACTTTTGAACCTTCTGTAGCATTTATTGATAATATGTTTATATTATTTGATAGTCTCTTTACTGTTAATTCTTTCATAACAGTATTTGTTCCATCTTCTGATGTTACTTTTACATATAATGTTTTTGTATCTCCTACAGCTATTGGCATTTTTTCAGAAATACTTCCTTTTCCAGAAGCCAATATTGTAGCACTTGGATTTGTTACTGGGTTGTCTAAGTATACCTCTACTGTAGCTGTATCGCTTTCTGCTTTTACTGTCAACAATCCATTATCTAATGCTTTTAATTCTTCATTCATAACATCTTCGATATTTAAGTTTCTTCCATCAATATTTATGCTATCTAAGTTTGCATTATCATCCATTTCCATTATTACTATTGTAAATGTTTCAGTTGGTGCTTTATCATATTCTGCTTTTACTACTACTGTTATTGTTTTTCCTATAATTTCTTTTTGTACATCATATATATATTTGCCGTCTGCTCCACTGTTTAGAACTAATAGTGTTGATATATCTTCTACACCATCTATTGTTATTGATTCTATTTCAGAATAACTATCAACTAAATCTATACCTAATTTGTAAGCATCTTTATCTTTTAATACTTTTGCTATATATGAATTTGTTCCTAATTGTTGTTCTGCAACTTCAATTCTTGGTGTTGAATCTGTTGGGCTTTCTGTATAAACTTTGTCTATCTTTGCATTTTCAGATTCTTTATAAATATATATGTTATATTCCTGTGTATCACCATTTTGTGCTTTTACAATTATTTTCTTTAAGTATTTATTTTCTGTTTTCTCTTCTAATGTTACTGTAAGAACTTGACCTGGTTCTCTGTATGTTGATCCATTGTTTACAGAAACTTTAGCTTTTGAACTATTTGTTACTGGTTTAATTCCAACTGTATCTAATTCTACATTAGGATCATGTATAACTATTTCATATGCATAAGCTTCGTCTGGTGCTAATCTTGATTTTATTGGTGTTATTTCATTTGGTCCAATATTTGTTAATTCTATATAATCAATTTCATTATTTGATGATATTGATTCAATCTTTAATACGTATCTTTCTGTATATTCTAATGATGTTACTACATCTACAGCTGTAATTTCTATTTCTACGTCTGCAGTTTTAGTTTCATCACTTGATAAAGCATTTGTTATTACTAATTTTGAATTACTAATACTTGATGTTTTATCAACACCGTTTACAGTTATTGCTTTTATATTTTTATTTCTTAAATCAATTGTAATATTTGCAGGATTGTTAACATCTTCAATCTTTGCATTAAATTCCTCTAAGTGTATTCCATCAGTACCTTCTGATCTGTCTGCAAGTTTTTCTGATGGCACTTCTGTAGTATCTATTACATATATTGATTCAATAGAAGACTTCAATATTCTTATTGTATATTGTTTTTCTACTTTATTATCTGCACTTAATATTTTTACTGTAAATTCGTTTTCAATATTTAATACATCTACTTCTTTCTTCAAAAGTGCATTAGGTTCTGTAACTTCTAATACATTACCATTGTTGTCTTCTAGTTGTATTTTACTTTCTTTATCTTGTATATATATTTCTATATTAGCTTTTAAATCACTTGGATTTATAAACTTAGTATATACTTTTTCTACTTTTGTTGTTACTTTATTTACTTTTTCTACTGGTAATAATATTTCGTCATTTACCTTTACAACTGCTTCTTTGTATACTAACAATGTAAATTTATATGTTTGACTTCCATCAGCAGTTGTTAATATTAATTCTAATTCTTGAACAGGTTTTGTTAAGTCTAATCCATTAATTTGCCAATTATTTGTATCACTAATTCTTGTAGCTGTTAATTTTGCACCTGTTGCTTTATCTATTACCTCTAAATTATCATCATATGTTAATGATATATTTAATGTTCCTGATACTGCTGAACCTTCTGTATCTATTAAGAATTTATCATCTCCATCAACACTTGATTCAAATTTTGATGCTCCATCATCTATGAAGATATCATCTATTCTTAATAAATCTTCTCTAACTATGTATATAGTTAATTCTTTTACATCTTTTGTTATTTTATTTGTAATTTTTAATGTAGTAGTTCCTAATTCTTTTGTTGTTACTTTTAATTTATTTGCATCTGTTATTTCTGCTTTTGTAGTATCTGTTATTTCAAAGTCATAATCTTTTAAGTCTATTGTTTTATTACCAAACACATTAAATTCATTTTCTTTTTCAATTAGTACCGCTACTGTTTTTGGATTATTTTCTGCTTCTAGTTGTAAACTTTCTTCTCCAACTAATATATCCCATTCTGTTGATACTCTTACTTTTTCTGGATCTAATTTTACTGCACTATCTCCAACTTTTGTATATATTTTACTTAATGTTTGTGTTGTAGATTCTGCATTTCCACTTGTTCCGTTTCCTAATTCGCCAGAAGTATTTAATCCTGCTGCAAATACCTCACCATTTGTATTAATGTAATATGTATTATTATATCCTGCTCCTATTGTAAATACTTCCTCTGCATTTGTTTCTCTTATAGAGCTACTTGATGCATAATTTCCATCTGTTCCCATTTGTCCATATTTGTTATTTCCAAATGTATATAATTTCTTATCTTTTGATAAACACATATATGTATCTTCATTTGCTGATATATCTACCATTACTTTATCTGATGATTTTACTAATGTTACTAATGTTTCATTATTTACTACATATATTTTTCCATCATTTGTTAACACTAATGTTGACTCTGTTCCTGTTGCAACTTTAACTGCTCCAGTTATTCCAGGAATTTTATATGCTCCTCCATTTTTCAATATATATGCATTTCCATTTGTATCTACTATAGCACTATAATTTCCACCTGCAGATACTGATATTACTCTACTTGTTACTGGTCTTATAGTTTTTGGAGTTAATTGACTTGTTACTGTAGTTGAATCTAATCCTAATTGTCCATTTGAATTATCTCCCCATACATATACTGCACCTAAACTATCTAATGCTATTGTATGTTTATTTCCTGCATCAATTTGAACAACATCTTTGATTTGATTTCTATTTAATCTAGTTATTTGATCTACTTTATCTATTTCTCCTAATCCTAATTGTCCATTACCATTATTTCCCCATGCCCATACAGTTCCATCATTTCCTATTGCTACTACAAAATCCTCTCCTGCTTTAACACTATTAAATGATACACTGTCGTTTATAATTGTTGGAAGAAGTTTGTTTGTAACATTTTCTTTATTGCCAAATAGATATGCTGTTCCATTTTTGTCTGTTACAACCGCAAATTTATTTCCACCTTCTATTGTAGGTGCTTGTATTGTTCCTACTGGTATTACTTTTACTATTACAACATTTACTTTTCCTAATTCATCTGTAACCTTTACAGTTGTAGTTCCTATATCTGTACCTGTAATTATTCCATCTTCGCTTATTGTAGCAATTTCTGTATTTGTAGATTCATATGTGAATGTAGAATTATCTTTACGTAATACATTTAATTTATATCTTCCATTTGCATTTACTTTATATGTTGAACCAACATTAATTACTACTTCTTGTTCATCTAAATATGATGTATTATCTGAAATCATAACTGGTTCATAGCTATTAGTTAAACTTACTTTTTCTAGATTTCCATGATTATAATCACCAAATCCATAAACTGTTCCATCTTTAGCAATCATTGTGCTATATGTTGTTCCTGCATTTGAACTCATAACATAATTTCCTAATTTTGAAACTTTTACATAGCTATTTGATTTTTCGATATTTTGTCCTATTCCTAATTGTCCATATTTATTAGAACCAGCAACATATAATGATCCATTGCTTGTTACTATATGTGTATGTGTATCTCCAGCTGATACGCTTTCAACTTTTTCTGTTATAGAAGTTACTTGTGAAGGGGTATATACTACTTTATCTTCTATTCCTAATCCTAATTGTCCATCTTCATTATTTCCCCATACCCATAGTTTTCCATTTGTGTCTATTGCCATACTTGTTCTATTTCCAGCTTCTATATATTCTATTTGTGCATTAATATCAACTTTTGCAAACATAGATCTATTTAGAATATCTTTTTCACCTAATTGTCCACTTGCATTTCTACCTGTTGTATATACTGTTCCATCAGAAGTTAATACCATTGCATGGTCAACTCCAGCAGCAACATCTATTGCCTTTGAAATATTATCTATTGATTTTGGTATATTTATATCTGATGTAGATCCAATTCCTAAAGAACCTGCAATATTTCTACCCCAAGAATATACATATCCGTTTGTATCTAATGCAATAACTTGGTTTGCACCTGCTACTACTTTTATTATGTTATTTAATCTGCTAACTTTTGTTGGTGTTGCATGTACATTTGAGTCTGAAACTCCTAATCCTAATTGTCCATTTTTATTGTATCCCCATGTATATACATCACCATTTACATCTAATGCAACGCTAAATGTGTCTCCAGCTGCTACTGCAATTATTGATGGTGTTCCATCTGGGAATTCAACAGGTGTTACTTTATCTGAATATTTTATAATATTTCCAAAACTATCTTTAGCAGCTGTTTGTCCCCAAGTATTATCTCCATATGCCCAAACAGTTCCATCAGATTTTAATATTAATGTATGTGATTTACCACTTACTGTCATTGGTTGTATTATTCTATCTGCTGGTACACTAATATCATTTGCAAGCTCTGCTTCTTTTGGTAAAACAGTTACTTGTACTATACTTTCAAATTCTTTATTATCTTTTCCTTTTGCTTTTGCTATAACGCTTGTTACTCCTGAATTTACTGGACTTAATTTTATTGTTTCTTCATCTAATCTAGAAGCTGTAGCAACTCCTATATCTGTAGCTTCTGCTGTTGTTACATTTATAGATTGATCATATATTAAATTTAATTGACTATTATATGCATTTATTTCTACAGATACTCCATCTTCTTGTAGCGTTACATGATTTTTATCTAAATGTATTCCTTCTGTTCCAACTCTTACTGCTTCAGAATTGCTTATAGTTAAATCATTTCCTAATTGTCCTCTTGTTCCATTTCCCCAAGCATATGCAAATCCTGTTTCATCTACAACTACTGTATATCCATTTCCTCCTGAGATTAATATTGCTTTTCCTATTCTTGAATCATCTTTAACAGGATATGCACGAGGAACATTTAATCCTATTTGTGAAACTTCGTTTCTTAATTCACCATATGCATTATTTCCCCATGTATATATTGTTCCATTTCTATCAATTGCCATAGTATGATTGTTTCCAACATATACATCTTTAATATTTGCTAATTCTGTATTTGCTTTATTTTTTACTTGTACTGCTGTATATTTATTTCCTGTTGTACTACTTGAATTAACTGTTGTGTCATTTCCTAATTGTCCTTTTGTTCCATTTCCTATAGTAAATACATTTCCATCATCTGTTAAGAAAGCTGTGTGTGTATTTCCTATTGTTGCTGTTTTTGTTACTTTTATTACTTTTCCTGTAATTCCCTCTATTTTGGTTCCTGTCTCTAAACTATAAGCTCTTAATTGTAAACTAAATACTTCTCCATCTTTTGTTAATACATATTCATTTGTTATATCTATTGCATTACGCATATATGAATCTATATTAACACTACCTATTTTACTAATTCTAGTAGGAACTGTTGAATTTATTGGCATATGACATCTTCCATCAATGTGATCATGTATATAACCAAATCCCCATAATCTTCCATATTTATCTAATGCTAAACTATAGCTATCTCCTACTGCTATTTTTACTATATCTTTTAGTCCTGCAACTTTTTGTGGTAACTCTCCGTAATATGATGTTGGTGTTGCATATCCTAATTGTCCATTATAATTATATCCAAAACTATATACTTCCCCAGAAGTTGTTAATAATAATGTATGATTTTTAGATGTTGCAATATCTGTTACTACAATTGTATTTCCACCACTATCTTTTAAATCTTCTAATTTGTAAGTATTTTCGCTACTATCCCATGCATATAACTTGCTGTCTGTATCATTTTTAATTTTTAATATTCCTGATAAATCTGTATAATTATTTCCTGATTTATAGTATTCATTTCCGTTTGTATCTACATATATTTGTTTATCATTACTATCTGTTACTTTGTCTCCATTTTCATCTATTTTTTCTTTTGGTTCTGCTACTTCTATTTTCTTTGCAATTCTCAATTGTTTTGGTTCTTTTATAGTAGCTCCATTTAATACTCCTAATTGTTTATATGAGTTATCTCCCCATACCCAAACTGTTCCATCTGCCTTTAATGCTACTGTATGGTTTTCTGTAGATTCTATTTTTGGTGCAACTAAAGTATCTTCAACTATTACATCTATATACAATTTTGCTGTTTTTCCTGTATCTTTATCTGTTGCAATAACTGTAGCTTCTCCTATATCGCTTCCTGCAGTTATTGTAGTTGTATTTTTAGTTGTATTTGATAATGATACCAAATAACTATTAAATACATCAAAATCGTATTCACTTTCTATACCACTTGCTACATTTGATAGTTTTAAATTAAATGCATCTAATGAAGTTGCTTTTACATTTATTGATTTTCCTTTTTCTAATGTTATTTTAGTTATCTCTTTTCCTGTTTCATCAATAAATCCGGCAAAACTTTCTCCAATTAAAGTTGGTACATAATAATATGATGTAGTATCTCCATTACCTAATAAACTATTGTTTCCATTTGTACCAAATCCATATACAGAACCTGTATTTATTTCAACAAGTGCACGACGGTTAGATGTTGAATATTTTGATGCTGAAATTATTTCCACATTTGATAATGAATCTATCTTTGTTGGTGCATTTGCTGTAGTTACTGATGTTCCTAAACCTAATGCTCCTGAAATAGAACTATAGTTACCCCAAGAGTATATATCTCCATTATCAGCAACTGCATATGCAACATTTACACCAGCTTCTATATCTACTATTCTTATACCAGCTTCAAATGTTACTTTTCTAGGTGTATAAGTATCTGATGTTAATACTCTATCATAAGTATGTCTTACCCATGTATATACATTTCCTTCTGCATCTAATGCCATATAATATCCATAAGATGAACTATTTGAATATGATGAACTAGATATTTGTACAATATTCTCTAATCCTTCTTTAAAACTTAATGTTCTTGTATTTGTATATTCCCATACTCTTCCATCTTCTGTTAATATTAATTTTCCAGAAATATCTTTTACTTTTAATCCATATGTATTTACTTTTGTAGCATATCTATTTGAACCTTCGCCCCAAGCATACATATCTCCATTTTCATCTAAAGCTAAACTTGTGTAATTTTGTGCAACTATTTTTACTATTCCATCTAAGTTTTCATATGTAACATTTCCTGTAGAATCGCTTATTTGTTTTTGTACTGTTACTGGTATCTTAGAATTTGTATTTGTGTTATTTCCTAATTGTCCAACTCCATTATAACCCATTGCAAGTACTTTTCCATCTGTTGTTAACATTAATGTATGATATGTACCTGCTGCAACATCTTTAAATTTTCCATCTATTTCTAATTTTTTTGTTTCTCCTATTTTTCCTGTTGTATTTCCTAATTCACCATAATTATTATATCCCCATCCCCATACAGTTCCATCTGCTTTTAATGCTACTGTATGTTGATATCCAATAGATATATCTGGTGTAGTAGTTTCTTTTTCAGACAATACATTTACTTCAACTCTTAATTTTGTTCCTGAAATTGCATCTTCTGCTATTACATATGTTTTTCCTGATTTTATTGCTGTTATTTCGTTTCCATTTATTGAGGCAATATTTTCATCTAACGATGTATATGTCATATCTTGATCTTTTTCTGTATATAACAAGTTAAATCCATATTTATATATAGCATTTACTTGTACTTTTTCTGCTTCTTTTAATGTAACTTCATGTTTGTCTAATGTTATATATGCTTTGCTTATATCTTTTAATTTTGGTAATGCCATTGTAGTAGTTGTTCTATTTCCTAATTGTCCATAATTGTTTATTCCTGTTGACCATACTGTTCCATCTGATTTTGCAACAGTATAGAAGCCTGATGCACTACCATTTGATGTAGCACTAATTATCATAGCATCATCAAATTCTTCTGTTCCATCTGTAGTTGTAAATTTATTTACATATGTATTTAAAGAAGTACTTGACCAATATCCTACTGTTCCATCTGCAAATTTTGCTATTGCTACTCCATAGTAATCTGATGCATCTATATCTATAACATTATCTAAATTTCCTAATACTCTAGGAGTTCCATAGTAAGATCCATATGCATAATATCCCCAAGCCCATACTTTTCCATTTACTGTTGTTGCTATTGCACTTCCATTTCCATTTAAGTTTGTTGATATTTTTGTAATTCTGCTTAGTGAATTAATTTTTGTAGGAATCAAAACATATGATGCACTACTATTTCCGCATTGATAATTTCCACTATATCCAAATGCGTATACATTTCCTTCGTTTGTCAATATATATGATGTTATTTTTCCTGCTTCTATTTGTTTTATTATTTCTGCATTTCCATTATCATCAACTAAATTACTTAAGTCTACTTCTTTTGCATAAGCTTCAATTGATGTAGTTTTATTTAATCCTAGTTGTCCATATCCGTTACTTCCCCAGCTCCATACTTTTCCATCAGCATCTAATGCTAATGCATAACCTGAGCCTGCTGAAATTGATTTTACATTATCTAATTCCTTAGGTGATAATACATTTTTGGTTACTGATTTTGTTTCAAATTTATTATTTGTGTAATCCCATTTGTATAAATTTCCATCTGTATCCTTTTTAATTACAATATTTCCTAATGAATCTGCATAATCTTCTTCAACTTTGTTATATATATTTCCTAATGAATCTGTATATACTATTGAACCATCATCTTGTACAGTTTCTATTGGTGCTGTTGCTGGTATTAATTCATCTGTTGTTACATCTTCCATATAATAACGTTGTACTTGTACAAGTTTTGGTGCAACTGTTGTTATTGCATTACTGTTTCCACTAGGTGTAGCTATTTTTGTTCCATCTCCAAGTTGTCCATTACTATTAGCTCCCCATCCCCATACAGTTCCATCTTCTTTTAACACTAATACAAAGTTTTCTCCTACAGCTATATCTTTAACATTTGTTAATCCTTGTACTTGTGTTGGCATTATTATTCCTGTATGAGTATGGTTTGAATCCATAATTCCTAAATCACTATTATATCCCCATGCCCAAACTGTTCCATCTGCTTTTAATGCTACTGTAAAGTTATTTCTAGATTCTATTTTAGGGAATGTAAATTTATCTCCTATTACTTTTACATTAATGTATATTGTATTTTTTGAACTCTTTATTTCTACTGTTGTTTTTCCTTCAATAACACCAGTTAATATTCCTGTTACATTATCATAACTTGCTATATTTTCATTTACTGATTTAATTTGTAAGCTTTCTAATTTGCTTGCTGTTTCTCTTCTATATAAGTTTACTCTTCCTCCTGTTATATATCCATTATCTTCTAGTATTGACATTAAATCTACTTGATTTTTACCAGCAGTTACTCCTGCTTTTGTAATATCTAATATTATGTCATCACTTACTATAGATTTTACGCTTATACTTCCTATGTAATCTGCAACACTTCTTGTTCCATCTCCCAATAATTTGAAGTTATTGCTTCCTTTAGTGTAATATGCATCAACTATATCTGTTCCTGCATATCCCCAACCTAATACATATCCATCTTCATTTATTGCATATGCTGTATCGTATTGTCCTGTTGTTGATGTAGCACCAGTTGAGCTAACTCCTGCTACTGCAGAACTTGCTAATTTATCTATATTATCATTTATTTCAGCATTTGAGTTAGTTACTAATATTTTTGGTGTACTTACTGTTGATGTATTTCCTGTTCCTGTTTGTCCTGCTGCATTTTGTCCCCAACTATATACTTTGTTATTATCATCTATAATATAATATGTTTTATTTACTATAGCTATATTATCTTTTGTTTTATCCGTTCTTACTTGTACATTATTACCATTTGCATCAACTAAAGGATTGCCACTTGCATCTGTTAATGTCACTTGTGTAGCAGTTGTACTTCCTAAATTCCATGTATATATATTTCCATTTTCATCAAGTGCCATTGATACATCATTTCCAGCTTCTATTTGAATAATGTTATTTGTAAATCCACTTACTTCACTTATAGTCGTGAATTCAAAGCCTGAACCTATTTTATCTCCCCAAGTCCAAACTTTATTATCATTACCTAATGCAATTATATGATTATATCCTGCTTTTATTTCTTTAATAGAAGGTAGTACTCTGTTTGCACTATCTTTTAATTCTTCTATTTCTCTAATAGAAGTAAATGATAAATCATTGTAATATCCCAATTGTCCATCAGAGCTATCACCAACACCTAATACTTTACCATCTGTAGTTACTAATATTGTGTAATCTGCTCCACATTCTACTTGTTTTATTATAGTTCCATTTGGTATAGTTATTTTTTCTGGATATTTACCTTTCTTTATGTCATCTTTTCCTATTTGTCCAAAATAGTTATAACCCCAAACATATACTTCTCCACTATTTGTTAATGCTGCTACATGATATTCACCAGCCGCAATTTGTTTTACATTTGAAAGTTGTATATGTTCATTAGTAGATGGGTCTATGCTTGCTAAAAGTACAGCTGTTTTTGATACTGAATCATTTAAAGTTCCATTTCCTAACTGTCCTTTATCATTTTGTCCCCAAGCCCACACTTTTCCATTGCTATCTAAAGCAACTGTAAAGTTTGCTCCTGTTACTACATTCGCTATTTGAGGATTTCCTTCTACTTCAGTTGTAGTACTACTAGATAAAGTAGTTGTATCTAAAACTGCTACTGTTTCCTCCTCTCCGCTACTATTTCCATCTTTACTATTATCGTCATTACTTGTTGCAAATACAAGTAACAATAGTAAATTAAGCACAACAAGTATAGCTATTATTGCACTTATTTTGTTTCTCCTTTTTTTCATTTGTTCTAAGTTGTTCATGGCATTTCTCCTTTTTTGGTTTTTGTACATTTTTATACAATATACCTTCATTTTAGTCATTTTTCGCCGTAAGTCAACGCCACTTTTCTCCTAAACCATGTATATATATATATATAGTTTTTAGGGATATACTCATTTGTGAATATATATTTTTATATGTTAAATTTACTTTACATTTCCTTTACACTTAAACTAAATTTACCCTTATTCTCTTAGGGATTTGTACTTTTTTAAGCACTATCTTGCACGATAGTTTAAACTTTTTCATATATTATTACTAACATATTTAGGAGGTTATTATAATGAAAACATTAAAATTAAATGATGTTGGAAATTTAGTTCAATTGCTACAAACTACATTATCAAAACTCGGATTTTATTATGGAAAAATAGATGGAATATTTGGTAATTCAACTCTTAGCAGTGTTAAATTTTTTCAATCTCGATTTGGGTTAACTTCAGATGGTATTGTAGGTAATCTCACATGGACTGCTCTTATGCCATATATAAACGGATACACTACATATATAATAAACCCTGGCGACACATTACAATCAATCTCTAACCATTTTTCCACCACAATTAACTCAATTATATCTGCAAATCCCAATATTATGCCAGATAACTTACAAGTATCACAAAAAATAATAGTACCTTTTGGTACTATCGTTCCTACTAATATAAATTATACCTATGAAATTATGAAAATGAATCTAAATGCATTAAAAACCATATATCCTTTTTTAGAAACAGGCATTATAGGATACAGTGTACTAGGCAAGTCAATTCCTTATATCCGTATAGGTTTTGGAAAAAACAAAGTCTTTTATAGTGCATCTATTCATGCAAATGAGTGGATAACATCTCCTTTGCTTATGAAGTTTACTGAAAACTTTTCTAACTCCTATGTTAATAATAAAGCTATTAACGGTTACAACACAAACAGTATATTTAGTAACACTTCTATTTATATAGTACCTATGTTAAACCCAGACGGTGTAGATTTAGTAACAGGGGAATTTGAAAAAGATAGTCCAATATATAACTTAGCCAAATCAATTTCTGATAATTATCCAGATATTCCATTTCCTTCTGGATGGAAAGCAAATATTAGAGGTGTGGATTTAAACTTACAATTTCCCGCTCGGTTGGGAACAAGCTAAACAAATAAAATATTCACAAGGATTTACTAGTCCTGCTCCTCGTGACTTTGTTGGTTTTGGACCACTTACTGCTCCAGAAAGTTTAGCTTTATACAATTTTACTTTAACAAATAATTTTAATTTAGTAATTTCCTATCATACACAAGGTCAAGAAATATACTGGCAATTTCAAAATTATACTCCACCAGAAAGTAAACAAATTGCAGACAGCTTTTCTAATGTTAGTGGATATACCGTTGCAGATACGCCATATAATTCTAGCTTTGCAGGCTACAAAGATTGGTTTATTCAAGAATATCGTAAACCCGGATTTACAATAGAAGCAGGTATTGGTAAAAATCCGCTTCCAATAAGCCAATTTAATCAAATTTATAATGATAACATACGAATATTATTAGAAGGTGCTATCGTGTGAACTTTAGGGAGTATCCCTAAAGTTCAACTATCTTTCTAATTTCATATATAAAATCGGGTAATGATTTCCCTGTTCATCTATTTCACTTCTTTTATACGATTTAAAACCTAAATGCTCATAAAATCCTTTTGCAGTAAGATTTTGCTCATTAACTACAAGTTCATTAACATTATATTTTTTCATACCATAGTTTAATAATTGTTTTCCTAGTCCTTTTCCTCTTTCACTATTTTTTATAAATAGCATTTCAATCTTTGTATCTTCTATTCCCATAAAAGCAATAGGTATATTCTTATCATTTTCTATAATTATCAAATGTGACACTAATTTTAATGCTTGTGGTACATACTCTTTTATGTCCTTTATTTCTTCATTTGATAAAAACAGGTGTGTTGCTTTTACTGAGTCTTCCCATACCTCTAATAGTTTACTTATTAGTATTGTTGTTCTATCCGTTACTTCAATTATTTTCATATCATGTACTCCTAACTCACAATTTACTAATGTAAAATAAATAATTTTTAAAATATCTAATTTACTATTTCTATACATATTAATATTTTTTCATATTCTTTACCAAAAACATTATGTTTATAAATAATGAATTCGTTTATACATTTTGATAACATTACCTATCTAGCTAAATTATTCTACTATTTTACCAATAATAATAATGTCCCTACGACTATTCCTATAAGCCCTATTAATGATTTCTTATTTAATTTTTCTTTTAAATAAAAATATGAGAATGCAATTGTAATAAGTATGCTCAATTTATCAATTGGAACTACAATACTTGCCTGTCCGTTTTGCAAAGCTTTGTAGTAGCATAGCCAAGATAGTCCTGTAGTTAATCCAGATAATATTAAGAACTTCCAACTCTTTCTATCAATATTCTTTATTTCAGTTTGTTTTTTAGTTATAAAAACTACTATCCACGCCATAGCTAGAACAACAATTGTTCTTATAGCTGTTCCTAAATTAGATTCTACTCCTTCAATGCCTACTTTCCCTAAAATTGATGTTAAACTTGCAAATACTGCTGAGCCTATAGCAAAAAATAGCCATTTGTTATCATTTGCAACTTTGTCATCTTTTCTCTTTTCTATCATCATATATGTTCCAATACCTATTAAAATAATAGATATTATTTTTAGTACCGTTATCTGCTCATTTAAAAATATCATTGCAAGTATCATTGTTAATATTGTACTTGATTTATCTATTGGAGTTACTTTATTTACATTTCCCAATTGCAATGCTTTAAAGTAGCAAAGCCAAGATAATCCTGTTGATAAGCCTGATAATATTAAAAATATGATTGTTTTAGGTGTTAATAATGAAATTGTATTAAATGATCCTACGATAAACACCATTAGCCAAGAAAATATTAATATGACTATTGTTCTTATTGCCGTTGCTAAATTTGAATCTGTATTTTTTATTCCAATTTTTGCAAGTATAGCTGTTATTCCTGCAAAAAATGCTGAACCAAAAGCATATACAATCCACATTTCTATTCTTCCTCCTATCTAAAAAACTTATTATTTATGGAATTAATTATAACATTTTCTTGCTTTTTAGTCTATTTATCTAAATAATTTTATAAAACTATTTCATCCACTTTTTCTCAATAATAACAAGATGAACTTTAAGGACTATCCTTAAAGTTCATCTTGTTAATTTATATCCCATACATTATATTGCTGTGTTACCTTTCTACTTGTAACATCTTGTCTTCCAGAATATGTTAAATCTACATTTTCCAGTGTAACTAATACACGCACTCCATATGCATATGCACGTCTGTAATATATTCTTTTATTATAAGGATAATTAGCATATAAATATGTATTAGTTGTATATGCGGTTCCAAGATAATAATATGCATAATTATCTATTAATGACTCATACGGTGTATTATATACTTTTTGGAATGTTGTAGTAGTATATGTATCAGCTCCACTTACTCCCATATATTTTGTATACCAACTATCTAAATCACTCTTAGTTAATACTTTAGCTTTGGTTGCCTTTTGTGCTGTATTTACATATTCATTCCATGTTCTTGCTTTATATGAGCTTACTGTTGATGAAGTTGTATTACTATTTATATTTCCGGATAATATGTATTCACTTATATATCCACTATTTGTTGCATTATTATGTCTATAAGTTTCTGGGCATCCTGCAGAAATAAGTGTTATTTTATTATTCGTTTGATCTATATCAAATATTCTCCATCCGGAAGCTACTGGCTTATAACTTGTACTATATGGTGTTGCATTATCATTTCTACTTTGTCCTGCTGTGTATCCCATAAAAGTATAATTTGTAGTTGTAGGAGTTGAACTTCCTGTTGCTCCAATTGCAGAAATTTCAGATGATGTCCAAGTTCCAGCATCATAATTTACGAAATCTCCTACAGATATTGTTGCTTTCCAATTTGCTGTATAAGTCCTGTTTCCTGTGCTACCTTTTGCTATTGTAACTGTTTTTTGTGGAGTACTTCCATTTGCTCCAGTCCAGCCTGTAAAAGTCATTCCATTTTTAGTTGGTTCATTTAACGTAAAGCTTGCTGTACTTACAGTATATGTTGCTGGATTAGTGTTTTCAGTTCCACCATTTAAATTATATGTTATATTATAAACCGTTTCTTCCCATACAGCATAAAATGTTACCGAAGTTGCTGACGCTGTTATTGTATATGTATCTCCTGCCTCATATGTAGCTTTTGTTGCAGTACTTGTAGTAGCCCATCCTTTAAATGTATAACCTGTTCTATTTGGAACTGATGAAGTAACTGTTGCTTTTGGGTTATTGATAGTTGTTGTATAAGTATTTCTTCGTCTAGTAACAACTGAATTTGCTACTGTTCCACTACCACCATTTAAATCATATTTTATTGAGGCTTCCCTAGTGTACAACCCATAATATGTTGTATTTGATGAAATTGATACTATATCTCCACTATATACAGTTGGTGTTGCCGTATTTGCTGTTTTGTTATCCCATCCCACCGCTGTCCATCCTGTATATATATTTTGTACTGGAACTTCTATTTTTGCTTTATCTATATCCTTTGTATCATATGAATTTATTCTTGACTCTCCAGTTAGTTGAGTTGTAGTTGTTGTTGTTCCTTTAATATCTTTAAATGTAGCTGTTATTGTCTTCTTATATATTCCATAATACGTATTATTTTCTATTAACTCTATTGTTTCTTTACCAGTATAAACAATGTCTCCTGTTGGTAATGTTGATTCTGTCCATCCTACTGCTGTATATCCTGAATATGTATTTACTGTATATACCGTTTTTGATGGATTATATATGTCTGATATATTATATGAATTTGCACATCTGTATCCACTGCTTTTTCTTGTTGTTTTACTAGTTGTAGTGACTGTTTGACCTGATGAATCTGTACCACTACTTGTAAGATAATCTATATAGGTTATAGTTATATTCTTTCTATATACTGCATAGTATGTTGCATCTTCTGTTACACCAGTTTTTTTATCTCCACTTGCCAATTCTTTTGCTGCATTTGCTTCTGTTTTAGTCGTCCATCCTACTACTTCCCAATCCGAATATGTACTTATTGTTGGTGTTGTTATTGTTGGGTTATTTATTGTAGCTATTCTATATGAATTTGCATTTCTTGTTCCAGTTAACTTTGTTTCTTGTCTTTGTATTCCATTATAATCTACAAATGTTAATGTTACATCTTGGCTATATCTTCCATAATACGTTACATTTGCTGTTATTTCAATTTTTTCTCCTTCTGTATATGCTACAACCGCGGTATTTGATGTTGTTTTAGCCCAACCTATTGGTACCCAGCCTGTATATGTGTTTTGTTCTGGCACTATTACTATTGTATTTGATACGTTTGTTACATCATATGAATTTCGATATCTACATCCGTCAAGTGTTCTAGTTACCTGTTCTGTATCTTTATAATCTACAAATTTTGCAGTTAATGTTTTTGTTGCATATACTCCATAATATGTTTTATCTTCTATTAATTCTATTGTTTCTCCACCTGTATATACAATGTCTCCTGTTGGTAATGTTGATTCTGTCCATCCTATTGATACAAAACCTGAATATGTGTGTAAACTAAATACTGTATTTGATGGAGTATATATGTCTGATATATTATATGAATTTATACATCTGAAGTCACTTCTTAATCTTGTTGTTTTGTTATTTGAAGTAACTGCTTGACCTGATGAATCTGTAGTAGTTGTTGTATAGTAGTCTATAAATTTTATAGTTACTTTCTTTCTATATATTGCATAGTATGTTGCATCTTCTGTTACACCAGTTTTTTTATTTCCACTTGCCAATTCTTTTGTTGCATCTGCTTCTGTTTTAGTCGTCCATCCTACTACTTCCCAATCTGTATATGTACTTATTGTCGGTGATGTTATTGTTGGGTTATTTATTGATGTTATCTTGTATGAATTTGCATTTCTTGTTCCAGTTACCTTTGTTTCTTGTCTTTGTGTTCCGTTATAATCTACAAATGTTAATGTTACATCTTGGTTATATCTTCCATAATATGTTATATTTTTTGTTAGTGTTATTTCTTCTCCTCCTGTATATGTTACAGCTGCTGTATTTGTATTTGATGTAGTCCATCCTACTGCTTCCCAATCTGTATACTCATTTAATGTTGGTACTGTTATTGTTGCATCTGATACAACTGACACATCATATGAATTTTTATATTTATATCCTTCTACTGTTCTAGTTGTTTCTTCTTCTCCATTATAATCTATAAATTTTGCTGTATAAGTTGTTGTTAAGTATACTCCATAATATGTTTTGCTTTCTATTGGATTTATTGTTTCTCCACCTGTGTAAACAATGTCTCCTGTTGGTGATGTTGATTCTGTCCATCCTACTGCTTCATAGCTAGAATATGTATTTAGTTCAGGTACTCTAATACTTCCAACATATTCGTCTTCTATATTATATGAATTTACATATCTGCCTCCAAATCTTGTTGTTGTACTTTGAGTTGATCCATCCATATCAATAAATCTTAAGTATACATCTTTATAATATCTTGCATAGTATGTTGCATCTTCTGTTACACCACTTATAGTGCCTCCGCTTCCCACTTCTCTTGCTGCATTTGCTGCCGTTTTAGTTGTCCATCCAGATACATACCAATTTGAATATTTCATTATTGTTGGTGAAGTTATTGTAGGGTTAGCTACTACGCTTATATCGTATGCATTTATATTTCTTGTTCCAGTTAACTTTGTTTCTTGTTTTTGTGTTCCGTTATAATCAATAAATGTTAATGTTACATCTTGGCTATATCTTCCATAATATGTTACATCATTTGCTATTGTTATTTCTTCTCCTCCTGTATATGTTACAGTTGCTATACTTGATGTTTCTGTTGTCCATCCTACTGCTTCCCAATCTGTATATACGTTTAATGTTGGTATTGTTATTGCCATATTAGATATTACACTTACATCATACGCATTTACCTTTCCTGTTGTATCTAACATTCTTGTAACTGCTACTGTTCCAAAAATATCTTTAAATGTTGCAGTTTTTATACCAGTATATACTCCATAATATGTTTTATTTTTAGTTAATTCTATTGTTTCTCCACCTTTATATACAATATCTCCTGTTGGTAATGTTGATTCTGTCCATCCTATTTTAGTCCAACCTGTGTATGTATTTTGTGTTGCTACTGTTACTGATGGGTTAGAAATTTCAGTTATATCATATGCATTTACGTTTCTTGTTCCAGTTACCTTTGTTTCTTGTTTTTGTGTTTCGTTATAATCAATAAATGTTAATGTTACATCTTGGCTATATCTTCCATAATATATTGTGTTTTCTGTTATTTGGATAGTATCACCATCTGCAATTTCTACTTCTGCATTCACATCAGTTGAGCTTGTCCAACCTATTGGGGTCCAACCACTATATTCGCTTGGCGTTGGCACATTTATTGTAGCCTTTCCATCTTCTTGAATCTCTCCTTCAATACTATGTATTCCACTATAGTCCACAAATTTACATACTAAATATGATTTTTCTACCCATACTGCATATAACGTAGTGTCCTGATCATTTTTGAATATTCCTTTTCTTTCATATTCAATTTCTGTTGCATCTTTACTAGTTGCCCATCCTTTAAAATTATATCCTGTTTTGCTTGGTATTTCTTCTGGTAATTCCAAATCTACATTTTCTATTTTTTTCACTGCAGCTGGTGCATTTTCTCCTCCATTTGCATCAAATGATATTTCATATCTTTTTCTAGTATCTATTTTTATTTCTATTTCTTTTGTTTCTACATATGGTTTTGAAATTTTTATTATAACTTTTATTATCTCTTCCGGATTTAATTGTAACCCAGCTTTTGGTACAGCTTGTATTGTTATTTGTTGTGCTTGTTTACTTCCGCCTTTTAGAATTCTATTTACATCTTCTTGTATTGTTATATCATAATTATCATTACTTGCTTCTACTGTATAATTTATATCTAGTTTTGTATATTTTTCTCCATCATAATTATTTACATCAATTATGGCTGTTATACCGTTCTTTTGTTATGTATTCTGTTTGTTGCGCTTGAGCAGAAAAATAATATTCTGCTGTTTTTACAGTTAGTACTATATCTTTATTTACTACATATTTTCCATATGAATTGATTTGTAGTATGGCTAATCCCATTAATACAAGCATAACAAATAACATAAGTACTTTTTTACTTATGCTGGCTATTGTATTTTGTTTTCTCTCTTTTGTTTTTAAATGCTTTGCCATACTTTTCTCCTTTGTATTTATATTAATTATAAATAAATTATAATATCTATTTTTAAAATTATCTATAGCACTATTTTAGCCTTTTTCTTTAACATATACGGATACTATATTTCAGCAGTTTATTACATTTTCTTTAAAATTTCGTTATTTTATATTACTATTTGCCATTTTCTTTAGGGAATACATACTTATAGCACAAATAAATAATTTCTTTAAAAACCTATTTTGATTTTTAATATACAAAAATAAATGAACTTTAAGGACTACCCTAAAGTTCAAAAAAGGGCACATCTAAATGTGCCCCAAACTGTTATATTATTTTATTACTATTGTTTCATTTATAGGATATTGTTTTGTTTCATTATTTATTACTACTTCTATCTCCTCGTTTTCTAGTGCTTTTACAGTTTTACTATTTATTACTAATTCAATTGTATCTGCACCTTCCATTTGGTTCTTATACTCATCTAAGTTTATTGTCTTATTTGATTTTCCTAATTTTTGTTTTCCTATTAGTTTTTTGCCTTCTTTAGTTGTTACATATACTTCTACATTTGTTTTTGTAATTGTTGCTATTAATAGTAATAATAATCCTGTTACTATAATTCCTATTATTGCTGGTAATACAACTTCCTTTAAATCACTTGTTTCTTCATTCTTGTCTTTTTCTCCAAGAGTTTGTGTTGCTTTCTTTACATTTACTTTAAATGTGTCTTTATATACTTCTCCATTCTCATCAATGTATGTTACAGTTACTTCTTGTACTCCAACTTTATTAGGATTAAATCCACTTATCATATCTTTAGTTATTTGAATTTCTTTTATCTTATTACCATCTTCATCAAATATATCCATTTTTATATTTGATAAATCTAATTCTTCTCCAACTGTAATTTCTGGAATATTAGGCAATGTAATTGAAGATAATTTTATTTCTTCATACTGAGCTGTTATAATCATATCCATTTCGATTTTAGAAAAATCTTTATCCCAACCTACAAATTTATATCCTTTTCTTTTTGCTACTGTAGGTGGTGTTGCTTCTTCTCCCTGTTTTACTATTTCTCTTTTTAATAGTGTTCCATCATAATCTTTAAATACTACAATGTATTCTACTTTGTTTATAACATTATTGTTGCTTCCATTATTTCCATTTGTATTATCTCCAGGTTTATTTTCTGGTTTATCACTTGGGTTTGCTGGTTTCTTGCCTACTATTACTGTAAATTGCGTTGTATATCCTTTATAGCTTATTGTTATTGTTTGTTGTCCTTCTTTATTTTTGTCATATCCCTTAACCATATCTAATGTTACTGGAGCTATTTGTGTTCCACTATCTTTTACAACTTTTATTGTTGCACCATCTACTATTAAATCTTCACCATATTTGTACTCAGTTTTTGTTGGATTCGTGTTCATAGATATATTATAAATATTATTTACTACTGTTACAGTAAATGTAGTTATTGCATCAAAGTATTTTACTGTTATTGTTTGTGTTCCTTCTTTGTTTGGATCGTATCCGCTTACCATTTGCATTGTTAATGGACTTCTAGCAAATGCTGTTCCACTTGCCATTAACCTTGCAACTTCTCCTCCTGTTACATCTAATTCTTCACCAAACTTATATGTTAATTTACCTGGTAACATAGTCATTTTTATATTATCTGTTCTGTAATCTACTACTACTATTGGTAATGATGTTTCTAATGTTTTTTCTACTACTTCTCCATCTACCACTTCCTCATAAATATATTTAATAGTTACTTCTTGTTGTCCTTTTTGGTATGGATCATATCCTGTTACTGTTATAGATTCATCTGTCATTGGTATTATAGTTCCTTCAGTACTTCCTTTAGGTTTTACTATAATGCTTCCTCCAACTAAGTTTAACTCTTTACCATATTTAGTATTTTCAGTTGGTAAAGTATTTATTTGTATTTCCATATTTTCATCTGGTTTAATTACGATTACATTAAATTTAACTGTAGCTACGTTTTCATCTTTTCTTGTTATTGTAACCTCTTTTAAACCTTCTGTACTTGTATCTAATGCAGATACTGTATATTTATCTTCTGTTAATGTTGTATCTTTCTTTGCTTCAGTTTCTTCACTTGCCATTACATCTCTTACAATTAATCCTGTTAAATCCAATGTTTCATTTATTTTATATACTTTTTTAGTTGGTTCTTTAACTATTTCAATTCCAGAAACGTAATCTTTTACATTTATTTTAAAACTTATTTCTTGTTCTTGATATTTAATTTTTGCAATTTGCTCTCCTAGCTTAGTTGTATCAGCAAATATATTATTATTAGTTATCTCTTTTAAAATAGGATTTGTTATGTCAGATGCCATATATATATTCATATTTATTGTTTCAGCAATTTTTTCTAATATATTATCTCCATATTTATAGTCTTGCTCTAATTTGCCTCTTGTTTCATCTGATATATCTATTTTAGCTATATAATCTTCTACTTTTACTATAAGTTGCTTTGTATAACCTTCGTATGTAATATTTATAATTTGTGGGTCATTTAACTTGGTCTTATCATAGTTGTGAGATATTGTAACTGCACTATCTGTAATAGGTACTGGATTTTGCTCAATTCCACTTGCCATTATTTTTTCTACTGTAATATTAGATAAATCAAGTTCTTCATTATATTTATATGTTGTTTTAGCATTTTCATCATTTAGTTTAATTCCTGTAATTATGTCTGGATTTATTGTTATTGTTAATTCTATTGGTTCTAAATTTTTGTATTTTATTGTAATTTTCTTTGTTGTAATAGCATTATTTTCTGTTTTTAATACTTCATCAGCACCAACTATTGTATATCCAGTTGTTATTTTTGCTGTTGTACCATCTGTATATGTTGCAATTAATACTAAATCTGTTGCATCAAATTTTTGTCCTTCATAATAATCTAACTTAGGATTTGTTTCAATTGCAATTGATTTCACTTCTTTTGTTTCTGCTTCAACTTCAACTTTTAATGCAACATCATTATAAAAATCTTTATATGTATCATTCATTTTATAAACTGCATTTACTTGTTTAGTTTCTCCTGCCTTTAATGTTTCATTTGGATTTTCCCAAACTACACTACCATATTCTGTAACAGGTAATTTACTTGCTATTTCAGATAAAGGTTGTCCTTCTATTATAGTTAATTTACTTACACTTGGAGCTTGTAATGTACCACGTTTTACATTAACTCTTATTGTTGTATTAACACTATTTTCATCATCATCATATGTAAATACAACATCTTGTTCCCCTATTATACTACTATTAAATGTATGTGTTAATATATCATCTTCTAGAAGTAATGGTCCAATTATTCCACTTACATATTCAACATAAAGCTCTGCACCTGTATAATCTAATTTATCTTTATATACATATTCTGTTTTTAAATTTCTTATTGATATTGATTTTAATTCATCTTTTACTTTTACAGAAATACTATCGCTTATATACTTGTCTTCATATGGATATTTTATTTCTAATACTTGTTTTTCTACTGTTGTACTATTATATTCTGTTGTATCTATCCAAGAAAAGTTCAAAGGAATTGTATTTCCGTCTGTTCCGTCTGCCATTATTTCTGTTATTGTAATTCCTGCGAAATCAGAAGCTTCTAGTTCTTTATCATGTTTTAACTCCAACACTTCTTCTGGCATATTTACTCTTATAGATTTTACTGTATTTTTTACATTTATCTTATATGAGGTTTCTTTTCCTCCATAAGCTACCTTTAATTCTTTGTCTGTAGCATGTTTGGTTAAATCTACTTTGGTTCCATCAATTTGTGTTACCAACACATTATCAGAAGACATATCTACTTCTCCAAATGTAGCACCAGTTCTCTCTCCTATTACTACTATAGCTCCTGTTTTTACAAATTCATCATTTACAATATAATCTTTTATAGGAGCATTTGTATCAGATATTTTTATTTGTCCAACCACATCATTTACTACAATATCAAAATTTGTTTTTTGAGTTACATTATCATCTTGGTATGTAATTTCTATTTTTTGAATTCCTGAATATTCTACTAAAATTGCATCAAAGTATGGATTATCTATTTTGCTTACATCTGCAAAATCACTATTTAAAGTTATTTTAGAATCTGATAAAGTTATTTCTTTTTCTACACCTGATTTTGTTATAGTTTTTATAAATAAATCTTCTTTTGGTATCTCATCTCCATCTAAAAATTCTAAACCACTTAGTACATTGTCTCTATCAAAGAAAACTATTTTATCTACTATATCTATTACATCAACATCTAACTCTGCTATTACATTTTCATATTCGAATGTTATTTTTTTATTATTACAATCTGCAATTGCTCCTTCTTTTTCTCCTGTTTTTATTGTTACATTTTCATCTAACATTGATATAACTTTTTGAGAACCATCTGTATATATTGCAGTAAGTTGTCCACCTGTTAGATCAATTGTATCTCCGTGTATATATTGCTTTCCTTCTGTAGGATTTTTAGTTACAGATAATGTACTTACTGTTGGTAATGATGTTCCATCAAAACCTTCTACTTTAAAAATATTAGTATCTGTAGATTCAGTTTCATCTCCATTTAAAACACAAAAATATTTATCTGTACTTAAATTAAACATCTCAGTTTTTAAATCGAACACTTCTAATAATTCATCTGTTATATGTAAATATATTGTTGCAAGTACAACTTCTTTTCCTGTAGCATCATATGGCTCTGAACTTCCACCTGTAGATGCTACTGAAACTATAGTATGTATTTCGCCAGTCGCTTGATTAATCTCAGACATACTATCTATTGTAGCTCCTGTGATTTCAGAATTATCTTTTATTGCTTGATTAACTCTACTTGCTGCTTTTACTTCTCCGTTATCCAAATAATCCTCATATCTAATTATTTGCATTGAGTTACTAGGATATGTAAATGTTAAATCTGTTGCTATAAATGTCATATCTTTAACGCATAATTCTAAAGCAAAAATTTTATCATTTTCATCATAATATCCTTTTCTTAGAATAAGAGTTCCAAAATCATCTTGATTTGATGCATATATTAAAAATACATTAGGAAAGATATTCATTAACATAGCCAATATTGTCAGTATAATTAATATTTTTTTACTTCTCCTTTTTATATTTCCCATTACCTTCTCCTCCAGTTAACAGATTTCTCTTTTATTATTTGCATTTATTATAAAAACTTTAATATTCTAAGTCAATTGCTCTTTTTTCTAGTATTTTATTTAATCTTACGGATTAATATTTTGCTATAAAATATTAAATTTTTATTACATTCTACTTCAAGCTGTTTTTTATTATTTATTTCTTTATAATCCTTTATTTTTAAGCAAAATATATGTTTTTTTTTAATTCAATATTTTAATATACCACAAAAAAATTCAATTAATTCTTTTATTATCTACGGACATAAGTTTTATAAAAGAGTAGCAATATAATCTACTTGCTATAATGCTACTCTTTTATTATTAGTACTACATATTTCTCATTTTTATATCAAACTCTTTATTATCTTCTGCTTTTACTTTGTATGTTGATTTTTTACCTTTAAACACAATGTCTACCATTTCTTCATCTAATTTCTTAGTAATATTTTTATTTAATACTACTTCTATATTAGCATTTTCTAATTCTTTTTCATATTTATCTAATACTATTCTTCTTTCATTCTTTGTTATTTTTTGTTTTCCTACTAGTTTTCTTTCATTTTCTGTTAATGCATATATTTCAACATTTTTTCTTGTTACCCAAGCTATTAATAATAGTAATAGTCCTGCTGTACCAGCTCCTATAGTTGTTGGTAGTATTATATCTTTTAGGTTGTCTTCTTTTGTATCACTTTCAACTTTTACACCTAAAGTTTCTGTTTTTCTTATTACTTTTACTTTAAATGTAGCAGTATATTCAATTCCATTTTCATCTGTATATTTTACTGTTACTGTTTGAGTTCCTACTTTTTCTGGATTGAATCCACTTATCATATCCTCTGTTACTGGAATTTCATCAATTGTATTTCCTTCATCATCAAATATTTCTAATGTAATATCTGATAAGTCTAAATCTTTTCCTTGTTCTATAGTTATATCTTCTTTAGTATTTACTTGTGCCTTTTTAATTTCTTCATATCTAGCCATTATTGTCATATCTTCTTCAACAGTTTCAAAGTTCTTATCCCATCCTAAGAATTTATATCCTTTTCTTAATGCTACTTCTGGTGCTGTTGCAGAACTTCCTTTTACAACTTTTTCTGTTTTTATAATAGTTCCATCATAGTTCATAAATGTAACTGTATAAGTGGTTTCATTTATACTATTAGATGGTTTATTATTAGTTGGTTTATTTGTAGCTGGTTTTACTGTTACTACAAATTGTGTTGTCTTACCATCATAAGATACTGTTATTAATTGTGTGCCTATTTTATTTGGATCGTATCCACTTATCATTTCTTTTGTAATTGGAATAACTTTTATTCCACTTGTCTTTATAACATTTATTGTTCCGCCTGTTAAATCCAAACTTTCACCTTTTTTGTATTCTGTTTTATTTGGATTTGTAGCCATTGAAATTCCTTCTGTTTCATCTATAACTGTTACACTAAATGTAGCTGTTTTTTCTAAATATGTTACAGTTATAATCTGTGTTCCAACTTTATTTTTATCATATCCAGAAATCATTTCTCCTGTTATTTCTACTTCATCTTCTTTTGCACCACTAGCCAATATTTTTGCTACTTTTCCACCAGTTAACTCTATATCTTCTCCATATTTATATTTTAGTTTTTCTGGTAAAGCTGTTATCATTATTTTTCCATTCCAGTAATCTTCAACAGTTACTGTAAATGTATCTATCATCGTTTTTGTTTCAATTCCGTTTTCTGTTTCTTCTTGGTATGTATATGTTACTGTTAATGTTTGGTTTCCTAATTTATTTGAATTATATCCTGTAACACTTACAGCTGAATCTTTCATAGAAATTACTTGTGAACCTGTTTGTTTTGTTATTGTAATTTCTCCATTTGTTAAATCTAATGTTTCTCCATATTTATATGTTTGTTTTGGTAAAGCTGTTATAGCCATATCTGTTGTTGCATCTATTACTTTAATCATAAATGAATCTGTAAATGTTGTTCCTATTTTAGTTACAGTTATTGTTTTTTCTCCAACTACACTGCTATTAAATCCTGTTATTGTATATTCTGAAGTTGTTAATATACTTCCTGTTGCTCCACTCTTCATTATGTTTTTAACTACTATATCACTAAATGAAGCAGCTTCGTTTAATTTATATACTCTTTTTGTAGGAACAGTAGTTATATCAATTCCCATAACTACATCTTTTACATTTATTATAAATGTATCTGTTTTACCTTCATATGTTACTGTTACAATTTTTCCATCTTCTACATTCATATTATTAACAGAAATCATATTTGTTTCAATATCTTTAACTTCAGCTCTTCCACTCTTCCAATTAACATTAATTTTTCCACCTGATACATCTATTGTATCTCCAAATATATAATCTTTTTCTAAAATAGCTTTATCTACTATTGAAATACTATCAATATAATCATTTATTGTTACTTGGAAGGCATTTGCTTTTACAATTGAACCATATGTCACTGTTATTTCTTTTGTTCCTAATGTATTCATATTATCAAATGAACTTATATCTATATTTGACAACATATCTTTTGTTACTGCTATAGTATCATTTGAATGAGCAATTCCACTAGCCCATACTTTTGTTATTGTTGCTCCTGTTAAATCTATAGCTTCTCCATATTTATATGTTAATTTGCTTGGTGCTTGTACACTAATATCTGTTACATAATCTGGAATTACTGTTATTGTTTGTGTTGCTGTTTTTCCTCTGTATGATACTACTACATTTGTATCTGATGTTTGTAATGCTGTTGTTGTTGATGGTGTAAATGTTACTCCTGCTGTTTCATAATCATTATCTATTACTGCTGTTCCTCCATCATTGTATGTTACTGTTACTTTCATTCCTGTTGGATCAAATACTTGTCCTTCTACATATTCTGTTTTTGCTGGTGCTGTTGTTATTGCTATACTTGATACTACTCTTTCTGCTACATTTACTGTTGTGGTAGTTGTTCCTAATGTTGCACTAGCATCACTTCCTGTATATTTTACTGTTACTATTTGTGTTCCTGGAATTAATAATGTATAGCCATTTGCTGGATTTGTTGTATATGCTGTTGTTTCTTTGCTATCTCCATCATTGTATATTGCTGTTACTACCATTCCTGTTAAGTCTAAATTTTGTCCTTCTATATAATCTACTTTTGTTGGTTGTGTTGCACTTATTGATACTACTACTTTTTTCTCTACGTTTACTGTTGTAGTAGTTGTTCTTAATGATACACTCGCATCGCTTCCTGTATATTTTATTGTTATTGTCTCAGTTCCTACTGTTGTTAATTTTGTTCCGTTTGCTGGGGTTGTTGTATATGTTGATACTTCTTTGCTATCTCCATCATTATATGTTGCTGTTACTACCATTCCTGTTAAGTCTAAATTTTGTCCTTCTATATAATCTACTTTTGTTGGTTCTGTTGCGCTTATTGATACTACTACTTTTTTCTCTACGTTTACTGTTGTAGTAGTTGTTCTTAATGATACACTCGCATCACTTCCTGTATATTCTACTGTTATTGTTTCTGTTCCTACTGTTCCTAATAATGTTCCATTTGCTGGGTTTGTTATATAATCTGTTGTTTCTGCTGTTGTTCCATCATTGTATGTTGCTGTTACTACCATTCCTGTTAAGTCTAAGTTTTGTCCTTCTACATAATCTGCTTTTGTTGGTTGTGTTGCGCTTATTGATACTACTACTTTCGCTTCTACTGTTATTGATTGATCGGCTGTTTTTCCTCTGTATGATACTACTATATTTGTATCTGATGTTTGTAATGCTGTTATTGTTGATGGTGTAAATGTTACTCCTGCTGTTTCATAATCGCCATCTATTACTGCTGTTCCTCCATCATTATATGTTACTGTTATTTTCATTCCTGTTGGATCAAATACTTGTCCTTCTACATATTCTGTTTTTGTTGGTTCTGTTGTTATTACTATACTTGATACTATTCTTTCTACTACATTTACACTTGTTGTTGTACTTGGTGCTGTTCCGTTTATATCTGCTCCACTATATGTTATTGTTATTGTCTCAG
>CAKPQL010000007.1 GCA_934178555.1 uncultured Clostridia bacterium
GAGAAAGCCTACAATAAATTGCCACTCTCATAAGTTTACCCTCCAATCGGTAAACTACTCATTTTGTACAACCTCATTATACAATAACAAGTAGTTTTAATCAACGCTCTTCGCAAATTCATTTACAATTAATTTATTGACAATATTGTTTATAAACTTTGTAATATCATCAATATTGTCATATTTATTTTTTTCAATAATATTAAAATTTATCTTTTCACACATAACAAGTTCCTCCTTTTGCAAGAGTTCCAATACTCCTGCTATATTAATTCATATTCAAAAGGGCTTGTATTTGTGCAAAAAAAATAAGAAAAGTTCCAGTTGTCTAGTGCTTCGCACAGACTTTTAATGGTAACTTTTCTTTTTACTGCGAAAAAATTTCATTTTTTCTTCGTAATAAAGCCCTTTTGGGTCTTATAAAAATATATTTAATTAACATATGACTCTCCTTTGAACAGGATTTATAATATTACTAACTCTTTTAGGTACATCGCAAGCATATTTAAATCCTTTTCTTAATACTAAATCACTTAAATGTTTATCATATCTAAACATTTGTCTATTCCATTTGGCAAATGCTAAATCTGACATTTCAGATGAGTACGATAATTCTTTACTTGCTTGATTATGTTGTAATTTTACATATTCATCAAGTTGTTTATCATTATGTCTTTTTTTTCTAATCCATTCACATTTAGATTTCTTACGATTTTCTTTACTGATTTTAGTTCTATATTCTTTCTCTGAAATATATCTGTCATCTTTTTGAATTATTTTTGTTACATATGATGGATTAACATTTAATTCTTTTGCAATAACACTTGGTTTTTCATGTAAATCATAGAATTTTGTAATAATTTCTTGTGTATCTGCCATATCAAAACCTCCTTTCTTTGGTGAAAAATCTGCCTACAGATTTTAGATACAGTAATACTATTACACATAAATTTTACTTAAGAGCTTGACTATTTTTAAAATAGTTTGTATAATATGTGTAATAGTTATTTTAATTTAACTATTAGCATTATAATGTAATAGTTTAAAAATGTCAAGTATTACATTGCGAAAATTTAAAAATTTTTTTGGGAGTGTAGAAAATGAATAAAGATTTAGTTACAGAATTTAGTACAGAATGGATTAAATATAGCGAATATACAACTAAAAAAGCACATTTTGGAGATGAATATATTGTTCCAAAAAAAAATGCAAAACCTATTAAATATAAAATATCAGAGGTAGCAGATCAAATGATAATGGATTATATCAATATAGGTAAAGCATTTGAATTTGAAAAATTTAAAGTAAAAGATATGATACTAGAATTTGTTAAGAATTATGGATTAATAGGTATTATTTCTTATATGCCATTAAATTTTAATTATATATCTAGTGAAAAAATATTTTTAAATAGCAATAATGACTTAGGTATGGAAGAAATATGGGACAGAAAAGAATATTTAGAATATTTCTTTCCTTTTGATTTAAAAGAAAAGTTTAAATTTAAAGGAAATGATATTACTGCTATAAGAAATGAAGAAACAACAGATGAAGAAGTGTTTTGGGGTGGGAGTCGTGAATTTAGTATTCCTTTTTCAAAATATTATGCCGAAAAAATTGAAGATATAGGAATTATTGCAAATAGAGTTTATAATCAATTTATTGGAGCATATACATTTGATTTTGAAACACCATATATAGAAAGAACATTTAAAGGATTGGACTTTTTTAAAGCAAGAAATATTACTATTAATGCAAAAGCAGGAGATACACATTTTTCATTGCAATGGGTATTTAACTCTCTTGCATCTGCACTAGATACTATTCTTTTAGTAAAAATATGCGATAAAAACCAACCTTTAAGAATTTGTAAGCATTGTGGTAAATTATTTATAGCAGAAAATGTAAGGGCTGAATATGATACACCTCAATGTAGAAACCAAGCAAATGTGTATAAGAGTAGGAGTAAAAGTAAATGAAACTTATATCGAAAAATGAAATAATTAAAGTAACAGATAAAGTTGAAAAAGAATATTTGGAATGTTGGAAAATTTTTAAAGATTTTCGTACATCTAATTTTAATATAGATGAATTATTTAGTTTTCAGCCCAAGCTTGCAAATGCAATTTATAAAGAGGAAGAAATATATTATAAAGTTTGTGAAGAAGAACAATACTTAATAAAGAATAAAAATAGATACAAAATTGAATGGTTTAAAAAAAGAATGAAAAAACTAAAAGAATATAAAGAATTTATAAATAAAGTAATAAGTATTGGTAAATGTGTAGGCGATGGTTTTATATATGTTTTTTATAATAAGGATATGGACTTAATAAAAAAACATAGTAAGAATCCAAGAGTAACACATATGGCAAAAGGATTAGGGACTAAAGCAGAATTAACATTTATAAATAATACTGCAGTATTAAATGGATGTATTGTACTTTATCATGGAATTTGCAATTTTTTAAATATTGGAGATATTAGTTTATATTCTCCACAGAATAGTAGAATAGTTGCTATAGGAGAATTAAAATCTAAACAAGAGGGAAATAAATTAGGAATATCTGTAGATTTTATATCTAAAATTAATTTTACTGAAGATGCTTTATTATATGCACCAAATGGAAAACAATCAGAGCTAAAGTTCAATAGTGAAATTAAAAATCATGAAGGTTTCCCTAATTATGTTATAGAAAGACTGGAAAGACAAATAAAAAATATGGAAAATATGTTTTCAAAAGATAAACAAGATATAAGAAAATTAGAAGATAGAAAAGCAATGTATTATTATAAAGAACTCGAAAAAATTTGCAAAAAATCAAAAAGTAGAGGAGCGTATGTAGAAAAAGTTTGTAACAGTCTAGTAATAGCATGTTTTATAAATGATAATAAAAAACTATCTGAAAATATCTCGTCTAATAAAAAGAATAAACAAAATGTTGAAATAAATTTTGATTTAGAAGAAGTAAATAAAATAATAATTAAAGATAGTAAGTATAATTATATATACATGTCAGAACTTCCTTTAATTTGTCACTTTGGTAATGTGCCTCTTGCAATGTGGAATCTAAATCTTAATATATTAAAAGATATTATATTTCAAAGAAAAAATATTTTTACTATATTTAATCCAGCATATATAATACAAAAATTAGAAAACAATGGTTATACCTATAAAAAGCAATTAGACAATAGTATTAGCTTTTCTAAAAAAAATCATAATAAAAAGATTATGGAACTTCATAATGCAGAATTTTATTTTCATCTTATTTCAATGTACTTAATGAGCGAAGATGAGGTTTTGAACCTTATACAAATCTCAGAAGATGCTATCTTATCTTCTAATTTAAAAGGAAATATAAAAGCTAACTTTGAAATAATCCAAAGAGGATAATCTTAAATTCTAAATTAAGTTAGTAAATAATGGCTGTAATCATTGATAATTATGTTGATTTATGGTATAATACCCAATGATATAGGAATGTCCTGTGTCGATAATTCTTTTTTCACTAATTAGTGAGAGGAGCTTCCTCTAACTTTTTAGTTTTACATATTTGGTCATTAGCAACAATAAAAGTATAAAAGGAGGAAAAACTATGAGTTTGTTTGAAAAGAGGTACACCATTACAGGATGGAGAGGCGATGAACACTCGCTGACTGCCAAGAAGCTCTATGAACGGGTAATGAAAGATAGCCAATCTGACTATAATTGGATTGCTTCTGCTACCGAACTTGTCAGAGTTTGCAATCAACCTAAATTTCCTGAAAAGTATGCACAGGAAATTCAGATTGCTATTCTTAATTGCTTTGCAAATTTGGAAACCAAGAAAGAATTTGGCTCACATCAGGAGCCTACTGATGCGGATGCAGTTAATTTCTGCTATAATGCATTGGCTGATGTATCAGAGGAAGCCAACAAGGTACGCCAAAAATATCTCAAAGCAGTGATCGAAGGCATTACAAGATATCATTTCAGACTTCTTGATTTTAACCATTATGGTCCCACATATCACAAGATTTGTGAAGAATGGAAAAGAATTAAGTTTGAAGAATATGGACATATTTCTTCTCTCGATTTTAAGAAGTTGCGGAAAAACTTGGACGACGAATTTGACAAGACAATGAAAACTGCTGAAGAAGAAGGAGCTTTCCAAAAAGATGACGAAAAACATCTCGAAGAAATGAGAAAGTTTTGGTCATCATTGGATTTGGGCAACAGTTAAAGCATCAAACTCACGAGGGAGTATTTGGAATTTAATCCGAATACTCCCTTAAAATTCTATATAATCTTCCAATTCTTCTTCGTATTCAATTTGTTTTTCTGGCTCTATGTAAGTATCTGTACCTAATTCAAACTTTCGTATTAATTCATCTTCTTCAGATACCGACAATTTATTAGCAATCCAAATAAACACTTTTTCTAATGTTTGTTTTAATGTATTTACAATCTTTCTTAAATAATTATTTTCACTCTCTAAATTAAAAATCTTATTCTCATATTTATTTTCAATTCTTTTAGTTTCTTCTTCAAGTTTAACATAGTAATCATTTTTCATATTTTTGCATTTATCTTTTAATTCTCTATTTTCAGATAAGATAAATTTTCGTTCTTTTTCATATTTTAATGCTCTTTCAACTGTTTTTACTTGACTTTCTAATGTAAAAGTTAATAATGTATTTTGTTCTTGTAAATCTTTTATCATTTTATCTTTTGGCGCAATCACTAATTCTTGTATTTTCCCATCTCTATTTCTCATTAACTTTTCAAAACTCCTTATATCTGGGATATCAGGTAATTCTAATTTTATATCTTGAAGAACAGTTTTAGAATTTTCAAAATTTGTAATTTTTTTATAATCTTCAACTGATAAATGTACTCTTTCACTTGGATTTCCTCGTTCTAATTCAAAATTATTTGATACAATGTAATTATAAAATGCATCTTGTAGTTGCCTATAGCTGTCTTTTTCTTTCCAAAATTCACTACAAGCAATTTTATCAATATCATTACCTTTTTTATCTTTTGTATGAACTACTGGAATAAAAACTAAATGCATATGTGGACTTTCTTCATCCATGTGGACTTTTGCAGAGAGAATATACTGCTCTCCTAAATCTTTGTATTTGCAAACAAATTTATATGCAGTTTCAAAATATCTTTTAGTTTCTTCTTCTCCAATATTATCAAAAAACTCTTTATCAGAAGTAATAATGTATTCACAAGCAATATTGCTTACTGTTTTTATTTGTCCTTTTAAATTATACTTTTCTTTAAGTAAATCAAATTCTTTTTCATACGATTGAGTACAGTCTTTTAATGAATAATTAAGGTATGATAATTCTTCATTTATATTTTTATTAGAATAGTTTTTATTTTTTCTTTCATTGTGTCTATATATCCCTTTTAGATTCTCTCTTTTGTATTTTGCATTTCTAATTATTGCATAACTCATATAGGTATTTCTCCTTTTTTTACACAGCAAATAACACTATGCTGGTTTTAATATTTTCTCTTTTTTCAATTGTGTTGTAGTGTGGCAGGGTAAACCCTACAACCCAAACCTAAAAAGCTAAAGCTTTTTTAGGTTATTTAATAAAAAGTTGCTTAGCGCAATTTTATTAAATTCACTTTAGCTAAACAAAGTAGAAACCAGAGGAAGTGAGCTAAAGTGAAAAGGTGTAATAATCCCATTTATAAAAAATAGAATTATTACACCTATATAGTAGAAACCGTCGGTCGTTCGCCTCGTTTCATAGGTAGTCTAGTAAGTAGCTTTTGCTACTGTAATTGCTGATGTAGGTAAACATCTTTGTTCATACTTGCCCAAACTTTTTACAATTACAAATCCATTTCAAGTTTTGCCACCGAATACTCTTTTATTATTGTGAGTCTGTGTTCTAAAATCTCACTCACGCAGTTTGTATAAATAGACCGTTTATACGAATACGGATGTACTTTATAGCATCGGCTCATCACACCTAGCACTTTTATAGAGGTACTGCATTTCTCTTGCAATAAAAAAGACATCTGTAACTTTTACATTACAAATGACTTATTATTAATATTTAATTATTTTTTCCCTTACAATCGATTTTAAGTCGAATATAATTGTAAGGTAATAAACAATGCCTACGAAAAATGTAGGCACAAGATTTCTTGTACAAAATAAGTAGTTACATATATATTTTCTTTTAGGATAGATAACAAACCTACACCACATGGAGTAGATGTATATCCACAATCAGCAGCAGGAGTTCCATTTACAGCTTCTTATATAGCTTGTAAAGGAGATCCTATTGCAAATTTACAAGAAGATTTAGCAGCAGAACAAAAAGCAAGAGCGACTTATGAAAAATTGATTGATTTGTGTAGAGATGAACCAGATGTAATAGATCCGCTTCGTTTCTTAAGAGAAAGAGAAGTAGTGCATTTTCAAAGATTTGGAGAAGCATTAAGAGGAGTTCAAGATAAACTTATTCAGAAGAAATTCTATATGAATAATAATTGTTCAAAAACGGAAAATACTCAAAACGATTGTGACTGTGGAAAATAAAATGCTTATTAAACTTATACCTTAATTATATTATGAAAAAGAGGCAACAAATACTGTTGCCTCTTTAAGATTGTTTAAGAGAATATTCCATTAACTGGTACTCCTCTTGGCTGAAACCAAACTTTTGGGTGCACACTTAATCTCAATTACTCGTTTATCATCAGAAAGCCAAACTTCACGATGAAATACATTTTTTACGTGCCTACTAATGTCTAAAGGAATAGTATTCTCGTGATTTGCGAGTAAAATTAGATTTTTGAGCATCCGAGGAAGTTTGTCTGGGTCAAATAGTTCAGCATCAAACACAATAATGCTATAACCATATTTTTTAAATAATAAGTCTGCCATAACCAAGCCTTCTTTCTAATAAATATAACTTAATTATACAATAAATCAATGAATTTATCAAATCTAATGCTTTAATTACATAGTTTAAAATTTGACAAATTTCTTACCTATATATTTTTTTATTCTTTTGAGGTATAATAAACCCAATAATGAAAGGAAACTAATATTATATGAAAGAACAACTATTAAATGAATTGAAAACAACTATAATAGGTCAAAATGTAATATATTTCGATAACATAAAATCTACTCAATTAGAAGCAAAAAAAATAAAAAATATCGTAGAAGACGGAACAATAATATTTACAAACAATCAAACTGCAGGAATTGGAACACATGATAGAATTTGGTATATGAAGGAAAATGAAAATATTGCGTTTACAATTATACTAAAGCCAAAATGCAATATAAGGAAAATAAGTAATATAACAACAATAATAGCTGAATGTATGTTAGAAACAATAGAAGATTTATACAATGAAAAATTATATATAAAAGAACCTAATGATTTAATGATTAATGGAAAAAAAGTAGGAGGAATTTTAACTCAAGCCACTACTGAAGCTGAAAATGTTAAAGATATATTAATAGGAATTGGCTTAAATGTAAACCAAAAAATATTTCCAGAACCAATAATAGATATAGCCACATCATTAAAAAATGAATTCAATCATGAATTTAACAGAATACAAATTATAGCTAATTTTTTAAAGAAATTTGAAGATAGATATATAGAAATGATTAACTAAACTTGACCGGTCGGTCTAATGACTTTTGAAAAATTTTATTATATAAGTACCTATATATGTAATTAGGAGAAAAAGATGGAATCGATTGAAATTTTAGGAAATGGCACATATTTACCTAATCAAATTATAGATAACAATTACTTTAATAATAAATTTTCTTTAGAAGACGAATGGATATATAAAAGAACTGGTATTAAAATTAGATATTGGGAAAATAAAAAAAATATAACTCAAATGGCAATTGAAGCAGTAAAAAATGTAATAGAAAAAACAAAATTAGATGTACAAATGATAGATTGCATAATTGTATGTTCAACAAGTACAGATAAGATTATGCCTGGTATATCCTTTGAAATTCAAAAAGAATTTGATATAAAAAAATGTATTTGCATGGATTTATTAGCCGGCTGTAGTGGCTATGTTAATGCATTTGATATTGCTAGAAAATATTTAGCTTTAGGTGATATAAAATATGCTCTATTGGTCGGAGTAGAAAAACTATCAGATTATATAGATTATGACGATATTAATACATCTATTTTGTTAGGAGATGGTGCTGGAGCAACTATTTTAACAACTAGCAAAGAAAGCAAATTATATAGCAAAAATATTGAAAGCCTAGGGCAATATAGTGAATTACTAACGTGCTCAGCTAAAACTAAATTATATATGGATGGCAAAAAAATATATAAATTTGGTACAACAAAAACAGTAGATAATATCAATATTTTATTAGAAAAAATTAACTTAACAATAGCAGATATAAAGTATATTGTTCCTCATCAATCAAATATAAAAATTTTAGATGCTATGTGTAAAAGGTTGGGAATAAGTAAAGAAAAAATGTATATAAATCTTGAAACTGTAGGTAATACATTTTGTGCAAGTATTCCAATAGCATTAGATGAAATGTTTAATAAAAATATATTGCAACCTAAAGACAAGATAATAATAATAGGATATGGTGGAGGATTAAATTTAGGAAGTATCTTAATAGAAATTTAAAGGGAGTTGAAAAAATGAAGTTAGGTTTTGTTTTTCCTGGGCAAGGAGCACAATACGTTGGAATGGGAAAAGATTTATTTGAAAAATACGATACAGTAAAAAAAGTATATGATAAAGCAAGTGAGGTTTTGGGTATTGATATAAAGAAACTTACATTTGATAGTGCAGATGAAGAATTAAATCAAACAAAAAATACTCAAATTGCGATATTGGTAATGAGTTTAGCCTTAACTAAGTTATTAGAAGAAAATAAAATAGAAGCAGATATTTCGTCAGGGCTTAGTTTGGGAGAATACTCAGCATTAGCATATAGTAAATTTATATCTTTCGAGGATACTTTAAAAATAGTAAAAAAAAGAGGAGAATTTATGCAGACTTATGTTCCTAAAGGTGAATGGGCAATGGCTGCAATACTTGGGTTAGATGACAATCTAGTAGAAGAAGCTTGTAATCAAACAAAATCAGGTTTTGTAGTTCCTGCAAACTATAATTGTATAGGTCAAGTTGCAATCTCAGGAGAAAGAATTGCTGTATTAGAAGCTATGGATAACGCCAAAAATTTAGGGGCTAAAAGAACAATTGAATTAAAAACTAGTGGACCATTTCATACAGAAAAACTTATTGAAGCTTCTAAAAAACTAAGAGAAGAATTAGAAAAAATAGATATGAAAGTTAATTATAATAAAAAAGTTATTAAAAATATCGATGCAAAAGAATATACAGAAAATGACGATATAAAAGATATACTTAGTAAACATGTTATAAGCCCAGTAAAATTTAAAAATTGCATAGAAGAAATGATTTTACAAGGTGTAGATACATTTATAGAAATAGGACCTGGAAAAGTATTATCAGGATTTATAAAAAAGACAAACAAAGATGTAAAAGTATTTAATATAGAAAATGTAGAAACTTTTGAAAAATGTTTAGAGGAATTACAATAATATAAATATAGGAGGTATAAAATGTCAGATACTAAAATTGCCTTTATAACAGGTGCAACAAGAGGAATTGGAAAGGAAATAGCTATTGAATTATCAAAATCTGGTTTTTCTGTTGCTTTAAATTACAGAAAAGAAACAGATGACATGAAAGATTTGAAAAAAAATATAGAAGATAACGGGGTAAAATGTTATTTTGTGCAAGGAGATGTTTCAAATTTTGATGATTGTACAAAAATGACAGAAGAAATAATTAAAGAATTTGGAAGAATTGATATATTAATTAATAATGCCGGTATAACAAAAGATGGCTTAATAATGAGAATGAAAAAAGAAGATTTTGATTCTGTAATAGATGTTAATTTAACTGGAACATTTAATGTAACAAGAAATGTTATACCTATTATGATAAAACAAAAATCTGGAAGAATAATAAATGTTTCCTCAGTAGTAGGAGTAGCAGGAAATGCAGGGCAAACTAATTATTCTGCTTCTAAGGCAGGAATTATCGGATTTACTAAAAGCTTAGCTAAAGAAGTTGCTAGTAGAAATATATTAGTAAATGCAATAGCTCCAGGATTTATAAATACAGATATGACAAATGTTTTATCTGATACTGTAAAAGAAAATATATATGCTCAAATTCCATTGAAAAGAATGGGATCACCAAGTGAAGTAGCAAAAGTAGTTAAATTTTTATCAAGCGAAGATAGCTCATATATAACAGGTCAAGTAATTAACATAGATGGTGGCATGGTAATGTAAATATAATATAAGGAGAATAATAATTATGAAAAGAGTAGTTTTAACAGGATTAGGAGCATTAACTCCAATAGGTAAAAATGTAGATGAATTTTGGAAAGGAATAAAAGAAGGTATTTGTGGTATAGATGAAATTAAACGTTTTGATACTACAAATTTTAAAGTAAAATTAGCAGGAGAAATAAAAAACTATAATGAAGAAGATTATTTTGATAAAAAAACTGCAAAACGATTAGATAGATTTAGTCAATATGCATTAATTGCTGCAAAAGAAGCTGTAAAAGATGCCAACTTAAATGTAAAAGAAATTGATGCAGAGCGTTTTGGCGTTATAGTAGGTTCTGGAATAGGCGGATTACAAACAATAGAATCAAATGACCATGTAATAATGGAAAAAGGGCCAGATAGAGTATCTCCAATGTTTATCCCTATGTCTATTTGCAATATGGCAGCAGGAAATGTAGCAATAGAAGTTGGAGCAAAGGGAGAATCTTTTGCAATAGTAACTGCTTGTGCTTCTGCAACACATTCTATAGGTGAAGCTTATAGATTAATAAAACATGGGTACCAAGATATTATGATTGCCGGAGGAACAGAAGCTTCTATAACACCTATGGGAATTGCAGGATTTACAAATATAAAAGCTCTTTCACAATCAACAGATAGATTAAGAGCAAGCATTCCTTTCGACAAAGAAAGAAGCGGATTTGTAATGGGAGAAGGTGCAGGATTAATCATTATAGAAGAATTAGAACATGCATTAAAAAGAAATGCAAAAATATATGCCGAATTAGTTGGATATGGTGTTACTTCAGATGCATACCATATTACTTCACCAGCCCCAGGTGGAGAAGGTGGTGCAAGAGCAATGAAATTAGCTATTAAAGATGCAAATATAGAAGGTAAAGACATAGATTATATTAATGCTCACGGTACCTCTACTCATTTAAACGATTCATGCGAAACAAGTGCCATAAAATTGGCACTTGGTGAAGATGCAAGCAAAAAAGTAATGGTAAGTTCAACAAAAGGACATACAGGACATTTATTAGGTGCAGCAGGTGGCATTGAAGCAATTGCTTGTGTTAAAGCAATACAAGATGAGTTTGTACCTGCAACAATAGGATATAAAGTACCAGACGAAGAATGTGATTTAGATATTGTACCAAACGAAGGAAGAAATATGAAAATAAATTATGCAATGTCAAATTCATTAGGATTTGGTGGACACAACAGTTCTATAATATTCAAAAAATATGAAAATTAAGATCTTAATAAGTACAGGGAGGTATAAATATGGATTATATGCAAATTAAAAAACTTATGGACGATATGGGAGAATCAAAACTTACAGCAATAGACATAGAATTTCCAGATGGAATAAAAATTAGCATGAAGAAAGAAAATAATGTGCAAAAACTTGAAACTGTAAAAGTATCAGAAGTGCCTACAGCTCAAGTTAATGTAAATACTCAAAATCAAACGACAATTACTCCAGACGTAAGTGAATATAAAACTATAAAATCTCCTATGGTAGGAACATTTTATAGTAAATCTTCTCCAACAGCTAAGCCATACGTTGAAGTTGGATCAATTGTAAAAAAAGGAGATGTAGTTTGTATAGTTGAAGCTATGAAGTTAATGAATGAAATAGAAGCAGATACTGACGGAGAAATTGTTGAAATTTGTGTTAATGATGGAGACATAGTTGATTATGGAAAAGTATTATATAAAATCAAATAATGATTTTAAGAAAGGATGTAAAAGATGCTAGATATAAAACAAATAATGGAAATAATTCCACAAAGACCACCATTTTTAATGATAGATAGAGTAGAAGAATACATTCCTGGAGAAAGTGCTATAGCATATAAAAATGTTACAATGAATGAATCATTTTTTCAGGGTCACTTTCCCAAAAATCCCATAATGCCTGGCGTGCTATTGATAGAAGCTTTAGCTCAAACCGGAGCAGTAGCAATATTATCACAAAAAAACGCACAAGGAAAAAATGCATTATTTGGTGGAATAGATAAATTAAAATTTAAACGCCAAGTAGTGCCTGGAGATGTATTAAAATTAGAAGTAAAAATAATAAAGCAAAAAGGTCCAATAGGAATTGGTGAAGCAATTGCAACTGTTGATGGAAAAGTTGCTGTAAAAGGTGAACTAACATTTGCAATTGTATAACTAATAATATATTTATTCTAGTACATACATTATTATATTACAAAAGGAGGTACCTAAATGTTAAAAAAAGTATTGGTTGCAAATAGAGGAGAAATTGCAGTTAGAATAATAAGAGCTTGTAAAGAACTAGGAATAGCTACTGTTGCAATATATTCTGATATTGATAAAAATTCACTACATACAAAATTAGCTGATGAAGCAATATGCATTGGACCTGGGCAAGCAAATAAAAGTTATTTAAATATGCAAAATATATTAGAAACAGCATGCATTACTGGATGTGATAGTGTTCATCCCGGATTTGGTTTTTTATCTGAAAATGCTAAATTTGCAAAAATGTGTGAAGAATCTAATATTAAATTTATAGGTCCATCTTATAAAATAATAGAATTAATGGGAAATAAATCAAATAGCAAACAACTTATGAAAGAATCTGGTGTACCTGTTATTCCCGGAAGTAAAGGTGCTATAAAAAGCATAAAAGAAGCTATTAAATTTTCAAATAAAATAGGATATCCTGTTTTATTAAAAGCATCTGCAGGTGGTGGAGGCAAAGGAATAAGAAAAGTAGAGTCAGAATCCGAATTAGAAAATGCATACAACTTGGTAAAGCAAGAAGCAAAAGCAGCTTTTAATGATGATGAAATTTATATAGAAAAATTTATTGTAAACCCTAGGCATGTTGAAATACAAGTATTAGCTGATGAACATGGAAATGTAGTACATTTGGGTGAAAGAGATTGTTCAATACAAAGAAAAAACCAAAAAGTTTTAGAGGAAAGTCCTTCAACTATATTGAATGACGAATTAAGAATTAAAATGGGAGAAACTGCAATAAAAGCAGTTAAAGCTTCTAAATATACTAATGCAGGTACTATAGAATTTTTAGTAGATAAAGACAAAAATTTTTATTTTATGGAAATGAATACAAGAATTCAAGTAGAACATCCAGTAACAGAAATGATAACTGGTATAGACATAGTAAAAGAGCAAATAAAAATTGCTTCAGGAAAAAAATTGAACTTTTCACAGGATGATATAACATTTAGAGGTCACTGTATAGAATGCAGAATAAATGCAGAGAATCCAGAATTAAAATTTAGACCATGCCCAGGACAAATAAAAGAATTAAATTTACCTGGTGGAAATGGTGTTAGAATAGATACTGCAGTATATATGGGATATACAATTCCACCAATATATGATTCAATGATTGCAAAACTTATAGTTCATGCGGAGAATAGGGAAGCGGCAATAAATAAAATGAAAAGAGCTTTAGAAGAATGTGTTATAGAGGGAGTTAATACCAATATAGATTTTCTATATTCAATATTAGAAAATGAAAACTTTAAAAATGGAAATTTCGATACATCTTTTATAAACAAAGAATTTGGAATATAGTTCATATCTTATGAAAGTTTTTATTCAAACATTCGAATGTTAATGAGGTGAAACATATGATAATTGATAAAATAAAGAAACGAGAACTACCAATTCAAGAAGATAACATAAAAAGAGGAGACGTTCCTATTGGGAAATGGGTAAAATGCGATAAATGCAAAGAAATCATTTATAAAGAAACTCTACATCAAAATTATAGTGTATGTCCTAATTGTGATAATCATTTTAGATTATCAAGTAGAAGAAGAGTGAAGCAAATTATAGATGAAGGTACATTTAATGAATTCAATTTAAAAATACCTGATAGTAATCCATTAAAATTAGAAGAGTATACAAAAAAAATAGATATATTAAGAGAAAAAACTGGAATAGATGAAGCAGTTAGATGTGGTACTGGAAAAATAAACGGAGAAACCGTTGTACTTTGTGTAATGGACAGCAACTTCTTTATGGGAAGTATGGGAAAAGTAGTTGGAGAAAAGATAACATATTCTATAGAAAAAGCTATAGAATTAAAATTGCCATTAATAATATTCTGCGTATCAGGCGGAGCTAGAATGCAAGAAGGTATGGTTTCTCTAATGCAAATGGCAAAAACATCAGCAGCAATAGCTAAATTAAATGAAGCAGGGTTATTATATATATCAGTGTTAACAGATCCTACTTATGGAGGAGTTACAGCTAGTTTTGCTATGCTTGGAGATATAATTTTAGCAGAACCACAGTCAATGATAGGATTTGCAGGGCCAAGAGTTATAAAGCAAACAATAGGTCAAGATTTACCAGAAGGTTTTCAGACAGCAGAATTTCTACTTGAACAAGGATTTGTAGATAAAGTTGTACATAGAAGTAAGATGAAAGATGCCTTATATGAACTGCTTTTATTACACAAATAATATACATTATTCAATTTATAAAAAGGAAGTGATATATTTTTGGAAAATGATATGCTAGATAAAGAAACTCTAACTGCTTGGGATAAAGTAAATATAGCTAGAGATTCCAATAGACCAACTGCACTAGACTACATAGATAATATATTTGATACATTTATTGAATTACATGGAGATAGATGCTTTAAAGATGATAAATCTATAGTATGTGGATTAGCCAGTATAAACAGAAAAAATTTTACAGTCATTGCTGAACAAAAAGGTAGAAATACCAGAGAAAATATAGAAAGAAATTTTGGTATGCCAAATCCAGAAGCTTATAGAAAATCTTTAAGATTTATGAAACAAGCAGAAAAATTTAAAAGACCAATAATTACATTTATAGATACCAAAGGAGCATATCCTGGAATTGGAGCAGAAGAAAGAGGACAAGGTGAAGCTATTGCAAAAAATCTTATGGAAATGTCTACTTTAAAAACTCCAATTATAGCAATCGTAATAGGTGAAGGCTCTAGTGGTGGAGCTTTGGCTATAGGAGTTGGTGATAAAATTTTAATGTTAGAAAATGCAATATATTCTATATTATCTCCAGAAGGCTATTCAAGTATATTATGGAAAGATATCACTAGAGCTAAGGAAGCTGCAAACATAATGAAGTTAACAGCAAATGATTTATTTGAATTAGGAATTATAGACGAAATTTTAAAAGAACCTATAGGTGGAGCAAGTAAAGATATAAAGGAAATGTCCAATATTATAAAAGAAAAAATAATACAATATACAGACGAGTTACAAAAAATAAATACAGAAGAATTATTAAAAAAAAGATATCAAAAATATAGAGAAATATAAAATAATAAATATTTTAAGTACTTGATGGTGTTAATAAAGAAAGGAAGATGAAAAATGATTTTAGAAAATAAAAAAGTATTAGTAATGGGACTTAGAAACAAATGGAGTATATGCTGGGGTGTTATAAAATCAGCTTATGAAAATGGCGCACAAATTTTATGTACATTTATGGGAGAAGAAAACAGGGAAAAAATAGAAGACTTGCTATCTGAAATTCCAGGAGCTAAAGCTTATGAATGTGATGCTTCAAATGACGACGCAATAAAAGCAACCTTTTCAAAAATATTAGAAGAAAACGGAAAAATAGATGGAATATTACATGGTATAGCACACGCTAATACAGAAGATTTAAGGAATGATTTTATATATACAAGTAAAGAAGGATTTGCTCATGCAAATGATGTAAGTGCATATTCTTTTGTAGCAGTTGCAAGAATTGCAAAAGAATTAGATATGTTAAATAAAGAAGCAAGTTTAGTAACATTAACATATCACGGTTCAACAAAAGTACTAGAAGGATACAATGTAATGGGTATTGCAAAAGCTGCATTAGAATGTAGTGTAAGATATTTAGCAGATAATTTAGGACCAGATGGCATAAGAGTAAATGCAATATCAGCAGGTCCAATAAAAACATTATCAGCAAAGGGAATAAAAGATTTTGGCAGTATTTTAACAGTAGTAGAAGAAAAAGCACCACTAAGAAGAAATGTAACACCAACCGAAATTGGTAATACAGCTGCCTTTCTATTTAGTAATATGTCTAGTGCAATAACAGGACAAATAATATATGCAGATAGCGGATACAATATTATGGGAATTTAAGTTATAAAATAAATAAATTTTTAACGTCAAAGAAAGTATTTACAATACTTTCTTTTTTATTATATACTTTAGTACAAAACTTAACATAACCTCATAATATATAATATACACAAAAGAAGGGGGATGTTAAATATATGTTGCTAGAAGGAAAAAAAGTAGGATTTGCACTCACAGGTTCATTCTGCACATTTAGTAATACTATACCTCAGATAACCAAATTGATAGAAGCGGGAGCAGAAATTTTACCCATAATGTCTTTTAATGCTCACAATATGGACACAAAATTTGGAAAATCTGAAGATTTTATAAATAAAATTAAAGAAATAACGCATAAAGATATTATTCATACAATAGATGGAGCAGAACCAATAGGTCCTAAACATTTAACCGATATAATGATTATTGCTCCATGTAGTGGAAACACAATGGGGAAAATGGCTAATGGAATAACAGATACTCCGGTATTAATGGCAGCTAAATCACATTTAAGAAATGAAAATCCATTAGTAATTGCAATATCTACAAATGATGGATTATCTCGGAAGTGCAGAAAATATAGGAAAACTATTAAATAGAAAACATCTTTATTTTGTGCCTTTTAGGCAGGATAATCCAATAACCAAGCCACGCTCACTTGTATTTGATCCGAACTATATACTAGATACAGTAGTTAAAGCTTTAAATAAAGAACAAATACAACCAATGCTACTGTAAAAATTTGCATATTTTTAATTAATATGCTAAAATACAATATGGTGGTGCACTATTCTAGTTGTACTGTCTATTATGAGGGTGGGGCTAAAAATCCACTAAAAGGCATATCGTTGAAGTTTCTTGTTTGTGCGCGTTACGCCCAGTAATGTGTGTGTTCAGGGAGTAAGGATTTAGGGAAATATGTAATGGCATACATATCAACACCCTATTTTCGCGGAGGCTTGAATAGATTCTGTTTTCAAGTATAACCTATATAAAGTGCCAAGACACAATATATAGTGTAGCCTGTCTCGAGTGATAATTTTGGGATTAATTCTAAGAGTTACAATAGTTTATGGCCATACTATTTTAACTTGTGATTATGAAATAATTATTGCAAAAAAGACTAATAATAGGTAGCAGTACATTAAGGAAAACTTCTAGAGTGTTTGTTTCAATCAATAAACAATGAAATTTAGGGATTAAGGTACGGATTTAAGTGGTAATCTGGTAATCTTTTAATAAAAAAGGTTATTTTCTTTAAATGGAAACGGCTAAATAGTAATATTTAGTAGAAAATAGAGAAATTCGACTAGACCTATACCGTAAAATTTACTTAAATTTCAACCACCTATTTATTTTAATAGTAGGTGAAATTTATACATGAAGGATAAGCAAAATTCAAAATATAAATGGTTAATAACAGTATTTATATCTACATTTATTTTATCATTATTTTTTAATTATATTTCTACTGGAGCAATCTCAAACCTTGATATAATTCCAGCAGTTTTTGTTCTTATATTTGTAATTGCGCTGGGAATTTTATTTGATATAATAGGAGTTGCTGTTACTGTTGCAGATGAAAGCGAGTTTCATGCAATGGCATCAAAAAAAATAAAGGGTTCTAAATGTGCAATAAAATTAATAAGAAACTCTGCAAAAGTCGCTAATATATGTGCAGACGTTATAGGTGATATTGCAGGAGTTTTAAGTGGTGCTATAAGCGCTTTAATTGCACTAAAAATCACAAATAAATATGATTTAGGATTTAATATTCAATTTTTATTAAGTGCTTTAGTTGCATCTATTACTGTAGGTGGTAAAGCAATAGGAAAAGGAATTGCTCAAAACCATACAACAAAAATTGTATCAGCAGTTAGTAAAATATTAAGTATATTCAAAAAATAAAATATATTAAAAAAGCATAAATTAATATGTGCTTTTTTATTTTTTTACTAGAAAATAAAACACATTTACTTTAATTCATACAAATATATAGTTACTTTTTAATAATACGAACATTTTTTCTAAAAAAACTATTGACAAGAATGAATGTTCGTATTATAATGCTTTTATAAACAGAAAATATGTTCGTATGGAGGTATTGTTATGAGAATAATTAATAGAAAAAAATTTATAAGAGGATTATTAATACTAATTGGATTAATATCTTTACTAGTTTGCAAATCAACATTTTCTTTTAGCACACCAAATTATAAAAAAGTATATGTAACTAATAACGAAACTTTGTGGGAAATTGCTCAAGATGAAGCAATAAATAATAATTACTATAGAGGAAAAGATATAAGAGCAATTGTTGATAGTATAAAAAATATTAATAATTTAAAAGAATCCACTTTATATGAAGGACAAGAATTATTAATTGCTATACAAAATAATTAAAAAGGGTCGACACATACAAATAATCGACCCCACCAATTATATATCTGCTAATGGATTACTTTCTACTGCTGCTCTTACTTGACTATTATCAACATGAGTATATATTTCAGTTGTAGAAATACTTTCATGTCCCAGTAATTCTTGCAACGCTCTTATATCTACATTTCCATATTGATACATTAACGTTGCTGCAGTATGTCTTAATTTATGTACAGAATACTTATTTATATCCAATCCTGTCTTTTGCAATTCTCTTTTTACAACATATTGAACAGTTCTTCTACTAATTCTTTCACGTCTTTCACTTAAAAATAAAGCATCACGCGAATCACTTTTAACAGCATCTCTTGGTCGTATTTTAATATAATCTTCAATTGCTTTTACACAAGCTTTATTTAAGTAAATAGTACGTTCTTTATTGCCTTTTCCTATAACATTAAGTTTATTATCACTAAAATTTATATCAGATATATTTATATTTACCAATTCAGCTAAACGAATCCCACAATTTAAGAATATAGTAATTATAGCATAATCTCTTTCATTATTTCTATTATCTTCCTCATGAACAGTATTAAGTAAATCTTTACTTTCATCTAAAGAAAGATATTTGGGTATACGTTTGTCTAATTTAGGGGATTCCAAATTTTGAGCTGGATTTATTTCTAACTGATTTGTTTTTACCGTTAAATAATTAAAAAACGTTTTTAAGCAAGCCACTTTTCTAGCTCTAGTTGCAGGCTTAGCATTGTGATAGTCTTTTAAATATGCTAAATATGAATGTAAATCATTTAACTTTAATTTCTTTATATCTTCAATTGTAATATCCGTAATAGTTATGGATTTAAAATCTGTTTCAGCAGTAATACCTAAGTGATGTTTAACAAACTTTAAAAAATTTACTAAGTCATAGTTATATTCCTTTATTGTATTAGGAGATTTATTTAAAATAACACTAGAATAGTCTAAAAATGCATTTAAAAAATCTGGGTTTTTACTTTTATCAATCATCATTATTAACCTCCTTAAAATTTTGTTCGTGAATTTATATTATGTATTATATACTAATTTCTAATTTTTTCAATACAATTCAAATGCAAATATATAAAGTTTAATATTATTAACTTGAATGCAAATATATAAAGTTTAATATTATTAACTTGAATGCATATAAATAAATTGTGGAGGGAATTAATATGGAAAATAAAAGCAAAATTGTAAAATTTCAGATTTTTAGTGTCATTTTTGTTATTGTTTTAGGAACGTTATTACATTTTACTTATGAATGGTCAAATAAAAATGTAATAGTAGGAGCATTTTCTGCTGTTAATGAAAGCACATGGGAGCATTTAAAATTAATATTTTTTCCTATGCTAATAACAACAATTTTAGGACATTTCTACCTAAAAAATAATAATAATTTACTATGTGCAAAACTAATAGGAATTTTAACATCTCTTTTATTCATTGTTATTTTTTTCTATACATATACATCAATATTAGGAACCAATTTTTCTATTTTAGATATAGGTAGTTTCTTTGTATCTGTTATATTAGGAGAATATATAGCTTATAAAATTTTAATATCTAAATATATATGTAAAACTAAATTAGCAATAATTGTACTAATAATATTAACAATCTTATTTATATTGTTTACATATGTAACACCTAACATATTTTTGTTTCAAGACCCTATTACCAATAGATATGGAATAATATATTAAAAATATTAGAATAAATATATAAAAATAATTGACGATATAACACCTCTATGATAAAATGATAGGATATATTAATAAAAATGTAAAATCTGTCATAAGGAGGGAAAACATGAAAGATTTTGAAACAAAAAATTTATTAATTAGAAAATTTAAAATGGAAGATGTAGAAGATGTTTACAAAAATTTAGCAACAGAAAAAGAATTAGCAGACTGTTATGGATATACTATGCATAATTCTATACATGAAACAGAAGTAATGGTTGCTTCTTTAATAAAAGAGTATGAAATGAATGAGTTAATATGGGGAATCGAAGATAAAGAAAACTCTGAATTAATTGGTTTTATTAATGCTTCTGAAAGATCTGATCTAAATAAAGTATGTAAATTTAAATTTGGAATAGCTTTAAATAAAGTATCATCAGGATATATGGAAGAGGCATTAAAAGTTATAATTGACTATTTGCTTAATGAGAAAGACTTTAATGTTCTTATATCTGAATTTTATGATGGATATGAAAAATTAACACAAATAAAATCTAGTATTTTAGAAAACGCAGGAATGTCAAAAGAAGCTGTTTTACATAAAAGAAAAATAAACATTAAAACAGGTATTGCAGAAAATAAAATTATATATTCAATATTTAAATAAGAAACTATTTTTAACTAATTATAAAATATAAAAAGATATATCATAAACATGATATTGTTATATAATTCTATCAAAAAATAGTAAGTTATTTATATAAAAGAAAAACCAAGAAAAATTAAAATTCTTGGTTTTTCTTTGCAAATAGCATTTCAAAATTACCTCATAATAAGCAATAAAGAGCCTACATTTTTCATAGGCTCTTTATATTTTGTTTTTTAGATTTATTGTAAATTAACAAAAATGATAAGTAGGGAATAGGGGGAATAAGTTATTTTTAGAAAAATATAAAAATAGAAATTTAAAATATTAAAAATAAATATATAAAAAAGTTATACTATTAAAATATAAAATAGAAATTTTAAAAAAGTAAAAAAATAAAATTTAAAAATTTAATAATTAAGATTTAAACAATTAAAATTTAAAATTTTATGTAAAATTAATTTTTTATATAAATTTTAATAAACGAACATTTGTTAAAAAAATTGTAAATAATTTTTGAATTATAATTTTATAAATATTTATAAATATTATATAATTTTAAATTGCAAATTCATACTATAATTTTATATCTATAACATACTAAAATCAATTTTAAGGCATTTTTATGTTTAAGCAAACAAGTTATATGTTTATGATTAAATATGTGAATTTATAAATCTGGTATTTATTATATAATTTTAAGTAGAAATGCTAGTTTTTAGGCATTTATTAAAAATACTCAAAAAATGCTAAAAAATCGACGCACGAGAATCGATTCTAAGGCATTTTTTAAAATTAGGCATATAGTTTGTTGTCTAAAAAATTAGACAAAATACTGAAATATAAGGATTTACAAATTTATAAAAAAAATAATCTGAAATTATATAAATTTTTTTATGAATTATAAGGTTACAATAATAAAAAAATCTAACAAAAAAAATAACCAAGTCCCAGAATCAATTTTAAGAGTTTTTTACAAGAAAGTAATATAGTTTGTTGATAGAAATAATGGCTAAAATAAGAGTAATAACAAGGAGTAGCAAGATTTTACGGGTAGGACTATATAAGTATGGATTTATATTTTATTCCTACCTCTGTTTGCACAAAACTTTTATTTTGTGCAATGTTACATTCGTAAATATAAAGCAATGTAATCCTATCGTCTCTCTCTTGCTTATATGAATGTTAATTGTAATAATTCGAATTTGAAATTCGATATACTAATTATATAATTTTTTATATTACTTGTTCTTTTTTTACCCAAACCATAATATAATTATTAAAGAGGCTTTTCATGTTTTCTTAAGGAGGATTTTTATGGCTTGGATAATTTTTGTTATTTTCAGTATCATTCGTTGTATTAAAGATGATTATTAAAATCCTCAAACCCTGCTATTCTTTTAGTAGGGTTTCTTTTTTATTTATTCATATTAGTTTTCTTTATTTCTAAAAATAGAAGAAATCCTACTATTTGCCATATTATTACCGTTTGGATCTTTGAATCCACTATTGTAGAATTTCTTCTATTTTTTTTGAGCTTGTGATAACTTTATATTTTTTAATAACCTCTCGTTTTATTTTGAATTTCTAAATAAATAATCTATTTTATCTAAAAATTCATCATTATTTTTAGTCCTTATAATTTGACTAATCAATTGTTCTGTCATTTCAGCAGAATTCATATTTGCCATAGAACGTCTTAATTGGTAAACAACTTTTTGTTCTTTTTCTGTTAATAGTAATTCTTCTCTTCTTGTACCTGATTTATTTATATCTATTGCTGGGAAAATACGCTTTTCAGATAATTTTCTGTCTAAATGAACTTCCATATTACCTGTTCCCTTGAACTCTTCGAATATAACATCATCCATTTTACTGCCAGTTTCTACTAGTGCAGTAGCAAGTATAGTTAAACTTCCCGCATCTTCTGTATTTCTGGCAGCACCAAAGAAGCGTTTTGGTTTATGTAACGCACTAGGATCTAATCCACCAGATAATGTTCTTCCAGATGTTGGTATTACTAAGTTGTAAGCTCTTGCTAATCTTGTTATACTATCCAATAATATTACAACGTCTTTCTTTTGCTCTGTTAATCTTTTGGCTCTTCCTAATACCATTTCCGCAACTTTAACATGATGTTCTGGTTGCTCATCAAATGTTGAATATATAACATCTCCAGTTATTGAACGTTTCATATCAGTTACTTCTTCTGGTCTTTCGTCTATTAGCAAAACAATAAGTTCTACTTCTGGATTATTTTTAGTAATACTGTTGGCTATTTGTTTTAGGATTGTTGTTTTACCAGTTTTAGGTGGAGCAACAATCATTCCCCTTTGCCCTTTTCCTATAGGAGATAATAAATCCATTAATCTCATTGTATATTCTGTAGAAGTTGTTTCTAATTTTAATCTTTCTGTTGGATATATAGGTGTTAAATCATCAAAAGGAACCCTTTTCATTGCATTTTCTGGGTGTTGTCCATTTACTTCTCCAACATATATTAGTGCTGGGAATTTTTCTCCTTCTTTTGGTGTTCTTTTTATACCTTTTAGTTTATCTCCAGTATCTAACCTAAATCTCCTAATTTGCACAGGTGAAACATATACATCTTTAGGTGTTGGCAAATAGTTATCGCCTCTTAAGAATCCATATCCATCAGGCAAAACTTCTAAAATCCCCTCTACTACCTCGTCTCCCTCGCTTAACTTATATCCTTCCTGTGTAGTTTTTGTTTCTGGCTCCTCTAATATTGGTTCAATTTTAGAGGCTTGTACATCGTTTTTTTTACTTGATAATAATTCTATTAATTCACTTTTTTTCAAAGTAGAAAAATTTTTAAGCCCCTTTTCTTTACATAATTCTTTTAACTCAGAAATGGTTAATTCTTCATAATTCATTATATTAGCCCCCCATAATATAATTTATTTTTATTTAATTAAAGTTTATTAACATTTGGAAAATTTATTTAGAAATATAAGATATCATAATTTTTAAATAAAATAAGTTCTTAGAAAAAAATTAATATAAACCCTTAAAACAGATTTCGTTTTAAGGATTTATTGGCCAATATCTATATATACTCTTTCGTTTGGTAAGTACATATCTAACTTTTCTCTTGCGATTTCTTGTATATATTCTGGTGAATTTATATTATTTTTTAATTCTGTTAATTCTTCTTGGTACTGTTTTTGCTCGTTTAATTGCATTGTATAATACTCTTTATTAGTTTTATATAAGTTAATTGTTTTTTGTTGATTTATAAAAATACATAATATATATATACTTATAATAATTGCTGTTAATAATTTAGCAATTTTTTTTAAATCGATTTTCTTTTTCATATGTAATTAATCTCCATTATAGTAATAATTGACTATTCCTTACGGAAACTTATATTTTAATTATTCAACAAAATTATGCAAAATCCTTCTTTAATTTAGATTTATTTTTTCTTTTCTTCATTTTTATTATCTTTTTTAATTTATCTGTCAAATTTTTTAGTAGATTTTTAACAGGTTTTGTCATATATCCTATTATTTTTAGAAATAGTTTTATTGGATATAAGATTATCTTTAAAACAATAGAAAAGATATGTTTTATAAAATTAATAATTGTTACTAAAACATTTATAACAACTTTACTAAATATTAACACATACACAGCAATTCCAATAAAAATACCTAATATAATATAAATTCTAATTTCACCATTATTAAACTTAAATATTGAAAACAATATTAATAATCCGAGTTAATATCCAAAACAAAACATCTTCTATTGATGTAACTAAATCTGAAGTTTTAAATGTTTTTCTGGATATTCTAAAAATATCAAATAATAAACCTATCAAAAATCCAACTAAAATGAATATTGCAAAAGAGTATAATTGTTCTAATGGTTGAGATTGCATATATATTCACCCTATCTTATTTAAATATTTTGCCAAAAATAGATGTACTCTTTTTATCATAATCCTTTTCAGAATATGCAAGACTAACTATATCACCCTCTACAATCACTTCTGAAGTATCTATGCTTAATTTATTTATTCTTAGATTTTCACCTTTTACATTTAATAACCCCAATTCTGTTTCTACTATAACAATTTGATCATCGAAACTTAAAACATCCAAGACTCCAGATATACTTAATTTTCCTCTATTTTCTAATATAAGGTTTTGAACAGTTGTATTTGTAAATTGTTTTCTTTCATCTATATTCATATGTGCACTCCTCCTTGTAAAGTGTATAGAATATATATATTCAGACCTTGTCTATTTTAGAACAAAATTTATAGGTAATTAAAATATAAAGTTCATATTCTCTTGTATTTTTAAATAAATAAGGCACCCCTATTATGAAGTTCCCCTCTTATTAAACTTTTTTGTCTAACAATTTGGTTTTGCTTCATTATGAGCACCTTATTTATCTTCCAACATTTTATAACTTCATTACTAGTTATTTCGTTTTTTGTTATAATATTATTTTAAATACATTACATCTATATCTACTTCTCCTTCAATACCTTCAACTCTACCATTATTGCATAACTGCCACAAGCTATAATCTCCTTCATAATTAGTTTTTTTTGTGTAATGTGCAAGCCATATATCGTATGAAATTGGCATCCACAATCTCTCTAAATAGCTTTTACTACTATAAAGCATTCCTTTGTATCCTGCTTCTTCTAATGTTTTTAAGAAAGCATTTGCCATATCAGTCAACTCAAACAAACTTAAATGATAATCATTAAAAGTATTCCAATTTTCCCAGTCAAAAGCAATTGGTAAAGACACATTATAATCCTTTATCTGCTCTATCACCCATAAAGCATCTCTTTTAGCATGTTCATTTGAGTTAGCATAAGAATAAAAGTATATTCCAACATCAATATTATATTCATTTGCCTTTTTAATATTATTTAGGAACTTAGAGTCAACAAAATATTCACCATCTGTTCCATATGTTCCACCAACTCTAATTATAATAAATTCCACTCCAGCATTTTTTATAGCTTCAAAATCAATGTCACCTTGCCAAACCGAAACATCTATTCCTATTTTAGTGTTTTCTGTTTTATGAGTTTTAATTACATCCGAAAAATATGTGTAAGTTTTAGTTAAATTAGTATTTGATACTGCATCTCTTTTTTCATTAACATATAAAACAAATTCTTTTTTAGTTTCATTACCACTTCTATCAGTTGCTTTAAATACAAGAGGATAAGCACCTACAGTGTTATAATCATATTCACCTTCTATATATTTATTCGGATTACTGTCTTCATTATCTCCACACAAAATTTTTGATGTAAGATCAACATTATTTCCAACAGTTATAGAATAACTATCTCCTAGCCAAATAACCGGAGGCACTTTATCTACAACCGAAACTGTATACGTATAATGAGCTTTAATTCCGTCATCATTTATAAATTCAAAAGATACACTTTTATCCCCAATTTTAGTAGAATCTATAATATAATCATTAATCAAATTTCCATTAATACTATTAATAAAATCCGAAACATGCTTTTTTTCAGTAAAATTTAAAGTTAAATCTTGGACTAATGATACTTCTATTTTTGCATATTTAATTCGTAAGTAATCTATTAATGACTTTATTCCGAGTACGATAAGAATTAAAGCAATAATAATAGCTAAAAATACTAAAAGTATTTTCTTTTTGTTCTTCATTATATCACTCCAATATATCCTATATTATGCAATCTACTTTTATTAATGTCTAAAATGTCTCATTTTTGTGAATATCATCGCAATTCCGTATTCGTTGCATTTATCTATTGATTCTTGGTCTCTTACAGAACCTCCTGGTTGAACTATAGCTGTTATTCCAGCTTCATGTGCTGCTTCTACGCAGTCTGCAAATGGAAAAAATGCGTCTGATGCTAACACAGAACCTTTAACTATATCTTCACTTATTAACTCTTTTGAATGTTCAATAGATTGCTTCGTTGACCAAATTCTATTTACTTGTCCTGGTCCTATTCCTATTGATTGTTTATCTTTTCCTAAAGCGATTCCATTAGACTTTACATATTTTACTATTTTCCATGTAAACAACATATCTTCTAATTCTTTATCTGTTGGTTTCCTATTAGTTACAACTTCATATCCATCTAACAATTTAGAATCTATAGTTTGAACTATAATTCCGCCATTAATTTTCTTTATATCATACGCATTAGCTGGTTGTTTTACTGTTATGTCTGGCAATTCTAATATTCTTAAATTTTTCTTTGTTTGAAGCAATTCTAGTGCTTCTGGTTCATAACTTGGTGCAACTATTACCTCTAAAAATATATCTTTCATTTCTAAAGCTACTTCTTTTGTTATTTCTCTATTTGAAACAACAATTCCACCAAAAATAGACACTTTATCAGCCTCGTATGCTTTTTTCCAAGCATCATATATATTATTGCTACTTCCCACTCCACAAGGATTTCCGTGTTTACAAGCAACAATTGTTGGTTCATCAAATTCTTTTAATAATTCTAATGCTCCATTTGTATCATTTATATTGTTAAATGATAATTCTTTTCCGTTTAATTGTTTTGCTGTAGTCAAAGAACCAACACATTTTCCTATTTCTTTATATAGAGCACCTTTTTGATGAGGATTTTCACCATATCTCATTTCTTGTACTTTTTCATAAGTTAAAGTAAGTTCGCTAGGAAAACTTTCGTCATTTCTTTGCTCTTTTATATATTTACAAATCATAGCATCATAATTTGCTGTATGCTCAAATACTTTTTGCATTAAATAAAATTTGGTATCTAATGATACTTTTCCATTATTATTTAGTTCTTCTAGTACTATACTATAATCTTTAGGATCTGTAATTACTGTAACATCTTGATAATTTTTTGCAGCACTTCTTAACATTGTAGGTCCACCTATATCTATGTTTTCAACTGCTTCTTCTCTACTTACGTTTTCTTTTAATATAGTTTGTTTAAATGGATATAAGTTTACTACAACAAAATCTATAGTATCTATATTTAAGTCTTCTAATTGCTTCATATGATTTGGATTACTTCTCATAGCTAATATTCCTGCATGTACTTTTGGGTGAAGTGTTTTTACTCTTCCATCTAGACATTCTGGAAATCCTGTAAGTTCTGATATTTCAATAGCATTAACTCCTTCTTCTTTTAATTTTTTGTATGTACCTCCTGTTGAAATTATTTCAATCCCTTTTTTCTCAAGTTCCTTTGCAAATTCTACAATTCCTGTTTTATCTGATACACTAATTAATGCTTTCATATTTATATCATTCCTTTCAACAAATAAAATGAAGTCTATTTAAAATAGACCTCATTATTATATTATAAAACATATTCTTTTTCAACAATTTATTTTGGTTATAAAATCTAATATTACTATTTGTTAAAAATATTTTTCAAGAATGAAAATAGTTTTTTATACCATTTTTTCTATTCTCCTAAATAAATCCCTATATTTTTAGCCGTTTTTACTAAATCATGATCCATTGTTACTTTTCTTATATTGCTTTCTTGTGTATCTCCTGAAACTGCTCCTATTTGCTTGTTATTACCTACAACATCTTCTAATGGCACAGAACCTAATTTGCCATTTTGGATTACAGTTAAAACTCCAAATTCTCCATTTAATGCTAATTCCATTGCTTTTGCGCCATATTTTGTTGATAAAACTCTATCATATGCTGTTGGTGTACCACCTCTTTGCATATATCCTAAAGTTGTATTTCTTGCAGTTAACCCAGTAAGTTCTTCTAAATCTTTTGCAACTTTATCTCCTACTCCGCCAAGTTGTGTGTTAATTACTCCTGCTCCACCATCTCTAGTATTTTTTACTGTTAAGCTTCCGCCTTTAGGAAAAGCACCTTCAGCAACTACAACTATACTAAAGTTTTTTCCTATAGCTTGTCTTTCTTTTATTACTTTTGCTGCTCCCTCAATATCATAAGGAATTTCTGGAATAAGCGCTATATCTGCACCACCAGCTATTGCAGATTCTAGGGCAATCCATCCAGCATATCTTCCCATTACCTCTAATACCATTATTCTGTGATGTGTTTCTGCCGTAGAATGAAGCCTATCAATAGCTTCCATTGCAACAGAAACAGCAGTATTATATCCAAAAGTTATATCCGTACACGCAACATCATTGTCTATTGTTTTTGGAACCCCTATCACATTTAATCCTCTTACAAAAAAGTCTCTCGCAGATTTTTGTGTACTATCTCCACCTAAAGTAAATATACAATCAAATCCTGCTTTCTTTGCGTTTTCTATACATATATTTGATAAATCTTTATACTCAACTTTGCCATTTTCTTCCACTTTATAATTGAAAACATTCGCATTTAAAGAAGAACCAATTATAGATCCACCTTTATGAAGAATACCTGATGCATTATCTGCAGATGATAATAAAACATACTCATCTTTTAATAATCCCCTATATCCATCAATTATTCCATAACATTCAACACCATTTTTCTCAGCGGTTTTAACAATTCCTCTAATAACTGCATTAAATCCTGAAACATCTCCACCATTTGCAAGTATTGCGACTTTTTTTATCATTTGAAAAACCTCCATACAATCTAATTTATTTATATTAGTTATTATATCAATAAATAGATTAAATACAAGTTTTTTTGAAAAAATTTTCAGAACAAAAGAATGGTCGTAAATTTCCTTCATATAGTGTACACTACAACAAAAAGTTGATTTTTCTTATACAATAAAAACAGGTTGCACATTATGTTATGCAACCATACTATCATCTTCTAAAAATATTCTTTATTTTATTTAGTATTTTCCTCAATATAGATTCTTTGTAATCAACCATAGAAAGTTCTTGGTTTTTAGATAAATCACTTTCAATTGTTTTATTTTGTTTTTTATTTGCAAAAATATTATCTAAATTATACTTTTCTTTTATTTCGTTTTGGTATTTAATTTCATTACTTTCATATTTTGATTTTAAAAATCTTTTTTCATTTTCATCTTTACATAAATATTTAACATACAAATACGAAATTATGGCCAAGGTATTTTGATTTTGTACTTGTTCATTTAAAGGAATATTTACATTTATATCAAAATAATAATCATTATTCTTTTGATATATAATTTCATTTTTTATATTATTAGGTAATTCCGAAAACAAATTCAATTTACTCAAAATAGTATATACTTCTGTATATGCTTTTTTATCTTGTGTTATCATTGTATATCTCCTTTTTATTATTAACTATGCATAAACCATTATGTACCGCTCTAAATTGGGAAGCATTTAATCCAGCAATAGCAGTAGCAATCACTGAATTACTTAAGTAATTTAAACTTTTATTTTTATCACTTGTTAATATTTCTAATGTTTCTTTTGAAACTTCTCTTCCTGTAAATAGTGCAATTTGCTCAGATTCTGTTATACTCTTATTGCATTTTACATCATATTTTCGTGTATTTGAATAATCATTATGAAAAAAATCCTTTGTAGATTTCAAAAAATATTTTAAAGGAAATTTTTCTAATACTACATTGTTTCTATCCCAAGTTAAATCTGTGCAATACCACTCTCCATCTAATTTTACATTATTCCAAGCATGTCCAGTAGGATCTTTTATATTGACTTCAACTCCATTATCTATATCAGGGAAAGCCACTACAGATTGAGCTTCAATTCCAACACATTCACAAACATTTCTTAAAATATCTGCATAACCAGCACATACACATTTTCCTTCAATTAATCCACCATATAAATTTCTACAAGTTATAGCTAACTCCTGATTTTTGCTCCCCTCTTCTGAAATTGCATATTCATCATATTCAATATGATCTGCCAACCTTTTGTATATTTCTGTAAAAATTTGTTTTTGAGTTGTTTTTTCTAAATCTATACCGTTCTATTAATTTATCTATAGTTTTTCGTATTTTTAGATACTCTTCTCTTGTATACGGTCTTCTTTGACCTTGCACCGTATTTAGTCCATCCTCTATTTCAATAGAATTAATTTGAGTAAATTTCTCAATATCCATTGTAGATAGTTCTGATACATTTTTTATTATTAACTTAGCTGGTAGGTTAATCGGATTTCTCTCACTTATACTAATATAATTCTGAGCACTTGATACTATTGTTGCATTTTGTAAATTATTAATGCTATCTATTATAGACTCTACATTTTCTGCTGTTTTATCAAAGTTGTCATCAATTTCAATTTTTAAATCCTTTATTTCTGAAAAATTAATTTTATTCATCAATTCCGAATATTCACTTATTTTTACAATATTTCTTTCATATATTTGGGATATTTCATTAAACTTAGAATCAGAAGTTTTAATTTTCCCTTTATGTTTAATAATTAAATTATTCATTTGGTTTGCATACATAGGATCAATATTATTTTTAAGCAACTCAATATAAGCAGATGAATTAATATCTGATACTAGTTCAGGATTATGTATATTGCAATTGTGTAAACTCAATTTTAATATTTCATTAAATTTCGAAAACAAACTAGAGTTTTCATTTGATAAATCTATTCCTTGTAAATGTATTATTTTAATTTTAGAATTCAATTCATCTAAAAAAGACATATCGCATTGAGTATAACTTTTTGCATCTTTAGAATTGAACATATATATATTAAGATATTCTAAATTAGTTGTATGTTTTAATAATTTTTTTAAATCTTTAATACATAGTTCTATTTCGTTATCATCCATAAAAGCTGTATTTATGCTTAAATCATATTTATTTAATAAACTTAATGCAATATTAGAAATCCCGTTTTTCTTCATCATAATATGGCAATTTTTTTCCTGCATCTTCGGGTTTATAAAACTGGTTATTGTAATTTGTTATTGAGTTATCTAAATTTCTTATAACTTCTTCACTTTCAAATTTTATCATTTATTTAGTACCTCATAAATTTTTTAATAAATTTATTATAAAATATTATCAATAAAAAATAAAGAGATTTTCAACTAAATTATTGGAAAATCTCTTTTAATATACATTTTTTTAGTATACTCCTTTTATTTACAACTTATGTGTATATTTTCTATTAGTGCTTTCATCTCTCTTGATACTATATTTTGAATCTGAGCAATTTGTTCAGTTGTTAATTCTTCCGCATCTACTACTACACTTATTTGAGTATCATTTACAAATATAACTACGTCATTAATTCCTTTTGTTTTTATTAAATTTTCGCATATCATTATAGCATTTCTAGTAACATTAATTTTGGCAATTTCATTAGCAGCTGTTGCTTTTTGTTCTATTGATATATTATCTCCATCATACATCTTTTGGTATGTTTCTAACATTTGTGAATACATTTTATCTCTATCTAACTTTGAATTCTCGAAGTAATAATCTTTTTCTTCTGTATTTGACACTAATGTTGCATCTGTTTCTCTTGATGAATTATTATTTGGATTAGCTGTTGGTGTTTCTATAGTTGTTTCAGTTGTATTACCTCCATTTACTAAAGTAGCATCACCTAATCCATCATTTCCTTCTGAATCTGCTAAAGATAAACTACTTGCTACAGGTGCCTCTTTTTCATACATTGCTGTAAAATTCAAATATCCTGCCGTTACTAGCATTAATGCAATTACTAAGATTATTAATTGATTCCTTTTTAATATTTTCATTTTTAGTTACCTCCTAAATTATTAATTTTCAAAATACACATCCAATTCCCACGTTTAAAGGTATGACAGTTATAATACAATAATAATAATTAATCCATTTCAAACACCTGCACTTTATGGGTTGGAAGCCCTGTAACAGCCTCTACTGCTTGGATTATATTTACTTTCACATTTGTGTTACCAGCTCCTTGAGCAATAACTATTGCTCCTTCAATTTTTGGTAAAACTATTTTTTTAGTTATTGGTGTTTTCTCTCCAGACTGTTCTTCGTATATTATCTCTTTAGAATTATCTGTTTGTTGGATAGTTCTAACCCCTCCATTCGTATCTGTTTCTTGAGTAGTGCTTTCTGTAGATTTTTCATTATACATAGGTACTGTTTCGCTAGTTTCTGAATATGTAATAAGGACTTTAACCTGTCCTACGCCAGAAATTTGGGATAGAACCTTTTCCAATTCCTCTGATAAATTATATTCTGAATTTTCAGAAATATTACTAGAATTGTTATCTTGATTTGCAAGTTGTTTATATGCTGAACTTTGAGTATTTTCTTTTTGTTTAGAATTTCCGTCATCACTTAAAATAACATTTATAGCAATTATTGTTATTATTAATAAAACTAAGAATACAACTAAATTTTCTATTTTTTTCTTGTTATCACCATTCTCAGATTTACTTTTAACTAACGCCTTAATATTTTTAAATTTATCACTAAACATAATTTTCACTCCTCATTTATATAAATTTTAGCTTTATCAATTCCATAAGTATCCATTAAAACTTCTTTAACTTGATTTATCTGTCCTTCAGAAACATTAAATTTTTTATTACTATTTTCAGACAAATCAATTTTAACTTCATTTACATTATTTATATTCTTATTTTTATCTAAAGAAGAAATATGTAAGTATATGCCTAAAATTTCACCATAATTACTTTCAGAATTCATGTCTAGTTTTAATTCAATTGAATCCACATTAAAACCTGATTTATTAATCTTATTAGTTATATCTTCTTTTAAAATTTTTATATATATATCCTCAATATTAGAATCATTTTCTAACAATTCTATATTGCTCATAGTATAGTTTGTTGCTATAGATGTATTTTTATTAATATAATCTTCTATATTAATATTTTGTCCTGTAAATTTTGAAATAATTGGAGAAATTATAGAAAATAATATATACACTCCAATAACAGTGTTAATATATTTTTTATTATTATTATCTGGCAATAATATCTCTAATATGGTTGCAATAATCACTGCTATTACAATGCCTTCTGACCAATCTTTTATCCACGCAATCAAAACAAAACACCTACCTATACATTAATCCACTATTTGATATTTTTATAATAATTGTTATTCCTACTATTAACATAACAGCAATAAAAAACATTATTGCCAATAGAATTTTAAAAACATCACCCATATGTCCGTAGTAATTTAACAATATTTTTATCTGCTATAGGCTCACTTAAAGCACTAGCCAGTTGAAACGAAACACTAAGTATAGTCAATTTTATGATGGGCATAGCACATATTCCAATGATTATTGTAATTCCCACAAAACCTGTTGCATTTTTTAAAATATTGGTACATCCTAAAACTGTGTCTACTGAATCTCCTAGGGCCTTTCCAACAACAGGCACAAAACTAGACACAACTGCTTTTGTAGTCTTGGCAGTAATGCCATCTACACTACTTGAAAGTGTACCTTCAACAGATAATACACCTACAAATAGTGTAATTATTACACCTAAAAACCATACAATACCAGACTTAAAAAATTTAGAAAGCTTTTCTACTTGTATTTTATCTGAAATATTAGATATAATTCCTAGAACAGTACCTATTAACAAAATTGGAATAACAGCATTTTGAACAACACCACCAATAAAAGCAATAGAGCCTAATATAATAGGCTGTATAACTGATACTGATATAACACTTCCTGTTGCTACAACTAATGCCAATAATATCGGAATTAATGAATAAATAAAACCAACTAAATTTTGAATAGACTCTTTAGTTATTCCAATTACTTCAGAAAAACTTGTAAGCACCAGAGTTACAATTAGAATATATTCAACATAATATGTAATTTTAGAAACACTTTTACCTCCTAAATTTTCACTAACATTTTTTAACAAACTATGTATTACAACTACTAGCATAACACTTGCAAGAATTCTTATTGAATTTATCATCTCTTTTCCAAATAGTGATAAAATACTTTCATAAACATTTTTATTATTTACTTGTCCATTAATAGCAGAATTTAATAATTCATTTACATCTAAATTAGGAAATGTACTTTCTGTATATGTTTGTGACTCCGTTAAAAAATCCGAAATATTTAAAATATTCTTTTGTTTTTCTATTATTTCATTAGTAGCATAAGAGTTTATGGAGATATTTATAATTACAAAGAAAATAAAAATAATTTTTTTAATCGTAATTAATACCTCCTTTTTATGGCATAATTTTTATAATTAATTCTAGCAAAGCTTGTATGATAGGAATAGAAATTGCAATAATTAAAACCTTTCCACCTAAATCTATTTTTGTGGCAATTGCACTTTCTCCTGCATCTTTACAGATACTGGATGCATATTCAGTTAAAAAAGCAATTCCTGTAATTTTTAATAATATTACTAAAAATTGATTATTCATATTTGCTTTATTTTGTATGCTAAAAAGTAAAGAAACAATTCCAGATATCTTGTCCATTACTAATAATAAAATTATTGCTCCAGCAAATATTGATATGTAAATAACAAATTCTGGTTTATATTGCTTTAGAATTATTATAATTATCAGCGAAACCAAACCAACTCCTATAATCTTTATTATTTCCATTTGATAGGTTTCCTTTCTTATGTATTCATCACAGGAATAAAACGACGTAACAATCGTTTATTTCAATCTGAAAATTAAATTTATGTATTTTACAAATTAAAAATAGTTTTCACAGTTGTAAATAATGCTGCAATTTCTTTTATAACAATAGCCAGTACAATAACAAGACCTGCAAGAGTTGTCATCATTGCTTGATCTTCACGCCCAGCTTTTACTAAAACTTGATGTAACACTGCAACCAATATTCCTATACCAGCTATTTTAAACAACAAATCTATATTCATTTTGTATGCCTCTCTTTCCTGTTTTTAGATTAATATTATTACAATCCCAACGCCAGTAATCATCCCTAATGTTTTATATAGCTTTTCATTTTTATCTCTTTCCTTTTTAGCTTCACTAATTTGCGTTTCTAACAAAGCTTCAGTTAATTCAATCTCACTTAACTGTCCTTCTAAATCAGTTTTTCCAAGTAATTTACCCATTGATTTTAGCGCTTGTCTATCATCTTTTTTTAGATACGAAAAACATTCATCTATTGAACTTTCCCACGCATAACTTGCATTATTGTTATTTAATTTTAATGCCATATTTTTAAATAGGTTATTAATATTCCCCTTTGAATTTAAAGATATTTCATTAAAGATATCTTGTAAAGTCTGGTTTGTAAATCTTATTTTTGTTTTTAAAGTATTTAGCGCAATTTTAACTTCATTTAACTCAGTAACCCTATTTTTATACTGTTTGGATATTAAAATTCCTATATATGTAGAAGCAAAGAAAATTAATATATATATGACACTTTTTATAAAAAACATATCTTACCCCTTTTATATATTTTTACTGTATATATTTATATATATGATGCTTGTACTAATTTTAGAACTAATTTTATAATATTTATAATTACTAAAAATCATTAGACGTATAATATATAAATTTTAAAATTATATATTATACGTCTATATCTTCTTATAATATTCGTCATTGTTCAACTCATATATTTCTCTCATTTTTCCTCTTTTTCTAGAATCTAAAAATACTATTCTGTCAAACATACATAATTCTAATAATTCTCTTATTGCTGGGTTTAATTTCAGTTCTTCTAAGCTGTTTCCATGTACAGTAAATATTCCTTTTACACCAGAACACACTATATATTTAATAGTTTCTACATCCTCCATACTTCCAATTTCATCTGCACATATTATTTCTGGAGCCATACTTCTTATTAACATTTTCATTCCAATACTTTTGGATATATTCTCAAGTACATCTGTCCTTATACCAATATCATTCTGTGGAATCCCCTTATACATTGCAGAAATCTCACTTCTTTCATCTACAACGCCAATTGTCTTTCCTTCAAAATTTCCAATTCCATTGCTTATTTGCCTTATTGCATCTCTTAATATTGTAGTTTTTCCTGCGCCTGGTGGAGAAGCAATTAAAGTATTATATATGGAATTATTATTAAAATCTACTATATATTTTAATATTTCATTACTACATCCTAAAACTTGTCTTGCAATTCTAAAATTCAAACTTGATATATTCTTTATATTCACAACTTTCCCATCATGTATTATTACACTACCAGTTAATCCAACCCTATGTCCTTCTGTAACTGTTATATATCCATTACATATTTGATTTTGGTATGAATAAATCGAATTCTCACATACTTTTTCTAAAATTTCTAATAAATCATTAGCAGTAATCTTATACTCCAGTACAATATCTCTATTAGAGAACTTTAATATTATAGGTTGTCCCGCACGAAAACGTATTTCTTCTAAATTTTTTTCTGAAACTTCTAAAAAATCTTTTAATATATTTACTATATGATTTGGAAAGAAATTAAAAATTTGCATACTATACCACCTTATTAATATATATGCAACAAAAAACATATTTAGAACAAAAATAAAAGGACACATTCCAATGTGTCCTTAAAAAACATATGTAAATTTATTCTTCCCAGTTATGATATACTTCTATAACATCATCTAATTCATCTAGTTTTTCTAATAATAGTCCCATTTTTCTTGCACCTTCATCATCTAATTTAGTATACATATTTGGAACCATTTGTACAGATGCTTCTAAGAATGAAAGATTATTTTTTTCTAGTTCTTCGCGAACTTTTGAAAAATCTTCTGGGCTCGTAGTTATTTCATATACTTCATCTTCTGATTCGAAATTTTCTGCTCCAGCATCAATTGCCATAAGCATTAACTCATCTTCAGATATATTAGTTGATGCTTTTTCTATTACAATTACACCTTTTTTCTCAAACATATAAGATACACAACCTGATGTTCCTAAATTTCCACCGAATTTATCAAAAACGTGTCTTACATCTGCTGCTGTCCTATTTCTATTATCTGTTGAAGCATTTACTATAACCGCTATTCCGTTTGGTCCATACCCTTCATATACTATTTCTTCGTAGCTTTCACTATTTCCTGCACCTGCAGCCCTTTTTATAGCATTACTAATTGTATCATTAGGCATATTATTAGATTTACATTTTGCAATTACATCTCTTAATTTAGAATTACTGTCAGGGTCTGGTCCTCCTTGCTTTACTGCCATTAGTAATTCTCTACCTAATTTTGTAAATATTTTTCCTCTTGCAGCATCTGCTTTACCTTTTTTTGCCGCAATATTATGCCATTTGCTATGTCCTGACATGGTTAATTCCTCCTTTTAAATTTTCAATATCTAAACTAATTTAAAGCATTTATAATTTTTACTTAAAATATTTTAGCATATATTTTAAATTTTGTATAGAATTTTTTATAAATTTTTATTGTTCATTTATTTTCTTAGCATGCAAAACTACTCTATATTTATTATTATTTGCACATGTAGAAAGAGTAAGTATACTATCATTTTCATTTATATCTACATTGAAATTATATTTACTTCTTGATTTAATAGTATTTATAAAATTTTCAAATTCACCTTCATTAAAATTAGTTTTTATGTAATAATCTTCGTTTTCAATTTGATATACTGAAAATACCCTATATATTGTTGCTTCGTTTTCTGTAATAAATACTATATTCCTATTTTCTTCACTTTCTTGCCAATTATCATTTAATATATTTTTTAATGTTCCAAACATAGTACCATTTCTCATATTATGACCATATATAACAATATTTTTATCCGTTCCATCCAACTTGTTACGATAATCTGCAAAAATCCAGCCTGATGCATTTTCATTTTTATTAAAATTATGATATAAATAGTAACTATTATTACTTGCTTTAACTACAATATATTCAATATCTGTTCCATTCACTTTTAGAAATCCAACAGTATCAGAGTTTTTTTCTTTTAATTCTTTAAAATTAATAGAATACCTAATCGTATCTTGGTTATCTACATCATCATTAACTGTAATTTCATTTGCAATTTCCTCAATAATTTTTTTGTTGTCTTCACCTTCAACAAAATAATTTACAATCTTTATTCCAGAAAAAATAAATAGTCCTATAAATAAAATAAGTAACATACCAAATATAAATTTATTTATATTTTTACCCTCTGTTTTGTATCTAATTTCATCTTTACTTTTCAAAATAAACTCCTTAAAAATCATATTAATAATCTACTAAATCAAATTATATTTTATATTATATCATAGTAGAAGTCTTTTTCTCAATAAAATTCATATAATCTTTTTAATTAATGTATATATAGTAACATTATATACATAAAAAAGCAAGTGATTACAAAACCACTTGCTTTTTCACTATATAAACAATTATTCCATACTTTGTTTTAACATCCATAATTTTTTACTGTAGTCTTCTATTATTGTATCCATAAGTGCAGAAGTTTTATGTTCTTCTTGATTATCTGCTAATTTCTTTATATTGATTACGTCTTGTAAAAGCGTAGAATAATCTTTTATTACTTCATTAAATACAACCGTGCAATCAACTTTATTATTTCCTGCTTCTACAATTTTTGTTGCATTTAAATAATCTTTTAAAGTCCCTAAAGGTTGTCCTCCTAAAGTTAATATGTGTTCTGCTACTTCATCTATTTGATTATTAACTTCATCATAATATTCTTCTAGTTTAGCATGAATAACAAAGAAATCCTTTCCTTTAATATTCCAATGATAATTTTGCAATTTTCTGTAAAAAACATTTAAATCGCTTAAAAAAGCATTCAAACTAGTTAATAGATTTTCCATAATTTTTCACCCTTCCTTTTTGTTATAGTATTTACTGTAAAAAATTATTTATTCATCTATTATTTTCGTTTATATTATCAATTAAGTAAGACTATTTCATTGTTTTTTAAACTTTTTTGCACATCAATTACTCTTTGATTTGATGAGCCTTTCCATTTTAATGTTGGATTTCTCAATTCATCTACATATTGTCCATCAACCAAAACATCTAAATAATTTAACACTTCTTTATCTTTTAAATCTCTATCAAATAAAAAACCGGACCACGCCCATAAATTTTTATTAGGAAATTTTTCTTTAAATGATTTTGCTAATTTTGTAGTTCCCTCTATATTGTTAGGATGCATTGGCTCTCCACCTAAAATTGATAAACCTTCTACATATTCATTATTACATAATTCTAAAACTCTATTTATTGTATCATCATTAAAATCTTTCCCATAATTAAAGTCGTGAGTTTCTGGGTTAAAACAATTTTTGCAATTAAAAGCACAACCTTGCATAAAAATTGATACTCTTACTCCTGGTCCATCTGAAATATCCATTTTTCTAATTTTATTATATTTCATCTTTTACACCTCTTATTATTTGTCATCTTTATTATCTATATGAAGTACTCTCTCTTTTATTTCTTGTGTTCTTCCCTTATTCCAAAAATTACTTCCTATATATCCACAGGTTCTTCTTGCTACATTTAATGTATTATGGTCTCTGTTACCACAATTTGGACAATACCATTCTAAGCTGTCATCTATTAGTATTTCTCCGGTATATCCACATTTTTGGCAATAATCTGATTTTGTATTAAGTTCTGCATACATAATATTATCATAAATAAATTTAATAATTTGAATAACAACCTCTAAATTATTTTGTAAGTTAGGTGTTTCAACATAAGATACAGCACCACCTGGACTTAGTTCTTGGAATTCACTTTCAAGTTTTAATTTAGAAAAGGCATCAATATCTTCAAATACAGGCACATGGTAAGAATTAGTTATATAATCCCTATCTGTAATTCCTTTAATAATACCAAATCTTTTCTTTAAACATTTTGCAAATTTGTATGTAGTAGACTCGATTGGTGTTCCATAAACACTATAATCTATATTTTCTTTTTCTTTCCATTCTTTACATTTGTCATTCAATCTTTGCATAACTTTTAGTCCAAATTCTTTTCCTATACCATTATCTGTATGGCTATGTTCTGTCATATACTTAACACATTCATACAAACCAGCATATCCAAGTGAAATTGTTGAATATCCATTATGTAATAAAGGATGTATACTTTCTCCTTTTCCTAGCCTTGCCAATGCACCGTGTTGCCATAATATTGGTGCAACATCACTTGTTGCTTTAGACAATCTTTCATGCCTAATTTGTAAAGCTTTATGGCATAGTTCCAATCTCTGATCATATATATCCCAAAATTTATCCATATCCTTACCTGATGAAAGAGCAACATCAACTAAGTTTATTGTTACAACACCTTGATTAAACCTACCATAATATTTAGGTTTATTTGTTTTAGGATCAATATATGTCGTCAAGAAAGAACGGCATCCCATACAAGGATAACAATTTCCATTACCTTGTTCATCAATTTTCAATTCTAACATCTTCTTTTCAGAAATATAATCTGGAACCATTCTCTTTGCTGTACATTCAGCAGCTAACTCAGTTAAATACCAATATTTACTTTCTTTATGTATATTATCTTCCTCTAAAACATATAGTAACTTTGGAAAAGCTGGTGTTATATATACACCTTTTTCATTCTTCATACCTTTAATTCTTTGTTTCAAGAATTCTTCGATTATCATTGCCAACTCTTCTTTATATTCCTTTGTTTCTCCTAAATAAAAGCAGACACTTAAAAATGGAGATTGTCCATTTGTCGTAGTCATAGAATTAATTTGATATTGGAAAGTTTGAACACCATCTTTTATTTCTTTTGCCAAATCCTCTTTAGCAAATTTTACACATTGCTCTTCGGATAATCCTCTCTCTCTATATTTCTTTAAATATATATTATAGCTATCTCTTACAAATGGAGCTAAATGCGTCATTGTAACAGTTGCACCACCATATTGACTTGAAGTTACTGCTGTTATAATTTGAGTTGCAATTGTCATTGCTGTTAAAAATTTATGAGGTTTTTCTATTAAAACTCCATTTATATTAGTTCCATTTTGCAACATATCTTCTAAATTAATCAAATCACAGTTATGTAAAGCATTTTGTGCAAAATAGTCAGCATCATGGAAATGTATAATTCCTTCATCATGAGCCTTTACAATATTTTCTGGCAACAAGAACCTCCTTGTAATATCTGTGCTTGTTATTCCTGCCAAATAATCTCTTTGAGTTGTTACTACTCTTGCATTTTTATTAGAATTTTCATTATTCCAATACTCACTTTCTCCTTCTATTAATTCTTTAATTGACTGATCTGTTGTATTAGATTTTCTAACTAATTCTCTTGTATAACGATATGTAATATACTTCTTTGCCAATTTATATTTATCAAATTCCATTAATTTTTCTTCAATAATATCTTGAATATCTTCTACTAAAATTCTTGATTTTTTTAAATCTTCAATATAATTTACAATTTCTCTTATTTGCTCTTCAGAAGCTCTATCCGGTTTATGTACTTCATTATTAGCCTTTTGAATCGCTATTTTTATTTTTTCAGGATTATACTCAACTATTGTTCCATCTCTTTTTATAATTTTCATATCTGCATTTCCCCTTTAAAACTTCTATATTTAGTACCTATTTATGCATTAATTATACCTTATCTTTTTTTAGTTACTGTTGCTTTTGCAACAGTTTTTTTAAAAAAACTTTTTTCTTCGCTTATCTCTAAATGAATTTGTTTTATTACAATTATATTACAAATTTATAGTTTTACATAAACTTGTTACCTAATAATTTGCCAATATAAATTTTAATGGACAATATAATATAAAATCATATATTATATTGTCCATATATTAAAATAAAACATTACAATTGGCAATTAAACTATACTAACATTACATATTCTCCCATAATGTTACTTTTCCGTTTTTTAAACTACTTTGTACATCGATTATTCTTTGGTTTGATGATCCTCTAAATTTTAAACTAGGATTTTTTAACTCATCTACAAATTCACCATCTACTATATAATCTATATTATTCAATAATTCTTTTGTAACTTCATTATTATTTGCTTTTCCGTTAAGTATTTGATCATCAAATGTATAACCAGAATAGCACCATATAGTTTTATCTGGATATGTGTCTTTTACTTTTTTTACTAATGGCAATAAACCCTCTTGATTTGATTTTTCCATAGGTTCACCACCTAAAAGTGAAAGCCCCTTTATATAATCAGGCTTTAAAGCCTCTAACACTTCTGCCTCTGTTTCCTGAGAAAAGCATTTTCCATAATTAAAATCCCAAGCTTCTTTATTAAAACAATTCTTACAGTGATGAGTACATCCACTTACAAACAGTGAAACCCTTACTCCTGGTCCATTTGCTACATCACATTTTTTTATCTTTGCATAGTTCATATGTTCCCCTCCTCTTACAAATGTAGTACTCTTGATTTTATTTCTTTAGTTTTTCCCTCGTTCCAGAAGTTTTCTCCTAAATAGCCACAAGTACGTCTTGTAACATTCATTTTATTTTTATCTTTATTTCCACAATTAGGACATTCCCATTCAAAATTATCGTTAATTATAATTTCTCCATCATAACCACAAACATGGCAATAATCAGATTTAGTATTAAACTCTGCATATTGAATATTATCATATATAAATTTAACTAATTCCTCTAAAGCATCTAAATTATGTCTCATATTTGGAATCTCTACATAAGATATAGCTCCACCTGATGATATGCTTTGGAATTCACTTTCAAAATTCAATTTAGCAAAAGCATCTATTTCTTCTCTTACATCTACATGATAAGAATTTGTATAATAGCCTTTATCTGTAATATCTTTTATCTCACCAAATTTTTCTCTATCTATTTTAGCAAAACGATAACACAAACTTTCTGCTGGAGTTCCATATAACCCAAATCCTAAACCTGTTTCCTTTTTCCATTTTTCTGTAGTATCTCTTAGATGTTTCATTACTCTAATTGCAAAATCATGTCCCTCTTTTGTTGTATGTGATACGCCTTTCATTAATCTAGTTAATTCATATATTCCTATATAACCTAAAGATATTGTAGAATAACCATTTTTTAACAGTTTATCTATTTTTTCTCCTGCCTTCATACGAGCAATTGCTCCATATCTCCAGTGAATTGGGCTTGTATTGCTTAAAGTCCCTAACAAAGAATAATGTCTGCACATCAATGCTTCAAAACATAAATCTAATCTCTCATCTAATAAATTCCAAAATTTTTCTTCATCTCCTGCTGCAATTATTCCTATTTGTGGTAAATTAATACTTACAACTCCTTGATTAAATCTACCTTCAAATTTATAATCTCCATTTTCATCTTTCCAAGGTGATAAGAAACTTCTACATCCCATAGGGCTAAATACATTGCCCTCATAATTTTCACGCATTTTTTTAGCTGATATATAATCTGGATATAATCTTTTTGAAGAACATTTTACTGCAAGTTTTGTTAAATAATCATATTTTCCACCTTTTAAGCAATTGTGTTCATCTAACACATATATTAGCTTTGGAAAAGCTGGTGTAATATAGACTCCTTTTTCGTTCTTAATTCCTTCATATCTTTGCTTAAGAATTTCTTCTATTATCATAGCATTTTCTTCTATATAAGGATCATCCTTCTTTAAATTTAAGAATAATGTTACGAATGGAGATTGTCCATTTGTTGTCATTAATGTATTGATTTGATATTGAATAGTTTGAACGCCAGCAGAAATTTCTTTTTTCAATCTTTGCTTTGTAAGTCTTTCTATCATCTCTGTTGATAATTCGTCTCCAAATTCTTCTGTAATCTCTTTTTTGAATTTATTATAACTTCTTCTTACATATTTACCTAAATGGCTAATATCTACAGATTGTCCACCATATTGGTTTGATGCAACAGCAGCAATTATTTGTGTTACAATTGTACATGCAACTTGAAAACTTCTTGGAGACTCTATTAATTTTCCATTCATAACTGTCCCATTATCTAGCATATCTCCAATATTTATTAAGCAACAATTAAAAATTGGTTGCAAAAAATAATCCATATCATGAAAATGAAGTATTCCATCTTCATGTGCTTTTGTAATTTTTTCTGGTAATAAAATTCTTTTGGTTAAATCTTTTGAAACTTCACCAGCAATATAATCTCTTTGAGTTGATGCTAAAACAGCATTTTTATTAGAATTTTCTTCTAATAATTCTTTATTTTGATTTTTTATTAATCCTAAAATAGACTCATCAGTAGTATTTTGTTTTCTTACTAATGCTCTTGTGTATCTATATACAATATATTTTTTCGCTAATTCATATTTATCAATTTCCATTAATTTACATTCTATTATATCTTGAATATCTTCTACTAAAATTCTCTTTTTATCTAAATCTTCAATATAATTTATTATATTATCTATTTCTTCTTTTGTTGCTCTTTGACTTGGTCTTACTTCTTTATTTGCTTTATCTATAGCAATTTGGATCTTCTCCTTATTAAACTCTGTAGCCCTACCGTCCCTTTTTATTACCTTCATATTATGTTTCCTCCTTCGTTTTTTGTATGTTGTAATTATATATGATAGTTTTATAAAATCTGTTGCAATTGCAACAAAAATGTAATATAATTTGTGTCGAATTTGGAGGTACTTATGGTTAGCGAATTTGATGTTTTAAATTTTTTTGAAGACTGTCGTAGCAACTGTTCCAGGATGCAAGACAAGCATTTTGACAAAGGAAAAATTATTACAACATATATAGAAAAAAGAAACCAAGTATGTATGTTACTAAGTGGTTCAGCTGATTTAATCAGATATGATTACAATGGTAACAAAACTATAGTTGAGCATTTTATTCCAAAGGACATTTTTGGTGAAGTTTTTTATCATGTTAATACAAATAACGAATTATTTGTACTAGCAAAAGAAAATTCAGAAGTACTAATATTTAATTACATAGAAATGGAAGAAAAATGCAGAAAAAATTGCCCATTCCACCAAAAATTAATGAGTAACTTGCAAAATTTATTTTTAGATAAAATAGTAAATATGAATATTAGAATTGAAATTTTAAGCAAACGCTCTATTCGTGAAAAACTTATCACATATTTTTCTACACTCTCTACAAGACAAATGTCTAAAACATTTCTATTGCCTTTTTCGCTTACAGACTTAGCAGATTACTTAAGTGTAGATCGAAGTGCAATGATGAGAGAATTAAAATTATTAAAAGAAGATGGATTTATAAAAAAGAATGGAAATAAAATAACTTTAGCATCTTAAAAAGACATAGTCGTTTACTACTATGTCTTTTCTATTTTACTCCTCATCATCAAGCTTTAGTACACTTAAAAATGCCTCTTGAGGAATTTCTACATTACCTATTTGTCTCATTTTCTTTTTACCTTTTTTCTGTTTTTCTAATAGTTTTTTCTTTCTTGTTATATCTCCCCCATAGCATTTAGCAAGCACATCTTTTCTCATAGCAGATATTGTTTCTCTAGCTATTATCTTTCCACCTACAACTGCTTGCAATGGAATCTCAAATAATTGTCTTGGTATTACTGTTTTTAATTTCTCTGCCATTTTTCTTCCTCTTGTATATGCAGAATCCTTATGTACAATAAAAGATAATGCATCTACTGGCTCATTATTTATATGAATATCTAATTTTACAAGTTCTGATTTTCTGTATTCTTTAAATTCATAATCAAATGAAGCATAACCTTTTGTTTTAGATTTTAATGTATCAAAGAAATCATATATAATTTCATTCAAAGGCAATTCATATTCTAATATTACTCTTGACTCATCTAAGTATTTCATGTCTAAATATGTTCCTCTTCTATTTTGACATATCTCCATAACATTTCCTACAAATTCCTTTGGTAGCATAATTTCAGCCCTTACAATTGGTTCTTCTATATAACTTACTTCCTGCGTTGGAGGTAAATCTACTGGATTATATAATTCCATTACCTCTCCATTAGTTTTATGAACTTTATATATAACAGAAGGAGCTGTCGTTATAAGAGCTAAATCGAATTCTCTTTCTAACCTTTCTTGTATTATTTCCAAATGAAGTAAACCTAAAAATCCACATCTAAATCCAAAGCCTAATGCTATTGATGTCTCTGGTTCATAATTTAGAGCAGCATCGTTTAGTTTTAATTTTTCCAATGCAGTTTTTAAATTCTCATATTCACTTCCATCTAATGGATACAAACCACAATATACCATAGAATTAGCCTTTTTGTATCCTGGTAAAGGTTCTAATGCTGGATTACTAGTTAATGTAATTGTATCTCCTACATGCAAATCTGAAACGTTTTTTATACTAGCCGCAATATATCCAACTTCTCCAGCAGATAATTTTTCTGCTGGTCTATATGTTCCTGGTTCTAAATATCCAACTTCTGTTACAACAAATTTTTTATTTGTTGCCATAAATAATATCTCATCTCCAACCTTAACAGAACCAGTTTTTACTCTTACATAGCTTACTGCACCTTTATAATTGTCATAAAATGAGTCAAATATTAAGCATTTTAATGGTTCATTTATATCTCCAACAGGTGGCTTAAATTCAGTTATTATTCTTTCTAGAACTTGATCTACATTTAAGCCAGATTTAGCAGAAATACAAGGTGCATCATCTGCTGGAATTCCAATTATATCTTCTATCTCTTTTTTTATTTCCTCTGGTCTTGCATTTGGTAAATCAACCTTATTTATTACTGGTAAAATATCTAAGTTATTATCTAATGCTAAATATACATTAGCAAGCGTTTGAGCTTCTATTCCTTGGCTCGCATCTACCACTAAAATAGCACCTTCACAAGCAGCTAAGCTTCTAGAAACTTCATAATTAAAATCTACATGTCCAGGTGTATCTATTAAATTAAATATATATTTCTGTCCATTTTTTGCCGTATATTCCATTCTAACAGCTTGTGCTTTTATCGTTATTCCTCTTTCACGCTCTAAATCCATATTATCTAGCACTTGACTTTCCATTTCTCTTTTAGAAAGTACTCCTGTCATTTCTATTAATCTGTCTGCTAATGTCGATTTTCCATGGTCTATATGGGCTATTATACTAAAATTTCTTATATTTTCTTGCTTGTACAACTTTCATTCTCCTATCTGTTTAACTATTTTCACAACAATACTTATTATATAGTTCCTTCGTATTTGACTTTGTTATAGTTTTGTTTATTCCATTTTTGCTTATTTGCAAATAAACTTCCTCCAGTAAATTCTTTATTCTTTCATTTGCAGGAGCTGTTTTTCTTTTATTTCTCCAATATTCTATCTGACTATTGGGAGTCCATTCTTTTCCTTTATAAACTAATCCTGCAGCAATTCCATCACATATCATCTCTACTGTATATTTATATGGAATTATTGGATATTTATCTGGGGCTTCTAAGTCACTCCAATATTCTACGTGATGTTTATTTCTTCCCTTATGATGTAGCCAAGCTTTTGAATATCCTTGTATATTCCTAGCTACAGGAATTGGGCTTTTTCTTCCTCCTTGATAAAATTTAGCAGATTCTATAAATTCTGTTGGAGAATATTTAGATAAATCATGCACTAATCCTCTCCAAGGTATACCAGCTCTACAACATAATTTAAATACTATCCATTTATGTTTTGTTATTGTACAAAAATGTCCCCAATAATTCTTTAACATAAACTCCTCCTGTACATCTAAAATTACTATTCTATTATAGCATATGTACTAACATTTTCAAGAGTAATCTTTTAGAAAAAACAGCCCTATTATAGAGCTGTCTTTTTCTAACCTTACTTCTTATAAACTGTAAAGCACGGTGCACCTTTATGCCTTGTTTTAATAGAAATGCCATACTTTTCGCAGGAAATTTCTTTTTCCATTTTCACTGCAAACTGATTATTCTGCCAAAAACTTGGATATTGATATGGCAAATTATCACATATTGATAATTCCTTTCTCTCATCCTCAAAAAAGATAGTTATTTTTCCGTCGTCAAGACCCATTAAATGCATCTTCTTAACTGTAGGATTTTGTTCCATTTTTTCTATGTACATCATACATATCTTTCTAAATGGTTTCCAACTAATCCTTTTGTTTTTACTCCGTATCAATTCCCAATTTTCGCTTGTACCAGGAAGCGAATAATAATCCATAAAACCTCCTTGTCCTACATGGACTGTTGTAAGTTTATTCTAAATGTTTCTTAAGAACATAGAAAATATTATACCATCTTTATTATATTAGGTCAATTGATAAAAACATTATTAAAAAAGTTGATTTTTAAGCATTTTTATGGAATAATATATATTTATATGGAGGTTTATTATGGACTTAGAAAAGCTAGAATTTAACAAAGTATTAAATATTTTAAATGAATATACACACACCTATATTGGTAAGGAATTAGTTAATTCATTAACCCCTTCTACCGATAAAACTATAGTAAAACAACTATTAAGTGAAACAACAGAAGCAACAATACTTATATTACGAAAAGGAAATGCTCCAATATCACAAATAGAAAATATAAATATTATATTAAAAAAATTAGATTCAAATGGTATTTTATCAGCTAAGGATTTATTAGATATAGCACACATTTTAAAAATATCTAGAGAACTAAAAGAATATTTTTCTTCTAGTTTAGGTAAAACAGATGAACCTTTCCCAAATTTAGAAAAATATTTCATAAATCTATACACCAACAAAACAATAGAAAATAAAATATTTTCATCAATAATAGATGAAAATACAATAGATGACAATGCATCTCCAATACTAAAAACAATTAGAAAAAACATCCATAGAACCGAATTAGATATACGTAACAAACTAACATCTCTTTTACAATCAAAATATATACAAGAAAAAGTTATTACTATAAAAAACGGTAGATACGTTATTCCTGTAAAACAAGAATATCGTTCTTCTGTTAATGGTTTTATTCATGACATATCTGCTACTGGAGCAACTGTTTTTATAGAGCCAATGTCTGTATTCGATTTAAATAATAAAATCAGTAATCTAAAATCAGACGAAATAATAGAAATAGAAAAAATATTACAAAATTTATCTTCATTGCTATATAACTATACAAACGAATTAGGTCTAACGTCTTCAACAATAGGGGTTTTGGATTTTATATTTGCCAAAGCCAAATATGGAATTTCCATAAATGGTGTAGAACCAATTATTAACGATAAAAAATATATTAATTTAATAAAAGCAAGACATCCACTTATAGATAAAAGCCATGTTGTTCCTATAAATGTTCATTTAGGTAAAGATTTTTCTCATCTTATTATCACTGGTCCAAATACAGGAGGAAAAACAGTTACTTTAAAAACTGTTGGACTATTATCTGCAATGGCAATGAGTGGAATGTATATTCCAGCTGAAGAAAAAAGTAGTATATACGTATTTGATAATATATTTGCAGATATTGGAGACGAACAAAGCATACAAGAATCATTAAGTACATTTTCTGCACATATGGTAAACATCATTAATATAATAAATTCAGCAACAGAAAATAGCTTAGTTTTACTAGATGAAGTTGGTTCTGGTACAGACCCTATAGAAGGAGCAAATTTGGCAATTAGTATTTTAGACTATTTATACAAAAATGGCTCTCTAACACTTGCAACAACTCACTATACCGAAATAAAAAATTATGCCTTAGTTACAGATGGATATGAAAATGCAAGTTGCGAATTTGATATAGAAAAATTGCAACCTACATATAGGTTAATTATAGGTGTACCCGGAAAAAGTAATGCTTTTGCAATATGCAAAAAATTAGGATTAGATGATAAAATATTGAACAATGCAAAAAGCTTAATTAATACTACATCAGTAAGCATTGAAGATTTATTAAAAAATATTTATGATGATAAATTAGAAATTGAAATAGAAAAAGAAAAAATTTTAGAAAAATCTAAACAAATAGATGAATTGAAAAAGAACTTAGAAAAAGACAACTCAGAATTATTAGAACAAGAAAAGCAAATAATTAATAATGCTAAATTTGAAGCTAAAAACATTATTTTAGACGCTAAAGAAACTGCTGATTCTATAATAAAAGAATTAAATGATACTGTATCTTTGAAGAATGCAAATCATCTTCGTAACGAATTAAATGAAAAACTAAATGAAACCAAAATAAGCGAAACTTCTAACGAAAATATTGGCATAGATAAAGGTGAAATAACTTTAGGAATGAATGTATATATACCAACACTAAACCAAACAGGTATTGTTATAACTCTTCCTAACAAATCAAATCAAGTACAGTTGCAAATTGGAAATGCAAAAATGAATTTTGATATAAAAAAATTAATTAAATCAAATAAACCTGCTATAAACACACACACTACATTGCCAAAATCTACTCATACGCCAAACAAATCTATGAAAATTTCTAGTGAAATTAATGTTATAGGTCTTAATGTTGATGAGGCTCTTCCTATTATAGATAAGTATTTAGATGACTGTGCCCTATCCAATTTACCAACTGTACGAATTGTTCATGGTAAAGGAACTGGTGCTTTAAGAAAAGGAATTCATAATTTTTTAAAATCTCACCCACATGTAAAATCATACAGATTAGGTACTTTCGGTGAAGGTGAAATGGGAGTAACTATAGTTGAATTAAGTTAATCTTGATAATTATGTAAATTTTTGGTATAATGTAATTGGCAAAATTCTTAAAAATAAAAGAAGGAGGTCATTTTTATGACTGCTGCACAAATGGTTAGCTACACTACTTCACGGATTCTCAATAGCGGAATCAGTTTTGACATCAAAACTACCGAAGTAAAAATAATTTATTTAGGTCAGTTAAAAAGCTCTCATTTCTTTGTGATGTCTCTTTCTCCTGTTGATGCTGTTAAATGTGTGAATGTAAAGCCTATTCAAAAGGTTGTTAAGTGTCTCGATGAGATAGGTTTTATAGACACTCATTGGACTCGTATCACAGAAGAAAACAAATATTTATACTTTATGTATATTGATGACAAGAAAATGATTGAAATTCGTGGCTAAATCTTTTATTTTATTTTCCCCCTATCATTCCTTATGATAGGGGTTTTCTATTGCAATTTATTCATTAATTTGTTATAATTCTACTGTAAACATTATTAAACAAACTTTAGGAGGTTATTGTTATGACTCAATATGATTTGGCATTTTCTATAGAGGCATTAATTCCTTACTTTTTCCCTGAAATAAAAAGCAAAAAAACAACTGATTGCGTTTTTATTGAATTTCGGAAAAATCGATTAATGTTTTCCATCACTTTTTACACGGAATCCTTCAATTGCTCTAATTTTGAAGGTAAACTCAAAAAGCTAAACAGCTTTTTAAAAATGGATGGAATTTCCTCATTAGACGACTTAATACGACATGAAACAGATGAAGAAAAAGACAGCATAACCTACTATTATAAAATCCCCTTAAATCTCGCACAGGGATTTTCAGATTGATTTGTTTAATCCGCCTAAACTTTATTGTTTGGCGGATTTTTTCATTATAAATAACTTATAACAATATATTACACTATTGTTATAAGACGATTACAAAAAATTATCACCCACTTATAATGGGTGATAATTTTTCTATGATCTTAACTTATATTTACTTGCCCAGAATCCACTTAATTGTATTACTTTAGTAGAATTGTTTGGATCCTCCCATGTAAATGCTTCTGGTATCGTGTATCCTTCATCTGCTGTTTCTTTTGTTTTTGGTATCAATATTGCTTTAACTCTTTGTGCTGAAGAATCAGACATATATTCATACCTTGGTATCCATGTAAAATAATTTGTATAACCATCATTTATTGTTACTATATTTGCCCATTTTTGTTCCGCATAATCATACCAAATTCCATTTATTTTACTTACATCTACTTTTCCAGATATCAATGCTCCCTCACTACTTATTTGTGCATCACTTGAAAGTACGCTTCTTAAAGTTTGTGTTTTATCCTCATTTCCAGAGCTATCATAAGTTACTATATATGTCGTATCTACCATAAATCCTGTTAAATCTGGCGGCTCTAGTTCTTGTACCACTACTTCTGTAGCCATTCCTGCTACAATTCCTTTTAAGCTATTCCATTGCACTACTTCTATTGCATAAGTACCTGGTTCTGTTACTGTAAATGTATATTCATCTGATATCGCAATATCAGTTGATATTCTCTTTCCATCTTTTATTAAATATAGCTTATATGTTATCGAACTGTCTTCTGCTATTATGTTACTTACCCTTATTTTGTTTGTTCCTACTGCAACAGTTGCATTTAATCTGCATGTAGAATCATCTCTTAATTTATATTTACTTGCCCAAAATCCACTTAACTGTATTACTTGACTAGAATCATTTGGATCTTCCCATGTAAATGCTTCTGGTATTGCATATCCTTCATCTGCCTCTTTTACATTTTTTGATATAAATTGTACATTTGTTTTTTCATTTGCAGTATCTAATTTATATTCATACCTTGGTATCCATACATAATATAGTTCGTTTCCATTCTCTCTTACCACTATATTTGCCCATTGTTGATTATCATAATCATACCAGTCAGATGGTGCTTCTTCCCCTATAGGTACATAACTTTCTTTCTCTCCTAAAGCATTATAAGTTACATAGTAAGTTAAGTTTTTATTAAATCCTGTTAAATCTGGCTTTTCTGGTTCTACTCTTTCTAATACCGTTACCTGATTTGCTATCGCTTGTATTTTAGTTCCTGCACTATCTTTTACAATTATATTTACTGCATAATTACCTGCTGGAACATTTTTAAATGTGTAATTGCCTGTTATTGTTATTGGATTTGTTCCTTCCACATATTTTCCTGTTGTATCATCATATACTATTCTTTTTCCATCTTTTATTAAATATGCTTCATATACATAATTTGTTCCTATTGTTGCTACTACATTTGTTATTCTAACTACTCCACTTCCTCCAGATATATCTGGGCTATATGTTGAACCTTCTCTTAACTTATACTTACTTGCCCAAAATCCACTTAATTGTATTACCTTAGAAGAATCATTTGGATCTTCCCATGTAAATGCCTCTGGTATTGTGTATCCTGGATCTGCTGTTTCTTTTGTTACTGGTATTATTTCAGCTTTTACTTTTTCTGCTGATGAATTTGCTACATACTGATATCTTGGTATCCATACATAGTAATTTTCATTTCCATTATCCCTTACCACTATATTTGCCCATTTCTGTTCACTATAATCAAACCAATTTTCAGGTGGATTTTCTCCTATTGGGGTAGTACTATCTTCTATTCCATTTTCATCATATGCTACATAGAAAGTAGTATTTTTATTAAATTCAGATAAATCTACTTCCACCTTTATTAGTGATACTTCTGTTGAATATCCAGCTAACATTATTCCATTGCTATCTCTTGCTATTATACTTATTGAATAAGTTCCATCTTTCAAATCTCTAAATGAACATCCTGTATCCGTCGTTTTTTCTATTTTTATTACTTTTCCATCTTTAATTAGGCTAATTTCATAAGATGAAACTCCTGATATTTTAGGGTTAATTCCACTTACTTTTATATTAGTTTCTCCAGCTGTTACATTTGCTTCTAACCTATATGTCACATCGTCCCTTAATTTATATTTACTTGCCCAGAATCCACTTAATTGTATTACTTTAGAATCATCATTTGGATCCTCCCATGTAAATGCCTCTGGTATTGCATATCCTTCATCTACTGTTTCTTTATCTGTTGGTATGAATTGTACATTCGTTTTTTCATTTGCAGTATCTAATTTGTATTCATACCTTGGTATCCATGTATAATAACTTTCCATTCCATTTTGTCTTACTACAATATTTGCCCACTGTTGGCTATCATAGTCATACCAGTCAGATGGTGCATCTTCTCCTACTGGAATAGAGCTATCTTCATTTCCATTTTCATCATATGTAACATAATATGTTAGATTTTGATTAAAGCTTGAAGTATCTGGTTTATTAGGTTCTATTCTTTCTAATACCGTTACTTGATTTGCTACCGCTTGTATCTTAGTTCCTGTACTATCTTTTACAATTATATTTACTGCATAATTACCTGCTGGAACATTTTTAAATGTGTAATTGCCTGTTATTGTTATTGGATTTGTTCCTTCTATATATTCTCCTGTTTCTTCATCATATACTATTCTTTTTCCATCTTTTATTAAATATGCCTCATATACATAATTTGTTCCTATTGTTGCTACTACATTTGTTATTCTAACTACTCCACTTCCTCCAGTTATATCTGGGCTATATGTTGAACCTTCTCTTAACTTATACTTACTTGCCCAAAATCCTGTTAATTGTATTACATTATTTTCATCTTCTGGGTCTTCCCATGTAAATGCTTCTGGTAATTTATATTCTGTATCATTTAAGTTAACCATTTTCCCTGTTTCTGGTTCTTCCCACATATTCTCTAAATCTACAAATTTTGCATCTACACTTTCATCATCTCTTAATTTATACATATATCTTGGTATCCATACATAGTAATTCTCGTTTCCATTATCCCTTACTACTATGTTAGCCCATTGTTGATTTGTATAATTATACCAATCTTTTGGCTGTTTTTCTCCTATTGGTACTGTGCTATTTTCAATTCCATTTTCGTCATATGTTACATAAAATGTTGTATTTTTATTAAATTTTGTTACATCTGGTCTTCCACTTCCATAATTCATTTTATATTTTCTTATATTTCCAATTTTATCTACTAAATAAAAAGTATATTGTGTATCTTCTGTACTTATTGTTGCTAGATTGTTTTGCTCTAACTTATTTCCATCTTTATCTATAGCATATGATATACCATTTTCTGAATATTTATCTCTTACTATTATATAATCACCTGATACAGTATGTGTTCCTACTATAGGTAACCTTTTATTAGTATTTATTATCTTTATTGTTTGTCTATTAGTCATTGTATCTATATTTTGTATCATTGTTTTATTTGCTGTTATACCAACATATTTTTGTGATAATTTTTCTACAGCATTTTTATCACTAGAAGTTAAAGTTGCTACCTTTTCATTCGATACTAAACCTTGCATATTTTCTTCTGAATTCATTTGTGTATTTTTATTTTCAACTTCTGTTACACTATTAAATTCTTTTTGCCCTACCCAAATTCCTTCAAAAGCTAAATCTAGAGAATTTGCTCCATATTTCTCTAAATTAAAGCATCCTTCTGTTGTCCACTCATAATCTATTACACTTGTCCCTTTTAAATACTCAACTCGTGTATCTAAATATGCTATCCTTGGTATCCATGTATATATGCTTCCCAACTCTTCATCTTTTACTTGAGTTCCAACTTTTGCTAATTCTTTTCCGGTCATATTCGCCTGTAATTCAGATTGATATTTTCCATCACTTAACATTACATTAGCCCATTTTCCATTAGCATAATCATACCAATCACTAGAACTTTTACTTGTTATTTCCCACATAGAAGCACTTTCATTCCATTTTATTGGTATCATTCCTGCACCTACAGCTGGTGGATTTGGTTCCATACTTATTACATTAGAAATATCTATATCATCACCATTTATATGTATAACATTATCAGTATTTGCTATTCTTTTGGCTGGTATTGAAGCAGCATATATCGCTACTATTAACAAGGTAAGCAATACCAATGCTACTAATAGTGCTGTTCGTCTTCTTCTATATATTGTTTGCTGTTTTAAATTTCTTACATTTTGCTTCATAGCATTCTCCTTTTGTTAGGATTTTTAGTATAACAAATTGCATTTTTTCCTTACTTTCTGCCTTAAATAATAAGTATCTGCACTTTTGGCATGTCCTTCCCAAGATGCCAATTTTGTAAATGTCTCTCTTAAGTTTAATTCTTTATTTTCATATAATTCATTCCACTTTTTTAGTTTTTTGTACATTTGCAAAATCATCCATATATCGCACATAGTATTTTATCTTTAACTCTTCTTTAACATAGTGGTCTAATTTATTCATATATATATTGGCAAAATATTGCGATGTATAATTTCCAATCGGATTTCCAATTGGCGAATTATCACTATATATTAATAATTTTGTATGTTCCAAAAAATACTTATCTTTTACATATCTCTCCATTATTTTATATAATGTTTCTTTATCTATGCTGTTAAAAAATTTAGATACATCACATTTTAAAAAATAAAAATCATTATTTTTTTTACTCATATTGTAGGTATATTTTCTTAGTTTATGTACTGCCTGGTGTACTCCTTTGGTTGGAATACATGCGTATGTATCTTCTATAAATTTAGGCAAAAAATATAGGCTTAATAAACTCTTCAACATACCATTGCTGTACTACTCTATCTTTAAATGGCAATGCTTTTATTATTCTCTTTTTTGGTTCGTATATTGTAAACGAACGATATTCACTCGTTCTATATGTTCTGTTATACAACTCTCTTAATACTTTTACTAAATTAGCGTTCCTACTACCCATAGCATAATCCCTATTTAAAAATTTTACCCTACATCACAGAACAAAGCTCAGAACATCATATTAAAGTCCGGCACCCACAACCACACCAGCACGGCAATAGTTATTATTGCCAGCACTGTCGTTGCCACTGTACGAGAACGCACCATTGTAGCCACGATTGAAACCGTAGCCAGAACCGTACAACCAATTAGCGTTACTACTACCCATCCAGTTTTTTGTTTCTACTGTTGCGTCTCCACTCCTTGCAGAACCTTCTGCTATAGAATATCTGTTTATATATCTAGGAGCTATACTACGTAGGAAATCTGAACCTCCACCTGCTGTCCATTCATATTGTTTATATGCTATGTTCATATTATAATATCCTAATTCATATATTCCATATACATTTCCTGTAGAACTTGCTTTTACATCTGTTCCTGATGTTGTTGTCAATCCAGTATCCATATATCTTACATTTCCAGCCCCCTGTTTTCCATAATCAGATGCACCAAGTAACACTATTGCACCATATTCTGTATTTTTTAGCATATGCACATCTATATTATTACTTGCACTTGTTGCAAGACATGTACTTGTATTTATTGTTTCATTTAGACCCATTCCTTGTCCAGAGCCTTCCATTTTACGAATTTCTTCCATCCATGTTCCTGGTTGTGCTTTTACGCCCTCACCTGTTGGTATACTTTGATAAGCAGCATTTGTATTGCCTATTAGTAATAAAATTGTCACTAACATCAATACTATTGTTACTATAATTTTGTTTGTTTTCATTTGTTATCAAATCCTTTCTTTTAATTTAATTTATTTTATGTATGGTTATAAGCCATACAATTTTAACAATTTAAAATTATAAATTAATTTGTTTTATTTTTTTGTTTGTATCTTCCAGTATTTCAAAAGCTTGTTTATATGTAATGTTATCAAAATCTATGGTAGCTAATTTATTTATAACTGCAAGTAGTCTTTCATCTTGTTGTATAGTTTCTATATTTATAGATACATTATTATCATTTACTATTTCATAATTAATATTTCCTATATCAAATATTCTTTTATAATAATCTATCCTATTAACTGGAAAACCACATTTCTGAACTTGTTCATTTAAAGGTGTCAGTTTGAATCCTATTGTATTAGACAAGAATTCTGCATCCTTATCTAATGCTATATAAAATATTCCACTTTTAAATAAATATATTTTATCTTTGTCTATTTCTTTTAATGTTTTGTATTTGTCGAATAATTTACTCATAAAAATATCTCCTTATATATTTAATAGGGATTTTTCTACAAATTTAAATTCATAATTTACTACATTGCTTCTAAAATTTTGACAACTTTTTTACGAATTTTATTTTATACTATATAAATTTTAAATACAACATTTTTTACACAAAATTTATAATAAATATCTCGAAATATTTAATAAATATATATAAATTTAATATTCTCATAAAATAAAAAGCCTATTTTAGTTTCAGTTAAAATAGACTTTCTTATTTTACTTTTGTATGATTTTAATATATTGCTTATTTTTTATCACAATCTATACAACATATTCAATAGAATTATTGGGGAAAAATTTTTTCATAGTATCTCTTATAAATATTTCTCCATCTTCTCGTATTTGCTTTTTATACATATATTTCCCTCTTCCTCTCCCTGTCATTATATCTTTGTCAAATAAATTAATAGCTTTAGGAAAAGCTTCGGAGTTTATCATATTATGAACATAGCTATATGTCATAAAAATCACTTCAAAAAATGCTTCTTTTTTCACTTTTTCGCTTAAATTATTATAAAGATATTCTATTAAATTTGAATATAATTCTTTCCAATTTTCTACAAGTATAACAGGAGCAATTAAAATTCCTACTTTATATCCTGCCTCACACATTTTATTTATTGCTTCAACTCTTGGTTTTAAGCGTGATGTTCCAAATTCTACTTTGTTTATAATTTCTTCAGGATTTACACTCATTCTCATTATCGTTTTTCCTTGATGATTTAAGGAAAGTAAATTGTCTACCATATCAAATTTAGTAGGAAAAGTTATATTACCTCTACCTTTTTTTCCAAATTCTTCTATCGTCCATTCTAAATTATTGGTTATTGTGTTTTCTAACACTAAATCACTATTACTCCCTATTTCAAAAGTTAGTTTTTTATCAGCTTTAAGTGAAGTTCTTATTATTTTATCTAGCATTTGTTCTCTATTTACAAATAACCTTAAATATGCACATTTATTATAATTACATACTAAATAACAATACATACACATTGCAGTACATCCGAGACGAAGTATATGGTACAAGAAAATCTGATGTTTTATGGTTAGGAACGAAATTATGTGTTTTTCTAATTCCTATAATTAAATTTCGTTTCATATTTGCAAATTCACTATTTTGTTTTTTTCTCATTTCTTCTATGTTATTATGATTTTCTATTACATACATAGGCACATCTTTATACTGCTCTAATAATTTTTGACCTAGATAATAGTTTTTTATATTTTCTTCGTAATATATTGCTTGTGGCTTGAACATATAATTACCCCCTAGTTTTAATATTTATAATGTCACCTTATATATTCATTATTTGCTATTCAATACACATTATTCACTTTTTATAAATATCTAAATAAATTTATATGTAAACCTTACTTACATATTTGCCGCTATTTTTTGTATCTCTTTTTCATCCATTCCGGTGTATTCCTTTATCTTATCCAATTCCACTTTATTCCTTAACATATTTATTATTACATAAGATATTCCTTCTGTTTTTCCTTTTTCTCTGCCCTCTTTTCTACCTTCCCTTCTACCTTCTTTTATTCCCTCTTTTTTTCCCTCTTTCATTCCTTTTTTTATTCCTTCTGCCCTTCCTTCCTCTATCGCTTTTCTTTTTAATTCCCTTATTTCCTCTCTTATGTAATCTTGTGCAGTTTTCATATCTAATTCCTCCTTATCTTTTTTAAATTTTTTTATCATTTTTTCTGTATCCTCTTGCAATATTGGCTGTAAGATATAATTTATTATCTTTTGCATCTTTTCCTTTTTGCAATTTGTATCGCAATTTTTACTTATTTTTTCTAATACCTTTATTAATGATTCTTTTCCTCTATTCTTTTCTATTAACATTGCATATGATAATATAGTGTTTTTCTTTAAAAGCTCTTCCTCTGTGTATTGATTTATATCTATTAATTCATATTGTAGTTCTATATAATTTTTATTTGTTCCATATTTTTCTACTTTTTTACTATATTTCTTTTCTACATTCCATTTTCTATCTCCTGTATATAGTACTATAGGTATTATTAACGGATATTTCTCAAATATTCCTCCTTTCTGATTTTCAATTTCTTTTAATTTTCGATTACAATAATTTAACATTCTGTATGGCATATTTTTATCCACTGTTGATTGATGTTCTATTAATATATATACATTTCTCTGCTTTATTTTGTATACCATATCAGATTTATACATTTTATATTGATCTGTAATATATTCTGTATTACTTTTTTCTAGTTCTTCATCTAGTATGTTTATTCCTATATATTCTTTTACAAATCTTTTTAATTCATCTGCATCATCTAACAAATCTTTAAATAACTTGTCATGAGGATTGTTTACACAATAAATTTCTTGCTCCTCTCTTACAAATAATTGTAATATTTTAGCCATTTTACCTCCTTACTCCGTCGGCATTTGTCTTTTTGTATAGTGTAACTATATTATAATAGTGTGTTGTCTATTTGTCAATATGTGTTTCTTTTCTTTTTTTAGGGAATTTTATTACCGAACGGTAACTTTTTTTGAATTTAAAATTTATATAATTATACTAATACTTTTTCGATATTGCAAGTATTTTTATTATATTTTGACTTTAAACATTGTAGGTTAGTCAATCATTTGTCACAAATTATTTAAAATAAATACTTTGAGCACCTATATTGCAAATAACGATTC
>CAKPQL010000008.1 GCA_934178555.1 uncultured Clostridia bacterium
CCACGTTATGCATATAACGAACAAGGAGAAATACTACATATAAAACAAGGTTGTAGTGTAGCAGGAAGTTGGACAATGCCAGAAATATTTGCATACGAAACAGATAAAATGGACTTTAGCTTAGCAGGGGTATGGGTAGAATACAATCCATTATCTAGCACAAACGAAGTAACAACAAAAATAAATAATATGACAGGTGAAGATAACAAATATGGATTTATTGCAAATACACAATCAATTGCAATGACCAAAACAGATTTACCTGAAATAGAAAAATATATTGTAGGGGTTGGCGTCCACGACGACCCAATAATTGACACAAGCAACCTAAATAGAACAATATTAAAAATAACAAATACAAATCAACAAGAACCAATAAAAGCTAAAGCATATTATGATGCAATAGAAGAAAAAATAAAAATAGAAGTAACATATAGAACAAATGCAATAACAAAAATACTAGATAAAAAAGGAAAAATATTAAGCGAAAATTCTACAACTGCAGATACAGGGGATGAACTAATAGGAAATGGAACATATAGATATATAATAATAGACAATTTAGGAAATATGGAGCAAATATCAACAAAAGTAACTGGTTTAAGCATATATGTAATACCAGATTTAGAAACTTTGAAAAATTTTAGAGATGAAGTAAACGCAGGAAATGATTTTAAAGGAGTAACAGTATATCAAACAGCAGATATTGCAATGAATGAAGGTAAATATACGATTAATGAAGAAACAGGCGAAATAATATTTGCCGAGAATGCAGAACAATGGGAACCTATTGGAAAAGATTATGGGATTTATTTTTCTGGTACATATAATGGCGGTGGGTATAGTATAAGTGGTTTGTATATAAATAGTGCAGATAATTATCAAGGAATATTCGGATATTGCTATAGAAGTGGAAGTATAAGTAATTTAACATTAGCTGAAAGTAGCATAACTGGAAGTGACTATGTTGGAGGAATTGTTGGTTTTTATCATAGTGATCACGTTACTTTAGAAGGATTAAAAGTAGAAAAGAGTAATATAAAAGGAGAAAAATATGTAGGAGGAATAATAGGAGATGCATATAATAACAACTATATAACTTTAAGACAATGTAGTAATAGTGCTACAATTTATGGGAACTATGATGTTGGAGGAATTATTGCCAGGGGTGATTATACAACGATAGAGGAATCATATAATGCTGGAAAAATAATTGCTACAGGAAGTACTGGAGGTGGAATTTGTGGAGATGCATATGGCACGACTATAAAAAATTGTTATAACAAGGCTGATATAGATGGAGCTGGTGCAGCAGGAATTGCAGGTGAAGGTGGAACTAATTCTCAAATACAAAATTGTTATAATATAGGTAATATAAATTCTAGTAAAAGTGCGGCAGGAATTGGAAATGGAAGTATATATAACAGTTATAATATAGGGAACATAACGGCAAAAAATGAGGCTGCAGGAATTGGAGGAAATTATAATTCTATTTCTAAGTGTTATAATGAGGGAACGATTAATTCAGAAAGTGATGATGCAGGTGGGATTGGATATGGAATTGGACAAATTGATAGTTCATATAATAAAGGAGAAGTTATTAGTGGGATTTTTGCAGGAGGTCTTAACGGATATCTTCGAAATGGTCGAAAAACGTATGATTCATATAATGTAGGACGTATTAATGGAGGGTATACAGGGGGACTTTCTGGAGGAGGGTATAACTGCTATATGTATAATTGCTACAACATAGGAGAGCTTCTAAATGGAGTAAAAAGTGGATTTTATGGATATGCAGATTCTGCTTATACATCAAATTGTTATCACTTAGATACAACTGTTACTTCTGAAAGTGAAAAGTTAACTTTACTTGAAAAATTAGATAATACAACTGATGAATCAGGCAGCGTTGTTTCAAGAGGAGTATGGAAAAGTGATATAGGAATAAACAATGGTTACCCAATTTTATCTTGGCAAACAGATAATGATAAATTTAATCTAATTAATGGAGATAACGCATTTGTGGAAGATACAGAAGGAATAAATGGAGGATATCCAATTCTTGCTTGGCAAGTAGAAAACTCTAAATAAGAATATGTGAACTTTAAGGGATAGTCCTTAAAGTTCATTTTTTAGGTTAACAATTTGTGACAATAGTTGTTGATATTAGAAAAAATTTAAAATAATTTTAAATTTTAAAAAATGTATTGTAAAATAAAACATATTAGTATATATTTATAGTAATATATTACAAATACTGTAGGGGTCGGCGTCCCGACGACCCGCAAATAAAACAAAGGAGAAATAAATCATGGTAATCGTTAGAACCCTTGGCGCTGTACACACACACACACACACACATTATGTAGCCTAGTAAATAAAAAATTATATAAAACATAGATAAAACACAATGTTCTATGTGTATTTTTAATACGCATAAAATATTGTGTTTTTTTAATATCACAAAATATCGCATTGTAAAATACAAAACAAAAAATTTGCCAAAACCTTAAACGCGGCAAAATACGAAAAGGACAGAATTGTATTGTTACGATAGAAAATGTATGTACTGTTCTAATATGTAAAAGCGGTTTTTCAATTTTTTGTTTTGTGTTTTACATACTTAACGTGTTGTAAAAATTGTAGGGGTCGGCGTCCTCGACGACCCGCAAATAAAACAAAGGAGAAATTTAATGAAGATACAACCTAACAAAGGAAAAATAAAATCAATAATAACAATAACTATATTAATAATATTATTACTATTATTAATATTTTCAGAGGATATTGTAAAATTACAAAATAAAAACAAAATAGGTTTATCAGAAAATACAGAAGGAGAACAAATAATTACAGAACCTAATATACCTAGAATATCAGCAGGAATGATACCAATAAAATGGGATGGAGCATATTGGGAGATAACAACAAAAAACGATGCAGAATGGTATGATTATGTGAGTGGTAAACCAGCATATATGATGTTAAATGATGGAGTATATCAAAGTGAATTAATACGAGATATGGAAGGAAAAAAGTTAGTAGAAGAAAATATTGGAGCACAAATACAAGAAACAGAATTAGGCACAATATTTATGTGGATACCAAGGTTTGAAGTAAATGATACCATAGGAGCAATAAAATATATAAGTGATGTAGGAGAGGCAGAAGAAGAATATACAATACCAAGATTATTTATGTATAAACAAAAATTAGAAACAGCACCAGATTTTTTATTAACAGGAGTGTGGGTAGAAAAGGAAATAGATGCATCATATTCAAGTAAAATAACAGAAATGAACAAAGAAGACGGAATATATGGATTTATTGCAAACGTTGTAGGGGTCGGCGTCCCTGATGATTCAAATGCACAAAAAACAATAGAGATTTATGCAAATGCTGTAGGGGATGGCGTTACCGACGACCCAATAACCGACCCAACTAACACAAATAGAATAATATTAAAAATAATAAATGATAATAATCAAGACCCAATAAAAGCAAAAGGAGAATATAACAAAGATACAGGAATAATAACAGTACAAGTAACTTATAGTAAATATGGAATAAAACAAATATTATTAGAGCAAACACAAGAACTAAATTTTACAAAATCAAACGGAATAATAACAGCAGACACAACAGGAATAGAGTTAGAAGATGAAGAAAATACCATTACAATAATAGATAATAATGGAAATAAAAAAGAATTAAAGATGGTAGTATATAGTAAAATATTTGCTACGTTGTATACAGATGGAACTTTAGCATTTGGAAAAAGTGAAAATCCAATACCTACAAAAACAATAAGTTCAAAATATGGAGATATTTCAGGAAAAGAGTATTCTAATTATTCTAGTATACCATGGCATAATCAAAAAAAACAAATAACGACAGTAGAATTTGTAAATAAAATAAAACCAATTTCTACTGCAAATTGGTTTGTTATTTGCTCAAATTTAAAAACAGTAAACAATATAATTAATTTAAATACAAGAAATGTAACGGATATGGAATCTATGTTTGGTGGATGCAGTAGCTTAACTAGCCTAGATGTAAGCAATTTCGATACAAGTAAAGTAACGGATATGTGCAATATGTTTAATGGATGTAGTAACTTAACAAACATAGATGTAAGAAACTTTGATACAAGTAATGTAACGAGTATGTGGGGGATGTTTAATGGATGTAGTAACTTAACAAACATAGATGTAAGAAACTTTGATACAAGTAATGTAACGAGTATGTGGGGGATGTTTTATGGATGTAGTGGACTAACAAGCATAGATGTAAGCAATTTAGATACAAGAAATGTAACGGATATGGGATCTATGTTTTGTGGATGTAGTGGACTAACAAGAATAGATGTAAGTAATTTTGATACAAGCAATGTAACTAATATGAAATATATGTTTAATGGATGTAGTGGACTAACAAGTCTAGATGTAAGCAATTTAGATACAAGAAATGTAACGGATATGGAATCTATGTTTGGTGGATGCAGTAGCTTAACTAGCCTAGATGTAAGCAATTTCGATACAAGTAAAGTAACGGATATGTACAATATGTTTAATGGATGTAGTGGACTAACAAGGCTAGATGTAAGCAATTTAGATACAAGAAATGTAACGAATATGGGAGTTATGTTTTGTGGATGTAGTAGCTTAACAAGTTTAGATTTAAGTAAATTTGATACAAGCAATGTAACTAATATGGAATATATGTTTTATTATTGTAGTAAACTAGAAACAATATATGTAGGTAAAAATTGGTCAACCTCAAAAGCAAATACAGGTGGAATGTTTGATGGTTGTGGCACAAGCTCAGTTACAAGAAAATAGCAGACAGTCGAAATACTGAACCTTGAATTTAATGATTGTTCTTGAAGGCTCATTTTTGGAAAAACATAAAAAGCAATTGCAAAATAAAAAAATATATAGTATAATACTTTTGATGTTGATAGAGAAAAGTAAAAGTAAAAACTTTAATAGAGAGGATTAGTCATAGGCTGAAAGCTAGTCTTAAGCAAGTCTACTTTGAAAACTACTCTGGAGTCAGTAGTAAAAGCTACCGTTGATTTACGTTATAATCACAAAATTAAGTTAAAAATAAGGTGGAACCGTGCCAATAGCACCCTTATAGGCAAGAATGCATTTGCTTATAGGGGTGCATTTTTGTATAAATTAAAGGAGGAATGTTTATGTTAAAGATTACATTAAAAGATGGTTCTGTAATGGAAGTAGAACCAAAAACAACAGTATTGGATGTTGCAAAGCAAATAAGTGAAGGACTAGCAAGAGTTGCAACAGCTGCAACAGTAAATGGTGAAGTAAAGGATTTGAGATATGAATTAACTGAGGATTGTAATTTGAATATATTAACATTTGATGTATTAGATGGAAAAAAAGCATATTGGCATACAACTTCGCACATATTGGCACAAGCAGTAAAAAGATTATATCCACAAATAAAACTTGCAATAGGTCCATCAATAGATAATGGATTCTATTATGATTTCGATACAGATAAGCCATTTTCAGAAGAAGATTTAGCTAAATTAGAAGCAGAAATGAAAAAAATAATAAAAGAAGATTTAAGTATTGAAAGATTTACTCTTCCAAGAGAAGAAGCAATAAAATTTATGCAAGAAAAACAGGAAGATTATAAAGTTGAATTAATAGAAGATTTGCCAGAAGGTGAAGTTATATCTTTCTATAAACAAGGAGAGTTTACAGACCTTTGTGCAGGTCCACACTTAATGAGCACAGGAAAAGTAAAAGCAATAAAATTATTAACATCATCTGGAGCATATTGGAGAGGAAACGAAAACAACAAAATGTTACAAAGAATTTACGGTATATCATTCCCTAAAGCAAGTGAACTAGATGAATATATTAATTTAATAGAAGAAGCTAAAAAAAGAGATCATAGAAAATTAGGTAAAGAATTGGATTTATTCTTTTTTGATGAAACAGCTCCTGGTATGGCTTATTGGATGCCAAAAGGATTTAAAATGTTAAATACATTAATTGAATTTTGGAGAAAAGAGCATGAAAAGAGAGGTTATCAAGAGTTTTCTGGACCACAATTAAACAGCAGTGAGCTATGGAAAACATCAGGACATTGGGATCATTATAAAGAGGATATGTTTGTTTTAACAGATGCTGATGGAAATGAACAAGCACTAAAACCTATGAACTGCCCAAATTCAATAAAAGTGTACCAATCAAAATTAAGAAGTTATAAGGATTTACCACTTCGTTTTAATGATGTTGATGTAATACATAGAAATGAGAAATCAGGACAATTAAATGGATTATTTAGAGTAAGGATGTTTAGACAAGATGATTCACACAACTATATAAGAGAAGACCAAATAGGTAGTGAAATAAAAGATATAATAGAGATTGCAAGCAAATTTTATGGTATTTTCGGACTAGAATACAAATTAACATTATCAACAAGACCAGATGATTATATGGGAGAAATAGAAACATGGAATAAAGCAGAAGCTGATTTAAGGACAGTATTAGATGAAATTTGTGGTAAGGATGAATATAGAATAAACGAAGGAGACGGAGCTTTTTATGGACCAAAAATAGATATAAAAATGAAGGATTGCTTAGGAAGAGAGTGGCAAATGGGAACAGTACAATTAGATTTCCAATTACCTCAAAGATTTAATCTTTACTATATAGATAAAGACGGAGAAAAGAAAACTCCTATAATGGTACACAGAGCAATATTTGGTTCTTTTGAAAGATTTATAGGAATATTAACAGAACACTTTGCAGGGGCTTTTCCTGTATGGCTTGCACCAGTTCAAGCAAAAATATTAACAATAGCAGAAGCACATGATGAATATGCTAAAAAATTAAAAGAACAATTAGAAGATGCTGGAATTAGAGTAGAGTTAGATGATAGAAATGAAAAAATAGGATACAAAATCAGAGAAGCACAACTACAGAAAGTTCCATATATGTTAATAATTGGAGATAAAGAAATAGAGGCAAATGCTGTGGGGGTTCGTGCTAGAAAAGAAGGCGATATTGGTCAAATGCCAGTAGATAAGTTTGTAGAGAAAATACAAAAAGAAATAAAAGAATATAAGATATAATTAAACAATGGCAAGTGCACGTTTTGGTGTGTGCTTGCCATTTATTTGTGTTTCTTCTGTGTATAGAAAACTCTTTTTATAAATCTTTATTACCAGTTCGGTAAATTTTTCAAATGTAAAATTATTTATATTAAAAAAGGAAAAGTAGTATTAAACATCACATTTTTAAATATAATTATAAAGGTGATTTTTTAATATGAAAAAGCTAAAATATTATTTTATAATATTTATAATTATAATCAACATTACATGTAATGTTAATGCGTTTAATGAAGAAGAAACAGCAGAAGAATGGGAATATTTTAATCAAATTCAAGAAGAAGTAATAGAAACTTCTGGAGATTTATCAGAAATTCCACAAACATATTCCAGAGCGGTAGTAGTATATGATAGAGCTTCAAAAACGGTTATATATGGAAAAAATGAAAATGATGTAAGAGCAATGGCTAGTACAACTAAAATAATGACAGCAATTGTTTTACTAGAAAATGCAGATTTATCACAAACAGTAGAGGTATCAAAAAAAGCAGCAAATACAGGAGGTTCAAGATTAGGCTTAAAGACTGGGGACAAAATAACTCTAAATGATTTATTATATGGATTAATGTTGTGTTCTGGAAATGATGCTGCAGTACAAATTGCAGAAACCGTTGGAGGTAGCATAGAAGGGTTTGCAGAAATGATGAATAAAAAAGCAGAAACATTAGGTTTAAAAAATACAAGATTTGTAACTCCACACGGCTTAGATCAGGAGGGACACCATACAACAGCATATGAATTGGCAATGTTAACCGATTACGCATTAAATAATCCTCAATTTGCAAAAGTAGTAAGTACAAAGAATTATACAGTAACAATAAATGGATATCCTAAAAATTTAAACAATACAAATGAATTGTTAGGATATTTAGAAGGTGTAAATGGAGTAAAAACAGGATTTACAAATAATGCACTAAGATGTCTAGTAACATCTACATTAAGAAATGATTTTAATATAATAACAGTTGTTTTAGGAGCAGATACAAAGAAAACAAGAACATCAGATTCAATGAAGTTAATAGAATATACATATAAAAATTATGAGCCTATAGATATATCAAAATTAATAAGAGATGAGTATGAAAAATGGAAATTGAGCTATAAAATAGAAATTAATAAAGGAATAAAAAATCAAGTGTCAACAAAATTAGGAGAGCAAAAATATAAAATGTATCCTATAAAAAAATCGGATAAAGAAAATGTTAAAATAGAAATAAATGATATTAATTATGCCGAAGCGCCTTTATTAGATAATACAAAAATAGGATGCATAGAGGTTAAAATAAATAATCAAACAGTATACGAGGTTGATATATTAACAGATGAACAAGTGAGAAAAAAAGAAATAAAAGATTATTTCTTTGATATGTTAGGAATCTATTCAAATTTGTAAATTAAGTGCACATAGGGTTATTGCCTAATGTGCACTTAGTTTATTAGTTGACAAAACCTCTAAAAGCTAGTAAAATTAATATATGTATGATAAAAGGAGAAGTTTTTTTATGTCGAATAATAACAAAAGAATTGTTGAGAAAATTGAGTCAAAAACAAAATTATATTTGGCTATAATTGCAGTGCTTTTAATAATTTTGTGTATGTATGAAGAGGCTTTAATATTACCATCTGTAATAATATATGCAATTTTATTAGGATATGCTATATGGATTAATAGCAAAAGAATAGGTGAATTATCAAGACATATTCAAGATTTAACAATTAATGTAGATAGTGCAGCAAAAAATACTCTAATAAATTCTCCATTTCCACTTGTAATAATGGAAACAGATGGAAACATAATTTGGAAAAGTTCTAAATTTAATAAAGAGTTTGAAAATGTTGATATAAATAATTACTTAGATGAAATTGTAAAAGAAGTTAAGATATCTATTGAGAATGATGAAAGTTCAAAAATTAATAAGGAAATGCAAATAGGAGAAAATGTTTATAATATAGTTGGAGAATATATAAAAAGCAAATCCAATAAAAAGCAAGAAACAGAATACATGATGACTTTATATTTTTTGAATATTACAAAAAATATCGAAATACTGAAGGCATATAATGATTCTAAAAGTTGTATTGGTATATTAATGATAGATAATTATGAGGAAATAATGCAAAGAATATCAGCAGAGGAAAAACCTCAAGTTATGGCAACCATTGAAAAAACGATGTTTGATTGGGCAGCAGAAACTGGCGGAATAATGGTAAAAACAGAGAGAGATACTTTTGTATATGTATTTGAGCAGAAATATTTAGAAGAAATTGAAAATGCAAAGTTTAATATATTAGATATAATAAAAGATATAAAAGTTGGAATGGATATGCCACTTACAATAAGTATTGCAATATCAATAGAGGGAAATTCAAATTATGAAAAATACAAATCTGCACAGGAAGCTATGGATATTGTATTAGGAAGAGGCGGAGACCAAGCTGTTGTAAGAAAAGACGGAAAATATATTTTCTATGGAGGAAGAACACAAGAAGTAGAAAAAAGGACAAAAGTAAAGGCTAGAACAATTGCAAATGCTTTAGAAAAATTAATACAAGATTCAAAAAATGTAATGATAATGGGGCATATGAATCCAGATATGGATTGTATGGGGTCAAGTCTAGGTTTGTATAGGCTAGCAAAAACATTAGGAAAAGAAGTATATATTGTAAATAATTCAATAAATGCAAATTTAGAGAATTTTGCAGATGCAATAGAAAAAGAAGAAGAATACAAAGATGTGATAATAGATAAAAGTGAAGCATTGGTAAAAATAACTCCAGAGACATTATTGATAATAGTTGATACACATAAGTATTCTTATGTAGAAATACCAGAATTGTTAGATGAGACAGAAAAAGTAGTTATAATAGACCATCATAGAAGGTCAACAGATTTTATAGAAACATCAATATTAACATTCCATGAAGTATATGCATCTTCAGCAGCAGAGTTAGTAACAGAGATATTGCAATATGCAGAGAACCCAGTAGAGTTAACAAAAATAGAAACAGAAAGTTTATATGCTGGAATAATGATGGATACCAAAAACTTTACATTTAAAACAGGTGTAAGAACATTTGAAGCTGCTGCATATTTAAGAAAATTTGGAGTAGATATAATAAAAGTAAAAAAATGGTTTCAAAGTGATTTGGAAAGCTATAAATTAATAGCTGATATAGTAAAAAGGGCAGAAGTAATTAACGAAACAATAGGAATATCAGAATATGAAATAGAAGATAAAAATGCAGGATTAATATGTGCAAAGGCAGCAGATGAATTATTAACAATAAGTGATATAACAGCATCATTTGTAATAGGAAATACAGGAGATAAAATATGTATAAGTGGACGCTCAATAGGAGATATAAATGTTCAAGTAATATTGGAAAAACTTCGGAGGTGGAGGACATATAACTCTTGCAGGTGCTCAGCTAGAAGGCATAACGATAGAAGAGGCAAAAAGTGAATTAATAACAAGAATAAATGAGTATTTTGCAGAAATAGGAGGATAAATAAAAGAGAACCATTTGTAAATTGGATTTTAGAACATTCATTTTACAGATGGTTCTCTTTTCCCTAAACATTCACTCTTTTTAGCAAATAAACATAATATATAGCATAAACAAATTACGAAAGGGTGAAGATACAAATGTCAAATTACATAATAGAGGGTGGAAAAAGATTGGAAGGTGAAGTTAATATATCTGGTTCAAAAAATGCTTCACTTCCAATAATTGCTGCAAGTATATTAAATGGTAATATTACAAAGCTATATAATGTTCCTAATATACATGATACTCAAATAACACTTGAAATATTGAAGATTTTGGGTTGCAAAGTGAGTAAGAAAAGTGATAAAATAATAATCGATTCAAGAAATATGAATAAAACAGAAATTCCAGAAGAGCTAATGAGGCAAATGAGGTCATCTGTGGTGATTGCGGGAGCAATAATTGGAAGGTTTAAAAAGGCTACTTTGTCATATCCAGGAGGGTGTGATATTGGAGCAAGACCAATAGATTTACATTTGCAAGGATTTAGAAGATTAGGAATAGAGGTTGAAGAAGAATCAGGCTTTATAAAATGTAGTGCAGATAAAATAATAGGAAACAATATACAGTTAGATTTCCCAAGCGTTGGCGCAACAGAGAATATAATGTTAGCTTCTGTAATGGCAGAAGGTGAAACCGTTATAGCAAATGCTGCTATGGAACCAGAAATTGTAGATTTGCAAAATATGCTAAACAAAATGGGAGCAAAAATTAGTGGAGCAGGAACAAATATTATAAAGGTGGTAGGAGTAAAGAATTTAAAGGAAGTAAGTTATACTATAATGCCAGATAGAATAGAGGCAGGAACATTCTTATGTGCTGGGGCGATAACAGGAGGAAAAGTAAAGATAAACAATGTAGAGCCAGAACATCTAATGCCAGTTTTACACAAATTAGAAGAATGTGGATGCAAAATAGAAATTTTAAAAAGAAGTATAAAACTAGAAGCTCCTAAGAAATTGAAGGCTGTGGATATAAAAACAATGCCATATCCAGGTTTTCCAACAGATATGCAATCTATATTTGCAACAGTACTAACGGTAAGTAAGGGAACATCAATAATTGTAGAGAATATATTTGAAAACAGATATAAATATACTAATGAATTAAAAAGAATGGGAGCCAAAATTACAATAGAAGGAAAAACAGCTGTGATAAAAGGTGTAAGAAGACTTTCAGGTGCAAACGTTACATCAACTGATTTACGAGGAGGAGCTGCATTAATATTAGCAGGACTTCAAGCAAAAGGCAAAACTATAGTTAGTAATACAGAATATATATTGAGAGGTTATGAAAAAATGTATAAAAAATTAGCTTCATTAGGTGCTAATATAAGTACTCAGGCATAACAAATATGTAAAAAAAGGGGACGATGATTATCATCGTTCCCTAGATGAATACTAATATTATAATTAATTGGAGGTATAAGATGTCCAAAAAAACTAATGATGAAACAATTGATTTGTTATATTTAAATAATGATAACAAGAAAAGTACAAGCAAAGGAAAAAATAAAAATAAAAATAAAAATGTACCTAAGAAATCGGAACCACAAAAAGATATTATAAATTTAGATAATGAAATAATTATTGGATTAACGCCAAAACAAACACCAAAATTACCCAAAAATCATGTAACACCAAATAAAGCTAAAAAAGTTCAAACGAAAAGAAATGTAAAATCTGTTAGCAAAAAAAAGAAGGCAAAACAGGACAATAATGTTAAAAATAATGAAAAAAGACTAAAAATATTAAAGTGGACAAGCATAGTTATTATATTTATTGGTGCAATCGTATTGTTTATGTTATCTCCTATATTTAATGTTAGACAAATAGATATAGAAGGAATTGAAAGATTAACTAAAGAAGAAATTGTAAATCTTTCACAAATAAAAATAGATGAAAATACATTTAAAGTAAAGGGAGTAGATGTAATAGCAAGAATTGAAGATAATCCTTATGTAGAGACTGCTGATATAAAAAGAGAATTGCCAAGTGGTATAAAAATAGTAGTAAAAGAAAGAATCCCTCAGTATATAATAGAAATAGCGAATGGTAATGCATATATAGATTCTAAAGGTTATATTTTAGAGATATCAACTGAAAAGTTACAATTACCAGTGTTAAAAGGATATGAAACATCTAATGATAGTATAATTGATTTCCAAAATACAAAGAAATTAACAGATGAAGATTGTAATAAGCTAGATACAATAAATCAAATATATGATGCAGCTAAAAATAATGGAATATTGGAATATATAACTTCTATGGATATGACAGATATAGATGAAATAAAATTAAATTTAGATAATGAGAAAAAAATAGCATATTTAGGAAATGCTTCTAATGCAAATCTTAGAATATTATATTTAAAGAAAATGATAGAGGAAGAATCAGGAAAAGAGGGAGAAGCATTTATAAACGGGGATTTGAATACAGTAAAACCTAAACCTAAACCATATTTTAGAGAAAAAATATAATTTTAAAAATTTCTTTTTCAAAGTTAAGTAAAAGGAGTGTAGAAAATGGATAAAAAGAAGATTGCAGCAATTTTAGGAGGAGTATGCTTGTTACTTACAATAGGAATATGTATACAAATCAAAACAGTAGAAGATGCCGAAAAAGCGGTAGGGAAAAAAACTATATCTAGTAATGATGGGTTAAGAGATGAAGTTCTACAATTAAGAGAAAGATATAATAATATATATAAAGAATTAGAAAATGCCGAATTAGAGCTAGAGCAAGTAAGGGTACAAGCAGTATCTAATAATACAGAGGATACAGAAAAAGAGGAAAAGTTGAAACAGATAAATAAATTGTTGGGATATACAGAGGTATCTGGTCCTGGATTTATAATACATTTAGATGATAATAGAAATGTTTCATCGGAAAATGTTTTGGACATAAGTACTTATTTAGTTCATGAACCAGATTTGTTACAGATTGTAAATGAATTATTTAATGCAGGGGCAGATGCAATATCAATAAATGATCAAAGAGTTGTTTCAACTACAGAAATAATGTGTGACGGCAATATAATAAGAGTAAACGGCAAACTAATAGGAGTTCCAATTACAATAAAGGCAATTGGTTTTCCAGAAAGAATAGATGGTGCACTAAATAGACCAGAAGGATATTTAGACCTTATGAGAAAAGATGGAGTTGTTGTAGAAACAGAAAAGTCGGATAAAGTGACTATACCAAAATATGAAGGAATATATACAAGTGATTTTATAAATTAGGATAAGGAGGAAAAAATGAAAGGAAAAACAACAATGACAATAACTTTGGGAGCTGTATGTTTGATTTTAACTGCTGTTATGTTTATGCAATTCAAAACAATAAGTAGAATAGATGTAACTGCTTTAGAAAATATGCAAGAAACAGAGTTGAGAAGCGAAATAACAAGTTGGAAGACTAAGTATGAAGATATTGAAAAAAAGTTAGAGGAAACGAATGAAAAAATAGCAGAATATAATGAAAATATAACAAATAATCAAAAAACTTCAGAAATATTATCAAATGAATTAAATCAGCTAACTGGAATATTAGGAGAAAGAGCGGTAAGTGGAAACGGGGTAATAATAACTGTGTCAGATACTGAGTATAGAAAAGTTAGTGCAGAAGATTTGGTATCTTTATTAAATGAATTGAGAATGGCGGGAGCAGAAGCAATATCAATAAATGATGAAAGAATTGTATACAAGTCTTATGTTGTAGATATTGGAAGCGGATTTGTAAGTGTGAATGGTGTAAGGTTAGTAACTCCGTATGTAGTAAAAGTGATTGGAAATCCAACATATCTTGAAAGCGGGTTATCTAAAAAGCAATATGGTTATATAGATACTAAAAAGTCAGAAGGATTAGAAGTAAGTTTGCAAAGACAAGATAACATATATATAAATCAATATAATCGAGATTTGAATTTTGAAAAAGTACAAGAATAGGGAGGAATAGGAAATGGTTTTAATAGCTATAATAATTGGTTGCGTAGTAGGAGCGCTAATAGGAATGAATGCTCCAATAATATCTTATACATATTCTGGATATTTAGCAATTGCAATAATTGCAGCCTTAGATTCTGTATTTGGTGGAATTGCCTCAACATTAAAAGGAAAATTTGACATGGTAATATTTGTTTCAGGATTTTTTGGAAATGCAATATTATCAATATTACTTACATTCCTAGGGGAAAAATTAAATGTAGATATATATTTAGCTGCAATAGTGGTTTTTGTAGGTAGAATGTTTACAAATCTGGCAATAATAAGAAGACATTATGTAGAAAAATGGATGAATAGAAATAAAGAAAAAATTTCTAAATAGTCAATGCGTGGAGCTAGAAGCGCGTGTTCGTTTGATGATTTATTATTCAATTATTTAATATATATCTGAAATGTATAAGGGCGCATTTGGCGCCCTTTATTAAAAGTATAAATAATACTTCGAAAATTTGTTACGCGAATATTACAAAAATATGACAAAAATATGACAAAACCTATTGACTTTTTTTTGAAAATATAATATTCTTATCAAGAATTAAAAACTGAAAAAATGGAGGAATAACCTTGGCTATAGGAGATATAATTGTAGGTGTTGATATAGGTACTTCTAAGGTAAGTGCGGTAGTTGGAGAAGTTAATAGTTTCAATCAAGTTGAAATTATTTCTACGGCTGATTGCAAATGCTTTGGAATGAAAAAAGGCAAAATAATAAACGAAGAAGAGATATCCCTAAGCATTAACAAAATTGTAACAGAAATAGAGAAAAGAGAAAACTTAAAGATTAATTCTGCATATGTAACAATACCAGGGAAATATATAACAATTGTACAAAATAGTGTTGTTAAGGAAGTTAGAGACAAATATGCAGGAATATCAACTAAGGATGTTAATTCTGCTATAATGCAAGTTAGAGATATTGATATTCCAGAAGATAAAGTGTTAATAGATATAGTAACAGACCAATTTGTTTTAGATACAGGTAAAGTTGTAGAAGATCCAGTTGGAAATTTGAGTTCTAATTTTACTTTAAAAGCACAAGTAATGTTAGCTGAAAAAGAGTATGTAAGACAATTAACATCAATATTAAAAAAAGCAGGTATAGAAATTGATGGAATGGTACCAAATACATTAGCAGAAAGAAACCTTATATTAGATAAAAACGAATTAAATGATAATATAATGTTATTAGATATAGGTGCTGGCAATACAGATATTGGTGTGTTCGAAGGAAATTCATTTATATATACAAATACAATACCATTAGGTGGAGACAATATAACAAATGATATAGCATTGGTATTAAATATATCTGATGAAGAAGCAGATAAACTTAAAAGACAATATGGATTAGCTCTTAAATCATTTATAGATAATGATAATGATATTACTTTAAATACATTTAAAGGGGATAGTAAACCACAAATAATAAAGAGTTCTGAATTAATAGAAATAATAGAGGCTAGAGTTGAAGAGATATTTGCATTAGTAAATAAAGATATAACAAATCAAGGAATAAAATCAAGAATCAATAATGTAATATTAACAGGACAAGGAATCACAAATATAAACAAAAGTGATGTGGCTGGAAAGATAATATTAAATATACCGGTAAAAATTGCTACAGGAAGGTTAATTAGTACAATAAAACCAAGTTACAGGTCAAGTTATTCTTTGGTAAGATATATAGCAGCAAGACCATTTGCAAAAACAGTATCAAGTAGTATAGACGCAAAATCAGACGAAAGTTTTTTTAAAAATGCATTAGAAAAAATAAAAGAATTTTTCTATACATAAAGGTATTAATTTTAAATTATAGATATATAAGGGAGGAAAAAACTAATGTTAGAGAATGATGATATGAATTGTACAATGATGGATGGTTCAGCAACAATAAAAGTTATAGGTGTAGGTGGAGCAGGAAATAATGCTGTAAACAGAATGGTTGATTCAGGAATAAGAGGAGTAGAGTTTATAGCAGTAAATACAGATAGACAAACATTAATAACATCAAAAGCTGGAACAAAAATTCAAATTGGAGAAAAATTAACACGAGGATTAGGTGCAGGTGCAAATCCAGATATAGGAGCACAAGCAGCAGAAGAAAGCAAAGCGGAAATAGCAGAAGCATTAAGAGGAGCAGATATGGTATTTGTAACAGCTGGAATGGGTGGAGGAACAGGAACAGGAGCCGCTCCAATAGTTGCAGCAGCAGCAAAAGAAATGGGAATATTAACAATAGGAGTTGTAACAAAACCATTTACATTTGAAGGAAAAAAGAGATTAGGACAAGCAGAACGTGGAATAGAATCATTAAAAGGAAAAGTAGATACATTAGTTGTAATACCAAATGATAAATTATTACAAATAATAGATAGAAAAACATCAATAGTAGAAGCTTTTAAAATGGCTGATGATGTATTAAGACAAGGTGTTCAAGGTATATCAGATTTAATTGCAGTACCAGGATTAATAAACTTAGATTTTGCAGATGTAAAAACTATAATGTTAAATACAGGTATGGCACATATGGGAATAGGAAGAGCAAGTGGAGAAAACAGAGCAGAAGATGCAGCAAAACAAGCTATTCAAAGCCCATTACTAGAGACATCAATTGAAGGAGCAAGAGGAGTAATAATCAATATAACTGGTGGAAGTGATTTAGGATTACATGAGGCGAATACTGCTGCAGAGCTTGTTCAAAGAAGTGTTGATCCTGAAGCAAATATTATATTTGGTGCAGTAATAGATGAAACACTAGGAGATGACATATCAATTACTGTTATAGCAACAGGTTTTGAAAAAGAACCACCAATAACTACAATAGGAGTAGAAAACTTAGTAAATAATACATGGAATAAAAAGATAAATTCAATACCATCATCTCAAGAGTCAATGAATACACAAAACGACTTAGATGTACCATCTTTCTTAAGAAAAAATAAAGGATTAGGAAAATAAAAGTAAATAAAAATACATATAAAAAAGAAATAATCTAAATTTGTAGATTATTTCTTTTTTTCGCGTCCAAGATATGACATAAAATTAAACAAATACAAGGTATAATAAACATGTCTTGTGCAATAAGATTATTACAACTTATGAGACAAAGCCATACAAAAAGGGGTGGTGCCTTGACTGTATACTTGGATGTTATATTTTTAGAAAATTTATGTATAAATTGCATAATACTTTTAGCAACAGCACTAATAAATAAAAGCACAATAAACATAATAAGAATATTATTATCAAGTTTAATAGGTAGTGTATATGCGGTTAGTGTTTATTTGGCAATAGCACCAATGTTTTCCAATATAATATTAAAAATATTATTATCGATATGTATGGTGCATGTTGCATATAATCCTAAAAATATGAAAACATTGATAAAAGAATTGGTGCTATTTTACTTAACTTCATTTACTTTCGGAGGCGTAGCTTTTGCTTTATTGTATTTTGTAAAGCCACAAGAAATATTAATAAAAAATGGAGTTTTAATAGGTACATATCCTATTAAAATTGCATTAACTGGAGTAATTGTAGGGTTTATAGTAATAACAGTAGCTTTTAAAAGTTTCAAGAAAAAATTATCAAAGAAGGATATGTTTTGTGATATAACAATAAATTTTGAAGGAAAATATAAAACAATAAAGGCAATGATTGATACTGGAAATTTATTAAAAGAGCCAATAACAGGAAATCCTGTAGTAGTTGTAGAAAAGTCGGAATTATTAGAAATAGTTCCTAAAAATATATTAGAAAATTCAGAAAATATAATTACAGGAAGAGTTGATACTGAATTAGATGAATATTCATCAAGGTTTAGAGTAATACCATTTACATCGTTAGGTAAAGAGAATGGATTATTATTAGGGATTAAAATAGACAATCTGCAAATAGATTATGATGAGCAAGAGAATAATATAAAAGGAGCAATATTAGGAATATATGACAAAAAATTAACTAAAACCAATACATATAATGCACTAGTAGGTTTGGACATTGTTAATGGGGATATACAAACTAAAAGGGAGGGTTTTTATGAACATATTGCAAATATTAAAAAATAGCATAAATACAATATATGCTAAATATATGAATAAAGGTGAAATTGAGGAATTACCAATTTTTTATATAGCTGGTAGTCAAACATTACCACCACCATTATCACCAGAAGAGGAAGAATTACTGCTGGAAAAATTAGCAAATAATGAAAATGAAGCAAGATTAACGTTAGTTGAGAGAAATTTAAGATTAGTAGTATATATTGCAAAAAAATTCGAAAATACAGGAGTGGGAATAGAAGATTTAATATCTATAGGAACAATAGGATTGATGAAAGCAATAAATACCTTTAATACAGGAAAAAATATAAAACTTGCAACATATGCATCAAGATGTATAGAAAATGAAATATTGATGTATTTAAGAAGAAGCAATAAAATAAAGGGAGAAGTATCTATGGATGAACCGCTGAATCAAGATGGTGATGGAAATGAGTTACTTTTATCAGATTTACTTGGCACTGACCCAGATATTACATCAAGAAGAATAGAAGATGAAGTTGATAAAAAATTGCTAAAAGCTTCAATAGAAAAGTTGAGTAATAGGGAAAGAAATATAATGGAATTAAGGTTTGGATATATAAGTGGAAATGAAAGAACTCAAAAAGAAGTTGCTGATATGCTTCGGAATATCACAAAGTTATATATCAAGATTAGAAAAAAGAATAATAGGAAAGATGAAAAAAGATATAATGAGTAAGACTGGATAAGCAATAATACTGAACATTGCAAAATATTAAAAGTGGTTTTTTTAAATTATTTTACATATTTAGTTTATTGCAAGAATTACAAAGACCTATAATTAAGCCTGAACAAAACAATCAATTGTATAAATCCTCCTAATTTGGAAATAATGTAAACAATAAAATTTCCAAAGGAGGTTTTTTTAATTTGATAAACAAGGTTGAAATATGTGGTGTGAATACTGCAAAATTACCTGTGCTATCAAATAAAGAAAAAGAAGAACTTTTTATTAAAATAAAAAACGGAGATAATGAAGCAAGGGAGAAATTTATACAAGGAAATTTAAGATTGGTATTAAGCGTAATACAAAGATTTAATGGAAGAGGAGAAAGTGTGGATGATTTGTTTCAAGTTGGATGTGTTGGATTAATAAAGGCAATAGATAATTTCGATATAACCTTAAATGTCCAATTTAGTACGTATGCAGTTCCAATGATAATAGGGGAAATTAGAAGATATTTAAGGGACAATAATCCAATTAGGGTTAGTCGTTCTGTAAGAGATTTAGCATATAAAGCTTTACAAGCTAAAGAAAAGTTGTCAAAACAAAATCAAAAAGAACCAACAATAGAAGAATTAGCAAAAGAATTAGGAATTGCAAAAGAAGAAATAGTTGTAAGTTTAGATGCGATACAAGACCCATTGTCACTACAAGAACCAGTGTATAATGATGGAACTGAAAGTATGTATGTGATGGATCAAGTAAAGGATATGAAGAATACAGACGAGTTATGGGCAGAAAATATAACAATAGCAGAAGCCATGAAAAAGTTAAATGAGAGAGAAAAAACTATTGTAAATAAACGTTTCTTTGATGGTAGAACACAAATGGAGGTAGCAGATGAAATAGGAATATCTCAAGCACAAGTATCAAGATTAGAAAAAAGTGCGATAGAAAGAATAAAGAAGATGTATCATTAATTGACGCTTGTAAGATGTTGTGATATAACATAAACAATAATTTCATTTTAAATACTGTAGGGAACATGATGGAACCTACTACAAAAGGAGGAGAAAATGAACTATATTTCAGAAACATTAAAAGAAGGAATAAAGGTACATTATTTAACTACTGAAAAGTATAAAACAAATTTAGTAACTGTATTTTTAAGTGTACCATTAGATAAAAAAAGTGCTACAAAGAATGCATTAATTACTTCAATATTAAGACTTGGAACAATGAGAAATCCAACACAAGAACAAATAAATAAAAAATTAGAAGAAATGTATGGGGCCGAATTTAATTGTGGTGTAGACAAAATAGGAGAAACTCAAATATTAAAATTTTATATAGAAGTTTTAGATGATAATTTTTTGCCACAAAGAGAAAATTTATTAGAGCAAGCAATTAATCAAATATTAGAAATAGCATTTAATCCTTTAATAGAAGAGGGATGCTTTGTACAACGATATATAGATACTGAAAAAGTGAACTTAAAAAATATAATTGAGAGTAAAATAAATGATAAAGAACAATATGCTTTTGATAGATGCATAGAAGAGATGTATAAGAATATGCCATATTCAGTGTATAAATATGGATATGTAGAAGATTTAGATAAAATAACTAAAGAGGAATTGTATGAGCAATATAAAAATATTGTAAATACAGCAAAAATAGATATATATGTGTCTGGTCAATATAATCAAAATGACATAAAAAATGTTATACAAAATAATCCTAATATACAAAAACTACAGGGAAGAAATGTAGATAATATTGTTAATAAAGATATTCCAAAAAAGTATTCTGAAAAAGAAAAAACGATAGAAGAAAAAATGAATGTAACGCAAGGAAAACTTGTAATAGGGCTAGATGTAAATGAAAATAGTGAGGAATCAAAGTATGTAATTGGAATATATAATGTGATATTAGGAGCAAGTGCAACCTCAAAGTTATTTCAAAATGTAAGAGAAAAAGCTAGTTTAGCATATTATGCACGTTCGAATTATGTAAGACAGAAGAATAATTTATATATTAAATGTGGAATAGAAGTAGAAAATTATGACAAAGTAATTCCGATAATATATGAACAGTTGGATGCGATGAAAAAAGGAGATTTCAGTAATGAAGATATGGAGAGTGCGAAAAAGACTTTTGTTTCAGCAATAAAGGCAGTACAAGATGAGCAAGATGCAGAAATAACATACTTTGTTACACAGGAGTTATCTGGTGGTATACCAGATTATGAAAAGTATATAGAGAAAATACAAGCAGTAACTAAACAACAAGTACAAGATATGGCAAATAAAATAAGCGTGAATACAGTATATTTTTTAAGAAATTAATCTTTATATGGGCTAAACTTATTGCAAACATTGGAATAATTAATAATTGCGGGAGGTAAAAGATGCAAATAATAGAAAATAGTATACTAAAAGAAAAATTATATATAGAAAAACTAGAAAATGGATTAACAGTAATGGTATTTCCAAGAAAAGGAATACAGAAAAAATTTGCTATTTGGGCTACAAATTATGGATCTAACGATAATAAATTTATAATGCCAGGAGAAAAAGAAGTAACTGAAGTGCCAGATGGAGTGGCACACTTTCTTGAACATAAATTATTTGAACAAGAAAATGGAACAAATAGTTTAGATACATTAACAAATTTAGGAGTAAACCCAAATGCATATACAACAAATGAGCATACTGCATATTTATATGAATGTACAGATAATTTCTATTCAGCATTAGATGAATTAATGGATTATGTACAACATCCTTATTTTACAGATCAAAATGTTGAAAAAGAGAAGGGAATAATTGAACAAGAAATAATGATGTATGATGATTATCCAGAATGGATAGTGTATATGAATGCGCTAAAAGCTATGTATAAAAATACACCAATAAATATAGATGTGGCAGGAACAGTAGAAACTGTAAATAAAATAGATAAAGATATATTATACAAATGTTACAATACCTTCTATAATCCTTCTAATATGGTTATGTTTTTTGCAGGAGATTTTAATCCTAAAGAAATAATAGACGAAGTAAAAAAAAGATTAATTGTTACAAAGCAACAAGGAGAAATAAAAAGAGTATATGATGATGAACCCAAAGAGATAGTAAAAAAAGAAGTAGAGGCAAACATGGGAGTAAGTATACCTATGTTTTTGATAGGAATAAAAGAGGATAATATAGAAAAACCAGAGGAAATGGTAAAAAAGAATATAGCAATAGAAATATTGTTAAGCATATTGATAGGTAAAAGTTCAAAATTATATAAAAAATTATATGAAGAAGGTTTGTTACAAGAAGAACCATCATTAGAATATGATTTTTCTAAAAATTATTCTTTTGTTTTAATAACAGGTCAATCAAGTGAGCCAGAAAAAATTTTAGAAGCATTACAACAAGAAATTAAAAGAATTAAATGTGAAGGAATAGCAGAAGAAGATTTTAATAGAAGTAAAAAAATGATATATGGAATATATGCAAAAGAATATAATGCTATAGATGAAGTGGCAAAAATGTTTGTGTCAGATTATTTTAAAGGAATAAATAGTTTTGAATATATAGAAAGTTATGTGCAAGTTACAAAAGAATATACTCAAAAGATATTAGAAGAAGTATTTAAAGAAGAACAAACTGTATTATCAATTGTAAGATAAACGATACTGTAACAGAAAACTGAACTTTAAGGATTGTATCCAAAGTTCAGTTCCAACTAGAACTTGTTTAAATCAATTATAAAGGAGTAATTATGCAAGTAATAAAATTTCCTGGATTGAATTTAGAATTTAATATTTCAAAAATAGCAATAGAAATAGGTGAAATAAGCATACATTGGTATGCTATTTTTATAGTATTTGCTTTTTTGCTAGGATTATGGCTTTGTAAAAAAAGAGATGGTTTATATAATATAAAATTTGATAATATATTAGATTGCTTTTTGATGATAATACCAATATCATTAATAAGTGCTAGAGTCTATTATATTATGTTTAAATTAGATATATTTATAGAAAATCCATTAAGAATATTCGATTTAAGAACAGGAGGACTAGCAATATATGGTGGAATAATAGGAGGTTTTATAACCTGTTATATATATTGCAAAAAGAAACAAATAAATATTTTAGATTTTTTAGATTATATAGTTCCATTTTTGAGCTTAGGACAAGCAATAGGTAGATGGGGAAATTTTGTTAATGTAGAGGCCTATGGGGTAGAAACAAAATTGCCATGGAGAATGGGAATAATAGAAAATAACCAATATATAGAAGTACATCCTACGTTTTTTTATGAATCAATAGTGACATTTATTTTGGCTTTTTATCTAATAAAATTACAAAATAAACGTAAAATAAAAGGAGAAGTTACATATACTTACTTAATAGTATATTCTTTTTCAAGAACAGTAATAGAAAGTTTAAGATCCGACAGTTTAATGCTGTTTAATTATAAAATATCACAAATATTATCAATAGCGATATTTGTAGTATTTTGCATAATTTTGACTTATAAAAAAGTAAAAAATAAAAAAACAAAAATATGTGATAAAAATTGCAAAAAAATAACATACGAAATATAAGAAAAATGCTGTTTTTTTATTGACCAAATTGTAAAAATATGGTATCGTAATTACAGATAGAAAACTATGCAAAAACTTTTACGTGAAATATTTATTTCATTAGAAAGGATGATGATATTATGATGATAAATGATAAAATTTGCAAATTAAGAGATGAATTAAACAAAAGCATAATTGATGAAGAAGATTATAATATTATATATAAAATAAGCATAGAATTAGATGAACTAATTGCACAGTATTATTCTAATGGTAAAAATAAAGAAGATATATTTATTAATAAATAAGGCAAAAAAAGAAAAAAATGTTGCATTTTGTAAAATAATACTGTATAATAAGATTATAATTAGGTTTTTAATATTAAATATAAACTAAATAAAGGAGGAACTTTAATATGAAAATAAAAAAAGAAACAGCCGTAAAAATATTAGCAGCAATGTTAACAATATTAACTTTAGTATCTTGTATGCAAGCAACAGTTTTTGCAGGAGAACTAAATGTATCACCAAGTGATATAAAAGCAACAGAATCTGAAGCATCAAAAGCAACACAAAATGTTGCAGGAATTATATTAGGAGTTGTTCAAGTAATTGCTGTAGCAGTAGCAGTAATAATGCTTATAGTTTTAGCTATAAAATACATATCATCAGCTCCAAACGATAAAGCAGAAATTAAGAAAAATGCGGTTGTATATGTAGTTGGTGCAGTATTATTATTTGGTGCAGCAGGAATTCTAGGATTAATCCAAGGATTTGCAAAGGATGCATTCGGTAAACAGGTAAGTAAATAAAGAGAAGTGTATTTAGTATTAAAAATAGATTATTTGTGAAAACACAAATAATCTATTTTAGTATAAAGAGGGTGATAACTTATGAAAAAAACAGTAGCATTAATATTAGCAATATTAGTGTGCTTGATAACAATATTACCTAGCTTTGTATTTGCAGGAGACATAAACACAGATAATTTTTCTGAAATATATAAGAATAAAGGTAATACTAAACTAGTAACTGCAGGTGGAAAAGTGCTAGGGGTTGCTAGAGTTATCGGTGTATCTTGCGGAGTTATATGTTTGTTAATATTGGCAATAAAATATATAATGATGAGTAGTAATTCTAATGATAAAGCAACAATAAAAGAAAAGTTAATACCATATGTTATTGGAGCTGTATTATTATTTGCAGGAACAGGTATATTGAGTATAATAGCAAATTTTGCACAAAAAATGGATACACCGGCTACAGGGAAGTATAATTCACAAACAGATAAAAACTACACAGTTGCATACATATATCCTAGTGAAAAATATCCGGTAATTTAGCAGTGTGTATGAAAAGTAATAAAATTTTTAATAATCATAAAAAACTTCGTTATATACAGATAACGAAGTTTTTTTATATAAAAATATTGTCTCCCTAGGAAAATGTGTACAAACTGTCATAAAAAAGAAATATTACATTAGTATTACAAATATATAAATTTATTAATATATAGTATATAATTGCGGGAGAATGTTGAAAAATAGGAGAATTTAAGGTATAATAATATTAACTATGTGTAACTAATAGGGGGTGTTTTGATGGATAAGGGAAGAAAAAAAACAATCGTAAATATATTGTGCATATTTGCATTATTTTTACTTATGTTTTCACCATATTCACATGCGAGTACAGTTTCTTCAGAAGGAGATGATTGGTGGGGACAAGGAGAGGCGTTTATAGCTAATGGAAAGAAGAGTCAGGCAATAGATACAAACAATATACAAAATGCATTGATGCCAATAGGTAGAACATTAGTTACAATTGCTACAATAGTGTTAACTGTAGTAACAGTAGTAATGGCAATAAAGTATATGATGTGTGATTCTGCAGATAAAAAAGCAAAATTAAAAACTCAATTGATAGGGCTTGTAGTGTCAACAATAGTGATATATGGAGCACAAATCATTTGGTCTATATTATATAATTTTATGATAAATGTGACAGGATAATAAACAAAGGAGGAAATCTTATGGGAACTTATAATATTCCACGTAATTTAAGAGGAGAAACTAGAATTTTAATTATATTTTCAGTAAAATCACTAATAACTACAGGAATAGGATTGGCAGTTGGTGCAATATTTTTCCTTATATTTTCATTGATTGGTATAAGACTTGCAGGAATCATATTGATGGCAATATGTGCATTAATTGGTTATATAATTGGAGCTGCAAAAATCCCTACTTTAGGAGGCATACCGTTTACAAAAAAGGTCGGTGGAGAATCATTAGATGAGATAATAAGAAGATATATTAAGTTTAAGATGAACAAGAAAATTTACACATATACAAAGGAGGAAGAATAATGGATGCTATTAATGTGCTTAATTTAATACTAGTAATATTAATATTAGTTATAATGTGCTTAGGGGCTACTTACTTTATTTTAGTGCTTAAGTCAAAGAATAAAAAGACAGAACAACAAGAAGATAAAATAGAGAATAAAAAAACAGGTGGTTCTGGTAGATTTAAAGAAAACTTGAATACTGAATCTATATATAAATTTATGGAATTTGATGAAGTAAAAGACAATATGATAATTAGAAAAAATAGAGAGCAATATATAATGGTAATTCAGTGCCAAGGTGTAAATTATGATTTAATGTCTGAAGAAGAGAAAATAGCAGTAGAAGAAGGTTTTGTTCAATTCTTAAACACATTAAGATTTCCTATACAATTGTATGTTCAAACAAGAAGCTTAAATTTAAGAGACATTGTAGATGAGTATAAAGATAGAATAAAGAATATGGAACAAGAAATAGAACAACTAGATGCAAAAATTAGAGAAGCAGAAATTAAAGGTAATATTCCACAAGTACAAAAATTGCGATATCAAAAAAGAAGAAAAGAAAATGTTTTGTCATATGGAGCAGATATATCAGAATATGTGGGAAGACTTAGCTTAAATAAGAATGTATTACAACAAAAAACTTATGTTATAGTTTCTTATTTTGTTTCAGAGTTTGGGTCTACAAGTACATATTCAAAAGATGAAATTGATAATATGTGTTTCTCAGAATTATATACAAGAGCACAATCAATAATAAGGTCATTATCTTCTGCTGAAGTAAGTGGCAGAATACTAGATTCAGAAGAGATAGCAGAATTGTTATATGTTGCTTATAATAGAGATGATTCAGAAATAATGCAATTAAGTAAAGCTTTGGATGCACAATATGATGCATTATATAGCACAAGCAAGGATGTATTATTAAAGAAACAAGAAAAAATAGATGAACAGATGGAAGTAGAGGCTATAGAAATTGCAACAGATAGTATTATAGAAGCTGATAAAATAAGAAAAGAAAAAGAAGCAGAATTGGAAAGAAAACAGAAAATAGAAAAGAAAGCATTAGACTTAGTTGATCAATATAAGGGACAGATGGATAAAGACCTTTATGAAGAGACAAAAAAACAAATAAAAAAGAAAACAAGAGGAGAAACAACAGAAAAAGTGGAAAATAATGAAGAGGATGCTTCTACCAAAGAAGCAACTAAAGTTCCAGCTAAAAGAGGAAGAAGAAAACTAAATACTAACAAGATTGCAGAATAATACAAAAGAAAGGGCGGGTTGCTTATATGAAAAAGAAGAAAAAACAAGCAAGTCAAGAACAAATTGCAACAACTGAAATAAAAAGAGAAGACTTATTAACTAAAAATGCAAGTAATTTAAAGGATTTGATAGCACCAGCAGGAATTGATGCAAGTTATACAAATCATATAGAAATAATATCTAATAAAACTAGATATGCAAGAAGTATGATAGTGTCTACAATACCTAGAATGTGTACATTCCCAGAGTTCTTAAGAAGTATGTATACATTTGGAGATATAAATGTTTCAGTTTTTATAAATCCAGTAAGTGAAAGCACATCACAGACAGAATTAAATAGAACAATAAATGAATTAGAGTCTGAAAGAATTGTTGCTTTAGATAGAGGAGATATAAATAGAGAGAGAATACTGGCACAAAAAAGACTAGAAGCAGAAGAACTTAGAGATCAAATAGCAGCTGGTTTCAATAAACTATTTGAATCATCAATTATATGTACATTGTTTGCATATAGCTTAGAAGAACTAGATAAATATACAGAATTATTGACATCAGAAATGTCAAAAACTATGATTGGAGTAAAACCAGCATGGGCAATACAAGACGAGGCGTTAAGATCAAATATGCCTTATTGTGATAATAAAATAAAGAAACAACATACTTTTGATAGACGTTCTATGGCAACGGTATTCCCATTTTTTACATCAGATATTGGACATGAAAAAGGAATTCCATTAGGATTTAATCGTCAAACTGGATTGCCAATATTATTTGATAATTTTAGTTCTAAATTATCAAACTATAATATGGTTATATTTGGTAAGTCTGGTGCTGGTAAAGGTGTTACAATTAAAACATTAACAGCTCGTTCATCTGTACTTATGGGAATAGAAAGTTTGGCGCTAGATGCTGAAGGTGAGTATGGAGTTGTTGCTGAAGCTCTTGGTGGAATTAATATTACAATAAGTCCAAGTTCAAATACTATAATAAATTTATTTGATTTAGAGCCAGAAGTTGTAAAAGATGAAATAACAGGAAAAGAAAGAACAGTGTTAAATGTAGAAAACAAAGTAGAGGACGTAACACAAGCTTTACTTACAATGGCAAGAGGTAGTACAAGAAGTCAGGAAGTAAATGAGTTAACAAAACAAATTATTGCAGAGGCTGTTTCACAAGAGTATGCAAGTAGAGGAATAACAAATGATTTAGAAAGTTTATATGAAAAAGAAGATGGAAAATTAATTAATACCAAATTTTTAGGAAAAACAAAAAAAGAAATGCCAACTATAGGTTCATGGTATAAAAGAATTGTTGATAATTCTAAATATAATGATAATCAAGATTATAGATTCCATTATAGTTATTTGATAAAAGTTATGAAGCAATATGTAAGAGAATATGATGGACAAATGGCATATTTTGATGGACAATCTACATTTGAGTTACTTGATAATGTACCATTTATAAATCTAGATATATCAGGGCTAGAGGAAAGATTTGCAAGACCTTTGGCACAGCAAATATTACTATCATGGATTTGGGAAAAATATGTTAAGAAAAACAGTGAAGATAAATCAAAAGCTGTAAAGAAAAGGGTACTAATAGATGAGGCATGGATGTTACTTCCATACCCAGAGGCTGTAGATTTCTTAAATACAATGGCAAGACGTGCTAGAAAAAGAAATGTTTCTCTTGCTGTTATGTCACAAAAATTCCAAGATTTCTACGAAAAGCCAGAAGTACAAGCAGTTTTAACATCATCAGATACAAAATTGTTTTTAGCACAAGATAAGTCAGAAATTGAGTATATAAAAGAAGTATTTAAATTAAGTGATGGTGAAGCCGCTTTCTTAACAACATGTAACAGAGGAGAAGGATTACTAAAAGTTGGAGGAGATACAGCAATTATAGCTATACAACCAACAAAGAAGGAATTTGAATTCGTAGAAACAAACATGAACAAACTAAATCAAATGAGGGAGCAAAACGGCAGGCAATAACATTTGATTCGAAATGAATTAATAATGCAGAATAAAAGATAAGGAGGGTATTATGAAAAAAATAATTGCAAAAATGTTAATAATAATTTTATTAATAACGTTCATAATACCTAAATTTACTTTTGCAACAGAAGCAGGAACAGATGCTGGAAATGAAAATAATGGCTATAATACTTACAAGAATTTAGCAGAAAACGGCACAGCAAATGTAAACGGAAGAAATGAACCAGTAAGAGAGACTTTTTCTGGAGGAGATGCAATAGCGGTATTATTGGCGATAACTTCATCTGCTATTGCAGAGGCAGTAAGAGGGTTACTAAAAATTTGTGTACTTGAAGGAGATACAAGCCAAGGTGGTAATTTTACAATAGCAAGTTTAGTATCTGGTGAATATTCAATACTAAATAATGATTTTTTACTATCAGAGGGAGGAAAAAGTGATACCAATGACACTATAAAAAGTCAAGTAGGAGCATGGTATTATGGAATAAGAACTTTAGCTATAATATTAAGTTTATTTATGCTTATATATATAGGAATAAGAATGGCAATATCAACTCTTGCAGATGATAAAGCAAAATATAAAAAGATGTTAGTGGGATGGATTCAAAGTTTTATATTAATATTCTTTTTGCACTATATAATGATTATAGCAATGATTATTCAAAAAGCACTTATTAATATATTACCAACTGTAAATGGAAATACAGAAAATATAATTTTAGGAGATTGTTTAATTACAATAGCTCAAGCTAATGGATGGAATATACTTTGGGCAGCAATTTTATATTGGGTGCTTACATATTATCAAGTAAAATTCTTCTTCCTATATGCAAAAAGAATGATTTCTACAGCATTTTTAATGGTTATAGCACCATTAATTACAGTTACATATTCTGTAGATAAGGTAGCAGATAATAAAGCCCAAGCATTTAATGCTTGGCTTAAAGAATTTTTAGTAAATATTTTTATACAGCCAGTGCATTTAATTATTTATTTAATATTTATAGTATCAGCATCCGAAATAGCAACTAAATTGCCTTTATTTACATTAATATTCTTTGGAGCTTTATCAAGAGGAGAGAAGATAATAAAAGGATTATTCGGAATGAGAGGAATGAAGTCAATAAATTCAATTGGCAGAAGAAAGAAATAAACCTAAAATAATGAATAATATAAGTAAGGAGGTAATTAAAATGAACAAAAAGAAAAAAGTTCTAATAGTATTAGTTATACTAATAGTAGTTTTAATTGCCATACTTATTACACGAAGTTTTATAGAACAATATAAAAGAGACAATAAAGTATATAGTACAATAGAAGATTTTAATACTCCAGAAGATGTAATAAAATATTTAGGTGGTGAATACATAAAACAAGAAGAGTCAACGGCAGATGGATTTAAGTTAGATATATATTTAAAATTTAAAGTTGATTTATATACAAATGGTATAAGTAATGAAGAGTACTATAATAAAGTAATGGATATGACTGCATATGTTTTGGATTACAACAGTTTTAGACTAATTGATGATGAAAAAGAAATGCTAATTGCCGTTATATGTGATAGTGAAAATGGAAGAATAAAAAGAAAATATATAAATGGAGATAGCAATTATTTTGGAAATGTAGAATCACAAAAGAATTTGCAAAAAATACAAAAGACCCAAATTACGAATTTAGAAGTACAATCTCCAGAATTAATAGAGCTAATAAATAACAATTGGAAAACGTCTAACATGAATTTTGGTATAAAAACAGGAACATTAGGTAAATACGATGTTTATGGAAATGAAGGAATACAAGTAAAAAATGTATATAAAAAGGTATTTAATATAGTATTTAAAGAAAACTATGCAAATTCAGTAGTAAATGGAATAATACCAGGAATGGAAAAGAAAGAAATAGTAGATATATTAGGAACACCGACAATAACGTCAAATAATACAGATATATTTGGATATAAAGGAAAAGGAATATATATATTTTTTGCATATGGAGATATTTCAGTATATAGAGTAGAAGAATATGAATCTACTAAATTTGCTAAATTAGTAGAAGATTATATAAATGGAACAGATGTAAAAAAATTTGTAAGCAGTATAACAGATGTATGGCCAGATTATGACCAATACAATTATAATGAAAATTTTGTAAACTTAGTATATACACTAAAGGGAATAAAGATACAATTTAATATAACAAGTAACCATGGTGTAGTAATATATAATAATTATACAGGACAAATAATACCAGGTATGACAATTGAAAATATAGATATAGATGAATTAAAAAATAAAGTGTTTTTTGAAAATGCAAATACAATGTTAGAAAATGAGATAACAAGAGCTGATTATTACGAGGCAGACCCAAGTTAATAATAGAATATATTATAAATGTAGATAGTCTTGTGGTTGGACACAATTACCATAAAATGCAATAAATATAAAAAGAAAGGAGTTATAGAATATGAAAATATTAAAGAAAACTATATTAATATTGTTAATATCAATAATATTGTTATATTCCATAATTCCGCATAATATTGTATATGCAGAAGAAAATGGGGATACACTTTCTTCTGCAGCAGAAGCTGGTCAAATAATTGCTTCTTTTGCAAAAGATATGGTAGAAAATCATGCAGCAGAAACAATATACGATTATGGAGATTATTGGCCAAATGTTGGAATGCCACAAAATTATGGAAGATTAATGGCTTATCAAGGAGTAAAAGTAACAGGACAAGCTCAAGGAAGTAGCGGAGAATTACGATATGCAGAAGATAAGTACTTTATGGACTGTGTTGGCTTTGTAAGTTTTTGTATACATCATTCTTTAGGAATTAGTGGTAATTCAGATGGGAATTTTGTAACTCCAAATGGATTAAGAAGTTCTAATTTCGAATATGTAACAGACGGTTCTTTACAACCAGGTGACATATTGGTTAGAAGTGGTAGTCATGTTATGATTTATGTTGAACCAAACTATGTTACCGAAGCGCAGGATGTGGATAGCACATGGCAAGTAAAAAGAAGAGGTAGTTGGCCTACATATGATTCTGTTGTAAGAATAAAGAATTCTGCGGCAAAACAAATTCCACGTTCACAAACAAAATCAGCATGGGATGGAGTTGGTTCATCTACAGGAGTAATTACACCAACAGTAGATGATTCGAAAGCTTTTGAACAATATATTGATAATGATTATCAAGGCACAATAGATGTAACAGGAAGAAATAATTCAGAAAATTTTTATTATAATGGTACTCCTAAAAAAGGAGAATATCTTGGAAAAACTGATAAGAGTTGGATTTTTGAAGCATTAGAAAATGCAGCAGATTGGTTATTAGGAATAATGACTATGAATATAAAAATTCAAGTAGTAGGATGGACCAGTATTTTTGACGATACGGCTAATAAAGTAGTAGAAGCAGTAAGTGACACAGAACTATTAAAAGAAAGAGTAACAGTAGAAGATATAATATATAACAGAGTGCCAATATTAGATGTAAATATGTTTAATTTTGATGAAGCAGGTGGTCAAAAGTTAGAAAAAACTAATGTTATATATTTGTTAAGAGAAAAGATTGCTGAAGGATATGTTCTTATAAGAACTGTTTGTATAATTCTATTATTATTTACATTAATATACTTAGGAATAAGAACAGCAATATCAAGTGTAGCAAAAGACAAGGCTGATTATAAACAGAAATTAGTAAGTTGGGTTGTTAGTTTTATAGTTGTAATGTTTATACATTATTTCATGCTTGTAGTTTTAAACTTAAACGAAACTGCAATAAGCTTTGTCGCTCCACCTAGTGATTCAAGTGCAACAATATATGAGCAAGTTAGAGCATATGCATATGAAATACCAGCAACAAAAGGTTGGACAGGTGCTATTATATATGTGTTTTTAGTATATTATTTAATAAAAATGTTGCTATTTTATTTTAAACGTGTGTTAATAGTATACATATTAGCAATAGTATCACCAGCACTTGGAATTGCATATTCAATACAAAGAATAAATGGAAAATCTAAGGCGTTAGGAATATGGATGAAAGAATTTATATTTAATGTATTAATACAGTTTGTTCATGCATCCATATATACTATAATGATGGGAACAATATTAAAAATTATGTCTAATGCAACAGTACTTACTATAATACCTTACACAATACTGTTAATTATTCTATTAAACTTCTTGCTAAGTGCTGAAGATATAATTAAGAATATATTTAGAATAAAATCAAATTCATTGAAGAGTGTTATGGCGACAGTGTTTGACTTTAAAAATAGATTTGCTGTAGCTTTAGGTGTTGGAAGTTTCCTTTACGGTAAAGGTAAGAAAGTAGCAGTAAATGCATATGATAAACATTTAACCAACACTGTAAATGCTAAGTATGACCAATATAAGGTTCAAGGGGATAGTGAATTTGCACAATCTGTAAATAAAGAAATAGAAAGATTAAAAGAGCAAGAAAAAGAACACCAAAAGGAATTAACAAAAAATTCAATAGATTTTGCAAAAAATCAATTTAAGGGAACTGTTGCTTTAGTAACTGGTGTACCAGCAATATTTGAACAACCAATTGCAGGAGGAATTGCATTTGCATATGCTGCTAGCAATTTAAATACGGGGTTAGGTAATAAGAGAAAACAAGGAGTACAAGCAGAAAAACTAGATAAAACAACAGAAGGAACGCAATACTTATATATTGAAAATCCTAATAATGTTAATAATACACAGGCGTACTCAAATGGAGGAAAAAATACAAATCAAACAGAAAGAAATACATCCGGAGCAGATAAAAGAGGTGTAGATACATCAAGAAAAAGAAATATTAATAGTAATGGTGTTAATGCAGATAATACAGAAAAAGAAGAGAATAGTACGCAAAAACAAATTAGAAGATACAATACAAATAAAAACAAAACTTATAAAGTATCGAAAGCAATATTATCTTGGACTACTGTTGGTAGAAGCAAAGTAATAGAGAATGTATTTAGTGAAGGTATTGAAGAAAATGAGCTTATAGAAAAAGTGTATAGCACAAGAATTCAAAAATTATCAGTAATAGGGAATATCGCAGTTAAACAAATAAATGAAATAAACCAAGAGATGGACAAAATAAAAAATAGTAATTATCCACCAATATACTATACTCCAAAGCAGAATGAAACTAAAACACAAATAGCAATGAATGAAAAGCTAAGGGAAAAGTATAGAGATATATTAGAAAAGAATATTATACAAATATATGAGGGAATTGATAAAGACAAAATAAATGAGCATGTGGTTAACTATACAAAAGATAAAGTAACATTAAAATCTGTAGAAGAAATTGCAAAAGAATATTTATCTGAAAATGAATGTAACATAGGAGAAGAGTTTAAAAATAATTTTGATAATATACTGAGAGAAAAGATTATAGATACTGTGCAAAAAAACAAAGACGGATTTGAAAAAATAAAATTAAAACCAGATTTGGAAGAAAAAATTCAAAAAGCAATAAGTAATAATTCTGAAGATAAAGAAAAATTGAATCAAGAAATAGACAATATAGTAACAGATGACATAAAAGAACAAATAGTTTCAAAGATTTCTGCAAAGGATTTAACCGAATTATTATCAAAAACATTAGAAGCAAAAGGTAGTGTAGAAGTAAATAAAGATTTTAAAAATTTACAAGAACCAATAGATAACCTAAGATTAGTAAACAAAGAAGCAGAAGCAACAGTGGGAAATACAGTATATACCACAAAACAATTATTAGATTTAATAATGAATAAAGATATAACGGAATAGGTTGGTGAGAAAATGAAAATAAAATGCAAAAAAGTATTATGTATATTTTTGATACTATTAACATTATTTAATTTTATATGTTCAAATAAGTCATATGCAGCAAGTGATACAAACGCAAAAGAAAGTTTAAACGGATGGGATGTAGCAGGTCTAGCAATAGATGGCGCAGCAGGGTTATTACTAATGCCAGCAAAATTGCTATTATTTACAACAGGAAGCATAGCTAGAGCTATTGCTTCGGAAGTTGCAGAGGTTGGAGCTACAAAATCTGAGTCAGTAATGTTTTTATCATTAGAGGATATATTTTTCCATAATGTAGAAGGAAAAATTCCAATAATAAATGTTAACTTTTTTAAACCAATAACAAGTAATGGAAAAAATGATGTAATTGTTGACATTAGAAATAATATTGCAAGTTGGTATTATTCTATAAGAAATTTAGCAATAATTATAAGTTTATTAGTATTAGTATATATTGGTATTCGTATGGCAATGTCTACACTTGCAGAAGATAAAGCTACATATAAGAAAATGTTAACAGATTGGATTGTTGGATTTATAACTATATTCTTATTACATTACATAATAATAGCAACTATATATATAAATGAGGCGTTGGTAAGGGCTTTAATTCCTTCAAGTGGTGCTGGATTTTCTGGAGATATTATAAAAGATTATTTAGATAATATACTTATGGAGGGATTAAGTACAGTCACATTTACTAAAGGAATGGCTTCAGCAGTAGTATATGTTGGTATGACAGCGATGACATTTATGTTTTTATATACATATGCAAAACGTATGATAACAGTTGCATTTTTAATAATAATTGCACCTATAATAACAGTTACATACTCAATAGATAAAATTGGCGACCGGAAAATCTCAAGCGTTAAATACATGGTTAAAGGAATTTGTATTTAATGTATTAATACAACCATTTCATTGTATAATTTATATGGTGTTTTCAACAATGATAATATCTATATTAGGTAATGGATCTAGTTTAGGTGGTGGCTTGATAGTAATTATTATAATGATATTTATGAGGCAAGCTGAAGGAATAGTAAGGAACATATTCGGATTTGGTAGTGCAAAATCTTTATCTGATGTAATGGCAGCAGGAGCATTATTAGCTGGAAGTATGAAAACAGCAGGTAATGTATTAGGAAAATTTAAAGGTGAAAAAACTTCTAATAGTAAAGGTAGTGGAAGTTCATCAAGCTCAAATTCAAGCGGAAGTAGTGGTAAAAAACCAAATTTGAAAGATACATCTAATGTAGGAAACTCAAATACTAGAAGTACACCATCTTCAACAAATAATAATGCTCAAAACAATCAAAGTTCTTCAACACAGGGAGATTCAAATGCATCAAGTCAACAGAATTCTTCTCAAGGAGGCAGTAATTCACAAGGTCAACAAAATGGTGGAACAAATTCAAGTACACCTATTCAAACACCTCAAATGTCAGATAACAATGATGTTGAAAGGACTCAAAGAGAATATAATACTGAAGTTGATAAGGCAAATAAGAAATTTAGAAGCACATTGGGCAATATATTGATTGGTGCAAATAAAAAGGCTTTTGAATTTGCAACTGGTGCTGGAATAGGTGGAGCATTTTCAGGAGATATACCTGGAATGATGACTGCTACAAACTTTGCATCAGCAGCAACTAACGCTGCTGGAGCAGCTAAAGACAAAGTCGTTTCAGGAGGAAAAAAATTCAAAAATTGGGCAACTAGCAATTCAAGAATTAATACTAAAACAAATAATGTAATAGATGCATATAACGATTTGAAAAGCGAGAAAAATTGGAATGATGACAGAATGTTAGATGAAACAGAAAGGGTATTAAGCATAAATGATACTAATAAAATAAAAGATGAAAAATTAAGAACATATGCAGAGACGGTACAAGACTTAAGGACAGAATATGAAGGAAAATATCAGGTACCAAATGATGTAGTGTTAGATAGAATTACAAAAATACAATCAGGTGATATACAAAAAAATACATCTCAAAAATATACAAGACAGCCAAAAACAAGACCAATAAATAGAGCAAGACAACAGAGTGGAATAAATACTAACAATACCAATAATAGGACAAACAGAACTAATAGAAATGGCAGAGGTGGAAGAAGTAATAGGAATAATCCAAGAAGACCATAGAATACTAGAGAAAAGATTGGCTAATTTTAGAAAGAAATAAAGGTAGGTGATAATGATGGATAGTAAAAATGAAGCAATGAAGAATTTTAAAGATGCATTAAATAATAGTAATCAAGAAAAAGAAAAGAAAAAGGAAAAACAAGAAGATAAACAGAAAAAGCTAGAAAATGAAAGACAACAATATAAACCTACCAATAATATTAGAGAGAATAATGATGAAAAGGAAAAAGAACTATCAGAAGAACAAAAAGAACAAGAAGAAAGAGACGATAGAAAAAGATATAATATATATGATGATGATATAGACGATGAAGAGGATGAAAAAAATTCTAATAATGGAAACATAAACAGAAGAAAAAATAATAAAGATAATAACAAAGATGATGATAATAATAGTAATAATAAAGATGATGACGACTATAATGATTCGAAACAAGAGGATAACTCAAAAGATGACAGCACTAGTGAATCAAGTAGTGATTTTAGAGATGATAAGAATAATAGCATAGATGATGATTCAAATAAATCAAGCAAAAGTTCATCAGACTCAAATAAATCTAAATCTGATAATAAAAGTTCAAATGGACAAGAAAGTGATAATCAACCTCCAGAACAATATAGACCTAATAATATGGATAGTACTGCTGCTCAAGGAACTAATGGGGCTGCTGAGGGTACAACGGCAGCTACGGAAGGCGCAGCAGCTGAAACTGCTGCAGGAGCAACTGCTACTGGTGCAACTGCAGGAGCTGCCGCAGAAGGTGGTACCGCTGCAACTGCAGCGGCAGGAGCCGCAACTGCACCATTATGGCTTGTTATATTAATTATAGTTGCTGCAATATTAATTATAATAATAGTAATTGGATATATAAGCTTTTTTACAAGTGGACCAGGACTAGTAAGAGAAAAAATATTAAAATTTGCAGATGGTATTTGGGTAAGTGTTAAAGGATTTTTTATAGGACAAGATGAAGCACAGGTCACAGATGAGCAAATTGGTGATGTGGCGATGTATTTGGAAAATATGGGATACGATTTAGCTAATTATGGTTTTTTGGATACAGATGGTAAGCCAGTAACTGTTGAAAAAAATGACGATGGAACAAGTACAGTGAAGTCTGGAAATAAAGTTTTATATAACAAAGTAATAGATGAAGAAACAGGAGAAATTAAGGTAGATAAAATTGAAAGTAAATATATTAAAGCATATCTTGCAGCAGAAAATAACACATATATGATTGCAAATAAGAATTTAACTATAACAGATTTGTTCTTTGGTAATTTACTTGATACGGATAGTTGGGGTACTGGGATGATTCACATGGAGAATGGATCATCAAAAGTAGAAATAGATAGAGAAACGAAAAAAATGCAAATTACTTATCACGATTATGTGTATCAATATGATTTGGACGGATGGACAGGTAGATATGGAAAATCTATAGAATTTTTATTAACTATGCATTTAGCTACAATGGCACCTGATTTCGTGTATGATATAGTAAAAGAAGAGGAGTTTGATACAAAGGTAAATATTGCATTATATCCTATAAATGCAAGTATTAAATTAAAAATGCCAGATCCAAACGATGAAGAAAAGTTAATAGAAATAACCGAAGATAATTGGCAGATATTAGGATTAAGTGAAAGTCAATGGTTAGCAGTAAAAGAATATAATAAAGATGATGTAGAAACTTTTACACCATTTATAACTAGTGTTACAAATCACTGGTATAAAGATTTAGACTTTTCTAAATGTTATGTTGTCGCAGAGAATGAAGAAGGTACTGAAGATGATGAAGCATTTACAAGTACATATCAGTATGTAGGTTTAGGAGAAGAAAATGATGTATTAGCAGATGTTGAAAATTTGTATGTAGAAGAAGTAAGAAAAAAAGATATATTCCAAATAAAAGAACCAGCTGCAAAGAAAAATGAATTAATAAAAGAAATGCTATTAGGCGGAAAAGAAGGAGAAGAGAATACAGAGGAAAAATATAAATACTATATATATAATGGATCAATGATACCAGAAAATGGGCTAGAAAAACAATATATTATAAACAAGGTTCAATTGGGTGATGGAGAAACTAAAAATATAATGAATACAAGAACTTTTACATACGCTTTTGCTATACTAGAATCTGTACATAGTGAGGATGCAGAATATGTTTTAAGAGATTTGAAAGAATTATTTAAAGATGTTGGAATAGAAGTAGATGAATTAGAAGATGATAAAGGTAGTGAGGATAGTATAACACCTTTGGTATGGCCTATAGAAAATTATAAACCAATAGTATGGGATCCAATATATGATGCACAAACAGCTAAGGTAAATATAAAACATAAAACGGATTCTACATTAGGATTTGAACCTGATATGAATGTTGTAATGCCAGCAGATGGAGAGATTATTCAAATAACAAGAGAAGATGAAAAAAGTAATACTGAAAATGGTGAAGAGCAATTAAGACTAGGTGATTCAATAAAAATAAGACTTACAGGAACAGATAGAAAAGATATAGAGGATATGTATATTTATATATCTGGATTAAAATTAGATGATAATATAAGTGAGGGAGATATTTATTCATCAAAGACTAAAATAGGAGAAACAATTAAAAGTGATATAGTAATTATAATGACAGATAGTAAAAGAAAGGCTGTATATAATGTAGACGAATATATTGTTCCGGAAGAATGGAAAGCTTTAGAGGAAACAGATGAAATTTCAGATTCTAATTTTGGAGGAGATGTATTTGGAAATGAAGGTGGAACAACACAAATTGAAGGAGATCATAATGTAAATATTTTAAGCGGTGAGAATTTAATTACAGACAAAGAAAAAATTATAGCAGCATTAGAATGGTATCAATCAGCAAATCCAGAAGGATACAATAATATAGTAAATAACATAGATTACTTTATGCAAATTCAAAATCAATATCATGTAAATGCAATATTTGGAATTGCGGTAGCAATAACAGAATCTGGGGCTGGTACTAGTTGGGATTATATTGCTCAGTATACATATAACTGGATGAGTTTGCAAGGTGCATATAAAGGAAGATCATATTATTCATATAATGGAGTTAATTGGCGCTGGTATAATAGCTTTGGCGAAGCTACAATTGATTTTGGAAATTGGATTGCTAATTCGGCATATTACTTTAATTCAGGAAAAAATACAGTTAGTCAAATTGCACCTACGTATTGTGACGTAAGTTGGGGAAATACAGTTAATGGATATATGACTAGAATATTAAGCAATATTAGATAGAGATAGGAGGATACAGAAGATGAAAGATAAAAAACTAATAATAATTTTTGTATTAATAATACTACTTTCAGTCATAGCGATTGTGATTGGTATAACTATAAATAAAATTGCACAAAAGAATCAAAAAATTGATGTATCCTCTGAGGTGCATATAAAAACAGAAGAAGAAAAATATCAAGAAGAGATAACAGAACTAAAAGATATGGGAGAAGTAAAAAGAATGCAATTCTATGTATCAAAATACTTTTCTTATATAGAGGCTAGAGATTATGAAAATGCATATAAGTTATTATATGATGAGTTTAAACAAAATTATTTTAAAACCCAAGAAGATTTTGAAAAATATGTAAAAAATAAATATTCAGATATTATAACACTTAATTATGAAAATTTGGAAAGATTAGGCACATATTATGTATTAACAGTAAATTTTTCTGATTTAATAGATAACCAAAAAAATTTTACACAACTTTTTGTAGTAAGGGAAAATGGATTTAATGATTTTGTATTATCTTTTCAGGCAGAATAAGGTGTTTTATTGAAAAAATAGTACTAATGAAGTGATGAGGTGAAATATGAGTTCAAAATTTATATTAAAAATGAGAGATTTTTGGAGGAAAAATAAGCCTAAAATAATAATTGCTTTACTAATTTGGCTTGTAATTATAGTAATAAATTATATTCTTAAAAATTTTAAACAAGAAGAACTACCAAAGACAACTTATGAGCCTCACATAGCAATAATGGATAATTCAGAAGTACCAGAAAAATTACAAGATCCAATAGAGAATTTAATTGATAAATATATAAATTATTGCAATAATAAAGAATACGAAAATGCCTATAATATGATAAGTTCTAATTGTAGAAATGCTTTGTATCCTGATATAGAGAGTTTTAAAAAATATATAGATAGTATTTTTGATGAAAAAAAATTATATTATATACAAAATTATTCAAATGTAGAAAATACTTATGTGTACAATGTTTGTATATTTGAAGATATATTAGCAACTGGATTAACTGGTAGTGAACTTGAATATTATGAAGAAAAATTTGTAGTAAAAAATAATAATGGTAATTTAGAACTAGCAATTAGGGAATACGTTGGTGAAGAAGTGTTACAAAATGTTTATGAAGATGATTATTTGAAGATTTCAATAGAAAACATGGTACAAAAATATGAAACTCAAAATTATAAAGTTAAAATAACTAATAGATGTGAATATCCTATAGTATTAGCAGATGGAACAGAATCACATGAAATACTTTTAGGATTAAAAAATGAAAATAGAAATCTTAAGAATTTACCACATAGTGGTGTTGTGATATATGCAGGACAGAGCAAGACTTTTGAATTTGAATTTACAAAATTTTATGATGAAAAAGAGGAAGTAAATAGTATTATTTTTAATGCTGTAAGGGTATTAAAAAGTTATAGTGGAAGAAAAGAATTAAGGCAGAAGGAGATGGACAATGCCGTAAAGTTATATAGTTTTGCAATAGAATTGTAATATTTTGTTACAAAAGATGTAAGAAGCAATATTATTATAAAAAAACAATATTCTATATAGTATTTAGAATATTGTTTTTTGTTTTTAATATAATTAAATATGGCAATAATTAAAGTGTTTCTAAGTATAAGGAGGAATTATGTTAAAATCTAAAAAAAAATTAATTTTCATTATAGCTATAGCTGTTACGATAATAAGTAGTATATTGTTAATACCAAGAACTTTTGCTATGCAACATTATCAAACAGTGGATACTCCTACGGGATTAGTGACTGCAGATACTCTAAATGTAAGAAGTGGACCTGGAACAAATTACAAAGTGGTTACACAGGTTTATAAAAATGAATATATTAGAATATTTGCAAAAGTTGGAACATGGTATGTTATACAAACAGATAAAGATTACATTGGAGCAGTAAGCAGTAAATATGTAAAACTTATATATCCATCTAGCAATAGTAACTCTAATCAAAATACAAGTAGCCTAAGTGCAGATGAAAAGGAAGTTTTTGATTTAATAAATCAGAAAAGGGTTGCAGCAGGTTTACCGGCATTAGCAATAAATGATGAATTACAAAATGTTGCAAGAATAAAGGCACAGGATATGGTTAATAATGGGTATTTTTCACATACGTCTCCAACGTATGGAACTCCTTTTGAAATGATAAAAAATTTTGGAATAGCATATAAGGCAGCAGGAGAAAATATTGCAGGAAATTCAAGTAATAAAGGAGCGGTAGAGGCTTGGATGAATTCTGCACGGACATAAAGCCAATATATTAAGCAATAGTTTTAATTATACAGGAGTTGCTGTTGTAAATAGTAAAACGTATGGAAAAGTGTATGTTCAAATGTTTATTGGAAGATAAAAGTTTATAATATATATACTATAAAAAATACTGCAGGAGATAAATGAAAGTCTAATAAACGATGTTATCTGTCTCCTGGAGTGCCCAAATGCCTAAATAAAATGCTCGTATTTTTACATAATGAGTTGATTTTTCAACAAAAATGTAATATAATTGTAATATAAGTGGCTTATTGTATTCCAAAACGCATAAAATATATTTCCGTAGAATGGTAAAATAGGAATAAATAATAGATTAAAAATGCTAGAATAAAGCATATTGACAATGTTTTAAAAAAGAGTAAAATAATATTTAAGTAGTAATAATAAGAAGAAAAGGAAGGTAATTATGAAAGTAAAAAAACTATTATTATCTATAGCATTAATGGCACTTGCAGTTTTATTAATGTTTAACACAAAAACATATGCTGCAACTGGTTCATGGAAATTAGGTGTAGTTAAGGTAAGACAAGGAATAACAACTAAAAATGGGGCAGAGTCTAATACAACTAAATATTCTTATGAATTAAATACTAAACCAGTTTTGAAAATTGTAGATAAAACAAGTGGTACAGCAGATTATAGAAATGCGATATATTGTTTAAAAGCAGGACAAGGTTTTGGTTCTGACAATTATACAATGTCAGATGTGGTATATAATACATATTACGATATGGTAACTGAGAAATCACAAGTTAATTCAATATTAAATTTAAGCAATGCTAACTACGGTTCTATATTGTGGTTATTAGATAATATATATTTACCTAAGCAAACACCTATAGAAACAAGACAACAAGCAAGAAATAAATTATTAAAAAATGCATTTGCAAGTGAATTTTCAAATGTAAATAGCTTTTTTTATGATTGGAAAGTTAATGAATTATATATAACAGATGATGACATAGAGGTTATACAACAATGGGCATTGTGGTATTTTACAAATGAAAATGAATCTAATTCAAATATTTTCCACACAGATGTATTACCTGCATTGCAAATAAGCAGAACTGGAATAGGTTCACATACATCATTATCAGACGAAGGACCAGAATTAACTGATTGGGCTGATTCAACAAAAGAAGGATATGTTCGTGAGCAAGAGGCAGAAGTTTTATATAATTACCTTATAAATACAGCAAAAGCAAATTCAAATTATTCAAAAGTTCCAACAACAATATCAATAAATCATAATACAAATCCAGTGGTAAAGCAATCAACAATCTTAAATACAACTTATATGATTGCAGGACCATTTGAGATAATAAAAACAGGAAATACAGAATATACATTTTCAGGAAATGTAGTAGATAAAAACGGAAATAATTTGCAATATACAATATGTGATGCAAATGGTAATGCAATTTCTGGAAAAAGAACATTGGAAGATACTGTAGGAAATGGACAATTCTATATAAAAATAGAAAAATCAAATTTAACATCTAATAATATAACAGATATAAAATTACAAATAACTTATACAACCAATGATACTAAAGCAACATTTTGGACTGTTTCTGGAAGTAATGTAGATCAGCCAGTAGTAGTAGTAGAAAGAACACCAAAAACAGAACCAGACGAGATAGAGATACATATACCAAAATTTGATTTAGCATTAAGAAAATACATAGTAGGTGTAACAAGAAATGGAGTAAAACAAGATATAAGTGAGTTAACAGGAAGAATACCAGATATAAACAAAGTACCTTTAAATAGTACTGATACAACAGCAGAGTATAAACATAGAAAGGATCCAGTGCCTGTAGAAACAGGAGATTTAGTAGAATATATAATTGCTATATATAATGAAGGTGAAATTGCAGGAAGAGCAACAGAAATTATAGACTATTTACCAGAAGGATTAGAATTTTATAGTGCAAACTCAACAGATTATACTTTTACAGTATCATCAGATAAGAGAAAGATTACAATAACGCAAAAAACTTCTGACAATTTAGCTGCATATGATGGAACAACATTAGATTCAAAAGAGATAAAATTTACTTGTGTGGTAACAAAAAAAGAAGATAAATTGCAAGACACGATACTAACCAATATTGCAGAGATAACAGAATGCTATGATGCAAATAATGTAAAGATGTATCAAACTGGAGATGATAGAGATTCTGAACCTAATAATTTAAGAAGGCCAACAGATGAAAATTTACCATCATATAAAGGAAATGATTCAAATAAATCAGATTTAACAGATAAATCATATCATTATAAAGGACAACAAGATGATGATGATTTTGAAAAATTAAAAGTAACAACACCAGAATTCGATCTTGCATTAAGAAAATTTATAACACACATTAATGGAACAGAAGTAGAAAACAGTAGAGAGCCAGTAGTAGATACAACACCTCTTAAAAATGGAACAGGCACAACAGCTAAGTATACACATCCAAAAAATCCTTTAGTTGTAAAAATTGGTGAGACAGTAAGATATAAAATAAGAATATACAATGAAGGCGATGTGGATGGATATGTTACAGTAATAGAAGATTATTTACCAGAAGAATTAGAAATGGTTCCAACAAGTGAAAGTACTATAAATGAAAAATATGGATGGTCAGTTCATGGAAGAGTTATAACTTCTACTTATTTAAATGGTCAAGTTATAAAAGCATATGATGGTGGAGATAAATTAGACTATAAAGATGTAGAAATAGAATGTAGAGTTAAAGATACAGAGAATGTAGGAAAAATATTAACAAATATAGCACAAATAAATGGAGAAAGCCAAGATGATAGAGATTCAAAACCTTCTAATGTTGTAAAACCAACAGATACAAATTTACCAGAATATGCAGAAAATCAAGAAGATGATGATGATTACGAGAAAGTAAAAATATATCAACCGGAATATGATTTAGCATTAAGAAAATTCATTGTAGAAATAAATGGAGTGAAACCAGATGAAAGTAGAGTACCTGTTGTTGATGTAACTCCTTTAAAGGATGGAACAGGCACAACAGCTAAGTATACACATCCAAAAAATCCTTTAGTAGTTAGAAATGGAGATATTGTAGTATATACAATTAGAGTATACAATGAAGGTAAATTTAATGGATATGCAGAAGAGATAAAAGATAATATACCAGAAGGATTAGAGTATATAATAGATAATGAAATAAACATCGAATACAGATGGAAATTATCTGATGATGAAAAACAAGTTTCAACAGATTACTTATCTAAAGGAAGAGATAAAGATAATGTAATAAAATCTTTTGATAGTGATACAATGGAAACTTTAGATTATAAAGATGTTAAAATAGCATTTAAAGTTATTGAACCAAATACATCAACAAGAATAATTACAAATATTGCAGAGATTAAAAAGGATGATGGAAAAGATATAGATTCAACACCAGATAATGATATTCCAGATGAAGATGATATTGATGTTGAACATATTAAATTAAAATATTTTGATTTAGCACTAAGAAAATTTATAACAAAAGTAGAAAGTAAAACAGGAGAAAATCTTCCAATTGAAACAGATGAAACAAAGGATGTATCAAGGGAACCAAAAGTAGAAATTGATGAAAATGGAAAAATTAAATATATCCATCCAAAAGATCCAGTAATTGTTGCAAATAGTGATGTAGTAATATATACACTAAGAGTATATAATGAAGGTGGAGTAGATGGATATGCAGACGAAATAAAAGATGATGTTCCTAATGGATTAGAATTAATACCAGATCATGAAATAAATGTACAATATGGTTGGGTAATGTATGATGAAGACGGAAAGGTTACAGATGATCCAGAAAAAGCTAAAACTATAAGAACAACATATTTATCAGAAGAAAAAAGTGAAGATAATGTAATAAAAGCATTTGATAGAGAAACAATGGATACACCAGATTATAAGGAAGTAAAAGTTGCATTTAAAGTAGTAGAAAAAAATGTTGATGAAGAAAGAATAATTATAAATACAGCTGAGATATCTAAAGATAGTGATGATGATGAAGATTCAACACCAGATAATGATGTTCCAAACGAAGATGATATAGATAAAGAATATGTAAAAGTAAAATATTTTGATTTATCATTATTGAAATGGGTAAGTAAGGTAATGATTACAGAAAATGGAGAGACAAAAGTTACTGAAACAGGATTTAATGGATTAGAAGATCCAGAACCTGTAGTAAAAATTGAGCTTAAACCAAATCAAATAAATTCTATAGTGTTAAAATATGAATATGGCATAAAGATTACTAATGAAGGTCAGATAGCAGGTTATGCTAAAGAAGTAGCAGACTATATACCAGAAGGATTAGAATTTATACCAGAAGATAACCCATTATGGAAATTAGAAAAAGATGGAAAAATTGTAACAAGACAGTTAGAAGATAAATTATTGCAACCTGGCGAAAGTACAATAATTACTGTAGTATTTAAGTGGAAAAATAGCAAGGACAATTTTGGTACAAAAGTAAACTGGGCTGAAATAAGTGAGGATGCAAATGATAAAGATGCAGAGGATATAGATTCAACACCAGATAATGAAGTAAGAGGTGAAGATGATATAGATTACGCAGTAATAACATTAATACCAAAAACAGGTCAAGTAACTGCATTTATAATTTTACCAACAATAGTATTAGCAGTACTTTCTACAGGAATAGTATTAATTAAAAAATATGTATTATAATAATACAATGAGAGCGCATTAAAAGCGCTCTTATTATTTGTTGAATATATAAATTATGCTAAATAAAAAAAGGAGAAAAAGCTGATGGATAATTTTATGAAAATAGCATTAGAAAATGCGATGGAAAACAATGAAGGAGGGCCATTTGGAGCGGTAATTATAGATAAGCAAAAAAATATAATTGCAAGTGGTAATAATAAAGTATTAAAAGAAAATGACCCAACTGCACATGCTGAAATTGTTGCCATAAGGAAAGCGTGCAAGTTTTTAAAAACATATGATTTATCTGAATATATATTATATTCATCTTGCGAACCTTGTCCAATGTGCTTATCTGCTATAATATGGGCAAATATAAAAACTGTATATTATGGTTGTACAAGAAAAGATGCAGCAGAAATTGGATTTAGAGATGACATAATATATAAATATTTAAAAGGAGAGAAAGTGGATTTAATAAATATGAAACAAATGAATAGAGATGAGTGTATAGAAGCATTTGAACAATATAAACAAAGTAGAGGAACTATATATTAATGAGATATAATAAATACTCATATGATTCTAAAATAAAGTGAGCAATGATATGATTTTAAGAAATGTTGAAAGAGAAAAAAGAAAAAAGAAATAAAAAGAAGTAAATAGTGTTATAAAAGTTTCGTTCTAATACAACCCCTATGCGAATACAATTAAACAAAAGTATTCGTATGGGGGTTAAAGTTCATGAGAAATGTTTCAATAGAAGAGCGTGCCATAAAACTTGCGCACTATATAATAGATTCAAAAGATACGGTAAGAGGAGCTGCTAAAAAATTTGGAATAAGTAAGAGTACAGTACACAAGGATGTATCTGAAAGATTATTGACCATAAATAAAACTCTAGCAATAGAGGTAAGGAGAATACTAGATGAAAACAAGGCTGAAAGACATATAAGAGGAGGGATGGCAACTAAATTAAAATACAGCGAAAAGCATAGAGCATGTTAGCAGAATAAACAGTAAATATATGAAATAAAAAAATCTCACATAAAGTGAGATTTTTTTATTAATGATTGTTTCTTTGTTGTTTTCTAGCTTTTCTGCAAGCTGGACATCTTTGTGGTTCATTATCAAAACCTTTTTCAGCATAAAATGCTTGTTCACCTTCTGTGAAAACAAATTCAGCACCACAATCTTTGCATACTAATGTTTTGTCTGCCATCTATAGGTTCCTCCTTTTTAGAATATTAATTTAATTTTTACGACTTAAATGGCACATTCTAAAAAGAAGGCAATAGTCTAAAGATTAAATTTAGTTATAAAAAATAACCACTTAAAATATAACACACAAAATTGAAATATACAAGCGTTTTTGTAATTTTACTTGAAAAATATGAGTTTTTATTATAAACTATATGAGTAAAATAAAAGTATTTTTAAATGACAGACTAAAAAAGACTATGTAAATGATATAAATTTGCAGCAGTATAATGATGTCGTAAAAAATATATATAAAGGAGTGTTCATTATGAAAGTTATATTATTAGAAGATATAAAAAATGTTGGAAAAAAGGATGAAATATTAAATGCAAATGATGGATATGCAAGAAATTTTTTGTTCCCTAAAAAGTTAGCAGTAGAAGCAACTCCTGATAATTTAAAAAAACTAAAAGATAAAAAAAATTCAGAAGCACACAAAAAAGAATTAGATAAACAAAAAGCAAAAGAAATATCAGAAAAGATAGCTAAATTGGAATTAAAATTAACAGTTAAGGCTGGAGAAAATGGAAGAATATTTGGAGGCATAACAGCAAAGGAAATTTCAGAAGAATTAAAAAAACAGTATAATATAGAAGTTGATAAAAAGAAAATAGTGTTACCTGAAACAATAAAAACATTAGGAAGATTTTCTGTAGATATAAAATTATACGAAGGAATAATTGCAAAATTAACATTGGATATAAAATCAGAATAAAAACAGAAAAGAGGAAAAAACATGGAAATAGGAAAAATACCACCACATGATATAGAAGCAGAGCAGGCTGTTTTGGGTAGTATGCTTACAGATAAAGATGCAGTTATTGAAAGCTTAGAAGTACTAAAAAAAGATGATTTTTATAGAGAAGATAATAAAACAATTTTTGAAGCAATATTCAATTTATATAATAAAGCTGAACCCATAGATATAATTACTGTAAAAGATGAATTAGTCTCATTAGGAAAATTTGAGGCAGTTGGTGGATTAGAATATCTTGCATCATTGCCTGAGAAGGTTCCGCTTGTATCAAATGTAGATAGATATATAAAAATAGTAGAGGAAAAGGCAATTTTAAGAAATCTAATAAAAGCATCAAATGATATTGTGGCAATGGGATATGCAGAGAATGAAGAAGTAGACGATATAATGGATTTGGCTGAAAAGAAAATTTTCGAGATAATACAAAAAAAGAATACAAAAGGATATACACCTATAAAGGATGTATTGGTAGAAACTTTTGCAGAATTAGAGAGACTATATAATCAAAAAACAGCAATAACTGGTGTACCTACAGGTTTTGCAGACTTGGATTACAAAACATCTGGATTGCATAAATCAGATTTGGTGTTGGTTGCTGCACGTCCTGCAATGGGTAAATCTGCATTTGTATTAAATATTGCAACAAATGCTGCACTAAAAGCAAATGTGCCAGTAGTAATATTTAACTTAGAAATGTCTAAAGAGCAATTAGTAAACAGAATGCTATGTAGTGAGGCTATGGTGGATAGCAATAAAGTTAGAACAGGAAAAATAGAAGAAGATGATTGGGTAAAACTTGCAACAGCATTAGGTCCATTATCAGAGGCTCCAATTTATATAGATGATACACCAGGAATTTCAATTATGGAAATAAGAGCAAAATGTAGGAAATTAAAATTAGAGAAAAATATAGGGTTAGTTATAATAGATTATTTGCAATTGGTACAGGGAAGCGGAAAAAGAAATGCTAGCCGTGAACAAGAAATTTCTGAAATAAGTAGATCTTTAAAGATATTAGCAAAAGAATTAGATGTACCAGTTATTGCATTATCACAATTATCAAGAGCAGCAGAACAAAGGCAAGATCATAGACCAATGCTTTCAGATTTGCGTGAGTCTGGAGCAATAGAACAAGATGCTGATATAGTAATGTTTATATATAGAGATGATTATTATAATGAAAATAGTGAAAAAAAGAATATTGCAGAAGTTACACTTGCAAAACATAGAGGGGGGTCGACTGGAACAGTAGAATTGTTATGGCTAGGCAATTATACTAAGTTTGTAAATATCGAAAAAAATATGTAAAAAATATTATTATAATTTGCTGTAAGTTAATTACAAATAATGTAAAGGTATATGTTTATGCCTTAATAAAATAAATTAAAGGAGCAAATGTTGGATAAAGTAATTAAAACAATAAATAAATATAACTTAATACAAAATGGAGATAGAATTGTTATTGGTGTATCTGGAGGACCGGATTCGATTTGTTTATTACACATATTAAATAAAATAAAGGAGCAGTATAACATTCAATTATTTGTTGCACATATTAATCATATGATTAGAGAAAATGCGAAAATTGATGAAGAATATGTAAAAAAATTTTGCAAAGATTTGGATATACCAGTATATGTTAAGCATATAGAAGTATTAGATATAGCAAAACAACAAAAAATAGGTACAGAAGAAGCTGGGAGAAATGCTAGATATGAGTTCTTCGATGAAATTTTAAAAAAAACAAATTCAAATAAAATTGCAATAGCGCATAATAGCAACGACAAAGCTGAAACTGTAATAATGAATATATTAAGGGGAAGTGGAATATCAGGACTAAAAGGAATTGAACCACAGAGAGAGAATAAGTATATAAGACCTTTAATTGAATGTACAAGGGACGAAATAGAAAAGTATTGTAAACAGAATAATTTAGAAACAAGACATGATGAATCAAATGATGAAAATGTATATAGTAGAAATAAAATAAGAAATATAGTAATACCATACATAAAAAAAGAATTTAATAATAACATTATAAATACAATAAATAGACTATCTGAAGTTGCAACAGAAGAAAGCGAATATATAAATAAAATTGTTGAAAAAGAATATAATAATATTTGTATAAAAGCAGAAGCGGATTCAATAGAGTTGGATTTGAAAAAATTCAATTCTTTAGATATTGTAATTAAAAGAAGAATGATATTGTATGTAATTAATAAATTACAAAATCATACAAAAGGAATTGAAAGAACTAACATAGAAGATATAATAAAGTTATGTAGTAATAATGTTGGAAATAAGTTTTTGATACCAACAAAAGGTTTAAAAGTACTAGTAAAGCATAAAAAGATTTTATTTACAAGGTCTTGAAAATAAAATCTTGATGTGGTATAGTATGGTATTATAATGTCTTTTATGATATCAATGGTGCATAAGATGGCACAATAGGTTCCGCTATCTTGTGCAATAATAAAATAACACATAAACATAGGAGGAAAGTATGAAAAATAGTTTAAAAACTTTAGCGATGTGGCTAATTATAGGAATAATATTTATAGTGCTAATAACATCTATATTGGATAATGCCGATACTAAAATGACATATTCTGAATTGATGACTAAGATAGAAACAGGCGAAGTAAAAAATGTAGAAATTGCAGCTGATGGAACTAAAGCATATGTAACATTAAAGGGAACTACAACGGAAAAAGAAGTTATTATACCAAGCTTAGATAGCTTTATGGATAATATTAACAAACATCTTGTTTCTGGAAGTATAACACTAGAAGAAAAATCAGAGTCAATAATAATGACTGTAATTGGTCTAATTTCTCCATTTGGAATACTAATAATATTCCTATTATTCTTAATGTTATTTATGAATGGAAATTCACAAGGTGGAAACAAGACAATGGCTTTTGGAAAGAGCAAAGCTAGAATGATGGGAATAGGAGAGAAAAATCGAATTACATTTGATGATGTTGCTGGAGTAGATGAAGAAAAAGAAGAATTACAAGAAATAGTGGAATTTTTAAAAGCTCCTAAAAAATTTACAGATATGGGAGCAAGAATACCAAAGGGTGTTTTATTAGTAGGACCTCCAGGAACAGGTAAAACACTTTTAGCAAGAGCTGTAGCAGGAGAAGCTGGAGTACCATTCTTTATAATAAGTGGTTCAGATTTTGTTGAAATGTTTGTCGGAGTTGGAGCATCAAGAGTAAGAGATTTGTTTGAGCAAGCAAAGAAAAATGCACCATGTATAATATTTATAGATGAAATCGATGCTGTTGGACGTCAAAGAGGTGCTGGACTTGGTGGAGGACATGATGAAAGAGAGCAAACTTTAAACCAATTATTAGTTGAGATGGATGGATTTGGAACTAACGAGGGAGTTATTGTGTTGGCTGCAACCAATAGACCAGACGTACTAGATAAAGCATTACTAAGACCAGGAAGATTTGATAGACAAATAGTAGTATCAGCACCAGATGTAAGAGCAAGAGAACAAATATTAGAAGTTCATGCTAGAAAGAAAAGAATGGGCGAAGATGTAGATTTAAAAACAATAGCAAGAAATACATCAGGATTTGCAGGAGCAGATTTGGAAAACGTACTAAATGAGGCAGCTTTACTTGCTGCAAGAAGAAATAAAGATGTTATAAATATGGAAGAAATAGAAGATGCAATGATAAAAGTTACAATGGGACCAGAAAAGAAAACGAGAGTAAGAAGCGAAAAAGAAAACAAACTAGTTGCATATCATGAAGCAGGTCATGCAGTAGTAAGTAGATTTTTACCATCACAAGATACTATACATCAAATATCTATTGTACCAAGAGGAATGGCTGGAGGATATACTATGTATAGACCAACAGAAGATAAATCTTTTATGTCAAAATCAGAAATGGAAGAAACGATAGTATCTTTATTAGGAGGAAGAGTTGCAGAACAATTAATATTGAGTGATATTTCAACAGGTGCAAGTAATGATATAGAAAGAGCTTCAAAAATTGCAAGAGAGATGGTTACAAAATATGGAATGAGTGATAGAGTTGGTGCAATTATGTTTGGATCTGGTCAAGAAGAAGTATTCCTAGGAAGAGATTTCGCTCAAACTAAAAACTATAGTGAAGAAACAGCAGCGATAATAGATGAAGAGGTTAAAAAGATAATAGATAAGGCTTATAAAACTGCAGAAGTAATACTAAGTGGTAATATAGATAAATTACATGCAGTTGCAACAAGACTTTTGGAAAAAGAAAAAATTGATGGAGAAGAGTTTGACGAGATATTTAAAAATTAACATACAAAAAAAGAACGCAAGACTGCGTTCTTTTTTTGTATGTATTAAATAAAAAATAATCTAAAAAAGGAAAAATAGGGATTGTTTTTATTTTTTTAATCCTATATAATGAGCATATTGAGAATATAATATATATTTTTTGGGGGGAATTATGGAAAATATAAAAATTTTTGCATGTAAATCAGCAGAGGATTTTACAAAAGAAATTTGTGAATACTTGAATTTACCATTAGGAAAAATTGATTCGTTCAAATTTAAAAACGACAACAATTTTGTACAAATAAAAGAAACAGTTAGAGAACAAGATGTATACATTATTCAAACAGTAGAACCACCAATTAATGAAAGAATAATGGAATTATTAATAACTATAGATGCTGCAAAAAGGGCATCTGCCAAAAGAGTGAATGTGGTGTTACCATATTTTCCATATTCAAGATCAGATAAAAAAGATCAACCAAGAATACCTGTAACAGCAAAACTTATGGCATCATTGTTAGAAGCTGCAGGAGCAAATAGAGTGATAACATGCGATTTGCATAACCCAGCAATACAAGCATATTTTAATATTAACTGTGATAGGTTAACAGCACAAAATTTACTACAAACATATTTTAAAAGTAAAAATATAGAGAATATGGTTATTGTTGCAACAGATGCTGGAAGCTCAAAAAAGGCATATAAGTATGCAGAATATTTTAACTGCCCAATAGCTATGATAGATAAAAGAAGAGAAGGAAATGATGACAGGGCAATTGCTTCAACTATAATTGGTGATGTAAAAGAAAAAAATGCAATTGTATTTGATGATGAGGTTGATACAGCAGGCTCTATAACAGAAACAGCAAATTTACTAGAAAAATTTGGAGCTAAAACAATATATGCAGGATGTACACATGGAGTATTATCTGGACCAGCGATAGAAAGAATTCAAAAATCAGCAATATCAGAGTTGGTTGTTACAAATACTATACCATTGACACCTGAAAAAAGAATAGACAAAATAACGGTTTTATCAATAGCAGGATTATTTGCTGAAGCTATAAAGAGAATTAATGAAGCTAAGCCATTAGGAGATATGTTTAAATAAGGTATTGACATTTAAGGCTCGGATAAGGTATAATAACAAAGTCAAAAAAATAGAAGATTAAAAAAAGATAATCCCACAGTATGAGTTGGTACTTTGGAAGGAGGGGAATTAAATGTCAGAGGTAAAAGTTAATAATGGAAATATAGAAGATGCTTTAAAAAGATTTAAAAGGCAATGTGCTAGAAATGGTGTTTTACAAGAGGTTAGAAAAAGAGAACATTATGAAAAGCCAAGTGTTAGAAGAAAGAAAAAATCAGAAGCAGCTAGAAAAAGAAAATTCTAAAATGAAAATTTGTAATTAGAGTAGGGGCGCGTTTAAACGTGCCCTAAAATAATATAATGAAGTGTATACAGGTTACTACATTTCTACATTTTAAGAGGAGGTACTATTATGTTAAAAGAAAAGTTAATGGAAGACTTAAAAAATTGTATGAAAGAGAAAAAAGAATTAAGAAAAAATGTAATTCAAATGATTAGAGCAGCAATATTGCAAATAGAAAAGGATAAACAAATAGAATTGAACGATGAACAAATAATAGAGATAATTGCAAAAGAATCAAAAAAAAGAAAGGATTCATTAGCAGATTATGAGAAGAGCGGAAGGCAAGATTTAATAGATGGCATAAAGGAAGAAATTGAAATAATAAACGAGTATCTACCAAAACAATTATCAAAAGAAGAATTAACACCAATTATAAAAGAAATAATAAATGAAACAGCTGCTACAAGTGTAAAGGATATGGGTAAAGTAATGAAAGCTGCAAAAGAAAAAATAGGAGCAGCTGCTGATGGAAAAACAATCAATGAGGTAGTAAAGGAATTATTAGATATCCACTAATATAATATCATCTCCAATACATTTTATATTTTGCCAGGGAATAACGATATCGTTATTCCCTGAAAACATTCCTAGGAATCTTGTAGTGCCTGGTACGATGATAGAAGTAATCAATCCGTCTTCCAAATTAGCGGTAACATCTTGAACAAAACCTAAGCGCCTACCATCTTTTATACTTACTACTTCTTTATGCTTAAAATCTAATCCTCGAGATTTCATATAGATATCCTCCACTAAACAAATATAATAATACATATATATTCAAAAAGGATAATATGATTACAATATGTTATACAATTAATTGTAAAAGAAATTAAAATAATACCATAAATTACTAGTGGAAAATCATTGACTTTTGAAAGAAAAAATGTTATTATATAGCAGTACATAAAAGCTTGAACAAGTGATAAAAAATATTTTAAATAATTTTAAAAAAAGTATTGACAGATATAATAAATGATGTTAAAATAAATATCACTTGAGACACAAATGAAAATATATTTTATAATTTAAGTTAGTAATATATTGATAGGTAAAACGCGAAAAATAAACAGCCATTGGTTACTAATTTTTATTTTGCACTAAAAAGCAAAATATTTAAAAAAATTAAAAAATATGTTGACAAATGTAAAAGCAAGTAGTATAATTAAAAAGTTCCGTTCCTAAGAGAACAGAATGTAAAAAAAGTACATTGAAAAGTAAACAATAAATCCTTTAAGAGACCAAGCGGTAATACAAAGTATTGCCAAATAATTTA